>CAYUPL010000077.1:0-14912 GCA_964446655.1 uncultured Desulfopila sp.
ATAAAATCAGTCCCCTAGCTGCCGAGTCACTGGCAGCGCATGCGATTTGGCTGAGTTTCGTACGTAATCAGATAAAAATTTCAGAGAAAGGAGAAAGAATGAAGAGGAAAAACCATGTCGCCGCCACAGCAGCAGCCATCTTTTTACTTGGCTTGACAACCACCGGCTCTGCTCATTTCGGCACCCTTGTTCCCTCGGATGATATCGTCAGCCAGGATGACGCCAAAAAAATAACCATGGCCGTAAAATTCATCCATCCCATGGAGGGGCACTATATGGAAATGGAAATGCCGAAGCAATTCGGCGTCCTGCACAATGGGGAAAAAACCGACCTGCTCGCCACCCTGCAGGCGGCCAAAGGCAAAAGCAGTGATCAGGACAATGATTTCACTTTCTGGCAGAGTGCGTATCAGATCAAACGTCCCGGCGACCACACCTTTTATGTCGAGCCCGCGCCGTACTGGGAACCGGCCGAAGATGTTTTCATTATTCATTATACCAAGGTCTGCGTCAATGCCCTGGGGCTGGAAGAGGGCTGGGACGAGCCTGTGGGGCTTGAGACAGAAATAATTCCCTTGACGCGTCCCTATGGCCTGTGGTCCGGTAACATCTTCACCGGACAAGTGCTCGTCAACGGCGAACCGGTGCCGGGTGCCGAGGTGGAAGTGGAATATCTGAACGAATCTCCCGGCAACACCACAATGCTCCATGCTCCGAGTGATCCCTATATTACCCAGGTGGTGAAGGCGGATGGCAACGGGGTCTTTTCCTATGCCATGCCCAAGGCCGGCTGGTGGGGCTTTGCCGCTTTGAATGAAGGTTCAGCCACCATGGAAAAAGACGGCGTTGAAAAAGGTATTGAAATAGGTGCCGTCTATTGGGTACGTACCATTGACTTCCCCTAAATTTCCAGGTAAAGGAGCTTCCTGGAGCTTCTTTACCATACAGAGCTAAATTTTAATAATTTCCGCCCCAAAGCACCTCCGGCGATAACTGTTTATTACCAGGCAGAAGGAGCTTATCATGCCGAAACGATTCTCATCTCCAGTCGCAAAGGCCTGTGTGGCTTTTACCATCGTTCTTTTCGCAGCATTGCCGGCTCTTGCTCATAAGGTCAATATATTTGCCTATGTGGAAAGCAATGTCGTCTATACGGAAAGCTATTTCCCCGATGGTAAAACAGTTGCAGACGGCAGCATTGAAGTTATCACCCCTTCGGGAGAAATACTGGCTCAAGGCAAGACCGACCAGGAGGGCAATTTTTCCTTCCCTCTTCCAGCGCAACAGGAGGATCTCACCATTGTTCTCAATGCCTCCATGGGGCATAAAAGTACCTTTCTCCTCAAAAAAGAGGAAATGTGAAACAAAACAGGCATGGTAATGACACGATATCTGACAGTATTGCGGATTTGCTCTTTCGTTCTCCTCTGCGGAGTGTGCGCACCAGTTGCCGCACCTGCAGCGGAAGAGCAACAGGGCGTAGCCGCTCTATCCTCAAATGGCGATAACTCTACGGAGACCGGCTATCTGGAAATCATTGCACTACTGCAGGAACAGGAGAAAAAGACCTCACGTGAGCTGGGCCGGATCAAACGCGAAATCGCCGTTCTCAGCCAGCAGCTGGACAAGCCGGGTATCAGTGAAATCATGGGAGGTATCGGCTATATAATAGGGCTCTTCGGGGTGGCCGCTTATATTGCCTCACGCAAAAAGAAGAACAGGGGAGAGCACTGAGCCATGCATATTTCCGACGGAGTTCTGCCCACTGCGATAACCATTGCCGCCTATGGGATCTCCTTCGCCGGTGCGGCCTGGAGTCTGCGCCGGATAAAAAACGAAGACCTCCCCAAGATAGCCGTGGTGACATCCGCTTTTTTTGTCGCCTCACTGATCCACCTGCCCTTCGGCCCCACCAGCGTTCATCTGGTCCTTCCCGGCATCGTCGGAGCGCTGCTCGGCCCCGTCGCCTTTTTATCGATCCTCCTCGGTCTTTTTCTACAGTCGATTCTGTTCCAGTTCGGAGGCCTTACCGCTCTCGGCGCCAATGGCGTCATGATGGGCCTGCCCGCTCTAGTCTGCGGTCTGCTGTTTCACCTTATACGCGGCAAAACAGTGCTCAGCCACACCATCGCAGGCGGTATCTGCGGCGGGCTGGGCACACTGCTGGCAGCAACTCTGCTGGCAGGACTGCTGGCCACCGCCGGAGAAGATTTTGCCGGTGTGGCCAAGATCGCCCTGGCGGCCCATATCCCGGTTTTTATAGTCGAAGCCGGAGTTTCCGCCTTTGCCGTCTCCTTTCTCTTCAAGGTCAAACCCGAACTGCTTGACACTTCGCGCCTGCGCCAATGAATCCGCAGGCTGAAATCCATATCTCCGCTGCCACTCTGCCGGCAGCAATAAGTATACTGGTTCTCGGTATCGTGCTGCTCCGCCTGCTCCTCCGGCGAAAACGCGCACAGGATAATTCAGGACGCAATGGCGGTCCGGACTGGTCAGTACCTACCATCGATGCTTATGCCGACCGAATTTCCTTTTTCCATCAATGGGATTCCCGAATTAAAATCGCCACACTCCTGCCGTACTGTTTTATGGTGGTTTCCCTGCAATCTCTTCTCTACACCAGCATCGCTCTGCTGGTGTCTTGTATTGCCGTGGTTGCCTGCCGGATCCCCTTTGCCAGAACGGCAAAGCGGTTACTGGCCATGGTCGGTTTTTTATCGATGTTTCTTCTGGTCGTCCCTTTTACATCACCTCTACGCGGTGATGAAACGCTCATCTACTTTCCCGGACTGGCACATTTCCCTTTTCATACGGCAGGTTTCATCGTCGCCCTGAAGATTGTCCTAAAGGCTTGTGCTGTTGCCCTGCTGATGGAACCGCTCTTCGGGACCGCTCCATTGGCTGTGACCCTGCAAAGTCTCTCCCGCCTCGGTCTACCCGATTCCATCAGCCAGATGATACTCCTCTCGCACCGCTATATCTTTGTCTTTCTCCAGGAGATACAACGGATGTACCGGGGTATGCGGGTCAGGGGCTTTACGCCGGGCACCAATATCGCCACCATGAACGCCATGGGAAACTTTTTCGGTATGCTGTTCGTCCGCTCTTTCGAACGAACCCAGCGGGTCTACGAGGCCATGCTCTGTCGCGGCTATGACGGAAAGTTTCCCTCCTTCGTCCGTTTTCAAACCACACCAAAGGATTGGCTCAAGGCAGCCCTGTGGCTTTTCCTGGGTCTGCTCCTATTGGCAGTTGATCGACTCTACAGCATCCCCTTTATTCATTGAATCATCACATCCCTTCATACATCCAAATGTGATTGCGTCAAAACTGTCTTTCTTTTCTCTCTGAAATAAAATTGACAAGGAGGTGCGGAATACGATATTTTGGTGGACTTACAGAACGGATAGAGTTGTAATAATCATGTAATATCAAAAAAATACAGGGGGATCGATGGCAAACTCGGTTCTTTCCATAGCTGGGCTGTGCAAGACATTTTCCAACCAGCAGATCCTCTCCGATTTCCACCTGGAAGTGCGGAATGGTGAGTTTATCACCCTTCTTGGTCCTTCGGGATGCGGCAAAACCACCTTGTTACGGATTGTGGCCGGGTTTGAAGAGCCCGATTCCGGCACAATCCTCCTTGACGGCAAGAATCTGCTCTCGCTGCCGGCGGAAAAACGTAAAGTCAATACAGTCTTTCAAAGTTATGCCCTTTTTCCCCACCTTACTGTCTTTGAAAATGTCGCCTTTGGTCTGCGGTTGCAAAGAGTAAAGGGAGAGGAATTGCAAAGCCGAGTGACCCAGGCACTGACCCAGGTGCAGATGACAGGTTTCGCCGGAAGGTACCCGCACCAGCTCTCCGGCGGGCAGCAGCAGCGAGTCGCCATGGCCAGAGCGACTGTGAACAAACCGCGTATTCTGCTTCTTGATGAACCACTCTCCGCCCTGGACGCCCGGCTGCGCCGCGAGATGCAGGTCGAACTGAAACGGCTGCAGCGCGAACTCGGTATCTCTTTTATTTTCGTCACTCACGACCAGGATGAGGCCCTGTCTATGTCCGACAGGGTTGTGGTCATCCAGGATGGACGCATCGCCCAGCTGGGCACTCCCCGGCAAGTCTATGAAGAGCCGGAAAACCTCTATGTCGCCAGATTCATAGGTGAAATAAACACTTTCCCAGGAGTCATTCTAGGCGAGGGCGACAGCGGTCAGGTCAAAATACGGATAGGTGATCAGATCGTCCATGCCGGCAACAAAAGAAATCTGCAAGCCGGCCAAAATGTTGTTCTTCTGCTCCGCCCCGAAGACCTCCGCCTCTATCAAAAAGAGCAGGAAGGAATGACTGTTTTTACGGGGAGCATTGCCGAACGCGGCTACCGCGGCAGCACCCTGGACACCTGGATACATCTGGACAATGGTCTGAAAATCAAGGCCTGTGAGTTCTTTGACGAAGACGACCCCGATTTCGACTACCGGGTCGGAGAACGGGTCATGGTTTCCTGGGTTAAAGGCTGGGAGGTCGTATTACCCGATGAAGGTTGAAAGCAAGACAAAATTCTTCATCATTGCTCTGGTTTCCGGCTGGCTGGTACTCCTTGGTGTGGTGCCGCTTCTTCTTTTGATCGGCACAAGCTTTCTGGCCCACGATCCCATGCAGCTGGTGCGCTTGGAATTTTCCACGGATGCCTATGCCCAACTGGCCGATCCGGTCTATATCAAAGTCATCTGGCGCTCTCTGCAACTGGCCCTTATCACCACATTTCTCTGTCTTGTTATCGGCTACCCTTTTGCCTGGTACACGGCACGCCTTTCGCCCGGCTGGCGAACCGCGGCCCTGGTCCTTTTAATGATCCCTTTCTGGACCAATTCGCTGGTACGCACCTACGCTATCCGCATGGTTCTGGGCACTCAAGGTATTTTAAACAAGGCGCTACTCTCTCTTGGGATTATCGACACTCCGATACGCTTTATGTATACCGATTTCGCCGTGGTGACCGGCCTTTTTTATTTGATGCTGCCTTTTATGATACTGCCTCTCTATGCCAGTGTAGAGAAGCTCAACTATCAACTTGTCGAAGCCGCCCGCGATCTCGGCGCCGGTGCTCTGCAGACCCTGAGAAAAGTGATTCTGCCGCTGACCCTGCCGGGCATTGTGGCCGGCTGTGTCATGGTCTTTGTTCCGACAATGGGCCTTTTTTATGTTGCCTCTCTTCTCGGCGGCGCCCGTCAGCTGCTCATCGGCAACCTGATCCAGCAGCAGTTCCTTAACGCCCGCAACTGGCCGCTGGGTTCGGCAACCAGTGTTCTTCTTATTGTGGTGATGGCCGTTATGCTTGCCGGATACGGCCTGCTGGTCCGTAAAATGTCGCAAAGGGAGAAAAAGACATGAAAAATCTGCGCTTTTTCTATTTTGCCGGCATCTTCGTTTTTCTCTATCTGCCCATCGCCGTTCTGGTAGTCAACGGTTTCAATAAAAATCGCTACGGCATGAGATGGGACGGCTTTACTCTGGAGTGGTTTGTTTCCATGGCCCGCAACACCTCTTTGATGGAGGCGGCCAGACACTCCCTTACCATCGCCGTCTGTGCCGCCACCCTGGCAACCATTATCGGAGCCCTGGCAGGTATCGGCCTGACCCGCTATCGTTTTCCCGGCCGCCGCATCATTCAGGGGACAACCATCACCTTAATGATGGCTCCCGATATCATTCTGGCCATCGCCCTGCTGGTGCTGTTTGTCGGCATGGGGATTTCTCTTGGTTTCTGGTCTCTTCTGCTGGCCCATATAACCTTTTGCCTGCCCTTCACCATCATGACGGTGGTGGCACGGTTGCAGGGCTTCGATCCAAATCTTCTTAACGCGGCTCGGGATCTGGGCGCTTCGGAAAAGTCCATCGTCACCCGGGTACTTTTACCCATGATGCGCCCCGCCCTGATTTCCTGCTGGCTTTTGTCGTTTACCCTTTCACTGGATGATGTTATCGTCAGTTCATTTGTGACGGGACCTAGCTACGATGTTTTGCCTCTGAAAATCTTTTCCATGGTAAAAGTCGGAGTCAAGCCGGAGGTGAACGCGCTTGCCACCTTGATGGTACTGTTATCGCTGCTTCTGGTTATTGTCAGTCAAATCATACTGAAGGAGAAAAAAGGATATGAGAAACCGGATTAAGATCATCGCTCTGCTGCTGGGAACTCTCTTGAGCGGAACCTCTGCTAGCGCCGCCGACAAGGTTTATGTCTACAACTGGACGGAATATCTTCCCGAGTCCGTACTGGAGATGTTCACCGCCGAGACCGGTATTGAAGTGGTGTATACCACCTACGACAGCAACGAAACCATGTATGCCAAATTAAAGTTGATCAAGGATGACGGCTATGACGTTGCGGTTCCCTCCACCTACTTTGTCGACAAGATGGGAAGAGAAGGCATGCTGCAACCGTTGGACCACGCTCTTCTCTCCAACATGAAAGGACTTGATCCGGCCCTGCTGCACAAGGACTATGATAAAAACAATAGCTATTCCATTCCCTATATGTGGGGGTCCACCGGCATAGGAGTCAATGCTGCAGCCATCGATCCGGCAAGCATCACCTCCTGGATGGATCTGTGGCGGCCGGAATTTAAAAGAGGACTGCTTCTCCAGGACGATATGCGTGAGGTGTTCCATATGGCTTTGAAAATCAAGGGATACAGCAGTAACAGCAGCGATCCCAAGCAGATCGAAGAGGCCTATGTGCTGCTTAAGGAACTGATGCCCAACGTCCTTCTTTTCAACAGCGATTCTCCCCGCCTGCCCTATCTGGCCGGAGAAGTCAACCTGGGTATGATCTGGAACGGAGAGGCCTGGATGGCACAGGAGGAGAATCCCGACATCCGCTACATCTATCCCACCGAAGGGGCGAACTTCTGGGTGGACAGCTTTGTTATTCCCAAAAGCGCCCGTAATCCCAAAGCGGCCCATGCCTTTATCAACTTTATGCTGCAGCCGGAAATTGCCAAAATCTGTGTCGAACAAAACGGTTACGCCACCCCGGTTAAAGCTGCTCTGCCACTGCTGGATGAAAAGGTACGCAACAGCGCCACAATTTTTCCACCGGCCGAGATCGTCGCCCAGGGCGAATTTCAGATGGATGTCGGCCCAGCCCTGGAAGTGTATCAGCAATACTGGGAGAAACTGCGTACCGGGCAGTAATCTTTTCTACTCGTCGAGTTTTTTTTATTCGTATGCATTACATGTCCGATGACCACAATTACGGCAAAGGCGGCTCGCCTCTGTTTTCCCTGGAAAACGTCAGCTTCCGGTATCCGGACACAACCGTTGCCCTGCATGAGATTTCACTTAATATCTACCCTGGTGACCGGATTGCCCTGGTGGGCCGCAACGGTTCCGGCAAAACGACGTTGGTCAAGCTTCTCAATGGATTGCTCGGCTGCAGCGAAGGGAGTGTATATTACAAAGGCCGGCCTCTGGATGATGCGGCACTTGGCGAGATGCGTTGTAATGCCGGGGTGCTTTTTCAGGATCCCGACGATCATCTGTTCTGCAATTCTCTCAATGAAGATGTCGCCTTCGGCCCCATGAACCAGGGCCTGGATGAGGAAACCGTCAGTGCCAGAGTCCTGGAGCAGCTCACGGTGGTCGGCCTGGAGACCCTGCGCTACAAACCGGCCCACCTGCTCAGCTACGGCCAGAAGAAACGGGCTGCTTTTGCAGCCATTATGGCCATGAATCCGGAGATTCTGATCCTCGATGAACCAACCGCCAACCTTGACCCGCGCCAGGAGAGGATATTCAAAGAGCTGCTCTGCCAGTACAAAGGCACCCTGATCATCATCGATCATGACCTGCTTTTTCTCTATGACCTCTGCGAACGGGCCGTGGTTATGAGCTGCGGCGCGATCCATCACGACTATTCCTTCAACCGGCTGGTGTCGCAGCGCGATTCCCTGCGGGAGCACGGCCTTGACTTCACCTTCCGCTTCAACTGCTGTGGTAACCATCAAACCGTTAATGTCCATCACCATCATCATCAAACCCACGAGCATCACTGCGATGCTGTCCATGTCCCCACCGCAGAGACACAGCCGCCGCTTATGGAGCTGCAGCACTACTTCTTCCGCTACAGAGACGGCACGCCCGGGCTCTGTGATGTCAACCTGATTATCAGAAATGGTGACACCCTGGCGCTGGTAGGGGAAAACGGGGCCGGCAAATCAACACTGGCAGCCTGCCTCCTCGGTCTCAACCAGGGCAAGGGCTTTTTTTTCTACGGCGGCAAACCGGTAACCCCAGCGCTACGCAAAACCCTGTGGCGGCGGGTCGGCATGGTTTTTCAGAATTCGGCCGACCAGCTCTTTACCCCGTCCTGCCGGGATGAAGTCGCCTTCGGCCCCAGACAGATGGGCATAAAAAAAGAGGCCTTGCAGCTCCGGGTGGAAGAGGCCCTTAGCCGGGTACATTTGCTCGAATATATCGAAAAAGTTCCACTCAATATGAGCGGCGGCGAACGCAAGCGGCTGGCCATCGCCGCTGCGCTGAGTATGCACCCCGAGATGCTGATTCTGGATGAACCCACCGCCGGACTCGATCCTCAGGGAGAGGAGCTGCTTATCGAGATTCTGGAAAATCTCGGCCTGACAACCATCATCATCACCCACGATCTTTATTTTATCGAACGGCTGAGCACCCGTACCATCGTCATGCACAAGGGCGCTCTCATCCGTGATTACCACACCGCCGATTTCCTGGCCGACGACCACCTCCAGTCGGTCAACGGCCTGGACTATTCCTACAAATCCGACTGCGGCCGCAGAATAATGGCCCTGCAGAATCCTGCCGACGGCTCGGCGGGGTAAGGTGTTGGTGAGAAAGGTACGACATTGAGGTGAAATACCACTCTAGTTTTGCGGCAATTTTTCTTCGATCCTCAGCATTTTTTCACAATATTTCAGCGTCTTACGAGTTAAGCAATTGCCTTGCCCTTTGCAGGTCATGGGTATCAAACCCTTCGGTAAATGTTTGATAAACATTCCCTAACACTTTCTTGGTCTCTTCACTTTTCTCTGAGAATACATTGAGACTACAGAGACTCATCGCCGCGCGCAGTTCAAGGGATTTTGCCGACTGGTCTCTAGCAATATTGATCGCCTGCAGGTAGAAATTTTCTACCTCGGCAAAATTCTCTTCTCTGCCGACTCTGTTGTTTCGACCCGATTTAAGCAGGAGATCGCCCTTAAGCCTGAAAAATTCGGCCTTCCACCAGTCTTCACCACAGTTTTCTGTTACCTGTAACCCATCGTCAAGGCAGGATAATGCCTTGGAAAAATCTCCCTTTTGGGCATGGCACTCGGCCAGGAGAAAAAGGAATTTGCCATGAATCAGTCTGGCCCCCGCAGCCCGGTGAGCATTAATATATCCCTGCAGCACAGCAGTAGCGCCCTTGCCGTTTTCCATCATATTCGACCACTCCCACAGGATTGATGCCTGAATATTCCAATATTCGATTCCATGTTCAGCGGCTAGTTGGAGTGACGAACGTGCATAGCTATTGGAACTGGCATAATTCCTCAAAAACGACTGCAACCAGGCGGAAAAACACAGGGCAAAGGCGTACATAAAGGGTGTGCCATATTCAGCGGCAATTTCCAGTGCCCTGTCCATCTCTTTCCGGCCACGTTGCGGGTATCCCATAATCCATTGAGCCAGGGCATTATGCATCATGCACACCAGACCTGCGTCCATACCGAAAAGGAAACTGTTCTTGCGTTGACTGGCCGGGTTATAGTGTTCCAGACCACAACTCGCGAATTTACAGCTCCCTCTATAATCGCCCTGATACCATTTGACCATGCATGCCACCGAATATCCCCAGAGCAGAGCATCACGGCTCTCAGAGTTAGTGGCAAGATCGATAAATATTTTGAGCAATTCCAGGCAGGGTTCGAACTCTCCTCGTACCATATAGTAGTTGCATAAGCCATAGAGGGTCGGCAGAAGTTGCGGTCTTTTCTCTGCTTCCAAACATAAGGAGTGAGCCCGTTGGTAAATACGTTCCACTTCGGGATGAGCATAGCCTTTGGTTGCCACCAATGTTGAACCCAGGGGAACAAGCATGTCAAGCTCGTCGAGATCCTGTTTTTCGAACTCGGAAAGTGAATTGAAGAGTTTGAGGCCACGGTTGAAATGTCGAAGAGCCTCATCGGTGGAAAACTTGCTGAAGGCTACCTGACCGGCAATATTCCGGTAGTGCACCGCCTTGGAAATATCCCCTCCTTTTTCGAAATGCAGCGCCACAGCAGGAGCAACTTCGGTAACTCTGTCTTGAAAGAGCTGTTCGAGCTTTAAGCCGATTCTATGATGATAATAGGCTCGTTTCTGTGGTGCCAGTCGCTCATAGGCAACCTTTTGAAACCAGGAATGGCTGAAACTATAAACAGCACCAATGCTGCCGCCCGGATATGCCTTGTCCCCTGAACGATGTAAAAACTCATACCCTCTGGTAAGTTTTTCGGCACACTGTTCAACGGAAAGAGTGAGCCCAGTGTCTTCGCTGTCCAGGTAATGTGTGTTAAAGCTCATACCAAAAACGCTGACAAATTCGAGAAATTGCTGCTCTAATTGACTCAACTTCTCTATCCGACAGTTGATCAGATCCCGTAAATTTTGAGGAATCTTTCTATTGTAAAACAAATCACTACAATTGCTCATCAGCCACCCCTCGGCTAATGCATGGCTGTAGAGATGGTGCATGAACAATGGCAACCCCTCGGTGTTTTTGTAGAGCCATGAGGCCAGCCCATCGACATCCCGGTACGATGCATTGCTTTGTAAGAGATAGTGGCGTATATTGGTCTCACAGAGGGGCGACAATCGCTGATGTGAGCAATCAGGTTGGGCCAGAAGAACGGAAAAAAGCCCGGAGAAAGGAACTGTCCTGGAATACTGCGGGCGGAATGTACCAACAAGCAATATCCTCGCCTTGTCTCCCTTCTGCATGATGTTAATCAGAATCGAAATCGTCTGTTCATCTGCCCAGTGCAGATCTTCTATGATGAGCGTTACCGGAATTTCCCGAGATACAGTCTCCAGCAGTACCGAAAATTCCCTGACCATCCTGGTGACGGATACTCCCTGCAATTGCCCGGCAAGTACCGTTTTCTCCTCATCTGTCATCAGCCAGGGAAAATGAAGCAGCCACATTGGCGCATAGGTACGAAGCAATGCCTTGAAATCGTGACTCCCGTAGGCTTCCATGAGTCCTTCCAGCGCGTCAAGCACGGGGAAGCAGGGCTCTCTCGCCTCAGCTATCCTATTGCACTGTCCGTGAAGAAGAATACTGCTTTTTTCATTCCCGACTGCTGTAATGAAGGTTTGCACCAGAGCTGTTTTGCCTATGCCGGCCTTGCCGCTGATAAATAGAGCAACGACAGCTCCTGTAGCTGCCTTGGCCTTTCCATCCAGCAAAAGCAGCATCTCTTTCTCCCTGCCGACAATGGCATGAGTATACCTGTCCTGTGGTATTGCTCTGCTGCCGGTAATGCTGTCACGGACCAAGGCCGCCATATCGCCATGACCGGGATGGTTCTCCTCACCTGTGTGCTGCACCCGGCAGAGAAAGCGATAGCCACGACCCTGAACCGTCTCTATATAAACAGGCTCAGCATATTTATCTCCCAGGAGGCGACGGATCCGCTTTATGCATGCTCTGAGAACCCCTTCACTGACATTTGTATCCGGCCACACTTTAGCAAAAATGTCATCCTTGTTGACGATATGCAGGGGGCGTTCCAGCAGGCAGCAAAGCACCTGGCAGTCCTTGGGTGTCAGGACTCGGCGGGAAGTACCCGAGAAGATCTCACCATTATGTGGGTCAAAGGAAAATTGACCGAAAACGACCTTTTTTTGTTTTTCTGGAAATCCCATGGCAGTCTCGTCAGATCAAGCAGGCTAATCTATGTCACACTAATGTCACAAACAAATCACACTGATATCATTGATTATTTCTCAGTTGATGTCTAGACTTCAGAGAACATCAGTAGTTTCTGTTTATTGATGGAGCTTGTCTATACAGTGCGCACAAGACGAGAAGTGTCAACACATGGTTAGAGCAAACTGCATCTATTTAGTTTGTTTTTTGCACAGGCAGCGTAGTGGTTTTTCTCTACCACTGCTGGAATGTAAACGAGAAATTTTTCCATTCCCCTCCCTGAGAGCACCGACGGATGTAAGAGATAAGTAAGATGAGGTGTCTAACGTTCTAATTGTCACAATGTGAGGTGTGATAATCAGCAAAAGAAGCTCCAATTTGTGGGATTATCCGAGAGCGGATTTAAGGAGACGCATTTGTTTCAGGAGAGGGCTTGAGGGAGAATGTCAAGAAAATGTTACATTATCAAAAGGTTTGATTGTTTGGGCAGAGACATCGAAAAGAAGGGTGAACAACCGACAACCAGAAGACTCCAGTCATTCTGCTGCGGCTTTATAATGCTCGCGCTCTCTCGGGATGCGTGCAGACGGAAGCAATTAGAGCAACGAGCAAGTCGGTGCCTAATTGCAGGTCAGCCCGCCTGTACCGCATGCCGAGTACAGAAACATTAAACTTAACCAACAAGGGAGAAGCCATGAAAACAGATAAACGTATCGGAACCGTTTCGGTATTTGTGGTCCTTTCGATCCTCTTCCTCGAGGGAGGATGCGCCGCCGAGAAGGCGAGAATGGCAGAGACGGAAATGGAGGGGAAGCGAACACCTCTTACAGGTATGGAACTGAAAGAGATATTCAAAAAGAAGGCGGTGGCCACTGGCGTACTGTCAAAATATAACCGCTCGTTCGTTGTCACTTATCTGCCGGACGGATCGCAAAACGCGGTAGTGGTACCGGAAAGCTATCCGGGAACGTATTTCATCGAAGGAGACAGATACTGTTCCAGGATTGATCATCATCAGGGGGCTGTTAGATGCACAACCTGGTATAGAGTGGGGGAAAACAGCTATGAGTTGATCCGCTCTGATGGTTCGAAGGACGCGCTGCTGACCTTTCGATAGGCTGTAGTCGACCATCCTTCAGCAAAAAAGTCATCCTTGTTGACGATATGCAGGGGCCGTTCCAGCAGGCAACAAAGCATCTGGCAGTCCTTGGGAGTCAGGACTCTGCGGGAAGCGCCCGAAAAGATCTCACCATTATGAGGATCAAAAGAAAATTGACCGAAAAGGACCTTGCCTTGTTGTTCTAAAATTCCATGGCAGTCTCGTCAGATCAAGCCGACTCCGTTATGTCACACTAATGTCACAAACAAATCACACTGATATCATTGATTATTTTTCAGGTGATGTCTAGACTTCAGAGAACATCAGTTATTTCTGCTCATTGATGTAGCTTGTCTGTAGAGTGCGCGCAAGACGAGAAGTGTCGATACATGGTTAGAGAGAACTCCAGGTTTTTCTTTAACACTGATGCAGTGTAAACGAGACATCACATCTCAAAAACAAAGAACTCCAAATAAGGGGGAAAGCATGAAGACAATGATCTTTCACGGTAGGATAATTGCAGTAGCGGCCCTTTTCTTTGTTGCGCTGATCCTTGGGGGATGCGTATCCGCCAAACAGAAGTTGATGGATCAGGGTAATAAACCTTTAACCAATATCGAATTTAAAGAACTGTTTGCAGTGAAGCAAGTCGCCAATGGAATCCCTTCAGAAGGCAATCCTTTCGTGATGACGACATTGCCGGACGGAACAATTTCAGCCGTCGGCTCCACTGGTAAAACCTATACAGGAACATATTCCCTTGAGGGAGATAAATTCTGCTCAAAAATGGATCACCGCGGTGGCGCAATTAAATGCTCTACCTGGTTTAAAGTGGGTGATAACATATACAAGACCTTCAGAGATGATGGAAGCAGCGACGCTACTTTGACTTTTCAGTGAATTGATTCGGCCAAAAGAGAAGCGCAAGGTAATAATTGCTGCCTTGCGCTTCATTTCCACCTTATCAAGAACGTTCAGGCGGGTACGTCACTGCTGTTTCATAGTTAATTCCACAAAAACCAACAAAAGAGGTGTACTATGAAAACTCCTTCTTTTCTCTCAAATCCATTTAAAGCAGTCGTTGTCTTCAGCCTGGCATTGATGCTCTTGAGCTGCAATACGACAAAAGAGACTTCTAGCGGAAGTGTAAGCAAGGCCATTTCCGGCGAACCAAACGTTTACTGTACCGTAGTTTCAGAGCCCGACCCCGATCTCTTCGGCCACTGGATCGGACAAAACAAAATTGTCAAGGGAGAGGCCTGGTTTGGGAAAAAAAACGGCAAATATGCCTTTTTCTATAAATGGCAAAGACTTAACTCGAGCCAAGGAAATGCAAAATGGCGGCCAAACAGAGTTGACGGCAATACCATAACAAACCCTGAAGGGCTGATGAAATTCTGGGTTGAAGACGGTGTATTGTATTCCCAATTTAAAAACGAACCTATTACTACATTCGAAAGGGTCGGCGAGGTCACCCATAACAAATCGACTGCAATTGAATCCTCCCTGCCCAAGAAGCAGTTGACCGGAGCACAATTGCTGAACGTATTGAAAGGCGGGAAGGTATTGCAACTTGGCGGACCAACTCATGGGTACCATGGAATCCTGAACTTGGCAGGAAGCGGCACTGGAGATGGCTGGGCCATAACCGACAGCGACAGGCAAATCAATATTCAGGGTACCTGGGAAATTCGTGATAATCAATTCTGCCGGATATGGGAAGAGGTAAACCGAGGCGAGGAAGTTTGTGAACAATGGTTTGTCTTGTCAGCCAACACGGTGGAAGTTTATGCTAACGGAAAAAAGATCGGAGTCAATTCATGGAATTAGCCCGGATTTCTCACCAGCCGAGGTTGCCGTGGATGCGAGGCGCGAAGCAAGGT
>CAYUPL010000078.1:0-14813 GCA_964446655.1 uncultured Desulfopila sp.
CTCTCTCCATTAGAAATTGTGCCTGATAGTCTTCCAGGGGAAAGTCTCCCGATTGGTCTGAGAAGGTGTGGAGCTTCTTGTAGGGGACCTGATAGGCGGCATTGGGCCAGTGTGGCCGTCCAGGCATCGGTACAATAAAACGAATGGTGTTGTCAAAGGTTTGGTTTTCGAGGGAGACCTTGGCCTTCCTGTTTTCCGGTTTCCCGTTATTTTTAGCCATAGCACAATCCGATAGTTGATGATTCACATAAAATAACCATTGTCCCTGATTTTCTAGCAATGATTTATTTCCTTGTAAATAGGTAGGAATACTGTGGCCGGTATAGGTAAAAATACCTATCTGTCCTCTTTTTATGATGTGAAAACAAAAGGATGGTCGGTGTAGTATAACTGTAGCGAGGAGCTGAAAAAAAAGAGAATTTTGTGTAAATAATTTTGATACGGTTACACGTTGTGGCAGCTGACAGAGGTGATCATTCTTGTGGGGCTGAAACGTTACAACCTGTATGTATCAATGCATGTCAAACTCTATGCCGGGATATTCTCTGTGGTGAAGAATTGTTGCATCAACTGAAAAGACATCGCGCAGTAATTCCGTTGTAAGGACATGAGCGACAGGTCCTTTTTCCCGGAGAGTGCCGTCTTTAAGAACAAGGAACTCATCACAAAAAGCCGATGCCAGATTGAGGTCATGGATTGCTGCAACAACAGTGGTTTGTGTTGTTTTTACTTTTTGACGCAGAACGCGCATTATTTCGAGAGTATGTTCGATATCAAGGTTCGAGGTGGCCTCATCCAGCATGATTACTTCTGTTTCCTGGGCCAGCGCTCTGGCGACGATAACACGCTGTTTTTCTCCCCCGGAGAGATGAATGACCGGACGATCTTTTAAATGTTCTATATCAAGCAGACCTAATACACCGTCGACCACTGCAAGATCGTGGGGCGAGGGGCTGGAAAAACGCGGAATATGCGGGTGCCTGCCCATCATTACAATATCATAGACGCTGAAATCAAAGCCGACGACAAAATGCTGCGGTACCAGAGCAAGGTGACGGGCCAGTTCTCTCCTGCGGTAATGCTGGAGTGCCTGGGAGCGAAAAGTGATTGAACCTGCTTGAAGGTGCCTGGTTCCCATGAGCAAATCAATCAGGGTACTTTTGCCGCTGCCGTTCGGCCCGATAAGACCATAAAAGATCCCATGTTGCAGTTGAAATGAAAGGTTGGAAAAAATCGTTTCTTTTCCATAAGAAAAGCTGCCGTCTGTTACATTGAAAAGAGCTTTGCTGTTCATAATCAGAGCTGTCCCAGTTGCTTTTTTCGGAAGATATAACAAAAGAATGGACCGCCAATCAATGATGTCAAAACGCCTATGGGTAATTCCGAAGGAAGTATTGCTCTCGTGATGGTGTCGGCAAAGAGAAGTAATATGGCACCACCGAAAAAACAGGCCGGCAGTAAAGCTCGGTTGTCGGCGCCGAGCATGAGGCGCAACAGATGGGGGATAATTAAACCGACAAAGCCTATTATCCCGGAAATAGAGACACAGGCCGCGGTTATAAGGGAGGCGCTTATCAGAAGGGTTTTGCGTACCCTGGCCGTTTCGAT
Source organism: uncultured Desulfopila sp. (assembly GCA_964446655.1). Taxonomy (GTDB): domain Bacteria; phylum Desulfobacterota; class Desulfobulbia; order Desulfobulbales; family Desulfocapsaceae; genus Desulfopila_A. Next base: position 1,609 of record CAYUPL010000078.1, read on the forward strand.
TCCCAATGTATCGGATGTCTTTGCACCCAGTGACATGATGTTAAGATCACGGGAAAAGAACATAATTATACAAAATGAGGGTAGAAAAAGGATACTGACAAGTACAATATCGGTCCAGGATTTCCCCACCAGACTTCCCATCAACCAGAAAATAATGATACTGACGTCTTCATCCGCCAGATATTTTATAAAGCCGATCCCGGCTGAAAGTATGGCGGAGATAATTACGCCTGACAGAATAAGAGTGTTTGAGGAGAGGCGGTTGTCGGCCGAGGCTAGATAAAATACGGCCGCAAGAGTTGCCAGAGCACCAAGAAAAGCAAAAAAAGGTACGGAAAACCAGAAAGGAAGAAGAATGCCGAAGATACTCAATATAAGTGCAATGGCAGCGCCAAAGGCAGCTCCGGAAGAAATACCCAGAGTATAGGGATCGGCTAAAGGGTTGAGAAGAATGGCCTGGAAGACGCAGCCTGCGACGGAGAGTCCGCCTCCAACCAGAACGGCCGCAAGAATGCGAGGCAAACGGACATCCAGAACCACCAGCGGAAAAACCTCGTTAACGCTCGATGACACGGATTCCGCAAAAACAGAATTAAGTAGAATGCGAATTACCTCAGCAGGTGATATCTGCAGGTATCCCATCCCCGTTGCCAGGATTATGCTAAATATCAAGGCAAAAAGGAGCAATAAATTGATATATACAGCGTGTTTTTTTTTCAAATTGAATGGGCCGGCATGGGTTGTTTTAGTCTTGCAGCTCTGTTCCTTTATTCATCATGGCCGTGGATGGTATCAATTCCCGCGGTTATGCAGTATGTTCAATAGATATTGAGCATGCAATGGGCGTATATCCCTCGGGGATCGTTGAACAGCAGTATATCAGCAGCCGATTCCGTAAAAGCCTGAAGTTCCTTTTTTAATCTTTTGCCATATTCTCCGCTTCCCGTCGCGGTTGTTATCTTTCCCTGAATTTGCCGTAGAATTTTCACTGAGAATGAATCGGCGCCCTTGATATAACCGGCGCTATAGTTTTCCAGGTTTGCAAGAGCGGCCGCCGACGCTATGGCATCTTCCAGGTTGCCGAGCTTGTCGACGAGACCGAGTTCCTGTGCCGTAACACCATCAAATACACGTCCTTCGGCGACAAGATTGAGTTTATCCTGGGGCAGTTGCCTGCCGCTAGAAACAATATGGAGGAATTTCTGATAGCCATATTCTATGCTTAACTGTACACTTTTTTTAATCTCCGGGGAGAGAGGCTGCGTCAGATCGAGTCCTGATGACAGTTTCGTGGTTCCTATACCATCACTATAGATACCAAGACCGGCAAGAGTGTTTTCGAAAGTGGGGATTGCACCGAAAATACCGATGGAGCCGGTGAGTGTCGTGGGATAGGCCCATATTTCATCAGCTTCGGCGGCAATCCAATAGCCGCCCGAGGCTGCCATGCTCCCCATGGAGATAACAAAAGGCTTGCCGCTGTTTTTCAGGACCAGCAATTCCCGGCGTATCATTTCAGAGGCAAAAACCGAGCCCCCTCCAGAGTTTATCCGAAGGACCACTGCTTTAATGCTCCTGTCGTTGCGTGCTTCCCGGAGTAGATTAAGCAAAGAGTCGCTGCCGATACTTCCTGCCGGCTGTTCTCCCGGCAGAATGTTTCCCTGGGCGACAATTATTCCGATGGTGTTGTCTGATTGTGATTTGTGAATATAGGAGCGTGGAATTTTTTTCAGATACTCTTTCAGGGAGACATACCGAAAGCCGTATGCTGCTGATGGAGAAGTGATTTCAGCGAGGTAGGAGCGCAATTCATGACGGGATTTGAGTCCGTCCACCAGGTTGGTGTCCAGAGCGAGTTGGGCAGTGTCGCCGTTGGCGCGTTCGAGAAGATCTGCAATAGAGTTAGTGTAGGCATCGATTGTCTCTGTCGGGATCCCTCTTTTTGTACTGATATTTTTAGTGAAATCCTGCCATAATGCCTTGAGCCAGATGGAATTTTGCAGCCTCGCTTCTTCAGACATGGAGTTGCGTGTAATGGGCTCCACAGCTGATTTGTACTCTCCCACACGGAAAACATGATAGTTTATTTTTAATTTTTCCAAGGCATCATGAAAATAGAGGCGGTACGAACCCAGCCCACGCAGATCCACAACACCTGCCGGATTAAGAAAAATCTGGTCGGCATAGCCGGCCAGCAGGTATTTATTCTGGGAATAGAAATCTTCTGCCGCTATAACGGATTTGCCGGTGGCCTTAAAATTCTGCAGCGCAGTACCGATATCGTGTATCTGGTTAAAGGAGCTTTGTCCCATTTCGCTCATGTCCAGAACCAACGCTTTTATCCTTGAATCATGGGCGGCGCTGTTAATGGCATCAAGTATGTCCTGTAAGAGGGTCTCTTGCGGCATATTTGAAAATCCCATGACATCGCTAAAAAATTCCCCGAGAGGGTCGATGATCTGCTGCTCTTCAACGATATTTCCGGAGATGTTGAGCAGCAAGGCACTCTCTTGTGCAATCTTTTGCTCTTCTTTGGTGAAGAAGGAAATGACAATCGCGAAAATAATAAATAAAAACAGAGAATTGATGATAATGTTGCGAAAGATTGTTATGGCTTTACCACCATATCCAAGGATGGTGAAAATCGATTTGATAAGGTCTTTCATGGAATTGCAGGACAGGTTGTGGTTTGATAAGTCTGTATGATCGCCTTTGTTTTCTGATGTGTCTACCTTAACCATCCAACAATGTAAATCATATTGTTATTTTTCGCACCGGCGTCAAAATTTCGGAGCGCCTTTTTGTGGCGCCATTGTGCAAATCTTACGCCTGAACATTTTGAGCAGTCGAGCGAGTACCTGTGCACAATAAGGATTTTTAAAGTGACATAGCAGCAGAGTAAATTAGGCCAAAGATCTGCTCGTACTATCAGAGAAAGGCAGGAGTAGCTGGAACGGTTTTTTCTCCTTTCTATCGCAGAGTTTTGAGAGTGATATGCCGACTAGTCTGACTTTCTTTCGCCCTATCTCGGTGGTATTTTTGAGTCGATCAACATGGATGAGAATATCTTTGCTGCTGCAAACGGGAGAGGAAACAGTTAGTGAGCGTGTGATGGTCGTGAAGTCATGATACCTGATTTTCAGGGTTATTGTGGCGGCAGCACAATCTTTGTGGAAGAGAATATTCTCAATTTTTATGGCGAGATGCTGCAGGATCTGAGCTAGTTGTTCTCTGTCTGCAGTGTCTTGCTGCAGAGTTGTTTCGCTTCCAATTGATTTCCGTACTCTATCCGGGCACACGGGGCGATTGTCTCTGCCTCGTACGATATCATAAAAGAACGCACCGGTTTTTCCGAAGTGGCGGAGCAGGTCTTCTTTCGAGAACCGGCGCAGATCTCTTCCGGTATGGATACCCAGGTTTGCCATTTTTTTCTCTGTTACTTTGCCTACGCCGTGGAACTTGGCGACAGAAAGCCTGTCGAGAAAATGAAGAGCTTCCTCTGGAGGTATAACGCTTAATCCATCCGGTTTATTCAGGTCGGAGGCAATTTTCGCCAAAAATTTATTATAGGAAACTCCAGCTGAAGCAGTCAGGCCTGTTTCGGAGAAAATTCGCTGTCGGATGCATTGCGCCAGTCTGGTTGCCGACGCTGCTTCCATCTTGTTTTCGGTAACATCGAGAAAGGCTTCATCAAGTGAGAGAGGCTCAACCAAATCCGTGAAGTCGGAGAAAACCGCCATGACTTGGGCGGATACTTGTTTGTAGCGCGCCATGCGAGGTTTTGTAAAAATAGCTTCAGGACAAAGCTTGGCAGCTGTGGCGCAGGGCATTGCGGAATGAATGCCAAAAAGACGGGCCTCGTATGAGCAGGCGGCAACTACACCTCTTTGCTGAGGATTACCCCCAACTATCACAGGCCTTTTTCTCAGTTGAGGATTATCAAGCTGTTCCACAGAGGCGAAAAAGGCATCCATGTCAATGTGTATGATTTTTCGAGGCTTGGATATCATTATCATGGAAAAGTTGAATAATATGTGAAATACACTATTTGGTTAGTACACAGGGGATCTCGATAATTACGCTGCCGCATTGTATGGTCTGTAAGATACAGGAAGATTTTCACTCTGTGCAACTAAATAAAAAAACAAAAGGTCAGGGAGATGACAAAGAAAGAGATATTAAGAACGTGTACACTGTTCAGCGGTTTGCCGGAGCAGCAGTTGCTTGAGCTGGCTGCAATCGGGTTCGAAAAATCTTTTGGAAAAGGAGAAAATGTTTTTTTTGATGGAGATGAAGGAATCGGCTTTTATCTGGTTGCCACAGGAAAGGTAAAAATTTACAAGATGTCTCCAGCCGGGAAAGAGCATATCCTGCACATTTTTGGACCAGGTGAACCCTTTGGTGAAGTGCCGGTATTTCACGGTCAGCCCTTTCCAGCGTCCGCCGAGTGTCTTGTCGCCAGTAAAGTGATTTTTTTTCCGCGGCAGAGATTTGTCGACCTGGTGCATAAAAATCCATCTATAGCATTAAATATGCTTGCTATTCTCTCAATGCGGCTTCGTCGTTTTACCAGTCAGATAGAGGATCTGTCTTTAAAAGAAGTGCCGGCGCGCCTGGCAGGATATTTACTTTTTCTGCAGGAAGAGCAAGGCGGTGGGGAGGTTATCGAATTGGAGATATCCAAAGGACAACTGGCAAGTTTGCTCGGGACTATTCCGGAAACCTTGTCGCGCATTTTTGCGAAAATGTCCGATGAAGAGCTTATAAACGTAGATGGACGGAAAATCACAATTCTGGATAGAGAGTCCTTATCGTTCCGCTAAGCCGGATTTCCAGGCCGGCCAGGAATGCTTTTGAACCGTAATTAATAGAGCAGACGTGTCATAAACGACTGTTTCGGTTCTTGTATGGGATCTACTGTTTCATGTTTTTGCGGGGCAATACCAAACATTGCCTGCATATTCTTATCGAGAATGATGCGATAGTCAACCGATGATATGATGGTGGAATTGGCAGGGTTTATCATCCGTGCCGATATGTACATGATGTCGTCCGTCATGGAATATGTTCCAACGGCAACGGCCTGGGCCGCTTGACTGGGTTTGATGTCCTGGAGATTGCGAGAAAGCATTGTTTCGCCGCTTCGCGGTGCAATGGCAAGTTCATTGCGAAGCTTTATTTCTCTGACGGTATACCCCATTTGAACAAACCTGGAAGTAAGGTGCTCCTGCAATATCCGACTGAAATTGGATGTTTGATTGAGATCGTTGTTGTTGACAAAGGTGGTTGTCAGAATAGGCTGTTCCGGGTGACGCGGAATCAGGGGAGGGAAGGCCTCCCTTTCGAGACGTTCTGCAATTTCATAGGAGATGCCGATAAGATTCTGCTCCGCTCCCAGCATGACAGCCAGTTTATTGTTCAAGGAGGCGCAACCACTGCTCAGCAGTGTTGATATCAATACAATCGGCAAAAGTATGTTCTGCATGAGAGACTTATCGATTGGCGAAGTTCTGCTTTGTTGTCGGATGGGTATATGAAATTGCGGCATGACGTTTCTCCATGGATCAAATTCCGGAAGGGCTTATCAGATTGAGGGTTGTGGCGGTATTAAAATCTCTGTTGTAGTGATGGTAATCGGCGCTGTTGATATAGTAGATATCGGATGACCTGAACAGATATTTGTTCCTGAAGACCATGGACGTTGTTACAATTGCCTCGACGTTACTTGTCCTGGCGTAAGCGGCATTGCTGTAGTCCACGCCTGCAGCCAGAGATATGGCAATGATTTCGGCCGGGGCGTGTCGTAAAACGGAAACTGCCGTGGTGAGTGCGGTCAACAGTCCTGGGCGCAATGTCCTCAGTCTGGCTGCATTATGATAGACCACCTGGACTTTGTAATTGATGGTGATTGCTTCGCGATCAGGGGCGGCACTGGTCGGTATACCGAAATCGACAAGCCTGGTGATCAGCAGATCGCGGAAGCCTTCGTTGAAATCGGTTGTGGTATCGTGCGGACAGGGTTCGCTGTCGTCTCCGCAGGTTTCTTTTACAAAAACAGCGGTTTCAAAAAAGTCGCTTCTGATCAGCTCATTATTAATCTTATTTGAAATATCTTCAGCCAGCACATTCCAGTGATGGGCTGCCTGCATCTTTTCCTGAGTTGTGTACTGGTAGCCGATCGGCTCAGGGATACGGCCGCAGGCAGACAGCATGGTAAGCAAAATGAAAGAGAAAAAAAGATAGCGCATAGGTGTTCCCTCAATAGCATCCTTCCGATAAAATTTTTCCATCATACAGGGGCGGAACCGTTGTTCAGTCGTTTGTAAAAATGACACTACTGTATCGGCTGCCGATCGTTAAAATATAGCAAAAAATCAAAAATATTACGCTTTTCTTGCGAGAAGGTGAATGGGTGTTTGCCCTGCAAGGATAAAAGAATTACAGTGGAAACTCGCCTGAACCATTTCTTCTTATCCCAGCACCCATGACGATTTACAATGTCCATTGATCTGCACACGCACTCATTTTTTTCCGACGGGACGCACAGTCCGACAGAATTGGTACACCTTGCGCAAAAGCGTGGCTTGCAGGCGCTGGCAATAACGGATCATGATACGGTTGACGGTGTTTCTGAATGTATTGCAACGGCACAGCATGTCGGCTTAGAGGCTGTTTCAGGAATAGAATTGAGTGTTGAGTTCGGTGAGAGGAATTTTCATCTGCTCGGCTACATGTTTGATCATGGCGACTCTGAACTGCAAGACAGAATAGCGGTTTTGCAGGAAGCCAGGCAGAATAGAAATCGGAAAATTATTGCAAAGCTGCAAGATCTTGGAATTCATATCGGTGTTGAAGAGCTTCATGAAGCTTCTCCTGTAGGACAAACAGGCAGGCCGCACATCGCCAAGCTGCTGTGTTGCAAAGGAATTGTCCGGAATATGGATGAGGCTTTTGCAAAATATTTACAAAAAGGGGCCGTTGCCTATGAATCCAGGTTTGTTTATAGTGCGGTTGAGGGCATAGAAATCATAAAAAAGAGTGGCGGGATTGTGGTTCTGGCTCATCCTGCCCAGATAACGCATTCATCCGGTGAAATGTCGCAGCTTGTCGGCCGGCTTGTGGATATCGGGTTGGATGGCCTGGAGGTGTATTATCCGACGCACTCTTCTGCCATGAGAAGAAAACTGCTAAAAATAGCAAAAAGATATGATATGATAGTAAGTGGCGGAAGTGATTATCACGGCAGTATACGCCCGGGAACGGATATGGCGGGCGCAAAAAATGTCTTTGTGCCGTCTGAAATACTGGTGCGGATGAAAAGCAGATGGAACGAGCAGCAAAAACCGAGAAAACTGTAGTTTCCTGATATTTCTTTGTATAAGAAGAATAATATCTTCAATTCATAAAAAATATATCCATGTCATACTATTCGATTCTTGTTGTTGATGATGAGCCGAATTACCTGATTGTCCTCTCAGAACTGCTCCGTGAGGAAGGTTCTGAGGTATATACGGCTTCCAGTGGAAAAGAGGGACTTGGCATTGTCAGGGAAGTGGATCTCGATCTGGTCGTCACTGATATGCAGATGCCGGAAATGGATGGCGTAATGTTCCTTCAGGAAATTAAAAAAATCAACACTGCCTTGCCGGTCATTATTATAACCGCATATGCCGAGGTGGAAAAAGCTGTTGCCGCCATGCAGGCTGGAGCTTTCAGCTATCTTGCCAAGCCGTTTTCCAATGACGAGCTCGTCGTGAATATAAATAAAGCGGCCCAGCATTATTCCTTGCTATGTGAAAATACGAGATTACGCAAGGAGATCAGGCAAAAAAACAATTTTGCCGGAATGGTCGGCAAGAACAGCCGGATGCTCGAGGTATATGAGCTGATTGAGAAGGTTGCGCCAACCCCGGCTTCTGTGTTGATTTCCGGAGAGAGCGGCACGGGAAAAGAACTTGTCGCCAAGGCAATTCATCTGAACTCTCCACGAGAGTCACAACCATTTATTACTGTCAACTGTGCTGCTTTATCGGATAATCTTCTGGAAAGTGAATTGTTTGGTCACGAGAAGGGCGCCTTCACCGGTGCCGTCGGCATGCGCAAGGGGAGATTTGAACTTGCCGATACGGGTACGATTTTTCTTGATGAAGTCGGTGAAATCCCTCTTGCCCTGCAGTCTAAACTGTTACGGGTTTTGCAGGAAAAGACCTTTGAGAGAGTGGGAGGTACCAAAACTCTTACGGTGGATGTCCGCATAATCAGTGCTTCGAACAAAGATCTTAAAGAAGAGGTCGCTCTTGGTAACTTCAGAGAGGACCTGTTCTATAGACTTAACGTCATTCACGTTACCTTGCCGCCTTTACGCGAGCGAATGGATGATATGCCGCTGCTGGTCGATTACTTTATTCAGAAATTTGCGATACGGCTCGACAAAGAGGATCTGCGCATATCTCCTGATGCCTTGCGCCTTCTGCTGACATTGCCCTGGGACGGTAATGTTCGTGAGTTGGAAAACACCATAGAACGGGCGGCAATCCTGTGCGATGGCAGTGAGATTGCAGCCGAGGATGTGCAGCCGGAATCCATCAGTGTGGAATCGTATTCCGCCTGGAGTGAGGGGCTTGATTTCTCCCAGTTTATTCCGGGAAACGTGGGGCTTAATGATGTTCTCTATTCAGTGGAGGAAAAAATGCTGAACAGAGCTTTGGAGGAGACCGGTTACGTCCAGGCCCGGGCTGCCGACAAGCTGGGCATAACAAAGAGCCTGCTGCAATATAAAATGAAAAAATACGGCATTAAGAAAAAATAATATTCCAAGGTAGAATGCTCCTATTTAAGGCTTTGTTGAATGCCCCAATGCAGTTTGTTGCGTAAAATGGAAAAATAATCCCGATGGGGGGGGACAATCAGTTGGAGCGGATTTTCGGCCTTTTCTATTAACAAGCGTTGGTTCTTCTGCATCTTTCCTGTTGGCCTGCCATCAATTATAATACTGGCATTGTCATTAGAATTGGTCTGATCCATGCTGGTTGCAATCGTTATTTCCGCCGGGAGAAGAATAGGTCTGCTACCCAGCATGAACGGGCAGATAGGCGTAACCAGAATAGAAGCAAGACCTGGGTAAACAAGGGGACCACCGGCCGAGAGGTTGTAGGCGGTTGATCCGGTCGGTGTTGAAAAAATGAGACCGTCGGCCTTGTAGGTGGTTATCAATTCATCATTGGCGGTGGTTGAAAGGTAGAGAATCCTGTCCTGAGCGTTTTTGCTCAGGACGACATCATTGAGCGCATAACCGATGATAGTGGTCGTATTTTCAGTTTCGAGCAGCGCCTTGATCATCAGACGGTTTTCCACATTTACGCAATCGGAAAGAATAGCGGCAAGGGATTCTTTCGCCTCCTGCCGTGTCAACTCAGTGAGAAAACCAAGATTGCCGAGATTGATGCCGATTACCGGGATGGAAAAGCGGGCAGCCTGTTCCGCTATACGCAAAAGAGTGCCGTCTCCACCGAGAACAACAAGAATATCCTGTTGCGGATGAATACTGTTCAGGTCGACTGCAACTTTTTTTTGCTCCAGCCATAGTCGTAAGTCTTCCGCAAACTCCGTGGCAGGCTCGTAGTCCGATTTGGTGATGATACCGGCTGATCGCACAGAGAAGTTGGATAGTGTTCGAAACTGTGAAGGAAAGCCGCTCATCTATTGTTTGCCGAGTTCTTTTGATCGATTTACAGCGATTTCCACCGCATCCATAACGATACCGCCAAAACCTTTCTTCTCGAGAAAGTGATGGGCGGCTATGCTTGTACCGCCAGGCGATGTCACCATTGAGCGCAGTACTGCCGGATGCTTTTTCTCTTTCTGCATGAGTTTTGCTGCACCAAGAACAGTTTGTACGGCCATGGTTTCTGCTGTATACCGGGTCAGACCGACTTTTATGCCGGCATCTATTAATGCTTCAATGAAGGAAAAGACATAAGCAGGACCAGAACCGCTCAGCCCGGTGGCGGCATCAAGATAGGTCTCATCCAGCAAGACGGAAATTCCGACGGCATTAAAGATTGACTCGGCTATCTCCAGTTCCGTGTCGGTTACATTGCTGTTGCAACATATTGCCGAAGTCCCTTCAAGGATTAATGCCGGAGTGTTCGGCATTACCCGGATGATTTTGAACCCATTGCTGCCCAGAGACTTTTCGTAAAACTGGATAGGCAGACCTGCTGCAATGGTTATGATGATGTGACTGTTGGTGACATAAGGCCTGGCAGCTTCGAGGACAACCGCCATAACCTGCGGTTTGACCGCGATGAGGATTATATCACACTGATCCCAGAAATGCTCCTGGCTCTCGGAACAGTGCAGGTTGTATCTGGACTCCATGTGCTCACGCCGGATGGAGTTTGGCTCCACCAGATAGATATCTTCATTCTTATACAGTTCTGCGGCAAGCATACCTTTAATGAGGGCTTCGGCCATTTGGCCTCCACCAATAAATCCTATTTTGTTCTTCATTTACTTCCTCGATGTAGTAAGCTTCGTGAAATATTCTGGTCGATGACGAATAATTACAGGTGAAAGATTGAATAAGCTGATCAATATACCATGTAAAAGAGAGGCCGTCCATATTTCTCCTGAATAGCTGGATATTCCCGGATTTCTCATGAACATTGTGTCGATTTTCAACAATTAAATGATATTTCAATATGTTCAAGCAGTATTCTGTTATATGAAAATCATACACAATGTTCACAGAAGGCCAGCCGATCTTACCGTGCCCGGAGTCTCACTTCGTTCGCTTACCTGCAGCGTTGCCGAAGCAAGGTGCATGGAACTATAGCACCTCGCTTCGCGCCTCGCATCCACGGCAACCTCGGCCTGGTGAGGTAAATCCGGGCTAACTGGCCGTGTAGCGTTGCCAAGGGAGAAGAAAAGAAAAAGATCAACAACAAACTATTGATAAAGTCGGCAATATTTGAAATGATGCAGGTGGTATAACCGTACTCGGTATTGAGAAGTCGGCCTGCGGATACTACCGGATGGGAAAAGGAATACTTAAACCTCAAAAATTATTAAATGGATAATCCTATGCTCAATAAAGACTTGCTCGACATCCTAATCTGTCCCAAATGTAAAGGTCCTGTGGTGCTCACTGAAACCCGGGATGGCTTGCGCTGTGGCGCATGTAAACTGGAGTATGAAATACGAGACGATATTCCCATTATGTTGATAGAAGAGGCTCGAAAAATTCAGGAATAGCAGCTCCGGCTGTTGATACTGCTGTTGACACTGTTTCAGTTTACCATACTGTTTAGAGGAGACACTACAGCAACCAGAAAAAATGTAAGTCTCCGATTAAACGTTAAAAAAATCACCATAGACGTGTTCGCAAATATGGTGGATGAAAGGCCGCAAAGGAGTAATGACAATGGCAAAATCTGAAGAATTACAACAGAGAATAGAGCGAATGCTGCAGTCGACCACTCCTGAATCGTGCAACTATTTGGGTGTGATTGGTGAACTGGCGCGAGATACAACATTTCCCGACAGACAAAGATATATCGATCAGCTCTACGAGAAAGTCTATGAGGAGGTTGTAACTCAATCAGGCAAACCGGTTTCGCCGGTAAGTTTCGGCACATCGGGCTGGCGTGGTATTCTTGGAAAAGATCTGTTCAGCAAATCTGTGGCTCAGGTAATACTGGCAATTGTTGAAATGTATAAAGAGCTGGATGAAAACAGCTCCCTGGCGGAAGCCCTGGGGGTAGCAGGCCTTGAGGAGGTTCGCCGGAAGGGATGCGTTATCGGTTATGATAATCGCTTCGCTAATGATATTTTTGCCAAGGTCGCCGTTTCGGTAATTGAAAGTGAAGGAATAAAAATCTACTATGCCGGCGAGTCTACCACCGGCGTTCTTTCCGCCGCTGTATTGCAGCTTAAGGCTGCTTTTTCCATTAATTTTACCCCTTCCCATAACCCACTGGAGTATGGCGGCTTGAAGTTTAATGCAGCGGACGGCGGGCCGGCCGCTGCGGAAATTACCAGCTTTATAAGTGACAGAGCAGTGCAAATAATTGAAGAAAATCGTTTACCTCCTCATTTTTCCGCCGAAGAGGCGGCACGTCGACCACTGAGTAAGTCTGTTGAACATATACATTCGTTATCTCTGTGGCAGAACCTGGTCCGGCAAAACAAACAAGCTCACGGTCTTGACTATGACAGTATCATGCAGGGCTTTAAGGATAACAGCGATATTGTGGTGGTGCTGGATTCTGTACACGGAGCGGCCAGGTTGCATATCGAGGAGTTGTTCAAAGGAGCAGATTGTGCACGGCTGAGACATTTGCGCAGCGAGAAAAATGTGACATTTGGCGGCATTGCGCCGGAACCATCCAGCGAAAATATGGCAAATGTTATGACAGAGCTTCAAGGCAGATGGGAAAGGCTTAAACTGGGCGCAATTATTGATCCGGATGGCGACAGAATCCGTTTTACCGATGGTACAACCGAAATAGGTATGAACCAGTTCGGCGCCATGGCATACCATTTTCTCCATGAGGTGAAAAGCAGGAAAGGTATGGTTGCTAAAACGGTGGCGACTTCCAATTTCGCCAACTCCGTGGCTGAGGGGCTGGATGAAGAAGTCTTTGAGCCACGGGTCGGCTTCAAGGAATTTAAACCTGTCATAGACAAAGCCCTGGTCTGTTTCGAAGAGAGTGACGGCATCACGGTTATCGGCCATACTCCCGAGAAGGATGCCTATATCGGTCTTTTGCTTGCCTTGGATATTCTTGTTTCCACCGGTAAAGGTCTTGTCGAATATCTTCATGAGATTGAAGGACGCTATGGTTCGTTTTATCCCGATCGTGATGGGGTTGCGGTGGCCCTGCAGGGGGACAACCTGCTGGAAACTCTGGCTCTTCTGCGGAAGTATAAAGAAGGTGTTGCCGTTAAAGTAGATGGGAAAAGCAAAATAATTGCCAAGGTTATCGATATTGACGGTCGGAAGATGATATTTCAGGACGGCTCCTGGCTGATGATTCGACCTTCCGGCACGGAGCCGAAAGTACGCTTTTATGTTGAGTCGAGATCTGCAGATGGAACCAAAGGCCTGGTCGTGGCTGCTCAAGACATGTTGCGGGAGATCAATCTGATTTCTGATTACGTATAATCCTCAGCCATGATCTCTTTATCCGGGAGACAGATCG
>CAYUPL010000079.1:0-9336 GCA_964446655.1 uncultured Desulfopila sp.
GGTTTAACGGGAAATCTCCGTTTTCCCCTTGACAATACTTATCATGGATGTCCCCAAAATGTAAAGTGTGAATAAAAGATATTGAAAAAGTCTTACAAAAATTATAGCTTTATGAGAGCTGAGCATGCGCTCACCGCAGGGTGCTTTGTTGGAAGTAGTTATAGTTTCCGTGATTCTGCGTGGTTTTTTGCTGTTCCGGAAACATCCTGATAGCATGTGTCGACCGAGTCAAGACCCTATTTAGTGAGGAAATTCATGGAGCGATTTGGAAAGTTTATTTCACTACTGATCCTGCCTCTTATTGCCATTATCGTCTATAGCGCTCTGATGTCATATTTTTTTAAGTCCCCACCCATATGGACCTTTGAGATATCGATGTTCCTGTTCGGTTCTTTCTTCATGCTGGGGGCGGCCTATTGTCATATGCAGAAAAAACATGTGGCGGTGGATGTTCTCAGCCATTATCTGCCGCCGAAATGGCGTAAAGTTCTTGGTATCTTTACGGAACTGGTTGTGCTTTTTGTGGCTGTCGTGCTTATTTATGTCAGCGTTCCCAGTGCCTGGCATGCAACCATGATAGGAGAGCGATCGGTCCATCAGACACCTTTTAATCCGGCCGTCTGGTGGTTCAGGTGGATTATTCCCATTTCCTGCGCCCTTATTGCCTTACAGGCCTTTCTCGATATACTTGCTCTCAGCTTTACTACACCGGAAGATTCCCGGTCTCGTTGATATTAACAGGAGATTTCCATGGCTGGTGATATGTCCCCGCTACTCATGTTTGTCGCTTTATTCGCTCTGCTTGTTACAGGTGTTCCCATCGCCTTCGCTCTGGCGGCCATTGCCATTCTTTTTTCCTATTTTCTCTGGGGGCCTGGAGCCCTCAATATTCTGGTTTCCGCCACCTGGGGAACCATGAACAACTTCGTCATCATTGCCGTGCCGTTGTTTATTTACATGGCCTATATCCTGCAAAAGACCAATGTGGTCGAGGATCTCTATGATACCTTTTATAAATGGTCGGGCGCTTTGCGGGGCGGCCTCGCCATTGCGACGATCCTGGTTGGAGCGGTTCTTGGTGCCGTTTCGGGTGTAGTGGCTGCCGGTGTCATCGGCCTGGGTCTTATTGGTCTGCCGCAGATGCTGAAGCATGGCTATAACCGGCGGGTGGCTTTAGGCTCGGTATTGGGCGGAGGAACCCTGGGGCAGCTTATCCCGCCAAGTACCAATATGATCCTTTACGGCGCCGTTACCGGTGTTTCCATCGGAGGTCTTTTTGCCGGGGGTATTTCCGCAGGTGTTCTGCTGGCTTCGCTGTATATTGTTTATGTCTTTATCCGCGGCCTTATTAACCCGGCTTTTGTTCCTGCTCTGCCACCAGAAGAACGGGCTTCGTGGATAGAAAAGCTGATTTCCCTGAAGAGCGTTTTTCTGCCGATGCTGCTTATCGTCATTGTTCTCGGCTCCATTCTTCTGGGAATGGCCAGCCCGACCGAAGCTGCCGCCTTTGGAGCTGCCGGCGCACTGTTTATCGGTCTTATCAAAAGGCGGCTGACCTGGGAGATAGTCTATTCATCCTCCTATGAAACCCTGGGAGTAACCGCCATGGTCGGTTGGATGATGATCGGCGCCAGTGCCTTTGGCTCGGTTTTTTCCGGTCTGGGCGGCAACGCGCTGGTGGCCGACTTTGCCACGAATATGCCCGGAGGGCCGAATATGGTCTTTGTCGTCGCCGCACTCTTCGTCTTTTTCATGGGGATGTTTCTCGAGCCGGGCGCGGTAATTTTCCTTGCGGTTCCTATTATTGCCCCAATCCTGGCGAATCTCGGTTTTGAACCTCTGTGGATAGGTCTTGTTATTAATGTAATCCTGCAGAGTGCCTATATTTCTCCACCATTCGGGTTCAGCCTTTTTTATCTGAAAGGATGCACCCCGGCAGATATTGACATTGTCGAGATCTACAAGGCCAGCGTACCTCTTCTGCTTCTGCAGGTGGTGTGTGTAACTTTGGTTTTTCTTTATCCGCAGATTGTTCTGTGGTTGCCGAAGTATCTGCTTAATTTTTAGCCCGGATGTGAGGAAGTGTTTAACGAAAGAGTATATGAATTTTTTAAAAAGGAGGGATGATGGATATGGTGCTGTAATGATGTGCTGAAAAAGGTTGAACGGCGTCAAAGCGCACAATAATTTAAAATACAACACGGTCGTCATCCCCGCGCAGGCGGGGATCCATTTGCTCGCATAATCACTGGATTCCCGCCTACGCGGGAATGACGGAAAGAGCAGCTGAGTTTCATACGTAATCAGATAATAATTTGAGAATGTCTGATTATTACTCAACAACACTACCAAAAAGGAATTAAAAAGTTATGAAAAAAACTCTTGCGATTCTAATATCGGTATTTGTTTTGTTAACGGGAGCCCATATAGCTTTAGCGGCTAAAGTGAACTGGAGGCTGGTCACCCATGCCATGCCGGGAACCGAACAGCAACGAATAGCGGAAGTATTCAGTGAGACCGTCAAAACGCTTTCCGGGGGAGAATTTACCATTACACCTTATCCGGCAGGTGTACTTTTCCCTGTGTTTGAGACATTTGACAGTCTGGCAAATGGAATTGTCAATGCCGGTATGGTGTACAGCGCCTATTGGCCCGGCAAGGATCCCCTTTTCAGCTTTACCACCCAGCCGGGTTCTCCGCTGAGTACCTATGCCGAGGGCGCATATTTTGTGGAGAAACTTGAGCCCTGGTTCGAAAAGCTCTACGCCAAGCACCGCATGACCTATCTGGGACATGCCATGGTAAGCCCGCTGTATGAACAGCTGATGGCCGTTGTGCCCATCGATTCCATTGACAACCTGAAAGGGCTGCGGATCCGTTCCTCCGGCATCGGCGGACAATTTTACAAAGCTCTGGGAGCAACTACCGTTTCTCTTTCCGCTCCCGAAATTTATACGGCTTTTCAGACCAAAGGTATAGAGGCAGCGGAATGGACCTTCTGGGATGAAAATATGCGTATGGGATTCCATGAGGTTGTTTCCCATGTGCTGGACCCCGCCTTTCAGAACGGCACCTGCGAGTATTTCCCTCTGGTGGTCAACACCCGCAGTTGGGAAGCTCTTTCTCAGGAGCATAAGGACATCGTCATAGCGGCTCGGGATCGAATCCGCTATCTCTCCGCCATGGTTTACAACCACGAGATTATGGCGCGTGAAAAGTGGAAAGCGCTGCCCAACGTCAAGGTGGTCAGATGGAGCCCTGAAGATGAGGCCAAGGCCCGCAGTGTCGGCCATAAAGTTGTATACGATGAGGCACAGAAAACTCCTGAAGGTAAAGAGTTTTTAGATATTTACCGTACCGCTCTGTGGGATCTTGGCTATAAGGAAGACGCCAAGGAACTGGGCTATAGTGAGTAATGCAGTATTGACGTAACAAAGAAGGGCCGCCTTCCGGGTGGTCCTTCTTTATATCCTGGTCCGGAGTGGCCGGGGAGACAGAGGATGAAAAAAATTGAATACCGAGAACGAGCTCTAAAAATCCTGCCATGGGTCTGTGCCGGTTGCGGACGTGATTTCACTGGGAAAAACCTGCGGGAACTGACGGTTCATCATAAAGACCACAATTACAAAAACAATCCGCCCGACGGCAGCAACTGGGAGCTGTTATGTATTTATTGTCACGACAATGAGCATTCCCGCTTACTCGATGCCGAGTGGTTGCCGAGCCGGGATATGGATGCCGATAGAGGGACGACGGCAACACATACCCCTTTTGCCGCTCTGCAGAATCTGCTGGGCAAAAAAGGGGATGATGACGAGAAGGGGTGATGTTTCAGGAAGAAAAGAGTTTGATGAATTTTGGCGGAATTGGTGTTTCAAAATAACATTGCTCCGCCGTGGTCGGGTGGATAAAAGCAAGGACACGGGCATGCAGGCCGAGGCGGCGCAACGGGTTGATGGCGGAGCCATATTTCTTGTCGCCGATGATGGGATGGTTGATGTCCTGCATATGTACCCTTATCTGATGCTTTCGCCCCGTTTCCAGGTTGATCCGCAGTAGAGAAAAATTGTCGTTTGCCTGCAAAACCTTGTAATGCGTGACGGCCTTTTTGCCGTGCTGAGGGTTTTGAGAGGAGTACACGATAAAGGCTTTGCTTTCATTCAGCCAGGAGGTGATGGTCCCTTCCTGCCGCGCGACGCGGCCTTCCACTATGCCGACATAGGTGCGTTGACTGATGGTGGCGTTCCAGTTTTCCTGAATGCGTTGTTGCACCATTTCGCTTCTGGCGAACATCAGCAGACCGGATGTTTCCCGGTCGAGTCTGTGGATAACAAATATTTTATTATCCGGATTTTCCTTTTTGATGTAGCTGCTCAGCATCGAATAGGCGGTTTTACGTTTTTCTTTGGCGGTGGCAACGGTGAGAAGGCCTGCCGGTTTGTTGATGACAATGATATCCCGGTCTTCAAAAACAAGATCCAGTTCTTTGGGCTGTTGCGGAGTTATGGCCCTTTCCCAGCTTACTTCGACCTGTTGACCTGGTTTGAGCGGGTAGTCAAACTGCGTGACGGGACGACCGTCGATTGCAACCTGTTTGTCTTTCAGCACGGCCTTGAGGACATTACGGCTTTTGTGGGGCAGATGGTGCAGTAGGCTGACCAGGAGCGGCTCCGTTGTTTCGACCGTATAGGAATCGGTCTTCTTTTTCGCGTGAACCTTCTTTTTGGCAAAGCGACCCTGTGGCCTGGTGTTTTTCATGGTTTTACCTGGGGAAAAATGGCGGGTTATTGATTTCGTTGCGAAAGCCGGCAGGAAATGAACTCCGACTTCTGATATTCTACCTCTTTTCGTTCCGGTTGTCGCTTCTAATCCTGCCGATTACCTGCCGACTATTGCTTGCCGCCACATTGTGGCATGATTAGTGTTCTAACCAATACGGATAGAGCAATATGACCGGGTTCATTGCTCTTGCGGCATATTGCCATAATTCTCATCATCAGCCTTTATTGGATAAAAAATTTCGTATGAATATCAGACTACCTGACACTTCTCTTGAAGCCCTCAACTTTGATAACCGTTTTGTTCGCGAGCTGCCGGCCGATCCGCAAGGTGACAATTTTCGCCGTCAGGTCAGCGGCGCCTGTTTCTCTCTGGTCCAGCCGACCAGAGTTGCCGCCCCACAGCTGGTTGCCTATAGTCGTGAAGCCGCGGCGTTACTTGATCTTCCCGAAGAGGTCTGCCGCTCACCTCATTTTACCGAGCTTTTCGTCGGCAACCGGCTGCTCGCCGGAATGGAGCCTTTTGCCATGTGCTATGGCGGCCATCAATTCGGCAATTGGGCCGGACAGCTCGGCGACGGTCGTGCCATCAATCTGGGAGAAGTGATCAACAGGGAGAAAGAGCGATGGCTTCTCCAGCTTAAAGGGGCCGGTCCGACACCCTACTCGCGCCAGGCGGATGGCCTGGCGGTGCTGCGCTCATCGATTCGGGAATTTCTCTGCAGTGAGGCCATGCATCACCTCGGTGTTCCCACGACTCGTGCACTGAGCGTCATTGCCACCGGCGAGCTGGTGGAAAGGGATATGTTTTATGATGGTCACCCTAAGGACGAACCGGGCGCGGTTGTCTGCCGGATGGCGCCATCCTTTCTCCGCTTCGGCAATTACGAGATCCTGGCGGCCAGAGGGGAGACCGAGCTTCTCAAGAAACTGGTGGACTATACCATTCGCACCGACTTTCCCCATCTGGGCGAACCATCGCTTGCCGCGTATATCAAATGGTTTGCAGAGGTATGCCGTACCACCGCGGCAATGATCGTTCATTGGATGCGGGTCGGGTTTGTGCACGGAGTAATGAATACCGATAATATGTCCATTCTCGGTCTGACCATCGATTATGGGCCCTATGGCTGGCTGGAAGGCTATGAGGCAGACTGGACGCCGAATACTACCGACGCTCATGGGAGGCGCTACGCCTATGGCAATCAGCCGCAGATCGGCCAGTGGAATCTGCTCCAGCTGGCCAACGCTATCTACCCGCTGCTGCAGCAGGTTGAGCCGCTGCAAGAGGCCCTGGCCTCATATAATACTTTGTTTCTGCAGGGATGGAATGAAATGATGGCCGCCAAGATAGGTCTGCAATGTTTTACAGTCGAAACAGATGACCGCCTCATTGGTGAACTGGTGGATATCCTCCAGCTTGTCGAAACGGATATGACCATCTTTTTCAGAAATCTGGCCCATATTGCAGGCGATAGCGGGCCGGTTGACGCAGAAAAGTATTGCGCCGCTCTTGCTCCGGCATTTTATAAGGAGGAGGACATAACGGTAGAGTATCGGCAGCGACTGAATCGCTGGCTGGAGTCATATATCATGAGGATCCGGCATGATGGCTCGAGTGCTGAAAAGAGAAAAGAGCAGATGGACAGCGTCAATCCCAAATATGTCTTGCGCAACTATCTGGCCCAGCTTGCCATCGATAAAGCGGAACAAGGTGATTTCTCCCTGGTGGAGGAGCTGCTTGACACGTTGCGCGATCCCTATGGAGAACAACCTGAACGAGAACAGTACGCCGACAGGCGACCGGAGTGGGCCCGCAACCGGGCAGGCTGTTCTATGCTCTCCTGTAGTTCGTAAAATCCCGGGGTATCATTCGGCTGTGCTTTGTATAAAAGGGGAGACGACTGTTGTTATGTCGTGGCCTCGACAACGGTCAACAGCATAAAGCAGTGCGAGAAGCGACCACTTTCCGGAATGAAGCAGAGAATCGCATCCCCGCCCCGCAGTTGTCCGGAGCGCAGTAAGCCCTCCATAAGAAGATAGATGGAGGCGCTGCCGATATTGCCCACCTCGGCCAGGTTGGTGAACCATTTTTCGTAGGGGATCTCAAAGCCTGATTTCTTCATGCCCTGATAAAACCTGTCGCGAAAATAATCGGAAGAGTAGTGCGGCAGATACCAGTCGATATCTGCGACGGAAAGGTTATGTTTTCGGGCAATCTCCGGCAATGCTCTCTCCATGGCCGTGGAGACGATGTACTGATCGAGCAGTTTGACATCCTGCCGCACGGCGAAATAATTCTTACGGGCGGCGTCACCACTGCTGCCCTGCCGGCGCCAGCCCATCATTGAACCGTCCGGCTGCTTATTGCCGCCGGCATACATGCAGGTGTCCAGTTCACCGGCGTAGGAGCGGTTTTCTATCCATTCCACCCGGAGAGAGAGCCCTGTCTCGCTGGGCATATCAGAGACAAAGGCCGCACCGGCGCCATCGGAGAGCATCCAGCGGAGGAAATCGGCATCGAAGGCAAGAATGGGCTTTTTCTTGAGGTCGGCCTCGGGGTCGACGGCAGTGGTGAAGAAGTTTGCCTGCATATAGGACGAGGCCAGCTCAGAACCGGTTGCCACGGCATTGTTGACGGTGCCCGATGCCACATTCATACAGGCGTATTTCAAGGCGGTCACACCGGAGATGCATATACCGGAGGTAGAGACGATATCGCAGGGGGGCAGACGCAGTTCGCCGGCAACCATCAGGCCATGTCCGGGCATGAGCAGATCCGGGCTGGAGGTGCCGCTGCACAGGCATTCGATGTTATCGGGGGTGAAGCCTGGAAAAGGTTTGAGTCGTCGCACGGCTGCGGCGGTGAGCTGGGCGTTGGTATGGGTTGCTGTGCCGCTGTCGGGGTCAATGGCATAATACCTTTGCATGATTTTGTTATTGGCCAGAATACGCCGTTTCGTTCGGGAAGGGAGGTCGCCGACTTTTCCGAGAACCTCTTCAATATGGTCGTTGTCGACGGGTTTTCCCGGGAGAAAGGAGGCCAGATCGTTAATATAGATATTCATGCTCAGCTCGTGGTAATGTGTTGATGCAGGTGCTTCATGAGTTCCGAATACAGGGTGTAGAACTCTTCCTTCGGTAAGGTTGTGGGCAGTACCGCGTTGGAGAAGGTATAATAATCCAGATCGGTAATTTCAAGTCTCTTGCGACAGTCCCGGTAAAGAGGTGTCCCCGGAATGGGCGTCAGAATTGACGGGATGGGCAGAGCAATGCTTGATTGGGCAATGAATCTGCTCAGCGCGGCAAAGTCTTCACGGGAGTAGTCCGGCGAAATGATGAAGTCTCCTATGACCTTGATGCCGATTTCGGCAAGAATCGCCATGGCCTCGATATTACTTCTGTTGCTCGACTGTTTGTTCATTTTGGCCAGGCGAAGATCATCTATCTCTTCAAAACCGATCACAACCGCAACGAGTCCGGCCCGGTGCCAGAGACGCATTAACTCCGGATTATGTACCACGGTATCGGCCCGGACATCGGCAACGATTTTCCGGGCACGACCCAGCTCGATGATTTTTTGCGCCAGCGTCGCAGCCGTTGCCGGATCGCCGAAGGTGTTGGCATCGACAAAGCGAATCAGCGGGATATCGGCCAGCAGCTCCATGTCACGGAGAATGGCATCGACCGAGTGACTCAGGTATCTGCCGCCGGTCATGGCCGGAATGGAACAGAAGGAGCAGCAGTGCGTACAGCCGAAGGCTGTGGCAACAAAACCTACCTTGCCGCCGACCCCACTCATCACATAGTTGTGCCGATGGTTTGCCACCAGATCGTAGCGGGGTGGTTTGTGGTCCACCAGGTCGGTGATGCTGTAGCGCTTCCGGCCAAAATCCAGCCTTTTGCCGGGGCGTGTCCGGGCAACTCCGGGTATGGCCACATCTTTGCCGCCTGCGGCGAGCTGCTCAACCAGCAATCCAAAGGAGAGTTTACCGAGGCCTTTAATGACATAGTCGACCTCTTCGGTGTTGAAAAACTCGGCATCGGAGGAGGCATGGTGGCCGCCGACCGCAATGACGGGACCATGGCTCTGCCATTTTTCTTTAACGGTCCGGGCCAGCCGCAGGACCGTATTGGCCTCGCAGGTAACGGCGGTAAAACCGACCAGATCGGCGGCCTCTTCCCCGTCGAGATGATCCCTCAGGCCGTCGGGTTCCGCCTTCAGATCAACGATCTCCACGTCATGGCCGTCAAGATTACCGGCCAGAACCTCGAGGGCCAGCGGTTCGCCGCGGAAAATCATCTTCAGAGAGGTTATGCCGTATTCCTCTTCCGGTATGGATCTGCCGCAGTTAGGAGGGTTGACGAGAAGGATTTTCATTATTCAGATACTACGCCTAGTATATCAAGCTTTCTCGAAGTCTGTGCTTATCGCAGAGCCCATCCCGGCGCCTGCAATGACTTTTTACGAATTTATCATACATGTTTTGATGGTCCATGGGGAGGCATTAAAAAACACTGTACCTGTCAATTTCTCTGTCTGGAAGAGAAATATGCG
>CAYUPL010000079.1:9436-14553 GCA_964446655.1 uncultured Desulfopila sp.
AGGCATTAAAAAACACTGTACCTGTCAATTTCTCTGTCTGGAAGAGAAATATGCGCCCAGGCCGGTGAGAAAGCCAAAAGCCGACAGGGCGATAACCTCCGGCAGAATTGCCGTCCAGCCGGACTGGCGCAGCAGTATATCATAAAAACCGCTCTGTCCCCAGTACAGCGGCGAGAGGTAACAGAAGGAACGGAGAAGGTCCGGCAGGGCATACACCGGTACCATAATTCCGCCGATGGCGGCAGCGATGACGATGGATACCGGCGCAAAAATCGCTATTTGTTCATAGGTTCGGCCCACTGTTCCCAGAAGAATGCCGTAGCCGCAGGCGGCAACCGTTACAGAGGCGAGCAGGATAGCCGCTTGAAAAAAGTTTCCTTGCAGCGAAAACGATTCAAGTCCCAGGAGAGGTAAAACAAAAAAACCGGCAGCGAGAATGACGCCGATCTGTATCAGGCAGATGAAGCCATAGGCAATCAGCTTTCCGGACATAATGGTCCAGTAGCTCACCGGAAAGATCTTGAGACGTTTCAGCGTCCCGCTCTGGCGTTCCTGGATAAATGAGCCGGCCAGAGGGACGGAAATAAAGAAGATGCCGAAGATGGTCCAGGCGGGAACATTCTGCTGCACGGCGGTGGGCTGTTTGCTGAAGCCCATCTCGGTGGTAAATTGTTCCATAACCGGAATCATGCTGCTGTTGTCAAACAGCTGCGGCAGAAGGGCATCTGCCTGCAGGCTGTCCTGAGGCAGGTACGACCGCATCACCTCGGGAACATCCTTGATGATCATGTCCGGCAGCATGGAAAAGGTATTTTCCACCAGTAATCCTGCCTGAATGCCGTGCAGGGCCCGGCTGAGAACGGAACTGACGGCGGAGCGGAAGCTGCCCATCACCGTGGGGTCAAACCAGAGCCGTATCTGTGGAATTTTTTCCGGAGCAAGCCCTTCTTCATCGGGAAAAAGCCGGGTTCTGACGCTGTGTCGAGCAGTTGCTTCGACGGCATCACTGAGCCCGGCAGGCAAGGCAATGGCGAACTGATATCTGCCGGAAGCCACAAGTGCTCTTGCTTGTTCGGTTGTTAACGGTTGGCCGTCGAGCTGTGTTACCGGATGGATGACTTCCGTGTCGGTAAGCAACGTAAGAATTTCGCGGCTGACCATGCCCTTGTCGTCATCGACGAACAGGACGTCGACACTTGTTGTGGTGACCTTGTCCTGAATCAGGGTGATGACGACCACGAGAAAGGCGGGCATGATGAAGAGCAGGATCATGCCGGCCCGATCGCGCAGGAGAAGAAGGAGCTCTTTGATTATGGAGGCGTATAATTTCATGCTGTGCATGCTGCTCAGTCGCGCAGCTTCTCCCCCGTTTTGTGGAGATAGAACTCAGCCAGGCCGCTGCAACCATCAGCATGGCCGAGCTTGTCCGGGCTGCCTTCGGCCACTATCCTGCCATTGTCGATCAGAACCACTCTGGAACAAAGCTGCTCGATTTCTTCAAGATAATGCGAGGCATATACCATTGCCATGCCGTCCCTCTGCAGCAGACGGAGCTTTTCAATGATCAGATGTCTCGATTGTGCATCTACTCCGGCGGTGGGTTCATCGAGAAAAAGAATCCGGGGATTGTGCAGCAGACCGATAATAAGGTTAAGCCGTCTTTTCATGCCGCCGGAGTAGGACGAAACCTGACAGGAGGCCTTTTCCGCCAGGCCGAACATGGTGAGATAGTAGATGCTCTTTTTCCTTACCTCAATGTTTTTCAGGCCATAGATGCGCCCGAAATAGAGCAGGTTTTCCAGGCCGCTGAGGCGCTCGTAGAGAGCGAGCTCCTGAGGTACAACCCCAAGCAGGTTTCTGATCGAGGCTGCCCGGCACAGCGCGTCCCGACCGCAGATGCTGAGGCTGCCGCCATCTGGGCGCAGCAGGGTGGTCAGCACGGAGATCAGGGTTGTTTTACCGGCTCCGTTGGGACCGATAAGGCCATAGATATTACCGGCCGCCAGAGAAAAGGAAATCCGGTCGATTGCGGGAGCAGAGCCGCCCCTGTAGGTGTAGCTTAAAGATGTGCCACGAAGAAGAGGCGGATTTTCATGGTGTTCCGGCATGGATTCAGCCATTGTGGTTGTGGTGGGAGACGATCTCCAGCAGATCGGTATAGATTGCTCTCTCCATTGCAGCGCATTGCCGCAATATTGCGGAGAGATTTTCAAAGGTATCCTCGTCCCCACCGCGGCCCTTGCATATCCGCGCACCGCTGACCGCAAAGCTTCTCCAGGTGTCGCCCACCTGGGTTACTCTTGCGGAGATATCCTGAAGCTGCTGTTGTTCGAGAAGAACGGCTGCTTCCTGGAGAAATGCGGCATACATAAAGCGAAAACCGCCGCCGCCTGTTCCTATTTCTTCCTGCATTCTGATGAGCTGGCCCAGACTGAGTATGGCCTGCTCCTTTCCCATTTTCTGCGGCCATTTGACAAGGCGGCCGGCAAGAAATTCCATGCCGCGCACACCCAGGAAAAACAGCGGTATTTTCAGCATGGTTTTGCAGACGGCCATGATGCCCTGCTGTGCGGCCATCTGCAGATCGGGGCTGTCTGGGACGTCAGCGAGGCAATACATCGCTCCCTGCGGAGCAAGGGCTCCCTTGGCAAATCGTGCCCGCGCAAGATCCCGGCGTTCGCAACGGACCACCTCTTCAAATACCGGATCGCTGATGAGATAATCGTTGCCTTGCCGGCCGATGACGACCAGATTATGCATATTGAAGTGGAAACGGAATGCCGGTGGAAAATAGGGCAGCCAATATGCGCCGGTCTGGCAGCCTACCGGGGTGCCGTTGTCCAGATTACGATCCAGGGCGTCCATTGCTTTGGCGGCAGAGCGGAATTTCCGGCGGTGCACCGATACTCCCAGGCGGCTGGTCACCGTCTTGAAAATTTTACCCACAGCGCAACGGTAGGTTGTCAGCGGCAGCTTGTTGAGCTTGATAAAGGGTAGGTAGCCGAAGAAAAGGCCTTCACCAATGCCGAAAGCCAGGGCTTCCGAACATTCCACGCCATGAAAAAGAAGAAGGTTTGAGGTAACGCCGCTTTCACAGTGGGCCGATTGCCTATGAGGAAAATTTATCACGTTGTCCATTATTGCCTGCGAATATCTTCGGCGGAAAAGGTGTGGGGAACCGTCTGTAATTCCGCAATGGTGAGAGAAAAAACGTCGGCATATCGCTGCAGAATACGAATCGGCAGTTTGTTGAAGACCGCGGGTCTCAGGTGCCGCTTTACCCGCCAGCGCGCCATATTGACATATTGAGACAGCAAGGCAATATCCATCTGATGCTTGGCCTGATAATAGGCTATCGGGCTGATCTTGCCGGCTTGGACCAGAGCGTGCATGCGGGCGGCCTCTTCGATTATGACCTCCCAGGCCTGATCGTTGACAATATTTTTGGCCTCCCAGCCCAGGCTCGGCGAGAGCAGGTAGCGGCCGTTTTTACCAACGGCGTAACAGATCTCGCGGCCGTAATCCCCTATAATGCCTTTGTCCTGCGGAACTTCTTCGACTTTCATTGTATCCGGCCCTGCACCGTGATTATTTCCCCCAACTCTTCAGCAATACAATTTCCGGAGACAAGCTTTGCTCTTTTTTTTCTGTTAATCTGTAGAGTACTGCTCAATAGTTTCGATCTCGTAAAAACTGCCCCGAAATGCTTTAATACCTTGCAAACCGTTGCGAGTCAACAGGCATAAGCTGTTTATCATGCCCGGTCTGCAAAAAAGCGGGTGCAACATAAGCTGAGATGTGTTGATGCGTGTGGAAAAAAGAATGAATTTCCTGGAGATTATTCTCAAAAAAAGAATCTGATTACGTATAATCCTCAGCTATGATCTCTTTGTCCGAGAGACAGATTTAATTTTTCTTGGAAAGACTGAGGGGACTGATTTTTTTTCACGTTGTTTTGTGAAAATAAATCTGTCTCCCGTATTCGAAGAAGAAAAATAAAATCAGTCCCCTAGCTGCCGAGTCACTAGCAATCCATGCGATTTGGCTGAGTCTCGTACGTAATCAGAAAAAAGAAATCCGGGTTATGTGTGCAAAAGTCAAAATAACGATGCCGGTAGAGTGACGCTTTGGCTTTGTATCAGACAAATCGTCTTGTATAAAGAGCAGGTGTCATTATCATGTAAAATGATAGTATCACAGGATCAGGATATCCTTGCAGAAACGGCGGAATCAACCGGATTACCAAGAAAAACTCATTACAATACGACATGAACTCACCACTTAAAAGAAACTCGCTTCTCTGTCCCAATTGCAGAAGGCTGGTCAGCCGATCGGCACCGGAGTGTCCCAACTGCGGTCTGAAAAGGCCCGGTTCACCGTGGAACGACAATATATTTACGCGGGATGCCGGCGGCCAGGGAGGTATTATTCGGATCATTCTGATAGCCAATGTCACCATATTTGCGCTGTCTCTCCTGATCGATTTCGGTCCCGGAACATTTTCCAGCAGCCCTCTCAATTTCCTTTCGCCGAGCAGCAACAGTCTCCTGGTACTCGGCGCCACCGGTACGATCCCATTGTTCCAGTTCGAGCGGTGGTGGACCCTTATTTCGGCAAGCTACCTGCACGGTAGTCTGCTGCATATCATTTTCAACATGATAGCGCTGCACCAGCTTGGTCCGCTTGTTTTACGGGAATATGGAGCAAGCAGGATGATCGCTATCTACACCTTGAGTGGAATAGGCGGCTATTTTATTTCGACCCTGTTCGGCGTACGTTTCACCATCGGTGCATCGGCGGCCGTCTGCGGACTGATAGGGGCGGTACTCTATTACGGCAAAAGCAGGGGCGGAGCGTACGGCAATGCGGTATACAGTCAGATCGGCGGCTGGGCCATCGGAATTTTTATATTTGGCTTTCTGGTTCCGGGGATCAATAACTGGGGACATGGCGGCGGCATGCTGATAGGTGCGCTTACGGGACTGGTTCTTGGTTATGGGGATCGTTCCCGCGAAAAGATCGGCCACAAATATCTGGCCATTGCCTGTATCGTCGGCACGGCTCTGGTGCTGCTCTGGTCCGTGATCAACGGTTTGCTGTACGCTGTCTCTTGAAAA
>CAYUPL010000080.1:0-14234 GCA_964446655.1 uncultured Desulfopila sp.
CAACAAATACTTGAAAATTACCGTTAATGTCGGTAAATACCCACCCATTACCTGTACTCATAATATGGAGATGAGAGCAGACCATATCTCCGCCTCCTCCGTTTTTGTCCAGCACTTACGGTATTGCAGACATGGAACACCACAAGCTTTTGGGTACATCGTTCTTATGCCATTGCGGCAGACAACATTGCGTACCAACCCGAGCGCTGTTTTACGGTGCAGACAGTTTTGCCGCCCTGCAACAAACAATCCTTGCTGCTCCCAGGCAGACTCGATATCTTCTCATTGCCGACACAAGGACCTATGCAGCGGCAGCGAAGATCTTGTTCAAGGCTCTACAGGAAAAGGATGTCTCCGTTACCTTGTTTATTGTTCCGGACCGCAAGGGAGAGTCCCCTGTGGCGGACACCGTCACCAGGGACGTGATCCTCAACGAAGCACCCGCAGCCGATGTCTATATTGCGGTAGGCAGCGGTGTCATTAACGATCTGGTGAAATGGACAGCCTTTCTTGGCCAAAAACCTTTTTTGACGGTGCCCACCGCCGCCTCCATGAACGGTTATGCCTCGGCCAACGTCGCGGCAACAATTGACGGTCTCAAGGTTCTTTTCCAGGCAGAGGCCCCCACCATGGTCTTCGCCGACCCGGAGATATTGCGAAATGCCCCCTATGAAATGACCACCTCCGGTCTCGGCGATGTACTGGCGAAATCGGTGAGTTCGGCTGACTGGAAACTTAACCATTTTCTTTTCGACGATTATTTCTGCCAATTCTCGGTGGATCTCCTCAAAGAGCTTGAACCTGTCTATCTTAACAATCCAGAACAGATTAAGCTGCTCCAGTCTGAGGCGATCAAGGCACTTTTCGAAGCCCTTTTTTTCTCCAGCATCGCCATGACCATCACCGGTACGTCGTCACCCGCCTCAGGCGCGGAACATCTTATTTCACACACACTGGACATGACGGCAGACCGGGACGGGCGTAAGCATGACCTTCACGGCCGCCAGGTGGGCGTGGCATCCATCCTCATGGCAGCTCTCTACGAAAGGGTTATGTCCATCGACAAACCACATTTCAGGGAGGCTCCGCCAACCATTAATACAGCTTTCTGGGGGACATTGGCACCAATTGTGGCCGAGCAGTACGGCAAAAAGAAAGAGCGGCTCGACAGCGCGGTGGCCTGTCTCTCCCAGCAAGACAACTGGCGGAAATTCAAAAAACGGATCGCCCCGAACTTGATCAGTCCTGCCCGTTTGAAAAACTGTCTTGCCGGGGCACAAGGCGCACACTGCTTTGCCCAGATCAGGGATAACGGCACGGCCCTGCAACAGGAAAAATTTCTGGCGGTGGTAGAAAATGCGCACCAGATGCGGGAAAGATTCACCATCCTCGACCTGGGTGTCCTTTTAGGGATCATTCCGGATGAACTCGATCAGCTTATCGACCGCTGGGTCACAACATAGCATGGCGTTTTGCACAGCAGAAGATAATCTGCCTTGTGCGTCAGTTGGACTTGACAAGCAAAGAAGAAAACCGCTAGAAGAAAGGTACTGAAAATAACTACCAGGTGTGTTGTATGTTGTAATAAAACTCTACTCAAAAGAGGTGTGGAACATGATGAAAAATCGGCCGTCATCGGGCTGGTCGGTGCAGGTGGTATCGGCATGGTGCTCGACACCGCCCTCAACCTCTTTTTCTGGAACCGTGTCTCGGTTATCCTGCTAAGCATCTTTGTGGTGGTCATTCTGGCGGAATTCCTTGTTACAGCTATCCGAAAACGAATCATCTGAGGCGTTGTCACGGAAGTATTTATTTTTGCTGGAGTTCACGGAGTTCAGCAAGGGAGCAAACTTATAAAAATCACATGACACTGATCAAAAGAACAGAGCTTGCCGCCACTCTTGCAGAAATCCAGACGCAGGATCATCCCCGGATTGTGCTCTTTTTTGGAGAACGCTATCTCTGCCGTGAAGCCGCTGATGATTGGCAAGAGACTCTTCTGAAGAAGAAAAGTGGCACGATATATTCGATCGACGGAGATCAGGAAGACAGCTCCCATACTCTGGCAAAGCTGATGAGCTATAGTCTTCTTCCCGGACTGCAGATATACCGGGTAAACGACTCCCGCCTTTTCCATTCCAAAAATGTCAGTGAATCGATCTGGCAGAAGGCCTGTAAAGCGTTTGAGACGCAACGGTTTGAACAGGCCGCTCGATATATTGCCGATATGTACCACCTCGCCTCCATCTCACCCGACGACCGCCAACCACTCTCACACATGACGGCCGAACAGTGGCGCACCCTCTTTGCCCTGGAAAAGCCGCAGGATCTTGGCTGGACGGATGCCCTGTTTGAACAGATACGACAAAGAGAGCTCTCCTCCCGGTCGGCACAAGACCCGGCCGAGAGATATATGGAAAGCTTTGCCAAAGGAATTCCTCCCGACAATATACTTCTCCTCACCGCTGAAAATGTTGATAAGCGCAAACGAATCTTTAATTTTATCAAGAAAAACGGCTTGATTGTCGACTGCAGTATTGCCGACGGTGGAGGCGCGGCGGCACAACGGGCGCAGAAAGCCGTGCTCGAAGAGATGATGCGCAAGACACTCTCCTCTTTCAACAAAACTATTGAGCCCGGCGCGGTGGATGTTTTTTTTGAACGCATCGGATTTCATCCTGTTGCGGTGGTAACGGAAACGGAAAAACTGGCTTTATTCTGTAATGAAAGACCGAAGATCACCAAAAATGATCTTGACTGCATGGTCGGCAGAACCAGAGAAGATGCTCTGTTTGAGCTCACCGACCACTTCGGTAAACGCAAAATCGGGCCAACCCTCACCACGCTCGGCCATCTCCTCGAAAACGGCATCCATGGCCTGGCAATATTGGCAACAATGCGTAATTACATCAGTAAACTGCTGATTTTTAAAACCATGCAGTTACTGCCCGACCCCGCCTACCGCAACGGCATGAACGCCAAATATTTTCAAGATAGCTATCTGCCGCAGCTACAGAAGAAAGAAGAATTTCAGGACATGCTGAAAGGCCATCCTTATGCCCTTTTTATGAGTTTTTCCAAAGCTGCCGAATATAACTGCGCCACTCTGAAACTATGGCTTGAACAGTTGCTCCTGGCCGAGTATCGTCTCAAAGGATCGGGCTTATCCGAGCGTATGGTACTCGAGCAACTCATCATAACATTATTATGTAAATCACCTGACACAGAAAGGCGTTGCTGACGTGTCCCTGTCTCGGAAAATGAACAAATCACTGGTTTCTTCATTCTCAATCGTGGTAAAATAAAAACAGAGAGTGACATTCTCCTCTGTTTGTCTACATCTTTGTATCGCAGGAATTGGATATTGAAAAAGTCTGATTCGTACCTATTTTACCCCTAAGGAACGATGAAAGAAGGTTTACATTACTATTTGACATGTACTTATGAGCGACACCAAAAGGGCAGAATCTGTTGCAACAAAGAGGAGGACAGAAACCCGCGAGCCACCTTTGTATAAAGTACTCCTTCATAATGATGACTATACAACCATGGAATTTGTAGTCGCCATTTTGGAGAATGTCTTTCACAAAACCAACGCGGAAGCAACTCGTATTATGCTGAATGTCCATCATGAAGGAGTAGGTGTAGCCGGAATTTTCACGAAAGAAGTCAGCGAAACCAAGATTTCCGTTGTTCATGAGTTGGCCAAAAACAACAATTTTCCGCTCAGATGTTCCATGGAAGTTATCTGAGTAAAAAACATAGCTAAAAAGATAGATACAATGCTCAGCAAAACACTGGAAATGGCCCTCATCCGGGCAATACGGGAAGCGAAAAGCCACAATCATGAATATGTCACCGTGGAACACATGCTCTACGGTCTTCTTCATGACGACCTGACGCACTATATAATTTCGGAATGTGGCGGTTCAACAGATAATCTTAAATCAAAACTGGAAGAGTTCTTCCTGGGAGGAATACCTCAACTCTCTCCCAAGGCGACCAGTGAACCGGCACAGACTCTGGCTTTCAACAGAGTACTGCAAAGAGCAGTCGCACATGTGCAGAGTTGCGGCAAAATGGAAGTAGACAGCGGTGATGTGCTTGTTTCCATCTTTTCCGAGTCGGAATCCCATGCCGTTCATTTTCTTGGTTCCGAGGGTGTCGGTCGAATGGCTGTAGTCAACTTCGTCTCCCATGAGCTCCCCGAAAATCTGCAGAAAGAACCTTTTCCCAAAGCACCGCCCCAAGGCCCTAAGAAAAAGGAAGGAACTCCGGAAGATAAGGCTCTTGAAGAGTTTACCATTAATCTTTCCGAACAGGCCGCCGCCGGAAAGCTCGATCCTTTGATCGGCAGACAGGAAGAAATCAGCAGGATCATGCAGGTACTCTGTCGCCGCAAAAAAAACAATCCTCTGTTGGTGGGCGAACCGGGTGTGGGAAAAACCGCCATGGCAGAAGGACTTGCCCTTTCCATTCATGCCGACAAGGTCGCTCGTGAAAGCGAGGAAGAACCTTCCGTACCCGACCTCCTGCAGAATGTCGAGATTCATCTTCTCGATATGGGCGCACTGGTTGCCGGAACCAAATATCGGGGAGATTTTGAAAAACGTTTGAAGACCGTCGTCAGCGCCATCGAAAAAAAAGACAACGCTATCCTTTTCATAGATGAGATGCACACCGTGGTAGGCGCCGGCGCCACCAGCGGAGGGTCCATGGACGCCTCAAATCTTCTCAAACCGGCACTGCAGGCTGGTGTGCTGCGTTGTATAGGGTCGACCACCTATGAAGAATATAAAAATCATATTGAAAAAGATCGTGCTCTGTCGCGCCGCTTTCAGAAAATTGATATTGAAGAGCCCAGTGTCAGCGACACTAAGCTCATCCTGCAGGGTCTTAAAGAGCGCTATGAAGTACACCATAAGGTTCGCTATTCAAAAAACTCGATCAACTCCATTGCCGAGCTTGCCGACAGATATATAAATGACCGTTTTCTGCCGGACAAAGCCATAGATGTGATGGATGAAGTCGGATCACTCTTCAGAATGCACGGCAAAATCGACAAAATGATCAAGATCGGCGACGTTGAACAGGTTGTATCCCGCATGGCAAGGGTACCCGCCAAAAGCAGCAGCCGCAGCGAAAACCTCTCTCTTCAAGAACTGGGCAGCAAGCTCGGATCCGTGATCTTCGGTCAAGATGATGCGATTGAGGCTGTTGTCCAGGCCGTTAAACGCTCCCGCGCCGGATTGGGGAATCCTCTGTCGCCCACCGGCAGTTTCCTTTTTGCCGGGCCGACCGGAGTCGGGAAAACCGAAGTGGCCCGTCAGCTGGCCCATATGCTTTCCGTCCATTTCGAACGGTATGATATGAGCGAATATATGGAGAAACATGCAGTTGCCCGTCTTATCGGTGCGCCTCCAGGTTATGTCGGATTCGATCAAGGCGGCCTGCTGACGGAGGCCATCCGTAAACACCCCTACTCCGTCCTTCTCCTTGATGAGATTGAGAAGGCCCACAGTGATATTTTCTCCATCCTCCTTCAGGTGATGGATCATTCCACCTTAACAGACAACACCGGCAGGAAGGCCGATTTTCGTAATGTCATTATCATCATGACCACCAATGTCGGTGCCCGGGAAATGAGCAATGCATCAATCGGCTTCCTCCAGTCCCACGATAAGACCCAAGACAAGACCGCTGTAAACAAGCTTTTTTCTCCGGAATTCAGGAATCGCCTGGACGGCACGATTTCTTTCGGTTCACTGGATACCAATGACATGGAAAAGGTTGTTGATAAGCTGATTCTCGAACTTAAAGAACAGCTTGCCGATAGAAAAGTCAGCATCGTTCTCAGCAAAGATGCCAGAAACTGGCTTGCCCGCAAAGGATATGACCCAGCCTATGGAGCAAGACCGTTACGGCGGCTGATAATGAAGGAAATCGGCGATGTATTGACCGAAGAGATTCTTTTTGGCAGGTTGAGTCAAGGAGGAGAAGCTACCGTCGGCATCAAAGATGATGTTTTGACCTTCTCTTTTGAAAAATAAGGGTACCTCCCGTCGGTCTAGTCCAAGGCCGACGGGAGTATAGCTCCCTTTGCTCTTCTTTTACACCCCTCCTTTTTTGGCGTCTGTTCCAGCCAGCACCATCCTTGATGCTATTGAACCGTCCCGCTACTTTTCCGCATCGTTTATGCTTCTACCGGACTCGCCTCATATCCAGGTCGATATCGTTTGAATTTGTCTCTGCCGAAAGACTGTGTGCTTTCAGAGCTTGTTGCATTTCTCTATATAAGCTACTATATTTACGTAAAACAATACCTTCACGACAGTAGTCTGGATGGATGAAAGCGTGTAGGAAGCCTCTCGGGCTGCGTACATCGCGCCTGACATCCACGGCAACCTCGGCTGGTGAGAAATCCGGATTAAGGGAATTTTATTTTTTCTGCAGACTGATAGTGCCGCTTTCTCAAAGGATTACATGTCAAACAACGATAACAAATTGATATCAGATCACCGAGAAGTTGTTGATACCGTCCGGTGTTATAAAAATATCAATCTTATCAATACTGCCGGGAATCCGGTGAATGAATACGATATAGAATACAGAATTCAAGGATATACCATTGCAGATGATGGTACCATCACTGTCAGCAACGTTCATCGCATTAAAATCAAAATTCCCTTCGGTTATCCACACTTTCCCCCGACCATAAAACCATTAAGCCCCATTTTTCACCCGGAAATCGACGATCATGTCGTTCCCATTGCCAACTACTGGGAAGAAAACAAATCCTTATCCGCTCTCGTTCTCCATATCGGCAATATGATATGCGGAAACAGCAGCAGTACCGAACGTCCCTTCAATAATGACGCGGCACGATATTATGAAAAACACAAGAACAGATTGCCGCTTGATTCACTCAAACTCATCGAAAAGGAACCTAAAACCGTACAGCACCAGGGCAGAAATATTATTGGTCCACTGACCTCTTTCGCCTTTAGCCTCATACTCATTGCTTTACTCAGCGCAGGAAGTCTTTTCCTCTATGAAAAATGGAAACTCAGTCAAGCTGAAACTCGCTTCAACATGACCGAGTCATACATGGCGAGACAGGAGTTCGACAAAGCAAAAGAGACAGCGGAACAAAGCCTGCAACACCCCGGGACAATATATCTTCTGCGCTCCTCCCATGATGCATTGAACCAAAAAATCGAGGATTTTCTCCAATCCGAAATTCTACTTGAAGGCCTGCGCGGCAATATCAGATACGGTGATTCCTTTATCAGCCTTGAGCGTGTTCAACAGATTGAATTTGTCAATGAGCTGGTCGCAAGTGCAGAACAATCACTACAAAATGAAGATTTCCAGACTGCCGTCTTGACATACCGCAAAGCTTTTGAGTATGCCTCTAAAAATGATCTGCAGGCAGAACTCTCTCAAATCCGTCCGAGTCTTCTTAAAATTGAGCTGGACCTCCTTATCGCAGAGTCTGAAGAAGCCCGTCGCAACAAAAATTGGGAGAAGGCTGTTGAGCTGCATGAGCAGATCCTGGCCCTCATTGCCGCCAACAGGCCCTATCTACCTGAAACAGAGCAACTGATCTCCCAAACCACTCAACTGTTGCTCCTTGACAGCATAAGCCTGCATTCACGGGAAGCCGACCAGGCCGAAGCTGCCAACGATCTTACAACAGCCCTGCAACACCACAATGCCCTGATTGAACTCATTGGCAAGGCACAAACCCAAAACAGCGCTGCACTAAAAGATACACTGGCCGATTCGATACAAAAAATACACCTATTAACGGAAAGAATATATATCGAAAGGCAGCGGCAATGGTTACTTGACCACTACAGAGAGATTTTTCAAATTCACTATCCCACGGTACTTGTATCGACACTGCGCAGCCCTCAGGCTCTCTTTATCAAATATGATGAACAGAATATGGTGTTTTCCTTAAGCTGCCTGGAGAGAAGCTCCGGAAGTGTTGTCAGACTAAGAGTCTACTACCAATATGATCCGCTCGGCAACAACTGGAGCATCTATTCTGGGGAGATCGATGAAAGCAAGGGATGAATCAACGGCGCAATAGAAAAACCATCAAATTCAAATGCACCGATATCCGCACTGCCGCCCCATGGTCTGGGTACACCACGCTGGTCGACCACTACCTCACCGGCCAGGCTGCCGGTATCACAGGCCAGGCTGAAACTATAAAGGGCATGGGTTTGGGTCAACCCTCCATAATTTCCCAGCTCTCTCAATCCTGCAACCACCGCGGCAAGATCGGTCTGCTGATTCAGACCACAGGAGCCGTCACTATCAAGATTATGTCCGGCTGAAGAGACCGATCGAAACTCGTGACAATTTGATGCGGCATTTTCCGCAATAATGCTGTTCCGCGGCGCAAACCTTCCTCTGTTAACGATACCACCTCCATTTGCTGCCCGGTTGTACGCGACAGTAACATGCTCAAAATAAAGATCCCGCCTATTGTCGATTCCACCGCCATATTGGGTCCGGGAAGTCCCATTGCCGCTGAAGGTCGAATTGACAATGCTAAGCCTGCCATTATTGGACCCTGCTCCACCAATGACCGCGTCATTGGTGATGAAGGTAGACGATCGAATCGTCATAACACCATCCCTGCTGTTATACAGTCCACCGCCCTCATAAGCCATCCCCTGTTGCAATGTGGAGTGGGTTATCAGACACTGTCCCGAGTTTTGCAGAATACCGCCCTGATCATATGCCCCGCCGCCGGTCACCCTATGCTGGAGAAGCACAACATTTCTTAAAATAAGATCACCCCTGTTGCGGATAGCTCCACCACCACTGAAACCAGTTTCCGGGCGTGTCACAATCCTGCCGTTGATGAGGCTGACATCCTGCAATGTCACCGTAACTGCGGCATCTCTGATATCAAAAATCCGATCAAGGAGCCTGGCATCAATAATGGTTTGCTCGGGACCACTTCCTTTGATCGTGACTGATTCGATGATATCAAGATCACCGGTGGCGGCGTTGTCTTCATCGGCCCCTTCTATCTCAAGGGAAAAATGACCAGCCGGCAGCTCGATGCTGTCTTGCCCGGGAAAGCGATTACTCTCCTCCAAGGCTGCCCGCAAGGTACAAAAAGGAATGACAAAAGGTGGAAAGATTGTCAGATAGGCGACACAGAGGCCATTCCCCGGGTCCAGATCGTTGACATCAAAAGCGGAATTTACTCGGAAAGACCGGGCCGAGGCTGTCACCGGCATGCTCCAGACGAACAAAAAAACCAACAGCAAGGAGCGCACTAGAAATTTCATCTCTTCCTTCTCCTGCATACTTTCAGCTGGGTTTTCGGTTATTTTGCCTCAATATCGCCGCCGCACCATCGTATTATCTTTGCCGCGGTATCCATCAAAATATCCCTCTCAACGACAAGATCTACGAGTTGCAGGGCCAGTGCCTCTGTGGCGGAAATATTGCGACCCGTCAGAATCATCTCCATGCTTTTAGCCGGACCGATAATACGCGGCAATCGATATGTTGCGCCACAGTTAGGCAATAAGCCGTGACGAACCTCGGGCATACCGAACAAGCCGGACGAATCAGCAATTCTATAATGGCACGCCAGCGCAAACTCCAGTCCGCTGCCAAGGCAATTTCCCTGAATAGCGGCAACAACTGGTTTAGGAAATCGGGCCAAAGCTTCAAAGACCCCCAGAGATCGAAAACCGGTCTGCTCGACGGCGAGGAGATCCTCTTTCGAAAAAACCTCTACCAGCTCCTCAAAATCAGCACCAGAGGAGAAATGGCATCCCTTTCCCCGAACAATTACTCCGCTACAGTCCACTCTTTCGTAGAGGAGAGGGATAATTGCCGCCATTTCCTCAAAAAAAAGCTGATCAACCGGATTCTGCGGGGGAGAGACCAGTTCGATATACTGGATATCCTCTTTACTGAAAGAGACAACGCGCTCTGTCACGCTCAGTTCTCTTGTCTTTCTACCGGGACAAATACAACACCAGCCCGCTCAACAGGGGATATC
The DNA here is from genome assembly GCA_964446655.1 of uncultured Desulfopila sp. Classification (GTDB taxonomy): domain Bacteria; phylum Desulfobacterota; class Desulfobulbia; order Desulfobulbales; family Desulfocapsaceae; genus Desulfopila_A. The sequence continues at coordinate 10,043 of CAYUPL010000080.1, forward strand.
ACTTCTTCTCCGTCAAAACACATCATAGTGCCACAACTCGTCTCTGTCATGAAGTTAAACTCTGTTTTACCGTTGCGGCGAGGCGGCAGAACAGCCTGGTTTCCTCGTTTAACGCCTCCACTCTACCCATGCGAGTGCCATTATGGATGGCCGCCATCACGCTGCGAACCACCATTACGGAACGGTCTGCAACAAGACTGTCCAGAAATTTTCCCGCCTCCTTCTCTAAAGACGCGGCGGGAGAGATTCCATCGATCAGCCCCAGACTCAGTGCTTCTTTTGCACTTATCATTCTACCATTAAGAATAAGCTCAATAATCTTGCCACGCCCGATCAGCTGCTGGGCCCAGACAATTCGTTCCATGGTCGGCAACATTTGGTGGCCTGCATCAAAGAAGCCAAACATAGCTGTTTTTGCCGCTATCCGAAAATGGCAGGCAAGGGCAATCTCCAGCCCGACCCCCAGGCAACAACCATGTATCGCGGCAACAACGGGAACAGGAGCATAACGGAGAACCTCCAGTAATTCTCTGATTTGCTGTAACTTCTCGGCAAACGCCTCCCCATTTCCCACAAGTTCCCCCAGATGCTGCGGGTCGGTCCCACTGCAGAAATGCCGCCCTTCACTTTGAAGAACAACCCCCTTTATAGCAGTATCTTCCAGAAAGGCGACGAGCTCACTTTTTTCAGCAAAAACAGGATCAGCCAAAACACCCTGCGGCATATTTGATATAACAATTCTGCCCGTAGCTTTTTTTTTGCTATATTGAAACTGCATGCTGCGTGCTCACTTTCTTATGCGATGACTATCTTATCCTGAAAATCTGCCACAAACACCAAAGCAGCCACTATATATCTCTGCGTATCTCAGTTTCTTAACTGCTGCAACTCGGTGGCGTCTACTTCATCCGAGTACCGCTCGACCAGATCAAGAACAGTATCAGCAGGGAGTCGATCTGCCGGACCTCGGCAGATATGTTGAAGTCGAACCATGCCCTGCGGATCTATCAGCACATCTCCACCACGCTGGCGCACGTCATTTTGGGCTCGCTTCGGCCAGTTTCCTTTCAACATCTCCCGAACATAAATCCGTAATGTTGCCAAATTCCACAAATCGAAAAAGCCGGCCCCGGCCATACCGAAATAGGTGTACAGCTCCCGTGAAACATCAACAGCAACAGGCCAGGGAAGGTCCGTGTCTTGTTGATAATTCAGTGCCTGCTCCTCATCTTCGAAGGTCACCACCACCACTTCGATTTTGTTTCGCATCATCCTTTCTTCCTGCTGCCGCAACTGCGACAGGTGAGCCCTGCAGGGCAGTCAGGAGAGATGACGATGAAACATCAGATAGAGCCATCTCCCTCTATAGTCAAAAAGGGGCAGTTCTTTCCCTGTTGAGGTTGTCAGACAGAAATTCTTCGGGTAGCGATTTATTCTGGTTATAGTAAAGCTCATGGCATAATACACCGGTTAAAACTTCATTCTCAACCGGATCATGTGGAAAATCACTGTAGTCCGGCAACAAATCACACATTTTTATTCAATCGTTATTCTTAGAAATTATACAGTTTTACCACTGTACGCAAGAAATTCTTCCGATCACCAGGAGAAATATCAGGACGACTCCTGCTTCAGATTTAAAGCGGTACCGGACTTGAGAACATCTAGAACAAAGGATGTCTTGATATTCTGAATCCCTGGAATACCTGACAATTTCTTATTAACAAATTCCGTATAACCATACATATCCTTGATGGCCACCTTGAGAAGGAAATCCACATCTCCGGTCATCTGGTAACACTCCAGAACCTCGTCAAGCCGAATCAGATTTTCTTTGACCATCTGCAGGTTGGATATCTGGTGCAGGCTGAGACTGACATTAATAATGGCCAGCAGGTCGAACCCAACTTTATTGCGATTGAGGATGGCCGCATAGTTCTCGATTATGCCGGAAGCCTCGAGTCTTTTAACCCTCTCTATCATTGCAGGAGGAGATATACCGATCGTGGCTGCCAGCTTGGAATTGGTTATACGTCCGTTTTTTTGCAGAATGGTGAGTATTTTTATATCCGTTGCATCCATATGGTCCTCCTTCCACGACAGACATAAACCTAACACTTACCAACTAAATACTGATTATACGTTTTTTGCTTTCGCAATATTCGATAAAGAACTCCGTCTTACTGGTAACTGTCGCCTTGATCTGATTGAGCGTATCACTCAATACTTCGATAACCGTCTCCCGAATGTCTCCAGCCACCACAAGGAACATGACATCTTCGCCCACGACGAGATTTTCTCCTTCGTTTATGCTGACCAGGATCTCGACAATGCCCTGCCGTTTTTTCTGGGATGCAATGATGTCTGTCAATCTTTTTTTATTAACGCTGACCGAAAGACCACGTACTTCCCTGCCGTGCCGTGATGTTTGACGAACCACCCCGTTATGGCAGAGGATCATACCTGCCTTATGATAATCAGGATGTTTTTTGACCTGTTCGAGCAGTTCGGCCATTGTTTTCATCTTCATATTCTCCCTCCGTTTATGTTTTTTTTCGGCCCCGGTCTGGTCCGTGGTCTCTTGCAGCCTGCTTTGTAAAGCTACAGCAAGTAGTATAAGAATACCGTAATATTTGCAAGATTGTTTCATCCATGGTAAACAGTCATTATATGCAAATGCACATTTCAAAACGTATTTATCTGGTGACTCTATGGATGAAGACAGACCTCTTACCGATACCGAAACCCGCGTAATCCTCGACTCCATCTCTGATGGCGTGTTCACCGTTGACCATGATTTTCTCATCACGTCTTTCAATAGAGCCGCGGAACAGATAACCGGTATTAGCCGACGGGAAGCCATCGGTAAACACTGTTCCACAGTGTTCAGATCAAACATGTGTGCCGGAGACTGTGCCCTGAAAAGAACCATGGCGGAACATCGTTCTTTTCTGAACAGCTCCACCAGTATCACCTCCAGCCGGGGAGACACCATTCCCATCTCGGTTTCCACCTCGCTTCTCAAAAAAAGTGACGGCGCCATACTAGGCGGCGTGGAAACCTTCAGGGATCGAAGTAGAGTTGAAGAACTGAAAAGAGAGTTAGCAGGCATTGTCAATGTCGGTACAATGGTCTCCAGAAATCAGGAAATGAAACGGATATTTTCCATTCTTCCACAAATCGGGGAAAGCGGCTCAAGCGTACTGATCGAAGGAGAAACAGGTACCGGCAAAGAACTCCTCTCGCGTGCCATACATTCCTATTCCGTCGGTAAAGACCAACCTTTTGTGGCAATCAACTGCGGTGCTCTGCCCGACACATTACTTGAATCGGAATTATTTGGATATAAGGCCGGCGCCTTTACCGGGGCGATTCGCGATAAGCAGGGCCTCTTTGCCCATGCGGGAAGCGGCACCGTTCTCCTTGATGAACTGGGCGACACCAGCCCCGCTTTCCAGGTCAAACTGCTGCGGCTTCTGGAAGAGAAAGAGTTTCAACCTCTGGGGAACACCAGCACAATCAAAACCGAGGCCCGGATTATAGCGGCAACCAACAAAAATCTGAGTGAAATGGTGGAGCGCGGGACCTTCCGTCAGGATCTCTATTATCGCATCAACGTTATCCATCTTAAGCTTCCTCCTCTGCGGCAGAGAGCCGAGGATATCCCTCTTCTCATTGAGAGATTCATAGAAAAGATGAAGCGAATCAAAGGAGGTGAGATAACAGGCATCTCCCAGGATGCACTGACCATGCTGATGTCGCACACATACCCCGGCAACATTCGCGAGCTGGAAAATATCGTCGAACACGCCTTTGTTATCTGCCGCCACGGCGCCATCCAGCCAAATCACTTTCCACCTTTCCTGACGCAAGTACCTTCCACAATCCCAGGGCCGGCCCCGGAAATAAACCAGCCTGCAACACTGCACTCTTCCGTATATACAACCGAGCGTAATATCATCCTGCAAGCGTTAAAGAAAAATCAGTATAATCGAAATGCTACCGCCCAGAACCTGGGCATGCACAAATCCACTCTGTATCGCAAGATGCAGAAATTGAACATTGTTCTACCCGAAAACGACGGCCGCTCCTGTCTTCTCTCTCCACCCTCCGGAAACGCAGTTTGACAGTTCCGCCAGCCCGGATTTCTCACCAGCCGAGGTTGCCGTGGATGCGAGGCGCGAAGCAAGGT
>CAYUPL010000081.1:0-14017 GCA_964446655.1 uncultured Desulfopila sp.
TCAAACGGCATGAGGATCGGATCTGCTCCACCAAAGGTATCGGAAACCTGTTGATATTGAGACGCAAAGCAGGTAGAAGACCATGTATCTTCACTGTTAATCCGTCCCTGTTATCTTTCCCACGCAGTTAACCGGAGGCCATCCAGCATGGATCTGCGAAAAGCCATAGCCCAATTATTCATCACAGGATTTCGCGGGGACAGCCTTGCTGAAGAAAACCGGATCGCCCGGGATATCGCCTCCTTCAACCTTGGTGGAGTTATCCTTTTTGACCAGTTCCGCTCCGGTCCAACGAAAAAGAGTAATATTGTCTCACAAGAACAACTGCGCAAACTTTGTGGTGAACTGCAATCATTAACCCCAACAAAGCTTTTTATTGCGGTGGATCAGGAAGGTGGCGCTGTGCAACGATTGCAGGAAAAGCATGGTTTTGCCCCGACGCCCTCGGCGGAGGAAATGGGCAGAGACACCAGTTTAGCAGAATCAACGGCGCAGGCACGCAGGACAGGAGAACTCCTGGCTGCGATTGGCATAAACTGCAACTTTGCCCCTGTGGCGGACCTCAACATTGAGCCCGGCAACCCTATCATAGGAAAAATAGGCAGAAGCTTCGGCAAAAATGCGGCAACAGTATGCAACCACTGCGAGATATGGCTTGATGGGTTACGACAATTCGGTATCCTGGGCTGTTTGAAGCACTTTCCCGGGCATGGAAGCTCCACCATCGATTCCCACAAAGGATTTGTCGATATCAGTTCAACCTGGCAGCCGGAAGAACTTCTACCTTACAGTCGTCTCATAAAAAAGAACAAGGTGGAAGCGGTCATGATGGGTCATCTCTATCACGCCGACCTCGACCCTCGTTATCCGGCATCACTTTCCGAAACTATCATTGAAGGCATGCTGCGCACTACGATGCAGTATAACAATCTGGTCGTTACCGACGATATGCAGATGAAGGCGATAACAAAACGTTTCGGACTGTTTGAGGCAATTGTCCTGGCACTCCGTGCCGGGGCAGACCTTATTATCCTGGGAAACAACCTCGACTACGACGAGGCCCTTCTGCAAAAAGCTCTGGATTCCGTGGAAAAGGCGGTGCAGGACGGCCGACTGCCTCTGAAAACGATCGCCACAGCTCTCCAGCGTATTAACAGAGCAAAATACAGCCTTGGGCAGACCAGCGGGCTAGTGTAACGAGCCCAGCACCTGACGAATGGTTTTTGAAATTTCCGGCAAAGCGGCAGGTTTCATACAAAACCCGTTAATACCGGCCTGCACCGCTTTGGAGCGGGAAAACTCCTCAAGATAGCCGGAAAAAAGAAGTACCGGGATATCGACACGAACCTCTTTTATCTTTTCGCAAAGATCAATTCCGGACATATACGGCATGGTCAGGTCGGTTATCACCATGTCGAACCAACCTGGTTGTTTAAGAAATTCGAGCAGAGCATGCCGGGCAGAGGTCAGCGCCGTCACTCTATAGTTCAATTTTTTCAGCATTTCCGCTGTAGCGACCGCCACCTGCTCCTCATCATCAACCAGCAGAATATGCTCCTTGGAACCTGGAAACAGCGCCGTATCAACGATATTTTCCATATCGATCTTTTCTTCAATGACCGGCAAATACAATTTAACGGTGGTCCCTTTCCTTACTTCGCTTTCAACCTCCAGCCTCCCTCCTTGGCGGGTAATAATCCCATGAACCATGGCAAGCCCCATACCCGTTCCTCGTGCCTTCTCCTTGGTGGTAAAATAGGGGTCGAAGATTCTATCAATATTTTCAGGAGGTATGCCGCAACCGTTGTCGGAAACACTCAATTCCAGCCAATTGCCCTGCGGCTCCAGCCTGTCTGATTTTTGCAGAACAACTTTTAAAAAACCCTTTGTACCCGACATGGCCTCAAGGGCATTCATGCAGAGATTGACGATTATCTGGTGGATCTCCACCGGGTCAACGGAGACCTGTCCGCAATTGACATCAATTTCTTCGACCAGCTCAATAGATGCAGGAACAGTTGCCTGCATCAGCTTGAGGCCTTCTTTGATGATTGGATGAATTGCCTGCTTTCTCTCCTTAATCTCGGTATGTCTGGAAAAGACCAAGACCTGCTCAATCAGCTTGCGGGCTCTTTTAGCGGCCATCAAAATCTGATCGATATAGGTGAGAGAAGTATCCCGGTCGAGCTTGCCGTCTTGAAGACTTAAACGCATGATTTCGGAATAGCCCATAATGGGAGTCAGAATATTATTGAAATCATGGGCAATACCTCCGGCAAGGGTTCCAATTGCTTCCATCTTTGAAGCATGGTGGAGCTGTTTCTCCAGGCGAAGTTTCCCGGTAATATCCCTTGCGGTAACCAGCACCTTGCTTCTTTTGCCGCTGCCGTCTTGCAAAGGAGCAGACCTGAGCCGAAAAAAAAGTCCTTTTCCTCCTGCCCCGACAACCACAATCTCATCACTGTACCCGCTTCCATATGCAGCATGGAGGCTCGCCTGAATGCCGCAAGCCGAACAGGTAGCCTTCTCCCCACAGAACAGCTCGCGACAAGCCAGGCCGACCGGATTCGGGTGAAGCTTGATGACACTGTTGTTCACCCATACGACTTTCATGTCCTGGTCGAAAAGAACTATAATATCCTCGCAACAATCAAGAATAGCCTGCTTTTGTCTTTCACACTCTCCCAAGACATCTTTCATATCTTTCATATCGTCCATGGCAAAAGGCCTCACCCCGCTCACACTTTCAGCAATACGAATTAGAATTACATACCATACAACCAGAGCTTCTCTCGGGATTCCTGCAACATTATCACGCTGTGACGTCTGACTATGGGCTTTTCCTTGACTCTTTACTTTTCCATCATTATTAGTCTGGTGGATTCAACAATCATTAGGAAAATGTTCTTCCACCGTTACAACTTTAACCACTATGCCGAGCAATGACCCTGCGGAAAAAAGAATCTCCCTCCTGTAAGAAAAAGCCCGACATTCAATATCCTTGTGTCTGGCAATACAAAGTAATCGGCCAGGAACCTCAACGCGTTGAGGAGGCCATCCGGGAAGTCTGCGCTTCCCATTCCAGCATCATCACCTACTCGCACAGCAGCGCCGGAGGCAAATATCATAGCTTTAATGCCGAGATAACGGTGGCCGACGAAACAACCAGGCTAACGATATATCGTGCCCTCCACCATCATCCTGCCATTAAAATCGTATTATAGCACAGAATCATGACTGAAAAAAATTACCGACAACAATCACAACTCATTGAGGTGCTGCGCGAAGGCATAAGTATTCTCCAGATGATTCTTTTCAAGGAATTACGGCTGTCTTTTGCTCAAAAATATCCGGAAAAAGAAAGCCGGGACAGATCTATGCTTTGTGGCGCCGTTATAAATACGCTTTTCGGAGTCGAAAATCCCGAGGAAAAATTCAAAACCTTCAACCGTCGGAATCATGCGGTAATAGAACAGGAGCTGCTTGGTTTTGCTGAACACTTTCAGCACCTGCTGCCGAGCCTTACCGATGCCCTGCGCGTGCAGACGCTATGTGACCATCAGGAAGGTGCCCCATCTCCCGAAGTACTGAAGCGGGCTGAAGAACTGGGTATTCTTGTGGGAGGCCGTGAAGTTCCCCTGCCCTCCGCTTTTATGACGCATATACGAGGGTTAGGAGAGCAACATGGCCTTACAGTTGCGCCTGTGCAGATCCCCCCGGAACAGGACACTCTCATCCATTAGAGATGAATGCTTGTCAGCAGGGCTTCTGCCGGAACAACTCTTTTAGTTCATTTTATCGTCAGGCAAAAAACCATTAATCGCGCAGCGACACAACCCGGACAACTCCCCGCACTGAATTACAGAGGAACAACGCCTCTGCTGCAAAAATATCATGTAGCGTCAAGGATCTCTCCGTTACCGGAACAGTTCCCTCCTCCAGGAGATGTTGACGCATCACTCCACCAAGCAAGCCGTCGGATACCGGCGGGGTTGCATACTGTCCATCTCTGTATACGATAAGATTGGCAATACAACTCTCGGTTACAAATCCTTTTTCATTTTGAAAGATTTTGTCGTACACCCCCTGGTTGGCAGCGTCGGCAAACTCCTGATTATACATTTCACGAACGGTTGTTTTATGATATAACCAGACCGAACCCGTATCAACTTTACCGGCACTTATCCTGACAAAAGGTAAGTTTTTCTCGCCCTGTTCCGGTTTTTCGGGAAGACAGAGGCGCACCGGTTTTGCACAGCTCTCTGACTCTACTGTAAAAACACCATCTTTTTCCAGAAGAAGACGAATACGGCTACACCCCTTTTTAAGGTGGCGTCCGAGCTCCTTTAACTGCACCACAATAGCTTCAACGTCGCAGGAAAAAAGAAAAAAGTCAGCAGAGCGGCGCAATCTCTGCAGATGTTCTTCTACAAGAAAAAAGCCGTGGTCCTCATGCCACAGGAGTGTTTCCAGCAGTTGAAACCTCTGTTGAGGTGCACTCAGAAATTTCCCCTTGAGTAGACACTCCTGCCACTCCTGCCGAGGATTTGAATCGTACACAATACCTGAACCAATTCCCATCTCTCCTTGTGTTCCCTCAAGGACGATAGTTCGTATCGGCACATTGAAAACACCATGTCCCTGAGGCGACAGATAGCCGATGGCACCGGTATAAACCCCTCGTCTGTTTTTCTCCAGATCATCAATAATCTCCATGGTCCTGATTTTCGGGGCACCCGTGACGGAACCACAAGGAAAAATTGCTTTGAAAAAATCATAGAGGGGCACCTTTTGTAACGCCTCTGGTGGTGTTGTCGCCGTTATGGTTGATGTCATCTGCAACAGTGTCTCATAGGTTTCCACATCAAAAAGTGAATTAACCCGAACATCTCCCTGACGCAGGTGGTGCATCAATCTGCCGAGATCGTTACGAAGCAGATCGACAATCATGACGTTCTCACTTTGATTCTTCACATCGGACTGTAGAAAACGTTTGTTGATCTCATCTTCTTCCGGCGTACGCCCTCGAGCAAAGGTTCCTTTCATAGGGCGAACCATAACACTGCCTTCATTTTTACGGAAAAAGAGTTCAGGTGAAAAAGACAGAACCCTTCGATTTCCAAAGCGAATATATGCTCCGTAACCAACGGATTGATTGCGACGCAGATCTCTGTAAAAATGCTCCGCCGAGCCGGAGAAATCAAAAAGTAACTTCAGGGTGTAATTAACCTGGTATGTATCCCCTGCTTCGATATGGTGAAGAATCTGTTGCAAGGCATTAACATACTCTTCTTCAGTCTGAGAGACACGCAGGTTTTCGACCAGATATTCACCGTCACATTCCATGTCATTGTGTTGCAACGGTAAGTCGGTCTCTCCGCTGAGATGATCAAAAAAGCGGTAATGGGTAAAAACACCGAGATCGGCCAGCACTGCACCTCTATCTTCCGGTCTTTGCAACCTCTCTGTTAATTTTGGCTCAAAGAGATATCCAAACTCATAAGCGAACCAGCCGGCCACAAAGTAGCCTTTTTCCAGAAAAAGCTCTACCGACTTGAGAAAATCCGCGACATCATGTCCTGCGCAAAACCGGAGTCTGGCCACAGGATCAACAAAGAGTAATGAAGAAGAGTTTGCTTCATCCGGCTTTGAGGTATCGAGAAGAACAAAATCCTCACATTGACGCAAAACACGGCAGAGCCTGCCCAATATATTATTAGTAATGACTTTCATCAATATTATTGAGGAAATGTTTCGTTAACCGAGTCGATAGCATAATCATCAGAAAACATTGCTAAAAAAGAGAAAATGACCAGATTCTCTAGAAAAAGGCAGCCATTTGAATTCTCTCTATATTGCATGCTTACGTAAAATAATCTATAGTAGTTAACCCTTCTCTTGAAATCTACATAGTGTGTAACCTGTGGTCTTTAGCACACCCAGGCAAAAGGTTAAAGATTTTTTCTACTTTCCTTGTCTTGGACTTGTTATAAAGAGTACTGTTTTTAGCCCCTTAAAGATAATTTTCCTGGTTTTCCAGCGAGAAAGAATTCTGGTTAAAAAAAAACAGATTGGCATCTTCAACTGCAACACAGTGTTCATCTATTTCTGCTTGTGCGAAACAGTTCAATTTATGTCTGTTTCGGCCGGCAGCAGCGTAATTACCATTATTAACCAAGGAGAAAACACATGTCCCGGAAAATGGTCACTATTGACGGCAATCAGGCTTGTACTCATGTTGCCTATGCCACAAGTGAAATTATTACCATCTATCCAATCACCCCATCCTCTCCGATGGCTGCAGAAGCGGACACTAAAGCCGCAGTGATGCAGAAAAACATCTACGGCACTGTCCCCATAGTCAACCAGATGCAGTCTGAAGCAGGCGTTGCCGGTGCAATCCACGGCTCTCTTTCCACAGGCGCTTTGTGCACAACCTTTACGGCTTCCCAGGGGCTTCTGCTGATGATCCCCAACATGTACAAGATCGCCGGCGAACTCACCCCTACCGTATTTCATGTAACCGCCCGTGCCATCGCCTGTCAGGGGTTGTCCATTTTTGGAGATCATGGTGACATTTATGCAGCACGCCAGACCGGCTGGGGCATGCTCTGTTCCCAGAATGTTCAGGAATGTATGGATATGTCTCTGATAGCTACTCAGGCCTCTCTCAAATCCAGAATTCCTTTTGTCCATTTTTTTGACGGCTTTCGCACCTCACACGAAATCCAGAAAATAGAGGAATTGACCTACGACGATATGACTGCTATTATCGACGAGGAACTGATTGAGCAACACCGCTCACGCGCCCTGACTCCAGACAAACCAACGATTCGGGGTACGGCGCAGAATCCAGATGTCTATTTCACCGGCCGTGAAACCGTCAATAAATACTACAATGTCTGTGCATCAAATGTGCAACAGACCATGGACAGGTTTGCCGCCGTTACCGGTCGTCAATATCATCTCTTCGATTATCATGGTGCACCCGATGCTGAAAACGTCATCGTCATGATGGCCTCCGGCTGTGAAACGGTCGCCGCAACCATTGATTATCTGGCCGCCCAGGGTGAAAAAGTCGGCATGGTTATTGTCCGGCTCTATCGTCCCTTCGACTGCAAGGCCATGGTCAACGCACTGCCCAAAACGGTTGAAAGGATCACCGTATTGGACAGAACCAAAGAGCCGGGTGCGCCGGGCGATCCGCTCTACCTTGATGTTCGCGCGGCAATCGGAGAGGCAATGGACAACAACAGCTCCATATATCCCCCCATCGTGCTCTCCGGCCGCTACGGCTTGGGTTCTGCCGAATTCACGCCCACCATGGTCAAGGCCGTTTTCGACAACATGACTGCCATGGCCCCGAAAAACAAGTTTTGTGTCGGGCCAAAAGACGATATTACCTTTTCCAGCCTGGATTACGACCCGGATTTCAGCATTGAAGGCGATGACGTCTATCGCGCCATGTTTTATGGCCTGGGCTCGGACGGAACCGTCGGCGCAAACAAGAACACAATCAAGATCATCGGTACGGAAACCGATAATTCGGCGCAGGGATACTTTGTCTACGATTCTAAAAAATCCGGCTCCATCACCACGAGTCATCTGCGTTTCGGTAAAAATCCAGTAGTTGCCCCTTACCTTATCAATAAGGCAAACTTTATCGCCTGCCATAACTTCACCTTTCTCAATCTGGTGGATATGCTCAGCAACCTCGAAGAAGGCGGAACCTTTCTGCTCACCTCGAGTTACAACAAAGATGAAGTGTGGGATCAGCTCCCCAAAAAGGTGCAGCAGGATCTCATCGCCAAAAAGGCCAGGTTTTACATCATTGACGCCATCGCTCTCGGCCAGGCCCTCGGACTGGGCGCCCGCATTAACATGATTATGCAGACCGCCTTCTTTTTGATTTCCGGAATCCTGACCCGTGAAGAAGCCATTGACGCCATCAAAAATGCCATTAAGAAAACATACGGCAACAAGGGCGATAAAATCGTGCAGATGAACTACAGCGCCGTGGATGCCGCCGTTAAAAATATTGTCGAAGTTCCACTACAGGACAAAATCGACGGCCACGATGTCCCACCAACGGTTCCCGCCCATGCTCCGGAATTCGTCAAAACCATTACGGCAACCATGATGGAAGGTAAAGGAGAGAGTCTTAAGGTTTCTCAGATTCCCAACGACGGTACCTGGCCTACGGCAACAACCCAATACGAAAAACGCAATATCGCCGTATCCGTACCGAAATGGCTGCCGGATAACTGCATCCAATGCGGTCAATGCGCCCTCATATGTCCGCATGCCGCCAACCGGATTAAAATTGTGCCGGAAGTGAAAGACGCCCCGGCTGCCTTTATCTCCAGGGATGCTGTAGGCAAGGCCTTCAAGGGACAACAGTTTATCGTCCAGATATTCAGCGAGGACTGCTGCGGCTGTACACTCTGTGTTGAAATATGTCCTGCCAAAACCAAGGCCCTGGAAATGGTACCGAACACCGAGGAAGTACGAACAGTACAGAGCAAAAACGTCGAATATTTCCTCAATCTGCCTGAAATCAACCCTGCCGACATTAATCCCGCTACGATCAAGGGCAGCCAGCTGCTCAGACCTCTCTTCGAGTTCTCAGGCGCCTGCGCAGGCTGTGGCGAGACTCCCTATGTCAAGCTGATCTCCCAGCTCTTCGGCGACAGACTTTATGTCGGCAATGCTACCGGATGCTCATCTATTTACGGTGGTAACCTGCCGACCACTCCATATTGTAAACGTTCCGACGGCCGAGGGCCTACCTGGGCCAACTCACTGTTTGAAGATAACGCCGAATTTGCCTATGGCATGCGGGCAACCGTCGATAAACTAGGACAACAGGCCGGCGAGCTGCTGGAAGCTGCCGTGCAAGCAAGCCTTATCACCAAAAAAGAGGCCAAGGCTATTCTAGGTGCGGCACAAAAAAACCAGACGGAAATCGAAGATCAGCGCGGTCGGATTGCCAAACTGAAAGAGAAGCTGGAAGGCAATCCCAATCTCATTGCCAGAAGACTTTTCGCCCTTGCTGACTTTCTGGTGAAAAAATCCGTCTGGGCCTTCGGTGGTGATGGCTGGGCCTATGATATCGGTTACGGCGGACTCGACCATGTTCTTGCATCAGGCGAGAATGTCAATATTTTGGTCATGGATACGGAAGTCTACTCCAATACCGGTGGGCAGATGTCAAAATCCACACCACGCGCCGCAACAGCTCAGTTCGCGGCAGGCGGCAAAAAGATGCCCAAAAAAGATATGGGCATGATCTTTGCCACCTACGGTAATGTCTACGTCACTAAAATAGCAATGGGCGCCAATCCGACCCAGGCCATTAAGGCCATTGCCGAAGCTGAAGCCTATGACGGACCTTCACTCATAATTGCCTACGCCCACTGCATAAACCACGGCATTAATATGGCCAAGGGCATCGAGCAGCAGAAAAAAGCCGTAGCCTGCGGTCATTGGCCGCTTTACCGGTACAACCCTGATCTCGAAGATGCCGGAGGGAATCCTCTGATCATTGACTCCAAGGAGCCGAGCATCAGTTTTGAGGAATACGCCCTCGGCGAAAACCGTTACCGCACCCTTAAACGTGTAAACCCGGCACACTCGGATGAACTGATGGCAGAATCACAGAAAGATGTACTAAAGTCCTGGAGATTTCTCCAGGGACGCCGGAAATCTCTGGAGCCTGAAGAAACAAACGAATAATTTTTCCAAACCGGCCTGCTGTTACCACAACAGCAGGCCGACAACGCAAAAAGGGGCGGTGAACATTACTAGTTCACCGCCCCTTTTTATTTCTGAAAGATCAGGGATTATTTCTTCTCGTCGGCTTTGGCACGCTGCGCCTTCATATTTTCATAATCTTTGATGGAGCTCAGCACCGATTCATCCTGGCGCTTCTCGATCTCTTTCATTTTGGCCCGTATTTTTTCTTCCTTGATTTTCAACACCTGGGCTCCAAAAAGGGTTGCTGCCAGATAGACAAAGGAAAAATGCATCAGCTCGACATCATCATCTTTGATCTTTTCAATGGTTTCCTGATCTATTTCATAGGTGTCAAGAAAAGAACTTTCAAAGATAAACCGTCTGAAAGAATGCAAGTCCGTGGAGGCCATGAAAAACATCCGTTTAGCCTGATCGGAAAGAGTTGCCTGGTGTCCAAAGGATTTACGCCGCATTACCAGGCGGAGCCACTCCTTGTTCATTTCATCGCGAACATCAACACCCTGGTCGGCACGCCACTCTTCTATGGTCCATTCCTTATCTTCTTCAAACCCTTTGCAGTGCTCTTCTTTTACGATGAAAAAAAACTTCTCTTCCTCTTTGCTGATTTCCTCTCCTTCCTGACCGCGAGTGCCGCCTTCATGAAAATCGGCCATCCCTACAGGATAATAACGACAGGCTGTCGGGCGATCGCTGTACACTGTACATCCCTCGGGTGTCACAAAGGGACATTTATTATCATCCTCACGTAACTTGAGCTGCACCCCCGGCATATCGGTTTTTTCAAGATAGGTCGGTTCGGTGAATTTATGGAGAAACTCATGCGCGGGAATATCGAGGCGTTTTACCAGCTGGAGAATATCGTAGGGTGTCAAAACAATTTTGATTCCACCGCAGCAGGCGGTAAAGCAGCGTACGCCTGGATGACATCTGAATTTAATTTTTGAGCCCAAACCGAGTTTCTTCGGCAAGATACTGGAAGGATTCAACTCTTGACCAAAAAGAGTCTTCTCTTTTCCGGACAGTTCTTTCTCTTTCATTACAATACCCTTATATATTTCATATTATTACTATAAGATAATCTCTTTAAAACATTACGGTTATGCCGGAGAGAATCATTTACGCTATACAGTAGAGTCCCGCAGTTTAAACATCTGCGACTCAACTGTCAAACCTAATTGGACTCGGCGTCCAACTAACTTCTCCGGAAAGGCCGGATCAAGAGACCGGCCTAAAGAGTTTTCCATGAATTATTTTCATATCTGAAGCCGTTATGGCGAAAAAAAGATTGCACCGTCGCTTCACCAATAGCAACAGTGTCCAGGGAGTGTAAAAATTCTTCATCACGACATCATTCCCGGCACATTATTTGTTGCACATTCTTCTCAAAATGCGTATATGCTTGGATGATTAGAACGATTTATCAATGTTTATATCCTTAAGGTCCATAGAATGAAATTGTTTCACCCACCATTTGATTTTTCCGCTGTACAGACCATAATATACCATCTGCCCAATGGCCAGACACTCTCTTTGAAAACAGATGGTATCCGTGACTATCTTGACTTCGAATTGGAATTCGGCCATGTCTGTGATACCTCCGACATAGATGGCGTCCTCCATTTTTTCCCTAAAGGAAACGCTTGATTCCATCTTAGACAGTATCCAGAGGGTACCTTGCTTATTAATACCCGCTCCGATGGTCATATTCACACCACGCTTTGCCACCATGCCGTAGGCACAATGGAGGAATATGTCCTGGCTGCTATCTCGCGAAACCTTACACATGTATGTTTTCTGGAACATATGGAGGAAGGCATAGATTCACCGAAGACTTCCTGGCTCTCCGAAAAAGATTTCGATCTCTACTTTGCCGAAGGGCAAAGACTGCGCCATAAATACTCCGGCAAGATCTACGTAGGTATCGGCGTTGAGGTTGGTTATAACCCTGCTCAGGTTGCGACATTACAACAGCGCTTAGCCGCCAGGAGTTGGGACAGTATCGGCATCTCGTGCCACTTTCATCATCTTGACGCTGGACAGGCTCATTTCAACCTGGTCAGCAGAAATGAACCGAGGATCGAGAGCTTATCTCTACAGCAGGCAGCAGCTATTGAAGAGGCCTATTACATCAACCTCTCCAAGGCCGTAGAGTTGCTCCCCGGTACCGTTGTATGTCACCTCGACGGCGTCCTGCGGCATTATCCAGCCAGGGATCTTCTCGAACCGCCCTGGCACCTGATCGAACTCTTACTGGACAAGGTAAAGAAGCAAGGAATGGCTATCGAAGTCAACACCTCCGGCATCGCCATTCGTGGCGAAGTCTTTCCCTGTCGAAAAATCATGGCAAGAGCAGTGCAGAAAGGAATTCCTCTGACAGCGTCATCCGACGCTCATCGTCCTGAAAATGTCGGATGCTGTTTTGAAAAGTTAGAATCAATCTGTTCTTCTACAGAAACTTATCCATAGCGTCCTGCAGCGACTGGGCGTTAAAAGGTTTGTGGATAATTCGATCAACTCCGGCTTTTTGGGCGGCTTCATTGTCTTTTGCTTCATTTTGGGTAGTCACCATAATGACGGGCAACTCTTTTTGGCTGTAGATCTTCCTGATCTCCCGGGTCAACTCAACACCTGTAATATCGGGCATATTTAAGTCCGTCAGGACCATCAGAGGCTTCTCGTTCCGCAACCATTCAAGGGCGGATGCCGGAAATTCAAAGACAACCGGGTCGTAGCCCAACTCGTGGAGCGTTGCTTTGTAGATATTTAAGATCATCCGGGAATCATCGACGGCAACAACTTTCTGCTTTTCTTTTTCAACCTTATCGCCGGATATTTTAGCGGCAAAGTCGGCAAACCCGTTTTTGAGCAGCAGGTTGTGATAGTGACTACGCGTATCTTTATGCGTATGAGGGAGATATATCAAGGCCGGCTCTTCAAAATACTCCTCTCCCGCCAGACTCAGAAATATTTGATCGACCTGAGCATTAACTATAATCTTGGTTATATGGCGCGCCTCGTCATCTCGACGGCGCAGGAGATTTTTTAAACCTGCGCCAAGAATATCGGAAAAATTTCTGTCTATTGCTCTAGCAGCGGCAACACAGACATGATCTTCCGGGTCAGACAAGCCTGCTGTCAGGGTATAGGCGCCCTTTTTGAGCGGCAACAAAGCAAGAGCTTCATAGGCAGCAAAGCGCACATTGGCGCTTTTAGGCTCGTTCTGGAGCAATTTACGTATAGGCACAACGGCTGATTCATCACCTATGTCGCCAAGAACGTTTAAAGTATGGACGAGAAAGTCAGGATCCTTTCGATTAAGGTTTTCAATGAGCAGTGGAACTACCTTTGGTCCTATGCCAACCAGTTCTTTCTTGGCAAACGTCCGCATATGGGCATAATGAGACGCCAGCGTTTCATTCAATTTCTCCAGCGAAACCTGATCCTGGACATCGGCAAAAATTGACAGGATCAGGAAATCGATTTCATTATCCGTCCCCATACGCTCGGCAAGCCTGTGCATGGCTGTCGGGGTTCCCACCATGCCGAGGGACTGAACGGCCGCTATAATGAGATCTCTATTGGCGGCATAGAGAAAATCCGTCAACGTATTGGTCGATTCAGGATCGCCTATCTGACCAAGAGCTTCAATTATAAGAAGCATAATCGGCTCATTGGTTGATACATCAAGCAGTTCCAGGAGAACGGGAGTAGCCTCCTCAAACTTGAGGTCTGCGGCAATGCGGATCAGTTCAGCCTTCTCCCTGATTTCAGGATCCTTCAGGAAATGAAGGAGCATTTCCGGATAAGCCAGCAAACTTGACAGCAACGTCTCCTTGATGATGGGCATCTTTTCGGTAACTTCAGCATGTTCACTGAGCAAAAACAGCAGCAGGGGGATGGAGAACTCCAGTTGGCCTCGTGACAGCTCATAGACAAGTCGATTTCTGGTTTTATCATCGACCTCTCCTATATGGGAGAGAACCAGCCTGGCTTTCATCAAATCACCGGTCTTGATGTTGGCCTGGATTTCTTCAATCATATGAGAATAGTTTAATTTTACCATTTCACTCCATTTTTGCTTCCATTCAGTCCTTATAATTGACGACTTGCCGCAATACTGTCCGCATACAGGTTCTCTCAAAGTATCATCTCCCCTGGAGCTGTGACTACAGGAGCCGGCCTCTATGCAGAATCACCATATCTACCAGTAGCACAAAACCGCCGGACTTGTCCACCTCCACCACCATCAAAGCCCTATTCT
>CAYUPL010000082.1:0-13674 GCA_964446655.1 uncultured Desulfopila sp.
CTTCACAAGGCGATCGATTCCTTGCAATATAGATACTTCTGGATCATCGTTTTCCTGCTTTCCATTGTTAACCTTTTTTATATTGCCCCCGGCAGAACCGGCATGCTGGTCTTCTGCTTCCTGATGATCCTTTTTCTTATACAAAGACTGTCATTGCTGCAGCAAATGATAGGCCTGTTCATTTTTACCGTGCTTCTTTCCGTTACGTTTCTAACCTCGGACAATTTTTCCTCCAGAAGCAGTGAAGCTTTGCGAGAAGTACAGGAGTACCAATACGGCGCCGCCAGGACATCCATGGGCATGCGCTTTGACTGGTGGATTAATTCTGTTGGGATGATAAAGGAAAAACCAATTTTTGGATATGGTACCGGCTCTTTTTTAAAAGAACATGATGAATGGATAAAGGGGACCAAAATACAGTCAACCGACAACCCTCACAATGAATATCTCTTTATAGGGGTGCAGCTTGGTTTGTTCGGCCTGCTTCTCTTTTTGCTGCTTTTTGCCGCGCAGATCATCTATTCACCTAAACTGGAAAAACCGGACAGGTTATTTGTACAAGGGGTCGTTGTCGCCATGGCCGTCGGCTGCATCATGAATTCGTTCCTGTTCGACTCACACCAGGGCCACTTCTGGGCATTTCTCGTTGGCATCTATTTTTCAGCATATCCGCAAAGAGGTTTGCCTGTCTAAGATATCATTGCAAGGTTTCTTCATAAAATGCCAGATAATCTTCACAAATCTTCTGAAGATGATACGTTGCTGCCTTTTCCTGCTTCAATTTACTGAAACGGGCAAAAAAAGTATCGTATTCGGTATAAACCTCTTCCGTTTTTTTACCAAGTTTACCCTGTTCTGCCAGGAAGAGAGGAGGCAGCACTTCTGTTACACCACCAACAGGAGTGGATATCAGTACGTTTCCATAAAACAGCGATTCGACCATAACCTGAGGAAAACCCTCACTGTGAGAAGAAATTACCACTACATGAGACTGTTTCATCAGACTAGGAATATCTTCGCAAAACCCCCGCAATACGATCCGGTCCTGCATTCCCAAAGCCGCAATTTTTTTTTGTAGAGGTTCTCGTTCCGGCCCTTCACCAGCGATGGTAAGAAGAAAAGGAAATGATAGAGACTGCAGCTGCTCAATAAGGACATCAAATCCTTTTATGCCATCCAGCCTGCCGACAGCCAACAAGCGAAAAAGAGTGGTATCTGGAGAACCGTTAGCCGGTCTGGGCTTTATGCCGTTGTAAATAACTTTCACGACGGAGCCTTTTTTTGCCTTTATAGAATTGTAACTTTCCTGGGATACAGCAGATACAAATCTGAGATGATTAAATATTTTCCCCTTTCGTGCATTATGTTTAGTTGCTATATGGTGCAGATTAGCAAAATAGTTTACCCGGTGTATCAAAAGAGTGGCTTTACCTGCATGGGTGTGGACGATATCTGGAGCAATGCGTTGCAATACCAGCACTAACTCAAAAACAAGAAAAGGGTTATGTGTGGTCGGATTCGAACAGAGTCTGCATATTTCAACGTTTTCGGAAAATCTGCCGCAGTATTCAGTTCCTCGCAAAACTATGGCAACAACATGATGTCTGTCCGCCAGTTCATTGGAAATATCAACAAAGACTTTTTCCGCGCCGCCCCATTTTTCCGAGGCCATGAATTGAACAATTTTCATATCAGCAGGCTTTTTTCCCGCTCCCTTGTATACAGTGAATCTGCTCGCTAATGGCCTGGGCTATACACTCATACCCTGCACTGTTACTGTGTGTTGAATCCTGGTAATAGTCTGCCAGCCGCCTTTCGAAAAGATCATAAAGCTCAATTGTAAAACAGTTCTCATAATCTCGGCTGACGGTCTGCATGACTCTATTATATCGCCGTATTTCGTCATTTCTTTCCAGCTGTTTGTTGGGAATGGTTTCGATCAGAAAGACTGTTCGTGGTCGGACAAGTTCCACCAAGCGGCGTAAATTTCTTTCATATTCTTCAGCTGGAACAACATTACCTTCACCTAAAAGGGCATTCAGACCCACCTTGCGACAGATTTTTTTGTATTTTTTCACGATGGAACGCAATTGTTTACGAAAAAAAGTATCAGGATAGTAAAGGATATAGGGTGAGTACTTAAATGTTGTATACGAATCAACCAGACCGAACTGAACAAAAATACAATCGGCATCTCCCAGATGATTATGTAACAAATGAATCCCCTCACGGGTTGTGGCCATGGTATGTCCTAGATTACGAACTTCAGCGCCCAACAACCTGCCAACCCTTTCAGGATAACTTTTTTTTTCAAGTGATTTAGCTCCGAGGGTATTGCAATCACCAATTGCGAGTATTTTTCTGAATGTTTCCATTGATAGTCATTTGTGGTGCAGGCTCCTTTCAATGTCGAGACCAACGCAACACTTTAATGCATTCTTTTATTGAAATTTTATAGAGTGGAAAAAATCATGAAATCAGCGGTTGCGCCGCTGCAAAATTAATTGTTGATAAAAAGAGACGGTTTTTTCACACATTGATTGTGTCGTGAAATATTTCCGCACCCGTTCCTGTCCTTTAGAGCCGTAACGGATGAGTTTACCCGGGTCAGCCAGGGCCTCTTCTAAAGCTTGCCCCATGGCGGCAGGGTCCGAGGGTGGCACGAGCCAGCCGGTTTCTCCATGAACAACCGTTTCCAAACTGCCGCCGTGAGCTGTGGCAATGACAGGCTTTCCCATGGCCATAGCCTCAACCGTGGTGCGACCAAAGGCCTCCGGTTCACTTGAAGATGCGCTTAAGACGATATCGGCGAGTAATAAGCCGGCCGCCATATCGGAACAATGGCCGACCAGCTGAACACGGTCAGTCAATTTATGAGAAATAATAAATTCCTTCAGCTCATTGACATAGCCGGGATTTTCTTTCACATCACCAACCAGAATCGCCTGAAAGGTAGTGTTTTTAATATACAACAAACTGTTAAGGAATATGTCCTGTCCTTTCAGACGCGTTATCCTTCCCGGCAGCATAATTAAAGGAACATCAGGCTTAATATTCCACATCTTTCTGAGTGTAGCAAGACGCCCTTCTTCGACGTTTTCAGGATTAAAGATCTGTTCTTCAACTCCCCGGAAAATTAATTGTACTTCATTTTTTACCGGGTAATTCTCATAAATATGGTGCTTGATACCTTCTGAAACAGCAATTACACCATCTCCTTTCGTCATAATAGCGCTGTATTTGTTCAGAGAATAGAAACCATGAAAAGTGGTTACCAGAACAGGCCTTTTTTCCTTCTGTAAACTTAACCAGGCAATATAACCGATCCAGGCGGGCATCCTTGATCGCAAGTGAAGAATATCGACTTCTTTCGTGAGCATGAGCTTGCGCAGGGGTAATATATATAACAGGCATCGTGGACTTTTTGATCCTACCGCCCACTTAATATGCTCACTCCCTTCCTTTTCGAGTTGCTCTACCATGCGGCCACCAGCTGATATAACAAGTGATCTATGACCACCGGAGGCAAGGAACCTTCCCATTTCCAACGTGCCGCGTTCAACCCCGCCTCCTTCCAACTCGGGTAACATCTGTACGGCGGTAATTATTTTTCCCTGTCGCTTCTCCTCTTTTTCCGCGTGAAGTCTCTGGTAGAGGCTCAAGGTTTTCTCACACATCCGGTAGGCGGTGAAGTTATTCCGAACCCAGTTCCTTCCCTTTTCGCCTGTTTCCAGCAGTAATGACCTGTTACCCAGTATATTCTTGATGGCATCTGCCATTTCAATTGGGCTCGATGGTGCCACAAACCAACCGGTTTCGTTTTCAACTATTGTTTCAAGACTGCCTCCATGGCGTGTCGAAACGACAGGCTTTCCCATCGCCATGGCTTCAATAGCTACTTTGCCAAAAGCCTCCGGCTGACTTGATGAAGCAGAAACAACAAAATCCGATACCATTAAAGCAGCCGGCATATCAGAACAATGTCCGACAAGCTTTACTTTGTCTTCAAGCCCATGCCGACGAATTCTTTCCTGCAGTCTTTTGGTAAAAGAAGAGTTCTCCTCGGTTTCACCAACACAAATAGCATAAAAGGGAAGTTCCTTTATACGAGCCAGACTTTCAATAAAAACATCCTGGCCTTTCCACTGCGTCAAACGACCCGGCAGCATAATTACCGGAGTATCATCCTGGGGCAACTGCCAGGTATCCCTCAACGCCGCGATTCTCTCGATGGAAACGACAGCAGGATCAAAGATTTTGGTGTCACAACCGCCGTGAATCAACTCAATTTTGTGTTTATCAACATGATAATTTTCCAGAATATGATCAATTATGACCTTGGATACGGCAATGACCTTTTCCCCTTTGGTCATGATGGTCGAGTAGGAATTTACGGAATAAAAACCATGAAATGTTGTGATCAAAGCCGGGCGAAAAACAGGCGGCAGCCTCTTCCATGCCATGTAACCGATCCAGGCAGGCAACCTTGAACGCAAATGGATGACATCAATTTTTTCTTCGACAAGGAATTGCTGCAACCTTTTGATGTACTTCAAACACCGAAAACTTTTTTCTCCAATATGCGGCCAGGTGAAATGGATGCCGCCCTCTTTCTCCAGTTGCCGTACCATGCGTCCGCCAGCGGATATCACCATTGAATGGTGTCCCATATTGGCAAGATATATTGCCAGATCAAGGGTTTCACCTTCGACACCCCCCTCATCCAGTTCAGGCAGTATTTGTACTATCCTCAGTTTACTCATACAAATCGTCTCACTATTTCCTCAGCACACCGCTCCGCTTCATTGAGGGTTTTCGTGTTTATAGGAAAATCTTCCCCCTGCAGGTAGGTCTTTAAGTCGAGAGTAAAACCGGATTCTCGTAAAAACTTTTCACTTCGTTGAAACTTGGATTGTCTCTTCCGCCATTGCACCGGGATAATGCCGACCTGACAACCGGAGCTTAAAGCTTCGTATACCATGGAAATGGAATCGGCCGTTACCCAGACCTGTCGACATTGATTATATTGCTTCTCTATCCAGCCGGATGGAGTGTCATGGTAATCGAAAAATGCAACATTACCGTGTTTTTCAGCTAAAAGCCTGATATTTAGTGATGTTCTCGCCGGCGTTCTTGGGGAAGATGAGACAATATATTTTTTTTGAGGATCGCGCCCCAATAATCCCGCAATTCCGTTTAGAATGTTTTCATCGCTCCAGGTATGGCTCTTTGGGTCTATCCCTCCGCAAAGAACAAGTACATGGTCATCAAGATGGTGTCCCAGATCTCTATTCGGATTAGGGGGACCCACTGTGATAAAGACATTCTCATCCGTTTCTACCCCATCATGCTGAGGAGAAAATATCAGGTCAAATCGTTTTTGCAGAAGAGAAGAGGGCGTCATGCATGTCACAACAGGGACATGACAGTTTTTTTTAGCCTGCAGCATGGGCAGGTGTGTATGTGTGCCGGTACCGATCAAGAGATCACATTGCTGTAAACGACCTTCAGGCGATTGTCTTCTCCAAAAGCAATATTGTAACCAGTCGGCCGCCTGGACAAGAGCAGGCAGTCTGGCTAGCTGGACCGCTGTAATTTCTACATCAATTCTCTCAGCCAGACGATCAAGAATACCTCTCGTCTGCTTCTCATGCCCGGGACGGCCATCGAAAAAGGCCCCAATTTTCATATGGTTGTTGGCTGTCATGTCATTCAACAATCTCGAATATAAAGAAAAGGTGACTTTCTTTTTAGAGCCGGGCTAGAGAATAGAATAAATTCGCCTGGAAAACAACTAAAATGGAAGATTTCCAGCTCCTAGAGGAGACAATAAATCTTCTTTTATGTTGATATTTTATTGCCTGAGTTGTGAAGGAGGTGGGGTCGGTGGTCTCGTTTTAGCGCCTCCGGCAAGTTTGATGAGAATTTGATTGGATTTAAGTAAACGGTTGCTCATGGTACGAAAAAGATGGGCTGAAACATCGGGATATTTTTCTATTATTTCATCGATCTTATTGCCGGGAAATCGTTTAACCGTACTTCTTCCTTGAGAAATGACAGATGCGGTGCGCTGTTCTCCGGAGATAGCGGCCATTTCTCCAAAATACTCTCCCGGTTCCGTCAACTCAGCGATCTTTTTCCCTCCCTTGATAACGGTCAACCCTCCGCGGATAAGCTTGAAAAAGTCAATGTCGGTATTCCCCTCACGAATGATGACATCACCATCTTCGTATTCTTCAACATCCGGGTTGACAAGATACGCCGGCAGGCTTTCTTTGTGGGCCACTGTCCTGCGCAAGGCTTCATCAAGACTGGTTATTCCCTGTCTCACTTTCAGCAGGGCCGACTCCCGGAGAGGTGTCATACCTTCCTGTACGGCAACCTTACGAAGCAGATCTTCCGGCACCTCCGCACTTATGGCTTTGGCAACTTCATCGGTTATCTCCATCAGTTCAAAGAAGCCGACACGTCCTCGATAGCCGAGACCGTTACACTCGGGACAACCATTAGGGCCATAAACGGTAAGGCCCTCAATTTCATCTTCACGGAAACCGGACGCAAGAAGCTCATCCGGTTCATGATGAAAAACTTTTTTGCATTTCTGACAAAGTCGCCTGCCAAGTCGCTGAGCCAGTACCATAGTCACCGACGAGGCCAGCATATAGGATGGAATACCGATATCGATGAGACGAGCAATCGTCGCAGCACTGTCATTGGTGTGCAGGGTTGAAAAAACAAGATGGCCGGTCATGGCCGCTTTAATGGCAATTTCAGCAGTTTCAATATCCCGGATCTCGCCCACCATGATAATATCAGGATCCTGCCGCAAAAAGGCCTTTAATGCCGCGGCAAAGGTCATACCTACTTCAGTATGCACATTCACCTGATTGATACCCTTAAAGTTGAATTCCACCGGATCTTCCGCTGTAAGTATCTTGATATCCTCACTGTTGAGAGAGTTCAAGGCGGAGTAAAGTGTTACCGTTTTACCGGAACCGGTAGGTCCGGTAACAAGAAGTAGTCCCTGGGGTCTGGAAAGACATCTTTTTAACATATCAAACGTGGATTGTTCGAAACCAAGCTGGGTCAAATCCACATTTAAGGAACCCTTGTCAAGAATACGGAGAACAACCGATTCACCAAAGAGTGTAGGAAGAGAAGAAACACGAAAATCAACGGAACGGTTTCGGCCCATTCTCATTTTAATACGGCCATCCTGGGGAACTCTTCTTTCGGTAATATCAAGGCCGGCAAGTATTTTTACGCGGGCGATCAATGCATTTTTGATAGTCAGAGGAAGGTTCATAGACTTAAAAAGAGCGCCGTCTTTCCGGTATCTAACCTGCATGCTCTTTTCATAGGGTTCAACATGAACGTCTGAAACCCCTTCCTGCACCGCTTTTATGAGAATTCCGTTTACCAGTTTAATAATGGGTGCATCTGATGCTGCAAATTGGTCCTGACCGTCCTCTTCTGCATAGCTTTCTATTTCGAACTCATCCGCGGCATCTGCGACTATGGAACCAAAATCATCAACCTGAGTAACTGCAAGCTCTTCCACCTCCTCCTCTTCGGAAAATGCGGTAAGGGCCTTGGCTTCTTCTTCGCTGATGCGATAATATCTGATATAGGCATCAATAATGTCTTTTTCCGTGGAAACACAAACGGACAGCTCTTTATTCAGACGATCCTGCAACTCCTCCACAGCCATGGCGTCCGAGGGCTCTGCCATGGTGACCTGTAGAGTGTTGCCGGCCATGCGAAGTGGAAAAGCAAGATATTCCTTGGCAATTTCATAGGGCAAAATCCTGAGGACATCTTTTGAAGGCGGCTCATCCTTAATGATTACCGGCGGGTAATTATGGGTTCGACTGAGAAAGTTAAAAACGGTGTTATGCTCGATATATTCAAGTTTTACCAGAATAGAGCTTAGACGCCCCCCCTGCTTCTGCAGCTCTTTTTTGCCACGTTCGAGCTGCGCCGGAGTTATATAGCCGGCCTTACTGAGAAGCTCGCCTATTTTAATTTTTCCTGCTCCAGACTGGTCTTTAACAGTTCGTTTTAAAGAAGCTTTTCTGGCTGCAGTATTTGTTTTTACCGTCATAAAAGACCACAAAGAGAATGATAATTAACTTCGTTTAGATAAAGGGATTATAATCTATGTATTAGAGGAATAAAACCTCTTTTTTCTTATATAAATTGTAAACATAGAAATAGAGACCTGACCTTTAGTGTAATAGTATAATAATACTGTTAACTATTGAATAAAAATGTGATAGGTATTGCGGGAAATATCATTATTTTATAATTTACTCAATTTCATAGAGAACTAAAAAAGATGTATATACTCATTATTCTGCACTTTAACTTCAGCAGACTGTAATCATATGAAGAACGCCGTTCAAAAAATATTGCGAAAGATCCAATATATTGAGGTTGATATCGAGATTCACAAACAAATTCTACACTCCAGTTCCGGGCAGGACGAAGGCGAAATCAGAGATGTCTTACAAAAAATTGCAGACGCCAAGGAAGAGATAAACAGATTGCGCTTGGAGATAGAAGAAATATCACCTCACGAACACCAGCGAATTCAAGCTCTCGAAAAAGCAGTCGCGACATTCAACACCATCACCTCCCAAAATTCCTACACAATTGTTGAAAGCATGTCAACTCATCCCAACTGCAGCATCACTTACCGGACTGGAGAGACCTGCCCCTGCCTTGTCAAAGCTTCCGACAAAAGCGGCAATTTGGTGATAATTACGCCAGAAGGTGAAATACGCCGTATACAAAGCATGGAACTGGCTGATCCCACTTGATATTCTCTCATCTTCAATAAATAGACCACCAAACAGTAGGGCAGTCTACCAAAAACACCAGAGAGATTTGCCCAAGCAAACTGTGCGATTATCAAGACAAATGGCACATATTTCAGCTTTTTTTATCTACTGCCTGCTTCTTTTGCCAAACCCAGGCAAAACATCCTGTACAAATTATGCCGGTTATGCAAGAACCTAACCCTGTATTCCGGTTGCCCACAGCAGCTTTTTTGAATGATTACAAAACATTTCGACCAAAGCCATCCAAAAAAAATTGCCTATACATTCAAATTATGGTAGGAAGTTCATGTTAAGGATACGTTCCTTGCTGCTGCTTGCAAAATAACAGATTTCCATTTTTTATCTGGTTACAAAGCAACACTCTTTTTTTCTGCGCGCCCCTGTGTACCTGTCTCACCTTGGTATCTGCCCAGAACAAAGAGAGCAGCCGGCCTCGATCCCGCTCTTTGAAATTCTTCCACATAGTGTCTTCTTTTCATTACCGCTGTAATCTGGAAAACACATCAACACCGGTTTTACATAACGCTTGTGGGGATGTTCGAAATACGCCGTTTCAAGGCAGAGTTACCGCACTGCAATAACGGTCAACCGCAATCAGAGTCTGATTCTACGAAAGGAGTGAATTATGCCATTAGATCCAACCAAACATGCTGATTGGGAAATCGCGCAAGATGCAGAAAAATCAATGAAAACCATTTATGAAATCGGAGAAAAACTTGGCCTCACCAAGGAAGAGCTTCTTCCCCAGGGCCACTATATTGCAAAAATTGATTTCAGAAAAGTCCTTGAACGACTTAAGGACAAGCCAGATGGTAAATACATTGACGTTACCGCTATTTCACCAACGCCACTCGGTGAAGGCAAATCTACCTCCTCAATGGGACTGGTCCAGGGTCTTGGCAAATTAGGTAAAAACGTTTGCGCCGCGATTCGCCAGCCGTCCGGCGGGCCGACCATGAACATCAAAGGTTCTGCTGCCGGCGGCGGTCTTGCCCAATGCATCCCTCTGACTCCTTTTTCCCTTGGGTTCACCGGCGATATCAATGCCATAATGAATGCTCACAACCTGGCCATGGTAGCACTCACCTCCAGACTGCAACATGAGCGCAACTACAACGACGAGCAACTCGAGAGACTGTCCGGCATGAAACGCCTCGATATTGATCCGACCAACGTAGAGATGGGCTGGATCATGGATTTCTGCTGCCAGGCTCTGCGGAACATCATTATCGGTATAGATGGCGTGAATGGTAAATCAGACGGCTTTATGATGAAATCCAAATTCGGCATTGCCGTTTCCTCGGAAGTCATGGCTATCCTTTCCATTTCCAACGATCTCAAGGATATGCGTGAAAGGATGGGTAAAATCGTTGTCGCCTATAACAAGAAAGGCCAACCTGTAACTACGGAAGACCTGCAGGTAGCCGGTGCAATGACTGCCTGGATGGTTGATGCACTCAATCCTTCCCTTATGCAGACCCTTGAAGGCCAGCCGGTTATAGTACATGCCGGTCCTTTTGCTAACATAGCTATTGGACAGAGTTCCGTTATTGCCGATAAAGTCGGCTTGAAGCTGGCTGATTACCATGTCACGGAATCAGGTTTCGGCGCTGATATCGGTTTTGAAAAATTCTGGAATCTGAAGTGTCGCTACTCCGGCCTCACTCCCGACTGTGCAGTCGTTGTCGCCACAATCAGAGCCCTTAAATGCCATGGTGGTGCACCTGTACCTGTCCCGGGTAAAGCCATGCCGAAAGAGTACACGGAAGAGAACGTCGAATGGGTGGCTAAAGGTTGCGGCAATCTCATCCACCATATCCGCAACGTTCGCAAAGCAGGAATCAGCCCCGTAGTCTGCATTAATGCCTTCTATACCGATACCGACGCCGAAATCGCCAAGGTTCGTGAATTGTGTGAAGCCGAAGGCGCCAAAGTTGCACTATCACGCCACTGGGAGAAAGGTGGCGAAGGAGCCATCGAATTTGCCCAGGTGGTTATCGAGGCCTGTGATGAAAAGACCGAGTTTAAATTCCTCTATGACCTTGACATGCCGATCAAAGACAGGATTCACCTTATCGCAACGGAAGTCTACGGCGCAGACGGTGTTGACTATTCCGCCGATGCCAATAAAGCCATTGCCAGAATTCAGGCAGACCCTGAGTTGGCTGGGCTAGGTATGTGCATGGTGAAAACCCACCTGTCTCTCTCCGACAACCCTGCCCTTAAAGGTGTACCGAAGGGCTGGCGTCTGACCATCCGCGAAGTACTGACCTACGGTGGAGCAGGCTTTATCGTCCCGGTTGCGGGCGCTATCAGCCTTATGCCCGGCACAGGATCTAATCCTGCCTTTAAGCGCGTAGATGTCAATCTTGAAACCGGCAAGGTTGAAGGTGTCTTCTAAACCCTTTAAAAAGAGGGAGAACAAGAAAGTTTCTCCACATGTATAAGCAATACGATAACGGCTGAAATGTGAGATTTCCTCTTGCAACCAAAAAAAACCCGGCAGACAATTCTGCCGGGTTTTTTTTTTGCTCCTGATTACGCCTGAAACTCAGCTGCTCTTCCCGTCAATGATAATCATGGTCATGAACCAGTCCAGAAAGGAGACATCTTTCTCAAAGATGCTATAATTTCAGGGATTTTATCAAGAACAAAGTCAACCTCTGCCTCGGTATTGTATATGCTCAGGGAAAAACGAATCGAACCATGGGCCGCAGTGAAGGGCACCCCCATGGCCCGAAGTACATGAGAAGGCTCGAGAGACCCGGAAGTACATGCCGATCCGGAAGAAGCGCAGATATTGTGTTCATTCAAATGAAGAAGAATAGACTCACCTTCAACAAATTCAAAACTTATGTTGGCTGTATTGGGTAACCTGTCGTTTTTATGGCCGTTGAGCATCGAGCGTGGCACTGATGCCAGTAAGCCCTCCTCCAAACGATCCCGAAGCGCTTTTACTCTGCTATTCTCCTCTTCCAGCTTCTCCGCGGCAAGCTCACAGGCTCGGCCCAGACCAACAATGGATGCGACGTTTTCCGTACCGCCGCGTCTGCCTTTTTCCTGGTGCCCGCCGGCAAGAAACGGTACAAAAGGAGTGCCGCGCCGAATATACAACACGCCAACACCCTTGGGCGCGTGAAGTTTATGGCCCGAAATGGAAAGAAAATCAATGTCGGATGTCTTGAGATTGATAGGTATTTTCCCCACAGCCTGAACAGCATCTGTGTGAAACAGCACACCTCGCTCTCTGGCCATCCGAGCCATCTTTTCCACAGGGAAGATAACTCCTGTTTCATTATTGGCCCACATAACCGATACGATAGCTGTATCCTCGGTCAAGGCATTTTCATATTCATCAAGATCAAGCGTGCCGTCGCCGGCCACCTTCAACCTGGTAATCCTGTGTTTATGACCGGTGAGTGTTTCCAGATTTTCACATAATGTCTTGATGGCCGGATGTTCCACTCTGGTTGTAATAATATGCCGCTTTTCCGGATTTGTCTGTAAAGCCGACAAAACCGCAGTAGAGTCGCTCTCCGTCCCGCAACTGGTGAAGGTAATTTCCTCAGCTTCGGCGCCGAGCAGGTCTGCCGTCTGCCTCCGCGCTTTTTTTACGGCGTCGGCAACCTGTCCGCCAAAAATATGCATACTGGAAGGATTGCCATAATAGTCGGTTAAAAACGGCATCATTGCTTCAACCACCTCGGGAGCAATTTTGGTGGTTGCGTTATTATCCATATAAATTTCTTTCCCTGGGAGTGTTTTCATTATTTAGCTTCCTCCACAACCAGTGAGTCAAGAACAAGTTCACGCAATTTCTTCTCAACGTACTCTTTCAGGGTCGTCTGAGATTTGGCGCAGCTGGTACATGATCCTCTCAGGGAAACAAGAACATAATCCCCATCCACATCTATCAACTCAATATCACCGCCATCCTGGCGCAGGCCTGGTTTTATTTCTCTTTCAAGAACTTCCTCAATCTTTTTGATCTTTTGCAACGTTGTCATACGTGTCGGTTTTTTGGCCACCTTTTTGATTTCGTCAAGATCACCAACGGTGGTCTGCAGGATATCCTGTAATTTTTCCTCACACTTACCACAGCCGCCACCCGCCTTGGTAAAATTTGTGATTTCCTCAACAGAGCGGAGTTTCGACTCTTTGATGGCTCGAACTATTTCCAGATCCGTTACACCGAAACATTCACAGACAATCTCGCCTTCCGCCATGGGAAGCACCATACCGCGAAAATCCGCAATGGCAGCCTCTAAGGCTTCCCGTCCCATAACAGAACAGTGCATCTTCTCTTTCGGCAAACCACCTAAGAAGTCAGCTATGTCTTCATTTGTTAATTTTTCCGCCTCTGCTACCGTCATACCTTGTATCATCTCTGTAAGAGCAGACGAAGATGCTATTGCACTGGCGCAGCCGAAGGTCTTGAATTTGGCCTCTGTTATAACGTCATTTTCATCCACTTTTATGCTAAGCTTCAAGGCGTCACCACATGCCAACGAGCCCACATCTCCCACTCCACTGGGATTTTCTACCTCGCCGACATTTCTTGGTCGGAGAAAATGCTCCTGAACCAAATCAGTATATTCCCACATATATCGCTCCCAAATGTTAAATAATTATGAATAAAGATCCTTGTTGAAAATAATACCGTACGTGCAAAAATCAACTGATATTACCTGCAGCGGCAAAACAGGTTACATTTCCGGATCCATACAATCCTTGGACCCACACGATCTCCCCTGTGCAGAAAAGATAGGCTCAAATCAGATTCTGATTACGTACGAAGCTCAGCCAAATCGCATGCGCTGCCAGTGACTCG
>CAYUPL010000083.1:0-12980 GCA_964446655.1 uncultured Desulfopila sp.
ATTATCGGCAATCCGATCCTGCCGGTTATCAAGCTCTGCTCTAATCCGCGTACCTTACGGACCATGAGTGAACATTTCGACGTCGACGTCTCAGGTCTTCTGCGTCGAGAGATTGACATGGATCAGGCAGGTGACAAGCTTTTGGATATGATGATCCGCACAGCCAACGGTCGTCTGACCGCAGCCGAGGTGCTTGGACATCGTGAATTCATCATGACCAAGCTGTATGAAAGTGCGTAAACGTCCACCAAATCATCTAAATAAATAGCGTAAATGCCGGATGGTAATGTAACCGACCGGCGTTGCGCTTCATGAGGAGGTTACGATATGAGATTGATTACCAGTATGTTGTCCTGTTTGGCTGTTTTTGGCTTGCTAACCATTCCTGCTCTGGCAGAATTTCCTGAAAAACCTGTTACTTATTCTATACCCTTCGGACCTGGTGGGCAGTCCGATCTGGAGGCACGCCGGCAGCAGCCGCGCCTCGAAGACATTCTAGGCCAGAAGGTCATTGTTCAATATAAACCCGGCGGCGGCGGTTCGGTCGGCTGGGCAGAACTGATTAATAAAAAGCCTAATGGCTATTTTATCTCCGGTATCAATATTCCACATATTATTCTTCAGCCGCTTGCTCGAGGCAACGCCGGTTACACTACCGAACAGCTTGAACCGATAGCCTTTTTTCAGGCCACACCTATTGGTCTAGCGGTATTGAAGGATTCGGAGTTTAAAACCCTCGATGATCTTATCGCCTACGCCAAGGCTAACCCAGGTGCGTTGATAGTGGGCGGTTCAGGGACGTGGTCCGGACATCATGTAGCCCATCTGCAGTTTGGGAAGATGGCTGGAATTACAATGACATATATACCATCAACAGGTGCGGCGGATTCAGTGGCGCAGTTTTTAGGTGGACATGTTAAAGCGTTGTGGGCCAACAGCAACGATCTGGTACAGCATGAGGATAAAATCAGAGTGCTCGGCTTCGGTACCAAAAAACCGTTTGTGACGATGCCGGATGTTCCGACCTTTGAAAGCCAGGGATTTAAACTCTATGCCTCAATTGACCGTGGCGCCGGCGCCCCTCCAGGAACCCCGGCAGAAGTGATCAGCGTTTTAGAGAAGGCTTTTCTGCAGATAGCCGATGATCCAACAATTCAACAACAAATGATTAAAGACGGTTTTCAGCCATTGTCCATGGGCCACGCCGCCTCAAAAGCCTATATTGCAGAGATGGTTGAACAATGGGCTCCTATTGTAAAAGAGTTCAAGGAATAAAACTGCAGCAATGTACCAACACCTTTCCCTTTCCCTTTCTCCACGTCTTTTTGCGTGGGGAAAGGCACTCTTGTTGGATGGTTTTCAGGAGATCTTCGAGGTTGATATATGGATGCGATACTTCACGGACTGGTAAGTGTTTTTGTACCGAGTAATTTCTTTCTCCTCTTTATTGGGGTTTTCATGGGGATCGTTTTCGGTGCTCTTCCAGGTCTTACGGCGACCATGGGGCTGGCTCTGCTGGTGCCGTTTACCTTTACAATGAGTCCTGCCGCCGGTCTGATTATGCTGGCCGGGATCTATGTCGGGGCAATGTATGGGGATGCAATTCCGGCAATTCTCATCAATACTCCCGGTACTCCGGCGGCAATTGCCACTACCTTTGACGGATTCCCGTTGGCTCAGAAAGGAATGGCGCAGCACGGTCTGGTCGCTGCAGCTTTTGCCTCAAGTTGTGGTTCTCTTATCGCAAACGGTGTCCTTATCACTGCCGCACCACCGCTTGCTGCATTTTCTTTAAAATTTGGGCCACCCGAATATTTCTGGCTCGGCATTTTCGGTTTAACCATTATTTCTTCACTGTCGTCGGGGTCCATGGTCAAGGGGTTTCTCGCCGGCACGGTCGGATTGCTCCTTAGCGCTGTCGGAATGGCCCCCATCGGCGGCGACGTTCGCCTGACCTTCGGTTTCCCCGAATTACAGGCCGGCATCGAACTGATTGTTGCTCTTATCGGTTTCTTCTGTCTTCCTGAGATCCTCTCGAGCGTTATCGGTAAACGCCGCGCCGCATATTCCGATAAACCGGTTACGCCGAAGCTCGCCGTCATCGGCGAGGTTATCGTTTCCTTGATAAAAAAGCCGATGCTGATGCTGCGCTCCTCGGCAATTGGGACAATTATCGGTTTTGCCCCGGGCGCTGGCGGAAACATTGCCAGTATGGTCAGTTATAATGAGGCTGTGCGTTGGGACTCCAATCCTGAAGAATACGGCAAGGGAACCATAAAAGGAGTAGCTGCTTCGGAAGCGGCAAACAGTGCCATGGCACCCGGCTCACTTATCCCTTTGCTTACTCTCGGCATTCCTGGTTCACCACCGGCAGCGGTTATTCTCGGCGCTCTGATGCTCCATGGCATGCGCCCCGGTGTCGAGTTATTTACCAGTTATGCAGAAGTCACCTATGCCTTTATCATGGCGCTGCTCGTTGGTGCCTTTTTAGTGACCTTTATCGGCTCTTTCGGCTCCTATGTCTTTGCCCGGATTATCAACATTCCTTCTCGCTTTCTCGCCCCGGGCATAATTTTCATGACGGTATTGGGCAGTTTCGCCATCAGGAATAATATCCTGGATGTCTGGATCATGTTTCTGTTTGGTATCATCGGCTTTATCAGCAATAAGCTCAAGTTTCACCCGGCACCAATTGTTCTTGGCCTGATACTGGGTCCTTTTGTTGAGGAAGGTCTGGTGAAATCAATGCTTGCCGGACAGGCTTCCGGTTCCATCATAGGCTATATGGTCCTGCGTCCTATCAGCCTGGTACTGATCGCCATGAGTCTGATCAGCGTACTCTGGCCGTTTTATGCGGGCTGGAAAGCCAAAAGGAAAAAGAGCCAATGAAAAAAGATAACCATGCAGAGGAGAGTACTACAGTGCGTCTAAACGGTGATCTTATAACCAGCATTTTTACTGCGGTACTCGCTTTAATTGCTTTCAGTGTAACGAGAGATATTTCCCGTCTCGGAGTGGTTTTCGTCGACTACATAATCGTTATGATGGCTGTTCTTAGTCTGGTTGTTTTTATCAAAGGACTTATAAAACCGGAGAGAGTTATTTTTTTTGAGACTGTTATCGAGCGCAATAATGTTGTGGCAGGTACAGGAATTTTGCTTCTATATCTTATATTTCTGCCCTTTGCCGGATTTTTACCTTCGAGTTATGTCTTTTATTTTACCTTTAATACCTATCTTGCTGACGAGCATCGCTTTTCAAAACGCAATCTTTTCCAGTCAATGCTGATCAGCATTGTCGTGGTAACGGCCTTTTATTTTATTTTTGGTGATCTGCTGGGTGTCCCTCTGCCGGAAGGAAGCTGGTTTGACGGTGATTAGTCTTGTACTTCCAGGTTGGCCCGAACATTTCATAAAATAAAAGTGTGGGAGGATCAGCTGGGAAGTAAGGCCTTCAAGGCGTCAAAAACGCCCTTGTCTATTTCCAGTCCATGCGTTTTTGCCTGGTGTCGTAATGCGGCTTTGTCGGCACCCGGCAACCGGGTTCCTTCCTGGGAAAGGATAGCGTCAAACAAGACGTCAATGCGTGTTAAAAATGTTTTTGACGAAAGAGGCCCTGGCGAAATTGCTATGAGGAGTTGACCAATGTTGGGTGGTGCGCCCTGAGCTTCAAAAAATGATGTTGCCTCAAAGCCGAAATGAGAGGAAGTCAGCGCTGCGGCGAGAATCTCAACCATCAAGACCAAGGCCGCACCTTTGGCATCCCCCATGGGTAACATGGTTCCCTGCATGGCTTTTGCGGCATTGGTTGTCTGTTTTCCTTGATCATCGAGAGCCCATCCTCCGGGGATAGGACGGTCTTCCTGCGCCGCCAGCTTGATTTTTCCCCGCGCAACCCTGGAAAGCGACAGGTCAATCACCAGAGGAGGGCCCTGTGCTCGAGGCGCTGCAAAGGCTATCGGGTTGGTGCCGAAGAGGGCTTCTTTGCCTCCCCAGGGGGCAATGGCTTTTGGGGTGTTGCTGAAGACAAGAGCGACATATCCCTTTTCGGCCAATTTCTCGGCATGATAGCCGGCGGCACCGCAATGGTGTGAATTTCTCACCGCAGCGGCAGCGATTCCTGTTGCGGCGGTGAGCCGGACAAGCTCCTCAACCGCGAGTGACAAGGCTGGATAAGCGAAGCCGGAATGAGCATCGATACATAACAGGGAAGGAGCCGGTTTTTCCATGGTGGGTTTTGCCTTGCCCCGGACTTTGCCGCTTCCGGCCTGAGCTGCATAGGCGGCTACTCGTGCAAGACCATGGCCTTTCTGGTTGTCGGTTTCTGCTGCAACTAGAGCGAGGGCCACCTCTCGGGCATTATCCGGACTAGTGTCGTGCGCTATAAGAATGTCGCTTATCAGTTCAATAAGTTGTTCGGGGAAAAGATTTACGCTAGCCATTGTTCTCCTATGGAGTGGAAGCTGAATGTTGTGGTGTTTGCAAAGATCGGCAAATCAGAGAACTTCTCCGTCAGAATTTCCGGAACGGGACAAACACCTACCATGCCGTCATTGAAAGTCTGCCGGGCTGATACCCAGTTTTTTTATGCGGTACTGCAAAGTAGATCGGTGCATGCCGAGAAGGTTGGCGGCGCCTTGTTTGCCGCCTATAACTCCGTTGGTAGTTGTCAGAGCACGCATGATGTGCGTCCGTTCAGCCTGGTCTAGAGTAGTGAACCCGTCCCCCTGCGGTGAGCCGGACAGGATTGCAGGAATAGTCATTTCAATATCACCTTTGCGAATGTGTGCTCCGGGCTGCATGATAATGAGACGTTTAACCATGTTTTTCAATTCGCGGACATTGCCGGGCCAGTGATAGCTGCACAGCAACTCAAGGGCACTGTCGCTGTAGACTGGAGGTGACCGATGCAGTCGTTCCGATTCGCTGACGTTGATTTTATTAATGAGTAGCGGAATATCTTCTCTGCGCTGGCGGAGTGGTGGAACATGAATGGTCACTGTTTCGAGGCGATAGAAGAGGTCCTGGCGGAATTTTCCTTCCAGGATGCGCTGCTGCAGATCTTTATTGGTGGCGGCAATGACACGGGCATCGACTTCTGTGGGGACGGACTCGCCGACCCGTTCAAATTTGCGTTCCTGCAGGACCTGCAGTAATTTTGCCTGCATCTCTTTAGGTAGATCACCAATCTCATCAAGAAAAATTGTCCCTCCTTCCGCGAGCTCAAATCGCCCGGAACGTTTTTGCTCAGCGCCGGTAAAGGCGCCTTTGGCATGACCGAAAAGCTCGCTCTCAAAAAGAGAGTTGGTCAACCCAGGGCAGTTGGTTTTGACAAAAAGATGTTCGCGCCGATTGCTTCTGTCATGCACCAATCGAGCAAGAAAATCTTTGCCGGTACCGGTTTCACCTGTAATGAGTATGGTTTCGTCGGTATCGGCGACCTGATCAATAAGCTGCAGTATCTGCTGCATTTGCGGTGAGGCAAAGAAAAATCCCTCGGCTGAGTAGTCGCGGTTGTGTGTCAACAGGAATTGTTTCTCTTTCTGTAAGAGCATGTTCGACTGTTTCAGTGTCGTGTATGCCAGCATGTTGTCAACAGCGATGGCGATTTGTTGAGAGACTGCTTTGAGCACTTCGGCGAGCTCGGAGATGGTTTTCGGAGCTTTGCGAAAACTGAGGTGGATTGTCCCGAGCAAGCGATCACGAATGATCATTGGAAACACCATGGTGCATGTCAGCCCCACCTTTACCAGTTCTCCAACGGATTTCAAGTCGGTGTAGCGGGTGAGATCGTCGAAAACCACGGGTTGTCTCGATTGGACCACCATTCGGGCAATATCTCCATGAGCCAGAGGTCGGGATTCGTGCGCCACAACTCCTCCGGGCTGGATGCCGTCGGCTGCGGCGAAATAGGCAATCGAGTGAGCTTCACTATCATACAGAATTATACACATCCGGTCATAAGCAAAATGACGATGCAGCTCTTGGGAAAGGGCTAGAAAAAGGTCCGGTCTGGTCTTGCAGGTGGCAATAGCATTGTTGATTTCAAGAAGAATTTTATAGCGTGTTTCGGTACTCCATTTCATATGCTGATTGGCTCCTAAAGTTTATGTTGGCTGCTTATCGTCCATTGATATGCGCATTCTGACGAAAAATCAAGACCAATAATGGGCGTTGTGATGAATATTGGTCACAAAAGGGGAAGTGCACAAAAATAAAAATTTAAAAAAGTATATGATTACAAGTTCTTGATCGGAATATGATTGAATGGCCCAGTAATTGCTCCACAGGGATAAAAGAATCGACACAACATGAGGAGGAAGTGGCAAAAATGGGGAATTGGAGGCCAATAATGCTATGGATCGGTTGAGCACCGGCCTAAGATTGTAACGTGTTTTTCTAATAGGAAAAACGCACCTGCACCTTCGATCTTTCGCTTCTGCAGTTACCTCATTTGTGACAACGGGAATGATCAGAGTTGTGTTTTCCGGCCTGCGGGTGGGTCTGTCATTATACCTCTAATGCCTTACTGCTGCAGGTGGAATATTTCCGCTGGTTCAGCGAGATTTAGTGTGGCGCTGTTTTTGTGTCGGAAAAATAACTATCCCGGTTGAACTACAAAAAAATGCCAGACTATGAAAAAGAGATATAACGGAGAATATATGTCTGCGACACTATCAGACAGAAAAGGAAATGGTGTGCTCGGTTTGCAGGAAGTGACTGCCTGGAGCAGTCAGTCATTTTCCAGAGGAACCGCTGAAATTACGAGACTATATTTTTATTTACCCTGAAAGATGGAGGAGTTCATGGCTTACGGCTATAATGGAAAAATTCTGTATCTGGATTTAACTACCAGAACCCACGAAATCAAAACTCCGGACGAGCGATGGTATCGCACCTATTTTGGCGGTTCCGGAATAATCGGAGAAAAGCTGCTCAGTGAAATTCGTCCTGAAGCTGATCCTCTCGGACCGGAAAACATTCTTATTTTCGCCTGCAGTGTAGTGACCGGAGCACCCATTTCCGGCTTTAACCGGTATGCGGTTGGGGCGAAATCACCTCTTACCGGCGGATTTGCCAGGACTGAAGCGGCGGGGTATTTCGGTCCGGAACTGAAATTCGCCGGTTTCGATGCTATTGTGATTACCGGAGTTGCTACAGAGCCGGTATATGTTCTGATCAATGACGGTAAGGTTGAAATCAAGGATGCCGGTTCGTTATGGGGGTTGGATAACTGGGAAACCCTTGAACATATCCGGGAAGAGACAGGTGAATCGAAAATACGCGTTGTGAGCATCGGGCCGGCCGGTGAACGCCTGGTCCCTTTTGCCTGTCTGCAGAATGACCTGGAGCATTTTAACGGACGTACCGGCATGGGTGCGGTCATGGGCTCCAAAAACCTCAAGGCTATTGCCGTTCGAGGAACAGGCAAGCTGGAAATGGCGGACCCGGACAAGGTCAAGGAGATTGCCCGCTGGCACAGAGAGCGTGTCAAGGTGCATCCTCCTAACGTTGGTCTGACGAAATTT
Organism: uncultured Desulfopila sp.; assembly: GCA_964446655.1. Classification (GTDB taxonomy): domain Bacteria; phylum Desulfobacterota; class Desulfobulbia; order Desulfobulbales; family Desulfocapsaceae; genus Desulfopila_A. Next base: position 7,529 of record CAYUPL010000083.1, read on the forward strand.
GGTACGCCGGGACTGGTGCAAGGCGTCAACGCTGCAGGCTTTTTGCCGACCCGTAATTTTAAAGAGGGGCAGTTTGAAGGTGCCGAGAAACTTGCGGCTGAGACGTATCACAATACCATCTTTGCTTCCCGCGGCACATGTTGGAACTGCACCGTGGCCTGTAAGCGCAGAGTGGAACTCGATGATGCGGAGTATCCACTGGACAAACGGTTCGGTGGCACTGAATATGAGGCTTTGGCTGCTCTTGGGCCTTTGCTTGCCATTGACAATCTCCCGGCAGTTGCCTACGGCAATCAGCTTTGTAATCTCCTCGGTCTCGATGTTATTTCCACCGGGGCTGTTATTGCCTTTGCCATGGAATGTTTTGAAAATGGCATCTTGACCGAAGCGGATACCGAAGGAAGGTCTCTCAAATTTGGTGATGCCGAGGCCATGGTCTGGCTGATTCGACGGATAGCCGCTCGAGAGGGTATTGGTCATGTACTCAGTCTGGGAGTCAAAAAGGCGGCGGAACGCATTGGTCGAGGTGCGGAAAAATATGCCTTCCATATAAAAGGTCAGGAACTGGCTTTTCATGATGGTCGCGGCAAGACCGGTATGGGATTCGGGTTTGCCCTGTCGCCGACCGGAGCCGACCATATTGAGACACCGCATGATGTCGCTTTCCAGGGAGAAGGTATCAGCAAACTCTATCCCATGGGACTTTTTGATCCGGTGGATCCTGTTGAAACGGATGCTGCAAAAGTGCGTTTTTTCTATATCGGTCAGAAAGCCTGGGGCATTAACAATCTGCTTGGGCTGTGCAACTTCTGCTCTGTTCCTATTCATGCCATGACTTTTTCCAAGTTGGTGGAGGCCGTTCAGGCCATCACCGGATGGGATACCAGTCTATATGAGATAGTCAATGGTGTCGAGCGTGCCAATGTCATGGCGAGGGTGTTTAATAACCGCTGCGGCTTTACACCCGATGATGACACGCTTATCCGGCGCTGGTTTGAGAAAATGCCCAGTGGCCCTTTAAAAGGAATGCGTTTTGACCCGGCCGCATTTAAGGGCTGGATTCAGCTCTATTACCAAATGTCCGGCTGGGACAGCGAAGGAAGGCCGACCGATGGAAAGCTGATTGAACTTGGTTTGGACTGGCTCATGGAGGAGTAGGTGGCCTGACGAGAACATGGTCTGACAGTACTATTTTCGTAACGTTTTCGGAAGCACATCTGTTTGTTGTAAAGAGAATGGCTGCTTGAAAACTCGTATATGACGCAGACGTCGTAGCAACGGCACTGTAAGAACGAATTACATAACCGAAGAGGAGTTTCACTATGTCTATTGGATTTATAGGTGTTGGTTTGATGGGTGGGCCTTTAGCCCGCAACCTTATTCGAGCCGGTAAAGAAGTGCTCGTATATGATCTCAGCGACAGCGCCATTAAGCGTACACTGGATGCCGGCAGCACCGGTAAAGCCGCTGCCGGTGTGGGTGATCTGGCGGACTGTGACCTGGTCTTCACAAGCTTGCCGATGCCTGCTCATGTAGAAGGGGTCATGCTTGGTGAGGACGGTCTTTTGCATACAATGCAGGCAGGGGCAGTGCATGTAGAACTCAGCACTATTGACCCGCAAACCTCTGTGAAGCTTCAAGGTGCGGCAAAGGAAAAAGGGATTGGTTTTCAGCAGTGCACCCTGGGAAAAACACCCGCACATGCGGAAAAAGCCGAAGAGCCGATGTTTATCGGCGGAGATAAGGAAGTATTTGATAAACTACAGGATATCTGGCCTATCATTGGTCAACCCGCCTATTACATGGGGGGGGTGGAGGCCGCCTGTGCGGTTAAGCTTATCAGCAATATGGTAGGCATGGCTAATCTGGCTGTAATGGCAGAGGGCATCCGGGCTGGTGAAAAGGCAGGAATTGACCGAAAACTGCTGATTGAGCTGCTGCAGGATACCGGTGCGCGGAGCTTCCAGATGGATGTTCGTGGTCCCTGGATTGCCGCGGATGATTTCGAGAATCGTTTCGGCCTCGATCTGGCCCTGAAGGATGTCCGACTCGGCTGTGAGATGGCCAGGGCTTGGGGGCTTGATCTCAAGGCCATGGAAGCGGCACTTGAACTGTATAAAAACGCATCAGCTGCCGGATACGGCAAAGAGGACTGTAACGCCGTCTATAAGGTGATCGGCGCTTGATCCATTGAAAATAGGTTCTGGTAATAAAAGAACTAAAAAGCATATACATACAAGGTGGCGGAGAAATGACTACTCAACCTGAAGATTTCAGACATAAAGGATGGACCCGAATCGCAATAGTTATAGCTGCAGGCTCGTTCTGCATCTATGTGCTGAATGTCGTGATCGGGAAAATAAATATTGTTTATGGGTTGAAGGTGTTTCATTTTGGGAATGTTGCCGAGTTCCTGCTTCTCCTTCTAGCTTCTGTAGCTTTTATAGCAGTCGCTTTATACGCAGAGAAAAAATCGAAGTCAAACCCTGAAACAGATGAAAAAGAGGTGAAACAATGACCGAAAATGTAAAAGATTATGAAATCAAATCAGAAGATCGACGTCGTTTTATGGAGCTGAGCGCAAAATTTGGCTTTACCGCTGCTGCACTTGCTTTAACCAAAGGGTTTATTGGAGCGTCCACTGCTGAAGCGGCTGCGGTTACATCCAATGAGGAAAAAGAACGGCAGAACAGTGCAAAATACACCATGAACGTGGCTACCGCTTACCGGCTCGGTGCATCACGCGCGTACCCCATCATGCAGCTCGATTTTAAAGAAAACGTGCAAAATGCCACGAATGGCCAGGTGTATGTCAAACTTGCACCGGCAGGACAGCTCGGCGCAGGGAGTGCTTTGGTTCAGAAAGTTCAGGCTGGCACCATCGAGGCAGCTCAACACTCCATTGCCAACTTTGCCCCCTTTGCCCCGGCTGCTGACCTCATTAATATCCCATATTGGTGTGGTGAGAACCAGCGTTTTATGAATTTGGTTACATCGTCTGCCTGGAAAAAGGAGCTCAATCCCAGAATTGAAGCCAAAGGATTTAAGGCGTTATTTTATGTGTGTATTGATCCCAGAACATGCGCAATCCGTAAAGGTGTGGATGGGCCAATAAAGACTCCCGACCAACTGAAAGGCCTCAAGTTTCGAGTCCCAGGGTCAAAAATTCTGCAGCAGTTCTATCAACTCGCGGGCGCAAACCCCACTCCGGTTGCATGGGGCGAAACATCCTCAGCCATAAAACAGGGTGTTGCAGACGCATTGGATCCTTCCGTTGAGGCCCTTTTGGTTTTTGGCTTCAAGGAGATTCTCTCCAGCATCACGTTTAATGCGGCCGTACCCGATTCTCAAATTTATTCCTGCAATATGAAGTGGTTCCAAAGCCTTCCGGCCGATGTCCAGGAAGGTATAGAATTTGCGAGCGAAGTTACCAGCAGACAGAACCTTGCCAAGGTTCCTGCTGCGCGTAGTTATGCAATGGCCGAAATGGTTAAAGAAGGCGTCGAGTTTTATGTACCAACCGACGCAGAAAAAGAGCAGTGGGTCTCCCAGACCGGAGCACAACTCCCCGCCTGGGATGCTATCAAAAAAGAACTGGTTGGTTCACTTGCCAAGTTTGATGAGTTGGCAGAAGCTGCCAACACCTACAACAACTTTTACGTTCATGACATTTAACCGCTGGTAAGACTGAAATGGCCTGCTTGCGCGTAAACAGGCCATTTCAGTCAATAACGGAGTAGAGGTGATTTTATGCGGTTTAAAAAAATTCTGGAAGAGATCGATAAGAATGGTGAGCGGTATCTGCTCTTACCTCTGTATGCCCTGATTGTAAGCACTATTTTTATGGAAGTAGTGAGGCGCAGTTTACTCTCATATTCTTCGATCTGGGCTGAAGAAATTGCCAGGTACGCATTTATCTATGTGGCATGGATTGGCGCTTCAGCCGCCATAAAGCAACGAGCGCATATTCGTATTGATGTCATTTTGACCATATGTCCTCCCAAATTGAAGGCGCTTCTTTATATTTTCGGGGATATCATAACATTGATTCTTGCTGTGATCGCCATATACATGTCAATGGAACCGGTGCTGAACTCTATCCATTTTGGCTCTGTTACCCATGGACTCAGGATCAGTCATGCCTTTTTTCTCGCCGCCGTTCCAATTGGCTTTGCCATGATGGTCTTTCGTATTTTGCAATCCATAAAGCGGGACTATAATGACTTGAAGGCCGGGCGCCCAGTATTTGAGGGTAGCAAACTCTTTGACTAAAAAGGAGCTGAGAGACAATGTATTATATGCTGGAACAACAAGAATTGGCGCTTGGCTGGGAGTTTTATGCGCCCCTGATAGGGATGGTGGTCCTGATTCTTTTAGGGGTCAGAGTCTGGGCTGTTCTCGGGCTTGGCTCTGCGATAATGTTGATGACCACCGACGTGTTGCCGGTGGCCCTGCTTGGTGAGTCCCTTTTTGAAGGTGTCGATCACTTTGCCCTGATAGCGGTACCGCTTTTTATTCTTACCGGTGACGTTTTAGTCCGTACTGGTTTGTCCCTTAAACTTCTGGAAGTAGCCGAAGCAACGATGGGGTGGCAAAAAGCGGGACTTGGTACTTCCACCGTCCTCGGTTGTGGCTTTTTTGCCTGTATTTCAGGCTCTGATGCTGCCGACGCTGCCGCGATCAGTAGAATTACCATAGACCGTCTGGTCGAAAAAGGGTACCCCAAAGGCTATGCCTGTGCAATGGTCGCCGCTGGAGCGTGTACTGGAATACTTATTCCTCCTTCAATCGCATATATCATTATAGGTCTGATTCTCGGCATTGGTGCCTCCACCTTATTTCTTGCAGCAGTTATACCGGGAATAATGATTCTGGTCACAGTAATGATCACCAATACTTTGGTGAACCGCTTTAAGGGTTACGAAATCTCAAATGTTGGTTTTGATTTCAAACACTGGCTCAAAACCGTCTATTCAGCTCGCTTTGCTTTGCTTATTCCATTCGTTATCCTTGGTGGGATTTACTCAGGCTTATTTACTCCGACGGAATCGGCCGCAGTCGCTGTAATGATAACAATTATAATCGGTTTTTTTCAAGGCACGTTATCTCTGAAAGATTTTCCTGGAATGCTTGAATCTTCAGCAAAAGTTAACGGAGTTATCGTACCGATCATAGCAATGTCGCTCCCTCTTGCGCAAACACTGGCTTCGCTTCAGGTACCGCAATATTTTGTCTCCAGCATAACAGCAATGACAACTAACATGTATCTGATTATACTTTTGATGCTGGTTATGCTGATAATTGCCGGTTGCGTCATGGAAACTACCCCGAATATTGTCATCCTCTCACCGCTTCTCCTGCCCCTTGCCTTGGAGATAGGTATGAACGAAATTCATTTCTGTATATTTATGATTAGTGCTCTCGGTGTCGGTTTTATTACTCCACCCATGGG
>CAYUPL010000084.1:0-12855 GCA_964446655.1 uncultured Desulfopila sp.
AAAATACGCTTCCAAATTTTAACAATGTTCACCAAAGGTCATTCCAGGCGGCGTCATCTTCGAAAGTATTTTGGCAATGAGCATAGATTACTATTGCCCATCACCAAAAACTTTGAACCTGACACCACCTGAATTGATGAAAAACCCGGGTTACGATCCGAGGCAGGTTGCGGGGGGCATAAAAAAGGCGGGATACGAGATTGCTCGTATCCCGCCGGGTGGAGAAAGGAGGTTGTTGTTTCGCCCGTTACGGCAGTGGTGCTATCAGGCGCCGAGGATGGTGTTGAGGTCTTCCTCCGGTGTGGCGGCGATGGGTTTAATAGCAAAGTTCTCTACCAGAACGTTAAGGACATTTGGGGTGATAAACGCCGGCAGGGAGGGTCCGAGACGGATATCTTTGATGCCCAGATGAAGGAGGGTCAAAAGAATGACCACAGCCTTCTGCTCGTACCAGGAAAGAATCATGGAAAGCGGCAGATCGTTGACATCGCATGCGAAAGCGCCGGCCAGGGCCACGGCAATCTGGATGGCGGAGTAGGCGTCGTTGCACTGTCCCACATCGAGCAGACGCGGAATACCGCCGATGTCACCAAGCTTTTTATCGAAGAAACGGAATTTTCCGCAGGCCAGGGTCAGAATCATGCAGTCCTGGGGAACCTTTTCGACAAACTCGGTGTAATAGTTCCGTCCCGGCTTGGCGCCATCGCAGCCGCCGACCAGGAAGAAATGTCTGATAGCCTTGGATTTGACGGCATCGATCACTTTGTCGGCCACGCCGAGAACCGTATTTCTGGCAAAACCGGTCAGGACACTGCCTTTATCGGTATCTTCCTGGAATCCGGGAAGTTCCATGGCTCGCTTGATGACGGGGCTGAAATCCTTGTCGTCGCCAATATGGACCAGACCGGGCCAGCCGACCAGACCGGTGGTAAAGACGTTGTCGGCATAAGAGTCTCTGGGCTTCTGAATGCAGTTGGTGGTAAAGAGGATAGCACCGGGGAACTCGACAAATTCTTTATGCTGGTTCTGCCAGGCGGTACCGAAATGGCCATAAAAATGGTCATATTTTTTCAGCTCAGGATAACCGTGGCAGGGCAGCATTTCGCCATGTGTATAGATATTGATACCTTTTCCTTCGGTCTGCTTGAGGAGCAGCTCGAGGTCGCGCAGATCGTGGCCTGAGACCAGAATCGCTTTACCTGCTTTGGCACCCAGCGGCACCTCGGTGGGGGTGGGATGACCGTATTTGCCGGTGTTGCCCGCATCGAGGAGCTCCATGGCCTTGAGGTTGACTTCGCCGCATTTAAGGGTGAGTCCGACAAGCTCTTCCAGCCCCAGGTCTTTTCTGGTGAGGGTTGCCATTGCTTCATGGATGTAGGCGAAGACGGAATCGTCCTGCTGGTCGAGAATTGCGGCATGATCCGTGTATGCAGCCAGGCCGCGCAGACCATACAGGGTAATCTGCTTTAAGGAGCGGAGATCTTCATTGTCATCAAGGCTGTTGATGAAGTCCAGTTGCGCACCCTGTTCTTCCAGACCGTTGAGATCAGCCGCCGGTGTGAAGGTTGCGGCAGGAGAGTCAAAAGAGATATTTCCCCCTACGGCCTGTACCTTTTCTTGCAAACTGTCGCGAAGCTCAACGGTTTTCTTGATCCAGGTCTGGAAACGTGCCGGATCAAAGTCGACATTTGTCAGACAGGCAAAAATCGCTTCCGCGGTAAATCTATCGATGCTGTTGTCTACTACTCCAACTTTACGCCCTTCGTTGGCGACCAGGCAGAGGCCCTGCAATGCATATGTAAGAAGATCCTGAATGACTGCCACATCGTGTTGCTTGCCGCATACACCGATTTTGTCGCATCCTGTTCCCTTTGCCGTTTGTTCACATTGATTGCAAAACATAATTTTTCCTCCTCGGATTTTTAGCCCTTATGTTGGGCTGTGTTTCTTTTGATAAATTGATGATCAGTGAATGTTGTTTGCTGTGCTGCAAAGTATGGTTCACTGTATTCTGAATGATGGGGGAAAACTTTGATGTAGGTCAAAAGATCATATTTTGTTGTATCTTTTTCAGCGACATTTGTGAAATTTTTTTTGAAAATGAAGGATTGGTGTGAAGGAGTTGGGCCTGATTATACCGCTGTGGCGTGGATGAGGAGGGTTGTTTCCGTGGGGGTAAAAGGGGTGTTGCTGAAGCTGCCGTAGCAGGAAGTGTTTTTGTGCGAATGTGGGGAGAGGGAGAGGGAAAAGCCCGTCTGCTGGAGAAGCGTCCGCCATTGTTCCAGTTGCGGAGCATAGAGGCGAAGGGTATGGCTGAGATCTCTTTTGGGGTCTGGTGAGGACGAGTGCGGTCTGACTCGATAGCGCTCTTCCAGGAGAAGGGTATTTGTGTCGGGCCGGAAGCTCTTGAGTGTTTCTTTTACGACAACATCGCCATTGGATCTGTGGTGGAGAGCGAATTGGAAGATTTTTTCGCCGTTGGTCCGGGTCAGTCTGCTGTCGGGATGATAGAGGTGAAGCAGAAGAATACCGCCCCGGCGCAGATGTTGCCGGCAGAGACGGAGGCAGCGTTCCGCCGAATCGTGATTGCCTAGAAGATTAAGGGTGTTGTAGGGAATAATGATCACATCGAATGGGGCTGGAAAAGAAATGTCAAGCATGTCGATATGATAATAGGTGATGCCGACATGGGGGAGCAGAGCAGCTTTACGGAGCATTTCCGTCGAGATGTCGACCCCGTGTACTTCCCGGCAGAATGGGGCGACCAGACGGGAAAGGCGGCCGTTGCCGCATCCCAGTTCAAGAACGATATCGGTGTCCTGCAGTCGTGCGGTGTAGAAAGGCGCATCATCGGAAAAGGAATCCATTTCCAGGGAATAAAAATCGCAATAGTCCTTTTCGCTCAGTGGAGAAAAAACAAGGCGCGGTTCGTCACTATATTCCATTACGACACTGTCTTACGCCTGCACCAGGGAAACCTTATCCGGGGTTTCGGAGAAGCAGTCCAGCCGGATAGCCCAGTAGTGATGCGGTGCGTGTTCGATGTTTTTGCGGGTCTGCTCGGAAAGTTGGTGGCTGCTGTCGGTGAGGTTGTAAAATGCCGAATCTATACCGATAAAGCCATCAAGAAAATGGGTGATTATATGAAGAAGCTTGCTGGGGTAGCCGCATTCGACAGTATGGAGATCCTTGACGGACTGAAAGCCGGTCTTTTCGAATTCGGCGATAAATTTTTTGAGCGTTGCTGCATTTGTCTCCAGGCCTTTTTCCACCACCTGCATAAAGGCAGTGTCATCTCCGGCATAACATTGCTGCCGTTTGATATCAATCCGGTCGTATCGAACGAGAAGAGTGTTGTCAAAAAACTCTTCCACCTGGGTGCAGGCACTTTGCAGATCGGGTGCGGAGACGAGGATCAGATGTTGAGAGATGGGTTGCATGGCTCAGTGTTCTCCGATGAGAGGATTAAACCGCCGGCAACCATTGGAGAAAAGGCTGCCGGCAGCGATATGACGGATTTATTCGGCGGCAGCGTTCAGCTTCCTGCCGACGGCTCTTCCCAGTTCGACACATTTTTGCAAATCGCTTTCTTCGGGGACGTACTTTACCCGAAAGCCCTGGTCGACGATATCAAAGTTCATCTCTTCCATGGCCTGGTTAAGAAGTTTAACCGACTCGCCCGACCAGCCGTAGGAACCAAAGGCTGCTCCGACTTTATTGGTGGGGCGCAGTCCTCTCATATACATGAGAAAACCGGCCATACGCGGTAGAAGGCCGTTGTTGAGAGTCGAGCAGCCCAGCACGATGGCACTGGCGTTAAGTACTTCACGCATGACATCGCTACGATGGTTGTAGCGAAGATTGAGGACTTTGACGGATATGTCTTCATCCTGCAGACCCGCTGCGACGGCCTTGGCCATTTTTTCCGTGGAATGCCACATGGTATCGTAGATGACCAGCGCGTTGCCATCTCCCTTGTTGCTGCTCCATTTATCATAGGAATCCAGGGCCAGACCCGGATTGGAGCGCCAGATAACGCCATGATCCGGTACTATCATATCGATTTCCAGGCCACTTTCTTTGACGGTCTGAAGCAGCTTTTTCACCTTCGGAGAATAAAGCGTCAGGATATTGGCGTAATATTTGGTCAGTTCCTCCAGCAAAATGGCCTGGTCGACTTCGTCGTCGAATCGTTCACTGGTGGCAAGGTGCTGTCCAAAGGCGTCGCTGGAAAACAGCATCTTGTCTTCTTTTATATAGGTGAACATAGAATCCGGCCAGTGGAGCATACGGGTCTCCATAAAGGAGAGAGTCCTTTTGCCAAGAGAGATATCCTGTCCCGGCACGGCAATCTCGTAAGGCCAGTCAGGCTGATGGAAATGTTCGAGAAGCGCTTTATGTCCCATCTTGGAACAGATGATTTTTTCCGGATTGATCAGATCCACCATTTCCGGAAGGATTCCGGAATGGTCCATTTCTACATGGTTGATCACGATATAGTCGATCTTTCGGGGGTCAACCACTTCTTTGAGTCCGGCGAGAAAATCAGATTTGAGAGAGCTTTTAACGGTATCGATAAGAGTAATTTTCTCATCTAGTATCAGGAAGGCATTATAGGTGGTGCCGCGATTGGTTGAATAACCGTGAAAATCACGGACATTCCAGTCAATAGCACCAACCCAGTAGATGTTGTCTTTAATCTTTATTGAATTCAATGGTATATCCTCCAAATATGTTTAAAAAACTTTCCTCGGAATCCCGCGGGGAAGAGACAAAGATTATTCTGATTACGTATGAACCTCAGCTGCTCTTTCCGTCATTCCCGCGTAGGCGGGAATCCAGTGATTATGCGAGCAAAAGGCTCCCCGCGGATCCCCGCCTGCGCGGGGATGACGACCGTGTTATCTATTATTTCCGTACATGTATCATGTAGTGTATACCAGCAACAGCACTATGGTACAGGGTTAAATTTATTATCAGGAATGAATACTATTTGCGGTATGGGGTTGTGTCAAGTATTCTTGTCGAGAAGATATGGAAATTTTTTGCTGAGCATGATTATGACTAAAAAACAGCCGCTTGTCGATATCGGCAGGTGCACGCTTTGCGGTGGATGTATAGAAATTGCCCCCAATGTGTTTCGCCTGAACGAAGTCTTAGGTTTTGTGGAAGTTATTGAACTGGACTTCTATCCGGAAGAAGATGTGGAGGAGGCCATCACCATTTGTCCGGTGGATTGCATAAAGTGGGATATATAACTTGTTTGTAAACGGGATTTCTCCATCACCGTTATTGATGTCGCAGAGGTGCAGGCCTCTGGCAACCTCGGCTGATGAGAAATCCGGGCTCAGGAGCCGACGCGGAAATTTGAGAGATTGCAAACAGTGCTGTTAATTGATACAAAAAGGGTGAAGATTTCTTTTTGGGGGGAGGGTGAATGAGGCTTTTGCTGAGGATTGTGGGTGGGCTGTGCAAACAGAAAGTGTTGGTCCTCGCCTTGCTGTTGGGGATTACCACAAACAGCCATGCCGAAAAAATCCAGGTCTTTACGGAGCCGCTGGCGCCGCTGCATTATGAGAAAGACGGTAAAATAGAAGGGCTTGCCACGGAACTGGTCCGGCTGATCTTTGTCGAGGCCGGCCTTGAACCTCAGTTTGAAATATATCCCTGGAAAAGAGCGTATCGCAAAGCGTTAAACACTCCAGAGAGCTTTATTTATACAATAAACAGGACAGCGGAGCGCGAAGCCCTTTTTAAATGGATTGGGCCGATTCTCCCGAAGAATGTTTACCTGTATCGCCTGAAAAACAGAAATGATATCGAAATTACTACAATAGAGGATGCTAAGAAATATACGACCTCGGTCATTCTGGGGCACTCTTTGACGCGGTGGTTTCATGATCAGGGTTTTCATGACGGCAAAGAGCTGTTTGTGACGCCGAACAAGGAAGTGCAGATCAGATTTTTTCTTAAGGGCAGATGTGATCTTATTACCGGCAATGAGTATACAATCCATGCATCTCTACATGGACAAGGCCGATCTTTAGACGACGTTGTTCCCGCGGTTTTTATCTCCTCCGGGGGGTATTATATCGGGGCCAATCCGGCTGTTGCGGATGAGACCGTTGCCAAACTGCAGGCTGCCAACAACAGTATTCAGCGGACGGGAATTGTCGATGAAATGATAAACAGATATCTCTATCACGACTCTTCTTCGCCGCTTCTGGGCAGCGAGATAAAATAGACCGAAATTTTCACCAGTCGAGAGACACCTTCGATATTCGTCATCCGTCCGGATGGCGCTGTGACCAGGATGATACAGAAGCTAACCGAAACAGTTAATCGTAAAATTGCCAGGAAACTGGGCTTATGGGTCATTGTTTTCAGTGTGGTTGTAACTCTGCTGGCGAGTGCTGTTCAGCTTTATCTTACCTATCGTCAGGACCTGCGGGAAATCAAGGAATATTTCAACTCCATTTCGGCAGTGCAGCTCAGCAGTTTGTCGCAATCCGTCTGGATTCTGGACGACAATCAGATTCAGGCCCATCTCGACGGCATCACCAAGGGACGGGACATTATTTATGCCGCAGTGGAGGTTGATGGTGTACCCAGATGGTTCAATGGCGCAGTGAATACTGAAAAAACGCTGGGGTTGCGCTACGAGCTCAGCTATCCTCACCGTGACGGCAGCATATCTCTCGGCACCTTTGAGATAGTTGCAGGCCTCGATGGACTGTATAACAGGCTGTCCTCCATGGCCATGGTCATCCTGCTGACCAACAGCCTGAAGACCTTCCTTTTTGCCGGATGTATCCTGTTGTTTTTTCGCTCCGCGGTTACCAGACACCTGGAAGAACTAGCTTTTCACGTGGTTAATATGGATTTTCGCCGTAAAATTGAACCACTTTCCCTGGACAGAAAGAAAACCGGAATCGGCGACGAGTTCTCGCAAGTGGTAAACATGCTGAATATCCTGCAGCGAAGAGGTTACCATGCCTTTAACGCCCTGCAGAAAAGCGAGATGCGCCTGCGGCTGTTTTTTGATGCGACTGAAGAGGGTATCCTGGGTGTCAACAGAGAGGCAAGGATTACTTTTGCCAACAGTGGTTGTCTGCAAAAAATCGGTTATGCCGATGCACATGCTCTTATCGGGAAAAAGGTTCGTGATATTATCGGCTACTTTCCCGACGAAGCAGATGACGATCATACCGGCACGGACACATACCTGGCCCCTCTGCTTACAGGAGACACCATGATCCGTGAGGATGGTCGCCTGCAGGTCTATGGCGGTCCCACTTTTTATGCAGCAGTGCGGGCATATCCCATTGCTTCGGCGGAGGAGATAACGGGGGCTGTAATTTTCTTTCGAGATATAAGCAGGCAGAGAGAGATGCAGAAGGAGAAGAACCTGTTGAGTCAGGCTATCCGCCAATCTCCTTTGCTGGTTATCATTTTCGACGCCAAGGGAAGAATTGAGTATGCCAACCCAGGTTTTGAAAAAATAACAGGATATGATTTGAAAGAGGTTATGGGGCAGAGGCCCTATTTCCTCGGCAGCTTTGCCAAAAATAAAAGGATCCATCGCGATATCAGAGCAACCCTGCAGAGTGGCCTGAAGTGGCAGGGCATGTATCTTCTGAAAACCAGGGACGGCATCGAACTCTCCTTTGACTCTCTTGTTGCCCCGGTGTTTAACAGCCGTGGGGAAATAGTCAATGTGATTGCTTTGTGTCTTGATATTACCCAGACAATAATGCTGGAAAAACAGCTCTATCATGTGCAGAAGATGGAGGCAGTGGGCAGGCTTTCGGCCTCTTTTGCCCATGAATTCGGCAACCCTCTACTCGGTGTACGCTCCGTCATCAAAGATATAAGTGAGCGCATTCCGATGGCGGAAACCGACAGGCATCTGCTCCGCCTGGCCTATGCCGAGTGCGAAAGAATGAAGACATTGATTCGAAATTTTCAACGTTTTCAGAGCAATGGCTTTGATGAAAGGAAACATTATGATATCCATCAGATTCTCGATAATGTTCTGACCTTTTATCATAACCATTTTGAAAAGAATTCCATCCAGTTGATCATACGATATGATGATGATATTCCTCCTCTGTTTTTCAGTAAAAACCAGATTACCCAGGTTTTTCTCAATTTAGTGATTAATGCCGTTGATTCGATGGCTGTGGGTGGCGGTATTCTTGAGGTGACAACCACCCTTGTCGAAGATCATGTTCGTATCGGGGTGCGCGACACAGGTGTCGGTATCGCGGAAAAGGAAGTTGATTTAATTTTCGAACCCTTCTATACAACCAAGCCTGATGTGCAGGGAACCGGCCTTGGACTGGCCGTCTCCTATGGCATTATAGCAGCCCACGGCGGAGAAATAACGGTTTCCTCAATGATCAATGCCGGAACAACCTTTACAGTTCGTCTTCCTCTGGTGCTTGTGATGAATTGAGCCGGCCCGGTTTATATTGCGGCGGAACGAGAATATCTTTGCATCGGTATTATGATGATATCCATATAAAAAAACACTTTATGCCATTTACACTGGTAATTCCGGAAGTCCGGTTCTATGGTATGAGACGCGTGATGATAACCGGACGAATATATATGGCATGAGTCGACAGATGGAGAAACGGTTTAAAATATCAGCGCCTTTTGCGGCATCAGGTGATCAGCCGGCGGCAATTCAGCAGCTGGTCCAGGGTGTTCGGCGAGGAGAAGACAGCCAGGTTCTGCTTGGCGTCACCGGCTCGGGGAAGACCTTCACCATGGCCAGAATAGTCGAGGAGGTGCAGCGACCCACCCTTATCATCGCCCCCAATAAGACTCTGGCGGCGCAATTGTTTTCCGAATTTAAGGAACTTTTTCCGGAGAACAGCGTTGAGTATTTTGTATCCTACTACGACTATTATCAGCCCGAGGCCTATGTTCCTCAGTCCGACACCTACATCGAAAAAGACTCTTCTATTAATGACGTTATAGACAAACTGCGCCATTCCGCCACCAGGGCGTTGTTGACCCGCCGCGATGTCCTGATTGTTGCTTCGGTTTCCTGTATCTACGGTCTCGGTTCACCGGAAGAATATAAGAATATGCACCTTTTCCTCGAAGTGGACCATGATTATCCGGTGGAGGAGGTCACCAGGCGACTTATCTATATGCTCTATGAACGCAATGATACCTCCTTCCATCGGGGAACCTTCAGAGTGCGGGGCGACGTCGTTGATATCTATCCCGTGCATGAGGAAGACAGGGCTCTGCGCCTGGAATTCTTTGGTGAGACGCTGGAATCATTGTCCGTCATCGATCCCCTGCGCGGCGTGGTACTGGAAAAGCTCCGTGACTACACGGTGTTTCCCGGCAGCCACTTTGTTACCAGCAGAGAGCGGCAGCAAAATGCCATCCGCACCATTCAGGAGGAGCTGAAGGAACGGCTTGAGACATTTCGACAAGAGAACAGACTGGTCGAGGCTCAGCGGCTCGAACAGCGCACCATGTTCGATCTGGAGATGATAGAAGAGCTCGGCTACTGCACCGGCATAGAAAACTACAGCCGGCACCTGACCGGCAAAGCGCCGGGTTCACCACCTCCCAACCTCCTCGATTATTTTCCGGAAGATTATCTTCTCTTCATCGATGAGTCGCATATCGGCGTACCGCAGTTAAACGGCATGTATAACGGGGATTATTCGCGCAAGAAAACCCTGGTCGATTTTGGTTTTCGTCTGCCCTCGGCACTTGACAACAGGCCGCTGCGCTTTGATGAGTTTCGCCGGCGGGTGAATCAGGTGATCTATGTTTCCGCAACCCCGGCCGATTACGAGATTGATCAGGCTGCCGGCAGGGTTATCGAACAGGTTATCCGCCCCACGGGCCTGATGGATCCCCGCATCGAGGTTCGTCCGGCCGTCTCTCAGGTTGATGACCTTCTTGAAGAGATACGGTTGCGTGAAGAACGGGGCGAAGCCGTGTTGGTAACCACGCTGACCAAGCGAATGGCGGAGGATTTGACCGAATATTATGAAAAGCTGGGGGTGAGAGTGCGTTACCTTCATTCGGATATCAAGACGCTGCAGAGAGTTGAACTACTACGCGATCTGCGTAATGGTGAGTATAATGTCTTGATCGGTATCAATCTTCTGCGTGAAGGTCTTGATATTCCAGAGGTTTCCCTTGTAGCCATTCTGGATGCCGACAAGGAGGGTTTTCTCCGTTCGGAACGCTCTCTTATCCAGACCTGCGGCAGAGCGGCCCGGAATGTTGAGGGCATGGTGATCATGTACGCGGACGAGATTACCCGTTCCATGCGGAAAACCATAGAGGAAACAGAGCGAAGAAGGGCCATTCAGGAAGAGCATAACCGGCAATACAATATCACCCCCAGTACCATTAAATCCGAAGTAAAAGATACCATTCACCAATACCTGCATGAGTCGGGATATATGATCGGCAAAGAGAACAGCGCTCTGCAGACAGCTGAACAACAGGCTTCTTTCCAGACGGTTGAAGAATTGAACCGTCATATCAAAAAACTGGAAAAGCAGATGCAAAAGGCCGCCAAAGAACTGGCTTTTGAAGAGGCTGCCGAGTTACGGGACCGGATTAAATCGTTGCGCTATCTGGAAATCGAGCTGCGCTGAAAACAGGGTTTTATGGTATTAATATCGAGAAATATTTTAAAAGGTTACACTGAACCATGCAGACAAAAGGAGTTGTTATAGCAGGTCTTGCCGGCGGATCGGGCAAAAGCGTCGTTTCCGTCGGTCTGGCAGCCTATCTGATCCGACAGGGGTATTCCGTCGGACCTTTTAAAAAAGGTCCGGACTATATTGATGCCGGCTGGATGGCACTGGCCGCCGGGAGTGATTGTTACAATCTCGACCCTTATCTGATGACGGAAGAGGCTATCCACGCTTCTTTCGCCGGCCATGGTCGAGGAGTACAACGAGTTGTTGTTGAGGGAAATCGGGGGCTTTATGACGGCGTTAATGCTCAAGGAGGGTACTCCACCGCTGAACTGGCCGTTTCTCTTCAACTTCCAGTGGTGCTGGTGGTTAACTGCACCAAAACCACCAGAACCGTGGCCGCCATGGTTCTGGGATGCAAAATGCTCGATGCGCGTCTGAAAATTTCCGGCGTGATTCTCAACCATGTCGCCACAACACGACAAAGCGATATTATCAGAACAGCAGTGCAGGAGATTACCTCGATACCTGTTCTGGGCGTTATTCCAAGGATGAAGCGGGATATCTTTCCCATGCGCCATCTGGGAATGGTGCCGCATCAGGAGTATTCCGATAGTGCAGAGGCGATATCCTTTCTCGCCGACACCTTTGCTGAGTCGGTTGATACCAGTGCCCTGGAGGATGTCATGGAGACAGTTTCCTTTGCTCCTGCGCTACAGCCGTCGACCGTTGCAGTAGGCGGTAAAACTCCTGTAACCATTGGGATTATTCAGGATGCCGCCTTCCAGTTTTATTATCCGGAGAACCTCGCCGCCCTCAGGGCGGAGGGAGCCACACTGGTAGCCGTCAACGCTCTTACGGACAGCAGTCTGCCCTCCCTTGACGGCCTCTATATCGGTGGCGGTTTTCCCGAAACAAGTGCCGCGGAGCTGGCCGGTAATAGCCGTTTTCGGCAATCGATCAGGCAGGCGGCCGAAGACGGATTACCCATCTATGCGGAATGCGGCGGCCTGATCTATCTGGGACACTCCATTCGGTTACAGGAAAAGGAGTATCCTCTGGCGGGCATCTTTCCGGTGCGGTTTGGTATGTCTGCCAGGCCCCAGGCCCATGGATATACCGTCTTTGAAGTTGATGGTCATACTCCTTTTTACCCACCGGGTCTGGTGGTGAAAGGGCATGAATTTCGCTATTCAACTGTTCTTGAATGGCAGGGCAAGGCGGAGGATCTTGTCTTGAAGATGGTGCGTGGTAAGGGATTCAGCGGGGGGAGAGACGGTTTACGTTATAAAAACATTCTGGCACTCTATACCCATATACATGCATGCGGCACACCTGAGTGGGCGCCTGGATTTGTTGATTTTTGCAGAACATGGAAACAGAACAGATGAGGATTTGGGTGTTGCCGGGTTTCTTCGTTGTGAATGGAAATTGTTGTTGGGCTGCGCTGCGCTTAGCACCAACCTTCCCCGGCTTTTTCATGAACATTGTTTCCTGGATTGATGGAATCCTGCCGGGTCGGATGGAAGGCGTTTCTAATGGGACGTTGTACCCAGAACCTTGGCTTGAATGATATCTTTCTGTTCCGGATCCAGGCTGGGATCAACCCAATGGATAAACGATTCCGCTACCCGCATAAAGGCGCCGTTATCATCTTTACATTTATCGCAGACGGATTCGGCGCCGTCCCGATAAATTATGACCTTTGATGCCGGTTCGCCGTCCTGGGCCACGGCCGCCATCTTCCTGCAGCCGCATTGCAGACGAACAACCACGACGCCAATCCCGTCGGGACTGCCTTCAAGGATACCTTCTATCATGGCCAGCTCTTTTTTTTCGG
The DNA here is from genome assembly GCA_964446655.1 of uncultured Desulfopila sp. GTDB lineage: Bacteria > Desulfobacterota > Desulfobulbia > Desulfobulbales > Desulfocapsaceae > Desulfopila_A. Next base: position 12,532 of record CAYUPL010000084.1, read on the forward strand.
CCGGCAATTCTTTCTTCTTCTGTTTGGTTTTTTTAGCCATTGTATCAATTCCATTAAGATGAAAATAATATGTTGTGCTCTTCGAGATTCTGACGAGGCCTCGGTTTGACAAGCAATCTTTACTGTCGGTAAAGATAGTCTTTCAGCCCATGTTTCGCAATCAGTATCACGACTTTTTACGTGACTCAGATCGACAGACCTTGTTCGGCAAGAAGGTCTGTCGGTCCCTGGAGGAATGCCTAAATAGTTTCGGGAAAGCTGCTTCAAGTCGGTGATTTCATGGAGCATATCCGTGCTAGTAATACGATAATGCAATGAAATACA
>CAYUPL010000085.1:0-12681 GCA_964446655.1 uncultured Desulfopila sp.
TCCAGGCTGCTTTTATGAGAACTGGAGTAGCTTTAGTATCGCCAATTTCCCCTAGAGCATACGTGGCCATTTCGCGCCCAAGCCAGTCATGATCTGTTAAGGCTACAAGATCTATCAGAATTTCGGTTGCTCTTGTATCGCCCATATCGCCAAGTGCAGGAATGATATCTGCCCAGGCACCGGTTCTGTTTTCCATATCTTCTTTAAGCAGTGTAATTAATAATGGCACTGTGCTCTTGTCACCCAGCTTACACAACAACTTTGTCCCTTCGTACTTGATTTCAGCATCATTAGATTTGATCATAGAGGTTGCCTTTTTAAGGTCACATTGGTGCCGGCATGTTTCCATGATAGCCACATAACCAATTGAAACCATATGACTTTTCTTTTTACAATTTTCTAAGCACAGCGCGATAGATTGATCTGGTCTAAATCCTGGAAAGTAATTTTTATCATGCCGCTCATTGTTTTGCTGCTCTTTCGAGGAAAGTTTTTCGTAATCCTCAACGGTTGCAGTAATTGAATTGGAGTAGAGAAGAAAACAAATTGACGTTAGAAACAACGAGTAAATAATTGGAGGTTTCATTTTTTCCTTTTTCCCCTTTGCTAATCCATCTCTGTTCAATTTTAGCCTGAGAACTCGGAACAATTACCTTGTTAGTTTAACATCTTTTCTGTAAATTCATAAAGTGGTTGGCAAAAGCAGGCCATCGTTTCTCCTTTCGCTTTCATTTTTCGCGGAAACAAAAAGAAAGGAGAAGACGATGACCTGCAGTAGTGAATGTACACAATTTGATCTGGCAATGGAACTCTTGATTAAAAATGGATTCGGCGGTATCGCTGAGTCTGTTGGTTTGCTCATGAACACGGCGATGAAGCTGGAAAGATCTCGGCATCTCAATGCCGGTCCCTATGAAAGGAAAGCTGACAGGATCGGTTATGCCAACGGCTACAAAGCAAAAACGAGGAGCACTCTCTAGGGGAATAGGGGGAAATTTTTATGGCACTTACCCTGAGTCTGAATAAAGCCAATAAATCTAAAAAACGTAGAGGATGCCTGTTGCTGGTGCTCATATTTATTGGGCTTTTTCTATGGTACAACTCAGCAATGACAAAATTAGAAAAACAAAATAGGCACCGGGCATATATTGCTGCCCTTCTCAAGGATGGGATTGAGCAATATTACAAAAAACAAGGGCGTTATCCTGAAGACACAGCTTCTCTTTTGCTACAGCATCAGCAAACGGTTGAGGAGTTTCTTCAGAACAGTATTTTAAATTACGCCACTGATCCGTCTGGTAAAAAATGGTTTGCTATTACTTGCAGATATGCAGGAATATTTTCCAGTGGGGAGAAAAAGTACAGCATGTCATGGTGATAATGAAGAAGATGTATATCGACAATTGTGCCGGATATTAGATGAATGGATTGAAATATACTCTGATGACAATATGCTATTACCTTCAGGAATTGCCGACAAAAAATTTTCAGGCAAATTTCAATTGAGAGTTGATAGTGATTTGCATAAAGCCCTCGTCATAAAAGCGATGCAATCAAATGAAAGTTTAAACAGTTTTTGTGGAAAAGCATTAAGGAAGACTATATTGCAAACAGGACATTTGAAGGCGAACAACAGTATGAACTCGGACTGCTAAAAGCAGCGCAGATTCGCTTTTCTTTTCCGCCGGCACAGGCCTCCGGTAAGGACGTCCTCTCTGTGATAGGAGAGTGTAATTAGGAATTAAGAATTAGGAATCAAGATCAACAGGAGCGGTCATGACCCCATTGCGACTCGATGCTATTCGTACTATTGCCGACTCACCTCTTATTTTCCAACGCGGTGAATTTCTCCAGCGTAACGGTGCCTTTCGTTGTGTAGTACAACAACCTGACGAATTTCTATATATTTATGAGGTGGACGGCAATTATGGCACGTATCGGACCGAAGTCAAGACAAACGACCCTGGTCACAGCCGCTGCGACTGCCCGTATCCCGGGCGCGGATGCAAGCATGTGGTTGCAATCCTGCTGGATCTGCTTGACCGCCAGGACGATACGACAGACGCGTTGCCCGAACAGGCTTACCTCACCGCCGAAGAAATCAGACAGCAGGCCCTCGAGGATCGTCAGAAACGCAGCAGGCAGGAGAGATTTGTGGTTACCCAGGGTGATATGTACAAGGGTGATCATCTCATAACCACCACCAGAGGAAGACAGTACCAGCTCACTCTGCATGATCCGCGCACCGGAAGCGGTCATTGTTCCTGTCCCGATTTTCATTACAACAAACTCTCAACCTGCAAGCATCTGATCTTTCTTCGCGATCATTTCAAGGAGCAGGACGGATTTTCCAACCGTATCGCGCAGGAGACCTTTCCCTATATAGACATCTTCTGGGACAGTGGTGCTAAAACGTTCCGCCTGTTTCATGAACAGAACAAAAAGAGGCTTGATCCGGAATTGGCGGCCATCCTGGAGCAGATGTTTGATGAAGACATGCTTTTCCGTCCACGAGAGTTGACCGCTTTTCTCCAGTATCTCCAGCCTCTTGAGCAGTACCGTCAGCTACGGATCCAAGAGCCGGTAATGCAAAGGCTGGCCGAAGTCTGCCTGGAAGAAGAGCTTGCGAAAGCGGCGACGAGCCCCTTGCCCGACCTTGATCGGTATCTGAAAGTGAAGCCCTATGCCTACCAGCGGGAGGGCATTGCTTTCGGCCTCTACAAAAAAGCGGTCCTGCTCGGCGATGAAATGGGCCTTGGCAAGACCCTGCAGGCAATCGGTCTCGCCGTCTTGAAAAAAGAGATTTTCGGTTTTTCTAAAGTACTGGTCGTCACTCTCAGCTCTCTGAAAAAACAGTGGCAGCGGGAGATTGAGCACTGCTCCGGGGAACAGGCCTGCATCATTGCCGGTCCGGCGCGGCAGCGCCGGGAGCAGTACCGGACTGACAATGGGCTCTTTAAAATCACCAATTACGAGGCTGTGCTTCGTGACGTTACCATCATCGGCCGATTTCAGCCTGATCTGATCATCCTCGATGAAGCGCAGCGGATCAAGAATTTCGAAACCAAAACCGCCGAGGCGGTCAAGAGTCTGCCCCGACAGCATGCCCTTATCCTGACCGGCACCCCTCTGGAAAACAAACTGGAAGATGTCTATTCGCTGGCACAGTTCCTCGATCCCGATCTGCTCAGCCCGTTGTGGCAATTTGCCGCGGACCACTTTCTTCTCAACCGCCATAAAAAAGGTGATATTCAAGGCTATATCAACCTCGGCCGCCTGCATGAAAAGCTCAAGCCCATCGTTATCCGTCGGCGCAAGGAGGAGGTGCTGGACGAGTTGCCGGAAGTGATCGTTAATGACTACTTTGTGTCGCTCTATAAGGAGCAGGAAGAGATCCATGCCGGATATTCGCAATCGCTTCTCCCACTGCTGAACAAAAAGTTCCTGACTCCGATCGATCTGCGCCGGATCCAGCTCCTGCTTCTGAAAATGCGCCAGGTCTGCAACTCGACCTATCTGATAGACAGGACCACCAATATTTCTCCGAAAATGATGGAACTGGCCACCATTCTCGAAGAGCTGGTCATATCCAATGGCCGCAAGGTGGTGATCTTCAGCGAATGGACCACCATGACACTTCTTATCGGAAAACATCTCTCCAGGTCGGGAATACCCTTTGTCGAGCTTTCCGGCAAGATTCCGGTGGCCAGACGGCAGAACCTCATCGACGAGTTTAACCACAACCCCGAGTGCAAGGTTTTTCTCTCCACCGACGCCGGGGGAACAGGGCTTAATCTCCAGGCAGCCGACTGTGTCGTCAATTTCGAGTTGCCCTGGAACCCGGCCAAGGTCAACCAGCGTATCGGTCGAGTCAACCGTATCGGTCAACAGAGCAAATGCATCAATGTCATCAACCTGATTGCACGAAACAGTATCGAAGAGCGGATCATGGCCGGTATCAGGCTGAAGGAAGATCTCTTCAGCGGGGTCTTTGACGGCGGCAGCGACGAGGTGATGTTGTCCCGGGAAAAACGTCAGGAAATGGTGCATCTGTTGCGGCAAATGACCAATGAAGAAAATATCGAACCGCTGCCGGAATCCTATCCTGCCGAGGAACTCGCCGAGGATACCCCGCATTTCCTTAATCCCGAGGTGTTCACCAGGGAAAAAGACTTTGTCGGCGAAGAAGTGGACATCATAGGATACGAGGCGTCACCGCCTGAGGATACCGAATCTACTCCGGCCTCCCAGTCCACCGAAAAAATGGAAGAGGTTTTAAACAGAGGTATGGGCTTTCTCAGCGGCCTTCTGGAAATGGCAACCGGCACAGGGATCACAATCACCGCGGCCGAGCAGAAGATGGTTTCCATCGATAAGGAAACCGGAGAGGTGACCCTGAAGTTCAAGTTGCCGGGCTTTTAATGCCCTGTAAAAAGCATCATTCCGCATGTCGATTCTTCTTTCGGGTAACGAGGCGGTAGAAAGCCTCAGTATCGCTGATGAAGGCCGCAGGAATCGCAAGCAGGCCGAACTCGAGCTGCAGAATCTTGAAGCTGAACTGCGCAGAACACTTCTCGACGCTGGTGAACGGACGCGGAAATTGCCGTGATTTAAGGTGTGCATACGGCTCAAGTTCAGATTTGTTTCTGTATTCTGTCTTGTTTTTCGAGACTCTGTCCGGTCAGCCTGGAAACAGCTTTCTGCTGGTTTGACGGCAGGCCCGAATAGAACCTGCGCAGCACAAAATGGTCTTGCTGTATCAGGCGCTGCAGAAACGGCAGGCGTCTTTTTTCAATAGCCTTGAGGAGTTGATCATGTCCCAGACCGTCAATCTGGATCATTAAAATGCCTGGCGCCTGGATGTCGTAATCGGCTGCCGGCTGTTCAGGTTCCTGGAGGCGTCGGGCAACCCACTCACTCCGGCTGAACCTGCGGCGAAAACCCTGTACTCTTCTTCCCAGTCGACTGAACAAATCTTTCCTCTTTGCAGTCCCTGTCGCAGCTGCCGGTGACACCGCGACGGAGGACGACTACGTATTTTCCGGAGGTGCGGCAAGTAATTCCTCTCCGCGATATATTTTTCGGCAACAGTCTGCTTTCTCTATTTTGTTAAAATCTGCATCGATGATCGAGGGAAGCAGGATCATGGCGAAACCAGGGAAAAGAGGGCGAACATCAGGGGAAATAAATTTTAATCGTTTCCCTTCCGTCCTTTTTGCTCGATTGTATCTTCAGCTCCAGATCATTGTTCCTGAATCCAAGAGCCAGAGAAATCTTTTCCTTATCTTTTTCCATATGAGCAATTTCCCGCATTTTCTCGACGATTTTGCGGCCGATTTCGGTGCCGGGGCTGGGCAGTTCCGTTTTCCTGTATGTGGCCGTCACTTCGACTTTGCCATCCTCATCCGTTGTCAATGCTATCTTTTCGGCATTATCATTGATTCCATGCAGGACAGCCAGGGCGATCCATTTCAGAGCCGCTTCTTCTACTTCTGGTGATTTTTTTACATCGGACATCTCCTTAAGGGGGTCGGTCGTAGCAAAACAATCGCAGAGTTCCTGTACTTTCAAGTGAAGATTCGAAGCGTCTTTCATAGTGATTCTCCTTTCCTGATTGGGTTTATGTGTGAAACAGTGCAACAGCATAGCAGGATCAAGGCTGCGTGTGGCATCAGCCGGTTTTGTTGATGTCCGGCAGATCTGAAACAAAGCCGCAAAATCGCCAATGAGGCAAACAATAAACACATTTACCCCTGGCACAACAGGGTATTGGCCGGCGGATGCCCGGACATCGGTCGCGTGACTGGTTATTCACTCACTATTCATCAAGATGGCGCCATTCGGCCCCTCTAACCAGTTGCCCGACTCCGGCCGGGAGACGGATCCAAAATGTTGTTTAAGATGCGGTGGTGCTTTACCGTGGAATGTTGGACATTGCACAGTCGGTGTTATCGTGGAGTTTGGTCCGCGCCGCCGGCATCGTGCTCGCACTGGGTGAAATCAATTTTCTGTTTACACTGCTTGCAGTGGTGCTCACGATTGAATTCATCGGAAAAAATCTCGATCTTCGCGCCGCAATGATTGCATTTGCATATGAACGATTCCAGGTCGCGCGATGCTTCAAAACCGGGACAATGTGTCGGAGTAGTCATTTTTTTTCTCCCTTTTCTCTGTTTATGGGTTTCTGTCATCAATTCTAAGTATAACATAAAAGTAAAGCAAATATAATGACAATTCCAAAAAGTACTCCCGGCGGGCACAAATCCTGCAAGTTTCCATGCTGCATGATACATGATGCAGCATACAGCTCAAAAAAGTGCAGTTGACTCTGAAAAAAAAACATCATCAGCTGGAAGGAAAACGACATGACGGTTAGTGCAAGACACCAGGACAATGCCTGGCATGGTCAGACCCGGGAAGAAGTTCTTGAAATACTGCATTCCAGCAGAAACTTTCCGCACGCAACAAAGCGGTATTGATAGCCTGCATTGCCTTGATCACCCTGCAGGCGGTTTTCACCTATGCTCCCTTTATGCATTCCATATTTGTTACTACCTCCATTACAGTGGACCTTCTGTTGTATCCCCTGCTTGTCGGAGTCGGCATTTTTGCGCTTGTCGAACTGGAAAAATGGGTGACGCGACTCCGAAAAACAGGTGCGAGACAGCTTTGAGTTCATGAAGAGCCGTGTGAAGAGTTTTCCGGGAGGCTGAACCTCACTACACGCAGTAGTCGCGTGCGACAAGGCGTTAGAGATAGTCGATTGGCCTTGGCTGATGCCGCGCCTGTTGCATCACGCTGCCCTTGCCGATCTGCAATTTCGGGTTATGGTACGATTACACAAGCCGTTGTCGGAACAATACCGGATAGACACCTCAGCAAGATTAAAATACCAATGCATCTTTTGAAACGCATACATCTGTGGCTTATTTCTTTAATCGTAACCATTGCGATCTTTTCCTTCCTTTTGACCAGGGTTTCCTTTGTCGAGGTAGTGAATCTTATTCAGGGGCTTTCACGATCCTGGATCGTTCTGTTTCTTCTCTTCTCCCTGGCCATGAGTATTTTTCGGACCTGGAGATATCAACTACTGCTCAGGGTTTCGGGTCATGCCGTACCACAACTGCCGCTCTTTTTTATCACGCTGGTCCGCAACCTGTTTTCAGATCTGCTGCCGGTCCGTCTCGGCACCCTGATTTATGTCTATCTGGTCCGAACTCGGCTGGGCGTGCCGATGGCACCTGTGCTCTCCAGCTTTGCCCACGCCTTCCTTTTTGATATCATTGCCTTGGCCCTGCTCATCCTGCCGGCAATCTTCCTGGCCGGTCTGGGACACAATTCCGGCCCGGTTCTAATTGGTGCCGGTATAGCACTTACCCTGCTGTCGATCGTCCTTCTCCTGGCCCTGCCAAAACTCTGTGATCTCTGCAGCGCTGTCTTGGGGCGTTCTGTCCTTCCTCCATTAGAATGGCTATCCACCCTGCGCCGCCTCATCAATGAAACCGGCAGGCAGTTGCGCCACACCAGGGCCAGCGGGTGCTACTGGCGAATCCTGGCACTTTCTTTCGGAGTCCGTTGCTGCAAATATACCTCCAGCTTTATGCTCTTTCTTGGACTGGTTTTACCACTGGGTTTCGCTGTCGGCGATTTTCCTCCGGCTAAAATTTTTCTAGGTCTCTGCAGCGCTGAACTTGCGGCCAGCCTGCCGATTTCCGGGATAGCCGGATTCGGCGCCTATGAAGGTACCTGGGCGCTGGTCTTCCAGTTGCTGGGCTATTCCGAGCATCTTGCCATCACCTCGTCGATCTCGCATCATCTCGTCACGCAGATCTACGGATATTCCCTTGGAGGTATCGCCATGCTGCTCCTGCTGCTGCCGGGCGTGAGGAACCAGGAAAAGCAAACGAGGCGATCTCTGGTCGCTTCGCCCCTGCTGTTCTGGAGCCGTTTCACGATCTTCTCGATCTTCGTTTTCTGCAGCGGCGCCCTGCTTTTTCCGATAGACTCCGGCGGCACCTCCCAGGTTCCGCCGCAAAAACCGGCAGCCGGCTTATTAAAGCAACCGCCGGAAGGTCTGACCGGCAGGATCGTCTATGAACATGACGGCGGTATTTTTCTTGGCGATATTACAGAGGTGCACCATCACAGGTTGGCGCCCTCCGGTCGTTATCCCCGCTGGTCACCGGACGGCACCCTGGTCGCTTTTATCGATGGTAAGCAGCTGGTCGTGATGGATGGCGGCGGTGGGCACAAATCAGTGGCGGCAACTGCCGATACCCTCCACACCTTTGCCTTCGGTCCAGACGGCAGGTGGCTGCTTTATGCCGACGGTAGAAAACTACATAAACTAACCCTGCCGGACGGCCCGGTGCAAGCACTTGCCGTTGGTGGCGATTTCCGGGAACTTGATATTGACATTTCGGGAAGGTTTGCGGCAGCAACGGAAAAGAGCCTGACCGGATATTCAGTGCGTCTGGTCAGCCTCGAAGAAGAAGAGGTACTTACCATTGCCAAGGGCTGTTCGGCATCCCTGTCGCCTGGAGGTGATCGAATCTCCGCCCTTGGTGGAGATCACAGGATGCTACATCTTTATGACACCGGCAACGGCGTGCATGTTGATACCGTCTCGGCGCCCTCCGGTACAACATTCGACAACCATTTCTGGTCGAATCATCCAGACTGGCTGGCCTCGACTCTGGAAGGTGAGAACCACGACATCCTAATCCATCATATTCCCAGCGGCTCATCCTACCAGGTTACCAGCAACGGCGACAGCGACAGGGCGGACCTGTTTCTCGACTGAAAAAGGACAGACAGCATTAGGTTTCCATATACCTGGCGGAGAATGAGTATATGAGCAATTATTCTAAAAAAAGCTGGAACGGCAGCTCAAACAAGCGTCAAACAAAGAATGACCTTTATCCCTCATTCTTTCATACTTTGACTAGCTTGTCATGTGGTACGGTTGCCGGGATACCGCCGTCAAGCCGGGGAGGCCGGTTTCAAACCTATAATGCCGGCAAAAATAAGTGCAAGGCTGTGTAGCCGCCCTGCATTGGTCGGTTCATTAAACAAGACTATCCCAAGTATCGCTGTGCCGACAGCGCCGACACCAGCCCGGACAGCATAGGCCGTGCCAACGGGAAGCGACTTCATTGCAATGCCCAGCAGACCAAGGCTTACCACCATGGCGAGTATCGTACCTATAGTTGGCCACGGGCGCGAAGTCTGCTCCAGGCGTTGTTCCTGTGTTATTCTACGAGAGCAAACACCTGATCCAAGGAATTTTAAAGGTTCGGGTTTACCGATACCCTGAAAGGGATCAGGCATTATCGATTCTAGCCATTGAAAGATACGAAGTACTGTTTTTTAGATCTAACCTTATTCGTTGGCAATATCTCAATCAAATATCCAGTGCGAACCGGACGGCCCGTCCGACCTCTATCATTTTCATCCGAGACAGAGATGTTATCAATGCCCCGATTTTTACGTTGGAAACAGTCTGTAAATGATCGCAATTGATAGCACAATCCCTAAGCATACCATCGATCGTCGACAGAAACACTTCTGATGGGATATCACGCACGGTGGTTGTGATAGGTGCGATAGTCACCTCTCCGAGGTATTCTAACACAGAATCACGAGTCAGAATAAGGACCGGCCGCTTTTTATCCGGAGCCAAGAATTTATACCAGCGTATTTCTCCGTGTTTCATTCATCCCCCCAAGCCTGCTCTGTCTCCCAAATTGTGAACTCGTCGGTAGCTGCTGGATTTTGTTCGTACCCTCGACGATGCTTGCGCTCTTGTTGTTCGATTTTATAACGGGCCAGTGCATCCTGCAGCGCCTTCCTCGTAAAAGCCGAACGGCTTGTGTGGAGTTCTTTTGAAACACGATCGACCGCTTTGACGAGATTATCATCAAGGGTCATTTGAATTGTTCTCATACTTCACCTCCATAATGTGTTTTTGTATAGCTATAGTAATCCACATTAGGGAGAGTGTCAATAAAAGCGATTGACCAATCGCGGCGCAGTCGCCGGGAATGTGTACATCTGCGGCAGCAAAAAGTGGTGCGACGAAGGATTGGTGCTTTTTGCTGTAAGGCTGTATGTGGTAGATAGGGTTTGGTCGCCGCATACGAAAATAAGATTATCGCGACAGTACTCGGGCCACTCCGCATCGCATGCAGCCGGCCCCATTTCCGAAGCAGTTTATACGTATCATCTGCTGATCGGTTCCTTTCTGGATCGAGCAATAGTTTGTTCTTCGGCATGATTGCGATAAATGTGAAAGGGACGACTGAGAATATTAGCGCGGCATCCAGATACCACAGATGCGAGCCGCCGTTTATCCCAGCGGCCAAACCTGTAATCGTTCCGATCAATGCCAATGATGCCCGCATTGCAGCCGCTTGATGATAGCTTGGTCCAAAGACGGTGGCGGCAAACTCAACGCCACATTCTAGGCGGGCTGGATGTTCAGCAACGTTTATGTAAATGGCCGCGTCTGCAAATGGCGAGCATGAAAGCAATGTGATGATTTTAAGAGTAAGCATACGTATCTGTTCCTTCTACGGGAGTTCTCTGCAAAACGCCGCTAATCAGCCGTGGGCTTTTTGCGTCGGCTGAATTAGCTTTGACATGTGATTCGATAATTATTTTCTACTCTCAACAACTGTTAAAATGCTCAAGGCTTGAATGCTTTGAGTTGAAGCTCTCTTATGACCCTGAAGTGTTTTACGTTACTTGACGCAAGTATCATATTTTTTTCACATATCGATAGTAATCAGCGGGCGTACAGAGTCTGTTGGTTGTCATGGCTAGCAGCGCCCGTTCGTATTCCTGTGGCAGGTTGTTGGCGATGGCGATATCGCCGAAGGTCTTCCTCAAACCGATCTTGTCCCATACCGTTTCTAGTATGCCAACCATTATATCTAGCTAACCTCATTGTTTCCATTCGCTCAGTTGAATATGTTCAGTAATGCTTTGCAAAGCTCAAAATTGCTTGAAATAACGACCAAAAAAGAATAGGCTGTCTGGTGTTGACGGTAGATGCGGAGGAATTTATGGAAAAGTTAGAGCGGTTCGACGGTGGATATCAACGGCGGTTTGCTGAACAAGAACTGCCAGGCCGTTACCGTCCGGGACGGCCGATTTGAAAAAAAGGATCTGGTAATCATTCCTGCTGTCAGGAATGATTTGATCTGCTGCCACGGTCGCTGATGTAAGATTAAGAGGATTAAGCAATGCCGGAAATAATTTGCCTGATACTGATATTACTGGGTGTTTTCGCACTGGTCAGAATGATGAACCAGCTGGGAAGCAAGGGAAGAGATCCCGGAAATCTGCCCTTGCCGGATGCTGCGACGATGAAAAAATTTATCATCTGGAAGTCTTTTTATGTCAATCCGGATGATCCTCGGGGCTGGGTTCCAAAAACCTGGGGTGGTGGCTTGACTGTTAATTTCAGGACGAGACAGAATGCTGGAATCTTTGCCGGATTGATTATTCTGACAACACTTGCAGCAGCAGTTCTGGTTTATCTTGTCCTGTTCTGCGGCACCTGTCATCGCTAATTATTTTTCGCTCAAAGTCGTTTGGTTATTTTTTTGGCTCCCTTGGCGCGGCCACGACAAATTCTTCGAAAATAGGAAGGGGCCAGTCCGAACTAACCCTCTGTTATTCCTGCAAAGTCAGCAAGTTAATTCAGTCCGACCCCGACCACTGACCACCTTTGTATAAGCTTTCTGCCTCTCTTGTCGACTGTCTCCCAGAGATAAACAGAAAGGATGAAAATCAACAACTGGATCTCTTGTACCGATTACTTTGGCGGCATAGCTTGACCATTGATATTCAACTGCATCAACTATCAGGTGAACATGTTTGTCATCAGGCAATACGCATAAATCCGGCAATTATATTCATGTTTGAACTCATTCAGATTTTCCCGATAATAGTTGTAGTCATTATCGGAAACGAAAACTGTCTGCCTGTTATGGCCCCGCTGCACTATATGATGAGGGGTATGAGAAAGAATTATTCGGGCTGTTCGTAGCATAGACTATATTTAGATACTTTCGCCTGAAACTTCAACAATAAAACAAATCTGTCCCCTTTTGTCCCTTTTGTCCTCGCGAGTCTGCTCTGCAGGTGAGCAGTTTCGAAAAGGCGTTCAGACTGCGCCTGCCAGGGCGTTGAACGCTGCAAGCAGCGAGAGTCCAATGAGCAGGATACCGGGGAGAATTCGTGCCGTCCGAAACGAACGCATCCCACGCTGCAACCGGCCGGCGAGTAAGCTGGTACCTGCCGCCAGGGCTACGGCCCACAAGGTACCGAGTAGCGCAAACAGCGTACCGAGGAAAGCCATCGCGATCCCATACGAAAAGACCGAGCCATCTACAAACTGGGGTAGGAAAGCGAGCAGGAAAACGACAACCTTTGGATTGAGCAGACAGACAATGAGCGCTTCACCAAAGGTGTGAGATCCACCGGCGGCGTGCGCGGTTTGCTGCACACCGCCGTCGATGTGTACGGTGCGCACGGTTTGGATGCCTAGATACAGCAGATACCCGGCCCCCATCAATTGCACCCCCATCAGCACATCTGGCCGATGGACGATGACGGTCCCCAATCCGAGCGCAACGATGAGCGCATAGAGCAGGCTTCCCAAACCGATAGCGA
>CAYUPL010000086.1:0-12312 GCA_964446655.1 uncultured Desulfopila sp.
TGAAACGGCCAAAATCACAGACGACCGCCACCGACCGTCAAAGTCGCCCCCTTCGCGGGGGCGTGGATTGAAACGATGTGGTGCAGGTTTTCAAAAAACGGGGGTGAGGTCGCCCCCTTCGCGGGGGCGTGGATTGAAACATATACTTGGTCAGATATTACGGTTGACCAACAGGTCGCCCCCTTCGCGGGGGCGTGGATTGAAACCGTACCGACCGATCATCTATGACCGTGAAGCGCCGGTCGCCCCCTTTGCGGGGGCGTGGATTGAAACATCAACATTTTTTCCGGCCTCCGGTATCCTCGGCGTCGCTCCCATTTCGGAAAACAACGCACATCCGCCAGGAGGGAATACCGGGAATCCATCCAGAAAAGAATAGTATTGGGAAAATACCGAAATTTGCCGGCGGTGGGCAGATCCGCGGACTGAGCGGCAGAAAGCTAATCCTCTGGAATAGACTGGATGAAAGGTAATGATCGCATTCCCGGCAATGATGATTTTTGAAATATTTCTCAAGAATGCGGCTACACAGCTCGATGGCTGGGAAAAGCTGAAAGCCGCCGGGTACGACCTTGACGCTCCGGCCAAAAAGGGGTGTCACCACTTTTCGACATCCCCTTCAATCCTGCTTACATTTTCTTCAGGTTCCTTTCGTCCACCCATTTTTCAAGGAGGATGCCATGCCTGTAGAGCTCAACCACACCATCATAAAAGCACACGACAAAGAGGCATCCGCCAGGTTTCTCACCGAGATTCTCGAACTGCCGGACGCTACCCGTTTCGGCCCCTTCCGGGTGGTTAAGACGGCCAATGACGTGAATCTGGACTTTTATGATACCGAGGGCGAAATAGTATCGCAACACTATGCCTTTCTGGTCACCGAAAATGAATTCGATGAGATTTTCGCCCGCATCCGCGAACGCCACCTTGACTACTGGGCTGATCCGTACCAAAGCCGTCCGGGTGAGATCAATCACCGGGACGGCGGTCGCGGATTGTACTTTGAAGACCCGAATGGGCATCTCCTCGAAATCCTCACCCGGCCTTATGGCAGCGGGAGTTGATGTGGCTTGCCGGCCTGCGTAAGGAAAATAGGGGCAAAAAGGAACATTTCCCCTCTTTATTGATGGTGTTCCTCCGTGTTGCTCCTAAGATCTTGGCGTTAAAGAACCATTCAAATATTTATGTACAATACTTGAGATAAGAGTCTGATAAGGTATACCTTCTTCAATCGCTTTTATCTGTATTTGATGGTAATCCCTTTGAGAAAGGCGAAGATTAATTCTTCTATCTTTTTTCAAGGTGTTTCGTGCAGCTTCAATCGCTTTTTTTCTTTCCTGGTCGAAATTTTTGACAGATTGCCACTCATCACGTTCGATTGATTCCATCAGGTCTTGCTCTTCCTGATCTATAGGCTTAAATGCTTTTTTATCGATTTTATTCATCATTCCCCCTTCAAGCCGTATTTTTTTGTATATTTCCGGCTAGGAAAAGCTGTTTTTAAAAAAATTTCATCATCATTTTCAACGTATGGTACAACAATGGCGTAATTCTCAATTCCTAAAACATACATCTTTTGACCAGGATAACCTGGATTTTCTTCGATTCCGATTACCTGACCGGACTCAATGAAATAGGCAATTTCCTCAAATGATATCCCGCGTTCACGTTTTAATATTTTGTTTTTTTCGGAATTCCAGTGTAAATATTTCATGTGATAATTATAGGCTTGTGTCTGCCTTTTGTCAACAATTTCAGCGGTGGTCTGACCAGAAAATTATCCCGGCAAGTCAAAAATGGATCTGAAAACACTCTACGTTATGATCCCACCATGGGATTGGCCGGAAGATACCGGCGTAGTACTTCAGCTCCTTTATAGCGATGATGACGATATAGTTGATGCAGTACACGAAGCTCTGGGTATGCTTGAAGGGGGCAGATTCGATGATGCCATCGACGACGAGGATGACTGGTGATATAAGTCTGCCTGCATCGCCCCGGGCAATGAGGGGTAGGAAACAGAATCACTCCGACGATTTCGACGTTGAGCTTTTCCAGTTTCACGCTATGAGCCTACCAGAGCCAGGCGATATTTTTCTTTTAAAAAATATGTTTGTCCCTGGTAGGCTGAACGGGTAAGTGCTTCACTCCAAGGCCAGGAACCGAGAGTGAAGCATACGTGGTTCATAGCTTTAAAATTAGCGTTTACAGAAGTGGAAGATACCCCAGACCAGGTGGCCGTTTTCGCCGCCGTTCACCCAGTGCTGCAGGCCTTTTCTCATGTTTTCAATATAGGTGGTACTGACCACCTCACTGAGTTCGTGGCGGCGCCGTTCGGTTTCTCTGAGAACGCGCGCGTAATGGGTGGAAAGCTGGGGAGTGTGATCCTCGAAATCGACTTCATTCATACCGAAGCGTTTGGTCACATCCCGATAGAACTCAGGAGATCCTAAAGTTTCCAGATGGATACGATCCAGAATCGGCTGCAGGACGCTTTTCGGGCAGTCGTCGGCCATCATGGGATCGGTGAAAATAAAACTCCCACCGGGTTTGAGCAGTCTCGCCACTTCATCGATCACCGTTTCCCGGTCACCGCTGTGCAAAATGGCATCCTGCGACCAGACAATATCATACGAGCTGTCCGGCAACGGAATGTCTTCAAAGGAGCCGTCAAGAACGTCAATGAGATGGTCCACTCCCTGAACCCTGTTCATTTCCCGGTTACGTTTGTTTTCCACCTCGCTGAGGTTCAGGGCCGTTACGTGGCAACCATAGGTCTTGGCCAGGAAGCGTGCCGCCCCGCCATACCCTGACCCTATATCGATAATTCGTGTCTGCGGGGTAATTTCAACCCGTGAGGCGATTTGTTCCACCGTGCGCCGGCTGGCGATAAAAATAGATTCTTCATCGTTATCATAGAGGCCGACATGGATATCCTCTCCACCCCAGATGGTAAAATAAAAATTATCGGCATCGGTACTGTTATAATAATTCCTGGCCGTGCTCACCGATTTGGAATAGTTGAAACGACCGTCAGGACGCTCATGTTTCCCAGGCTCATAAACCTTTTCGACGACATGCGTCCAAAAATCCGGATCATGATCAGGACGTGTCTCCTGGTAGTCGCCAAAGGTGTCGATATGCTGAAAACCGACATCGCGCATCAACTTGCGTACATACTTTTTGCGCAATGGAAACATGTTGAGATGATAAATGGAGTCATCGGCAAAAACATATTTAAAGCGTGCCAACCCCTCGTCGACATGCTCCGGCTCGGCAGTAACGCTATCCCCGCAATAATGGTATTTATGTGTGGAAGAAAAACCGTTGTCAAGGATGCCGTCATAGTTGCGCTGATCAAGGATCAGGATACCGTCGTGCTTGAGAACGGCATAAATCTCCGCCAGAGCTTTACGACGGTCTCTTTCGGAAAACAGATGAGTGAATGAATTGCCAAGACAGATGACGGCATCAAAGCGCTCCCTTATATCTTTGCTCAACCAGCGCCAGTCAGCATGAACCGTGTTGAGAATGCAACCATGGTTCCTGGCATTTTCAAAGGCCTTGGTGAGCATTTCGGCACTGCCGTCGGCAGAGGTGACATCAAAACCGGCCCTCAACAGACGAACGGAATGGAATCCCGTGCCGGTTGCAATATCGAGTACATTTTTGGCGCCGTACTCATGAAGCTTATTGATAAAAAAACTCCCTTCTCCCTCTGCTCGTTTTTCCCAGTCGATCAGTTCATCCCATTTATCAACAAAAGGGGTGATATATTCATGGACATAGTGGTCCGTCTCCCTTACTTCGATTGGGTTTTCTCCAAACTCTTGTTTTTCCGGCAGCATGTTGGCTTCTCTCATGGAAACTCCTTTTGTTGGGTGTTGAAAGAAATACGTCGCTGCAATTTTTTGCAGGATGACGTAGCACTTTTAGGCGTCGAAACACTATACCGGTGTACTACCCATTGATGGTGTCTCTTCAAATTACTTGCTGATGCTCACCTTGTGCACATGATGTGCCAGAACCGGAAAATGGTGAAACTCCGATGCAATCCTCTTCTCACCCCCTGCTGAGAAAGGGTGAGGGAGAACACCGACAATATGGCTGCTCAAGTTCTTAACTGGTAAAATACCGGCATACGAGTGAATTGAGAAAAAATGAACCATTACCTTATAAAAAGACAATGATTCTGTGCATATTATGCTCAACGTCGGTACTTGCTTCTCTCTTTTGTCGATCTGCCGGAACTCTTCCCAAGAGCTTTATACACCCGGTCATAATCCACGACAGGGTCGAAAACGCCCTGCGACGTATCGGCAAAACTTGACCACCGGCATGCCGATGGAGCCTCATTCATTCCTGCCCGTACTGGGGTGAGCCCAATATCTTGTGAGCATGATAGGAGATACTCTTTGTCCGAAAAATCGGGGGAATTTCCTTGGCAGCAAGCAGAGTTGCTGAAATCCGAGTTAAAACCTCTTGTTCAAGGTTTTCAAAAGCTGTAGATTCTGTGGTGTCAACTGCAAATAATCGTGTCGGTATTGCAAGCATGGGCTTGTATTTTTAGTTTTTTTATGAAGTGTTGAGATATGTACAATTTTGATACTACGAATATCCCGGCGGAGATGCCGGTGCTGGAAAGGGTGTTGCTGAAGCCCTGGTTCGGGGAGACTGTGCTTAATCAGGGGCTGGCGCTTCTGAGGCAGGAGCGGCTCAGGGGGTTTTATTGTGTCAGAGATGCTGCCGGAGCAATCGTCGACGAGGATGCGCTTGTTTCCATGCAGTTTGAAAAGAGCAAAAGGCTGCAGCAGGGGTTTGTCATCCGCAACGGCTATTGCGGCCTTTGCCGGGGCAGCTCCAGCCGGGATGGCTGCGAACACCTGGCCGCTCTTGCCCTGCTCAGCCTGGTTACAGCGGCAAGTGGAGAAAAGGCGCTGCCGTTGCCGTTGGCCTTTAAGGGCGGTAACTGGGAGAAAATAGGTCTGTTCCTTTACGACTGGCTCGGTGGAAGCAGTTATGAGGCGAAATGGAGCAACAGCGGTGAGACGGTTTGCTGGGAGATTTCCTCTGGAAACGGTTCTGTCATGGTGCGCATACCAAGCGCCTGGGCATGGCAGGCGGGCATGATCTTGCCGGGAGAACAGCGGGAATCCGGCAGTAAAACGGCGAAAACATTCAGTCTGCTTGGCAACCAGTTGAAAATTTTAACCATGACTGTTGGGGAACGGGCTTTGGAGGAGGCTGGAAGGACAAGTATCGGCTGGCAGAAAGACACATCCTGCTGGATCTGGCTTGCACGCATGATCTTTTGTTTATACGGTAGTACGGTCCCTGAATTCAGGCATCTTCCCGGTACTTTCAGTTTTTCTCTTTCTCTTAATTCGGAAGATGCTCAGGGCGGTATACAGGTTATTCTCCCGGGAGCCAGGGCCTGGAACCTGGTGCGGCAAATTGATTTCAACCAGCAGGATGCGGCAATATTGCCCGAAGGTGTGGAGTTTTTTCGGGTGGGTCTCAACGGCAATGCCGAGCTGGAGGTTGTTCCCTGTGTGCGTTTGCAAGGCGACAGGGTTCTGGTCAAACAGGAACTTGGCCCAACCCGATTTACCGGTGGCTACTATCTGCCCAGAGAGGGCTTTCTGCCCGTCAAGCGTGTCCCCAGCGAAGGGGTGCCGGCGAAACCGCAGCTGCAGAACGCCTTACCGCTGCTTGGTTTTTTGCAGGATGAAGCCATCAGAGATCTGCCGTTTACCGTTGCTTTCGACGAGATACCTCCTTTTCTCGAGGCCAATCAGGGGCCCCTGCATTATGCGGAAAACAGGGTCGCCGAGGAAGTGTTGAACATCAAAGTTCATACCTTGCCTGAGCAGCTGATAATTGACGGCTTTGAAGAGCATGAAGACTGGTGCTATATCTCCTGCCATTATGGCCTTGGCAACACAAATATCAGTTTGAGTGATATCCTTGCCGCCCGGGCAAAGGGCTTGAGCTGTCTGCCGGGTAGGCACTGGCTGCAGATTGAAAATACACCGCTGACCTGGTTGTATGATCTTGCCGAAAATCGCCTTGCTGAAGATGGTTCGGGCAGGATCCGGCTGCGATTTCAGGAAATGCTGGCAGTAAGTGCCGTTATCGGCGAGGTCGAAATTACCCAGAAAGAAGAGCAGGTGCGGCAGCGCCTCAAAGACCTGCTCGATGACAGCAGCTGGACGGATAACACGGCGCTAGGCGAGGTTCCGGATCATCTGCGAGACTACCAGCGCAATGGTCTTGCCTGGCTGATGCGCCTTTACAGCATGGGTATCGGCGGGCTGCTCGCCGATGATATGGGCCTGGGAAAAACCCACCAGGCTCTGGCTCTGCTTGAAATCGTGCGCAACACCAGCGCCAGGAATCTCTGTCTGGTGGTGTGTCCTGCTTCGGTTGTGCTGAACTGGGCCGATAAAATCGACCGGTTTTATCCTGGGTTGGGCTATGGTGTGTACTATGGTGCGCAGCGCGACCTTGATAAGGTCAGAGGCAGCGGCCTTATCCTGACGACTTACGGTATAGTCAGACAGGATCCGGCGTTGCTGCAGGATCTGAGCTTTGACGTTATTATACTGGATGAGATTCAGTATCTGAAAAATCGCACCACGGCGACACATCGTGCCATTGCCGCTTTGAATGGTCGAGTAGTAATGGGGCTCACGGGTACGCCGATCGAAAATTCCCTGCATGACCTTTATGCCCTCTTTGATATCTGTCTGCCGGGACTGCTGGGCAGTGAGCGGCGCTTTAACGATCTCTATGTGCAACCGCTGTTCGAGGACGACAATCGCCAGGCGAAACAGATGCTCGGCAGTCTGATCAGGCCGTTTATTCTGCGACGGAACAGGCAACAGGTATTGACGGAACTTCCAGAGATTATAGAAGACAATCGTCTCTGTGAGCTGAGCGATGATCAGGTGGGACTCTACCGGCAGGTCATAGACGAACGTAAAACGGTGGTGCAGGAGCTGGAGGATGACAAGGGAGCTATTCCATACATGAATGTCCTGGAGATGATTACACGGCTCAAGCAAATCTGCAATCATCCCAGTCTGGTTCATGGAAGCCTGGATGTGGATACATATGCCTGCGGTAAATGGGATCTGTTTGTCGAGTTGACGCAGGAACTCCTTGATGCCGGGATGAAGTTCGTCGTTTTCAGCCAATATACGGGGATGCTGGCATTGATAGAACGATATTTCGATAAAATGGGGGTGGCCTTTTGCAGCCTTAAAGGCGATATGGGGATAAAGAAAAGAAGGGAGATGATTGCCGAGTTCAACGATAACAGCCGCTGTCGCGTATTTTGCGCCAGCCTTCTGGCGGGCGGGGTCGGCATCGATCTAACTTCCGCTCAGGCCGTCATTCATTATGATCGCTGGTGGAATCCGGCCAAGGAGGAACAGGCTACCGCCCGCGTCCATCGGATGGGGCAGAAGCATGTGGTTCAGGTTTTCCGGTTGATCACCCGCGGAACTCTTGAGGAAAAAATCCACAATCTTATCGGCAGGAAAAGTGAACTGGCAGATACGATTATCCAGGAAGATGAAGCTGGAATAATCAAGCAGATGGATCGCAGGGAGCTGGCGGAACTTCTGCGACTGTCTTGTTGACCCCATTTCTTCTGAATATTATGCAAACTTCCTTCCTCCCTACCACTCTGTTGCATTGACACAATGCTCCGACCTTCGATAGAATACAAGAAGGAGATGTGACATATCCCTGAACCGACCGATTAAGTGATCGGCAATCAGACGGGGAGAGGGAATATGCACTGAAATGTGCCGCCTATGGTGGGTTCGTCACAAAGCGGTACTTCGACAAGCTCCGAGAGCGATAGTGTCGCCGGGAAGAGGAAAAGGTCTTCTTCCTCAATGTATTTCCATGGGAAAGGGGGTATTATGAACGAGCATATTCTCAATTACGAAACGTTTATCAAAGTCACCAATGCCATTTCTCATTCCAAGGAGCCTGAAGAAGTTGCCCTGATGACGGTCGAAGGAATCAAAACAGCCCTTGGCATCAAAGGTTGTGCCCTTTTTCTGCTGAATCACAAAACCGACGAGTTGGAGGTTGCGGCCTCCTATGGCCTCAGCGACAAGTATCTGCAAAAAGGACCGCTCAGCTCTCTGCGCTCAATCGCGGAGTCGCTGAAGGATGGCCCGGTAGCGATCTATGATGTCTTGAATGATCCCCGGCTGCAATACCCCGATGAAGCGAGGCAGGAAGGAATTGCCTCGATATTGTCGGTTCCTGTTCAGGTGCACGGCAAGCTTTTAGGGGTTCTTCGGGTATATACCGCAGAGCCGTGGGACTTCAGTCTCAGTGATGTCAATTTTGTCAGTGGTCTGGCTCAAGTTGCCGGGATGGCAATAAAAATGGCCAGGTATTCAAAAGGATTGATGAGCAGCATCGAGGTTTTGAAGTCCATGCAGGAAGCTCAGCAGCACAGAAAAACCAGGATGACTCCCTACGAGGGTGTGCCGAAAAGCTTTTCTCCGGAAGAGTACCAGCGTCTGTCGGAATAGAAGGTCGGGTGACCCCACCAGCTGCTTACACGGAAAAATCACTGTGCAGATTCTGCCAATGTTCCCGCAGCCCCTTTTTATGTTCATCGTCCATGGGTAAACTGGTGAGCTCTTCCCGCCATAGTGTGCGGGCTTTATCGAGAGTCTCCAGGAGGTGGGGTTTAACAGCACGCCAGGGAATATCCGCTTTGGCAGCCCAGATCTGAAAGTGATCCAAAGAGGCTGTATACCATTCTTTCGTTTTCCCCAGGTTCAGCGCAAACTTACGCTCATCCCTCATATATACTCTGGTTGTGACAATATCGTAGGCGGGCGACAGTTCCGGGATAATGGTGTCGGGATAGATCAGGCTCCAGTTTTTCAGATGCGCATCACCGTTTGCCAGAAGTATATTGACAAGAAGACGTCTGGCAAACTGCTGAGCATTGGCAAGACCATTGCCCGTGAAATTATAGAGCACTTTACCCATCTGTTCGTAACTGGCGCTGTCGTATTTCTCTTGCGGATACTTCACCAGGACCTGGGCAAAGTCTTCGGTGTGTATACGTTTTTCGCCTTGACGGTCGAAACGGCGTATGGCAAAGGCGTATTTTTCGTCAGGTAGCTGTATTGGAGGAAGTTTACCCAGCTTTCCCACCTCAACGAGCCGAATCTCTGGAATATCCACACCAGCGAGACCGGCAAGACGCATGGCACTATACTCGTTCAGCGGAACATTCTTATGGCGTGTTGACGGGGGCTTGACAATCCAATTACCATTTTCGTCAGACGCTGCCATATGATATTGTCCGTCCTGCCGGCGCATTGAAAATTTCATCTGCACCCCGGCCAGGGAAAAATAATGTGCACCTTCCTCAAATGAAAGTTCTATCGACTCAGGAGCATCATCATTCTGCAAAACATAGGCTGGTACATCATCAATTGCCAATGGCGCGGCAACCAGAGCTCCCGGCAAATTTCTACCTAAATACCCCAGGAACCGAAATTCATCGTCAATATGTACTTTGAGCCGCTGGGCAAGCATTTCCCGCAAGGCACCCTCAGGCAAAAGATTGGAAAGTATGGGATGCAACCGCTGTCGCTTAACCCAGGGTTTGGAAAGTAACGTTTCTGCATTGGGAAAACCGGGATGGGTGGTGAGGCTTAATGTAGGCCGCCTGCTATTCTCTTTGTACTCCGGAGAAAATATGAGGACATTTCTGCCGGATCGGTACCCTGCTATAAAGCCGATTCTATGACCATGCAGGGTAAGCTCCAGAAAGCTGACACTGTCTTTGCCGGTCACTTTTGGTCCTCCAGAATATTCCGCCATGGATCGTCGGACAATGGTGTTCCATCATCATTATCCTCCCCGATAGAAGTAATCGTGGCACTCCCCTCGAGAATTTGTCGGACCGCATCGAGCTTTTCCTTCGGGATCAGCATAAGTTCCATGTCCAGCCCTTTGGCGAGTAGGATAAGGGTGTCAAGGCGAGGATTCCCCCTATTTTCCAGCTGATTATACTGCTGCCTTGTAATTCCCACGCGCAGCAGCATATCCTTCTGTAAAAGTCCAAGTTTTTTTCTTCGTGTTTTGAGCTGTTCGAGTATCACTTTGCTCCCCATATTAAGAAATTTATATATTTCTATTTTGCTATAAAGAAACATATATGTCTCTTTTTTGTTAATTGCAATATATTTGTTTCCTTTGGCTCCGCTTTTGCTTAATGCAGCAGGCGGAGTTCTCCGATATCAAGTATCAGGAACCTGGTAGGGTCGAGCTGCATCTCTTTGATATCACGCTGCAGATCCAGTGGCGGAAGGCCCGGTGGGTTGTCACCGAGGTGGAAGGTGCCCCATTGGGTTGGAACAAAATATTGCGCCCCAAGATCGGCAAAGGCCTGAATGGCCTCTCGGGTGTCCATGTGCGGGTAGTGCATGAACCAGCGTGGTTCATAGGCGGTTATGGGGAGCAGGGCGTAGTCGATGTTGAATTTTTTGCCGATTTCGCTGTAGCCCTTGAAATAACCGCTGTCACCACCGAAGTAGACGGTCTTTGGTTCTGTACTCACCATGTAGCTTGCCCAGAGGGTGGTGTTATATCCCTGAAAAACACGTCTGGACCAGTGTTGCGCCGGCAGGCAGGTGAGTCTGGTGCCGTTGGGCAGAATGATTTCGTCCCACCAGTTCATCTCAACAACTGGTCCTGGAGCAAAAGAGGCCACGTAATCTTGCAGCCCCGCCGGGACATAGAAAGATGTATCCGCAGGCAGGTTGCGGATGGAATCCTTGTCGAGATGGTCATAGTGGCTATGGGAGATGATTACGTGGATCTTTCCCGGCAGACCGGCAAGATCTTCCGCTTGAATGGCAGGTGGAGTAATTCTTTTGGGCAGAAGAGCACGATCGCTGAAAATGGGATCCGTGAGCCAGTATTGTCCCTGTATCCTGAACAGAAAGGTGGCATGACCAATCCAGGCGATAAAATCCTGCTCGCTTTCCAGCATTTCGATACGTTCCATGAGGTTGGGGATAACGGCGGGCCTGTTGTTTTTTGCCTCCTCGCTGTAGGGTGATTTTTGTGAAAATCTCCATTTGAGAAAGGTAGCAAAAGAACGGTCTTGCCGCAGGAGCCAGGGGTTGAAAAAGATGCCATCGTGAAAATTGTCGATGTAGAGGTTCTCGGTTTGCGTGTTTTCCACCGTTTTGAGCCATTTTTCTTCGTCAAAGGACTGTGGTTTGAAAATGCAGGCCGACAGAAGAGTGAGTATGGTCAGGCTGCTCAGGAAGGCGAACATTCGGGACATGATGAACTCCATAGAGATGTTGGTTGCTTTGCATCAGCATAGTGGGCTTGTTTTCTTGATCATATTGCATATAATAGCACAACAGGGAGAAGTTGAGAATTCTTTGCCGCAGGCAGGATAACCTTGTCTCCCTGATGATCATCATCTTTGAGCGGCAGCGGAAAACAGCCGTCTTCCTCTACTTTTCCAGCGAGACGTATGGCGACACTACCTATTGAAAACCAGAATGAACTGGTTAATTATCTTGAGTCAGGCGCTAAAAAGCCGGAAAACCGTCGAATCGGTACGGAACACGAGAAGTTCGGTTTTCACCTTGCAGACCTTACGCCGTTGCGGTACGACGGCCATCCGGGCATCGCCACTCTGCTGCAGGCACTCCAGGCCGGGTTTGACTGGGAGCCGGTCGAGGAAAACGGCAACGTTATTGCCCTGCACCGGGACGAACAGTCCATTACCCTGGAACCGGGCGGCCAGTTTGAGCTTTCCGGAGCACCACTGGAGAATCTGCATCAAACCTGTGCAGAGATTCAGACTCATCTGCGACAGGTCAGAGGTGTTGCCGAACCCCTGGGGATCGGTTTTCTCGGCACCGGTTTTGCGCCTTCGTGGCGCCGTGATGAAATGCCCTGGATGCCGAAGGAGCGTTATCGGATAATGCGAAACTATATGCCGCGCGTCGGCAAGCTTGGTCTGGATATGATGGTGCGGACCGCGACGGTGCAGGTTAATCTGGATTTTTGCAGTGAAGCCGATATGGTGAAAAAGTTCCGTGTTGCACTGGCGCTTCAGCCGCTTGCTACCGCCTTGTTTGCCAATTCGCCGTTCTGTGAAGGTAAGCCGAACGGCTGGCTCAGCTACCGCTCGGCCATCTGGAGAGATACCGATCCTGACCGGTGCGGCATGCTGCCTTTCGTCTTTGAGTCCGGCATGGGCTATGAACGCTACGTTGAATATGCTCTCGATGT
>CAYUPL010000087.1:0-11592 GCA_964446655.1 uncultured Desulfopila sp.
TAAATCTGTCTCCCGGACAAAAAGATCATGGCTGAGGATTATACGTAATCAGAAATAAAATTGTGTCACCATGTCCGGCTTGAATCACGTGGTTTTTTGCAATTGGTGCTGCTCTGAAGGAAGCAAACAGCAACAAGGGATGTCCTCATAAAGGACCCCGATGGTACACTGCCGCTGCTCACCCCGATGAGTGAAGTAGCGGGAAGGATGGCTATCCAGCAGGCGGCCCGATATCTTGAAAAAACGCAGGGTGGCCGCGGACTCCTTCTTGGTGGAGTACCCGGAGTTGATCCGGCAACCGTCGTTGTCATTGGGGGTGGGGTTGTCGGTACTCACGCGGCCCAGATGGCCTGCGGTCTCGGCGCCAGGGTCTATCTGCTCGATACGAGTTTGCCCAGGCTGCGTTATCTCTCCGAAGTAATGCCCAAAAATTGTTTTCCCCTGATGTCGTCGCCGACCAAGATACGTGAGTTGGCGGAGAAGGCAGATGTTGTTGTCGGTGCCGTTTTACTGCATGGCGCCAAGGCGCCACGGCTCATTACCAGAGAAATGCTTAGTGGGATGAAGCCGGGTGCGGTACTTGTCGACGTTGCCATAGATCAGGGTGGCTGCTTCGAAACATCAAAACCGACCACTCACGGCAATCCGATCTATGTAGTAGACGGCATTATTCACTATTGTGTTGCTAACATGCCCGGTGCCGTTCCGCTTACCTCGACAATGGCACTAACCAACGCCACTCTGCCCTATGCCGTCTCTCTGGCCGACAAGGGCTGGCAGGAATACGCCCGCCAAAACGAGGCCGTTCTCGAGGGCTTGAATATTGTTGCCGGGAAGATAACCTACCAGGGGGTTGCCGAGGCTTTTGCCCTGGAATATACCCCGGCCTCAGCTCTTCTAGGCTAAGTCTTGCCGGATATCCCGTCAACAGGCGGGATATCTGCACAGTTTGTCGTTCAGGAGTATGGAGTGCATTCCCCTTCTTTGCACTCCATATTGATCCTCTTTCCTGCTGAAAAAAGGCGCCATTTTTATAGACGACATGATAGAACCATATTTCTCGCAGTTTCTGACCATCGCATTTGTTCATCTGCTGGCGGTGGCAAGTCCCGGACCGGATTTTGCCATAGTTGTACGGCAGAGCGTCACCTATGGCAGAGCAACCGCATTATGGACCAGTATGGGGGTCGGAACAGGTATTTTTCTTCATGTGTGCTATTCCCTGATGGGGATAGGAGTGATCGTGTCGCAGTCTGTTGTCGCCTTTACTGTCATGAAATTTCTCGGTGCAGCCTACCTCGTTTTCATCGGTTGGAAGGCGCTTCGTGCCAAACCGTCATCGACGCGGATCCACTCCGGAAAAAAACACGATGTTCCGGGGATTGGAAAGGCGTTTTGGACAGGTTTTCTCACCAATGGTCTCAATCCCAAGGCTACGCTCTTTTTTCTTTCTCTTTTTACCGTGGTAATTGCTCCCGGTACACCTCTTGTCGTGCAGGCTTTCTATGGAGTTTATATGGCTGTGGCAACGGCACTCTGGTTTGCAGGAATTTCTTTATTGTTCGGCAACGATTCGGTCCGCGCCCTTTTTTCTAAAGCAGGGCACTGGTTTGAAAGGATGATGGGCGGAGCGCTTCTCCTGTTAGGAGTAAAGCTGGTACTCAGTTCTCAGAAATGACAGCAGTGCTGTCCTTGCTCGGCAGGAATGGGGGAAAGCTGCTTGCAAGGCTCGGGAAACAATGCTAAATAAAGAAAAATAGAACATCTTTCTGCTGCAGAGATGTTGGTAATGCCGCATTATCTGACTTGAAACGGAGAAGCTTTTGGAGAGAGAAAGAATCCTTGCATTGCTTGAAGTGTTTGCGGACTCACCTGGATATCTTCTCAAAACAGGTTGGCTCCGCTCGATGGTCGCCAGGGAAGCTGTCGATGTTGAGGGAAGGCCGGTTCCGTGGATCACCTATCCTGCTCTGGCCTTTCTCGCCGGGAGGGTTTTTGCCGAGATGACGGTCTTTGAGTACGGTACCGGTAATTCAACTTTCTGGTGGGCCGACCGTGTGGCAAAACTGGTGAGTTGTGAACATGACAAGGAATGGTATGCCTCTTTTCGAGACAGGGTGCCCTCGAACACCAGCTATCTTCTCCGGCGGGCGAAAGGTGGAAGCAGGGAGTATGCCGCGGAAATCAGCAGATATACTGATGCGTTTGATATAATTGTCATCGACGGCCGGGACAGGGTTGCCTGCGCCGGAAACTCTATAGCAGCATTGCACTCCGATGGCGTCATCGTCTGGGACAATAGCGATCGGAGTGAGTATCAGGAAGGGTATGATTATCTGCAGGCCAGGAAATTCAAACGCCTCGATTTTTGGGGAATGGGGGCGCTGGCCACCCGCATGTGGTGTACCTCCATTTTTTACCGGTCAGAGAACTGTCTCAATATTTGAAGAGAACACGCCACTCTTTAGTCGTCTTCCGGAAGTCGGACAACTAATACCGGAACACTTGCTTTCCGCAAGACACGTTCCGTAATGCCGCCAAGTATCGCACCTGCCAGAGTTGAATGTCCTCTGCTGCCCATGACGATAAGGTCACAGTTGCGCCCCTCGGCTTGACGAAGGATCTCTTTGGCGGGTTTGCCATGTTCGATGACGATTTCGTCAGCCATTTCGGAGGTACCGCCCTCGTCGGGGGAGAGATTCTGCACTTCACGCATCAAGTTGTGGTGCCGGATTTTACCGGTCAGAGATTCTCTGGTTTGCTGATAATGGGAAGCCTTGATCTCGGTCCATTTTTCCTTCTGCACATACCCGGAAAGATGTGTATCTAAGTTTTTCTGCTCTTCCGGCAGGACATGGAGCAGGGTGATTTTCGCCCGGTACAGAGTTGCCAAACTGACGGCATAGGCAAAGGCGTAGCGGGCATTGTCGGAAAGGTCTGTGGGAAAAAGGATGTTGTTCACTTGTATCGTCGGTATGTTCATTCTTGCCTCGTAGGGGTTGAAAAAAACCATTCTGGTTGCTTGGTGTTTACTATACTGCCTGAAATGGACGTATGCAGTAATATTATCATGCTGTTTTTATTCGGACAAGACGTTTATGTAGTCTGCGGGAGCAAATGTCGGGATTGTCGGCAACAATTGATGCCGGCAGAGGTGACGGAACTATTCTTCTAGCTGTCGGCAACCGGTTTCTTTAGTAAAGAGCAGCAGCACCAGCGAAAGGAGAAGCCATATGAGCATCAACCCGAAACCACTGCGATACGCCGTTGCATCATAGACTCGAACAGACATCGAGACATCGCCGCTCCAGAGACGGTCCAAAACCCAGCCGACGGCGGGTTGAAGTATCATCGGACCGAGCATGACCCCCATGTTAATCACTCCTGAGACTGTGCCTGCCAGACGGATCGGCACGGATTCCTTGGCAAAGGCGAAGCTGATGATCATAACCCCTGAAGAAAATCCCGTGACAAGCAGAACAGGAATAAGGTGGATGAGCGCAATACGCTGCATAAAGATGATGATAATCCAACCGAGCAAGGAAATTCCACAACCGATAATATAGATGTTTTTGCGTTTCTTCACCCTGTCGGAAAGCCAGCCGAAAAAAGGACCGCCAATGGCCCAGGCAACCAGTAATGCAGAGGTGAGTGAGGCAGCCTCTGCAGGTGAAATATCATGCATGGTTGTCAGATAGGGGACACCCCATAAACCGGAAAAGGTTAAAACGGTGCCAACGATACCTCCAGGGATAATAAACAATAAGAGGGTGTTGCGATAGGTAAAGACATGGCGGATATCGGCAATAATACTTGCTTTGCCCTGCCTGTGACCTTTTTTGGGGGAAGTGCTGAAGTTGCGATAGCCTTTTGCCCGGGGATTATCTCTGACAAACAGCCAGGTGCCCAAACCGGCCAGGAGGGTTACGGCGGCAGACAACAACATGACATGGCGCCAGCCGTATAGATCAACCATGATGCGTAAAGGTGCACCGGCGGCTACGGCACCCACAATACCGCAAAACAGAGCGAGGCCGGAAATCAAAGCGAAGCGGGATGGCGCAAACCAGTTCGCCGCGATTTTCAGCAAACAGACGAAAGCTACGGCAACGGATCCGCCAATCAACAGCCTTCCGGTTGCAGCCCAGAAGATATTTGGAGCAAGTCCAAAAAGGACAGCTCCTGCAGCGGCAATCAGGCTGCCCATGGTAAGAAGTCGACGAGGTCCCCAGCGGTCCGCCAGAATTCCAGTGGGTATTTGCATGGCTACATAGCTATAGAAATAGAAGGCGGAAAGATTACCCAGGGCGGCCGCGCTGATATTGAAATCCTGCATCAGCTCTCCGGTGATAACAGCCGGAGCCACTCTGTGGAAAAACCCCAGCAGATAAAAAACCGCGCCAAAGGCCCAGACAAACAGGCCGACGGATATGGGAGGGGTGTAGGGGAATGATTGTTGAGAAGTATCGGGTGATTTCAAGGTAATTATAGCGGGATGACCATTATGCGTTTAAGATTTTTACTGAGCCGGTAACGTTTCTTTTCCACATCGCCTGCCAGGGTGGCGGCTCGATTGCCGAGCAGAATTTTCGTCCCGGCATACATCTTTCCATACACTTCGATGCGGATATTTTCGATATCGACATTTTGCAGATAGAGAGGATCTTCTTCCTCAAGTTCGTCGCGCTCCTTGCCGCTTCCAACGCGAGAGTAGAGTTCGGTGCCTGGAATAAGGTTGAGTTTGAGAAGTTTCATCTTGGTTTGCAGAGCACGTTCTTCCATCTTACGAATCTTTTTCGGTCTGGCGCCTCGGCCAAGGAGTTGCAGAGTCTGAATAATCTCTTCCTGCTGTTGCTGCAACTCTTTTTGTAACTGTTTGTAGAGAAGATAGCGGCCGGGATCAATGCCGGCGCCAAGTGTGGCGGCGGCACAGTTCTCGGCTCCGACATTGCCGACGGTAAGATTCCCACCGGCAAGAAGAATACCACCCAGGATGGATGAATTTCTGTGGCAGCGGATGTCCGAGGAGGCCTCTATGGAGCTGTAATAGCATTGTTTCCGTATGACAACTAATCCGCCGGATTTCATAACTCCTCTCTCGATAAAATGAATATCGAGATCACCGCCCGAGGTGATAATGGAGGATTGTCCCGTTATGCCCCCTTTAATGACGAGGTTTCCATTACTGTGAATGGCAGCCGACGAGACTGCGCCACCAATCTCCAGGTCTCCACCGGCCCTTACTTTAAATCCAGGTTGCACAGAGCCGCTGATAATGACGTGATGTTCAGATTCAATATTACCGGTGTTGTAATCAACATCTCCTTTTATGGTGCTTTTGGAGGTGACTCTGATGGTGTCGTTGTTAACAACGCTCATGGCCCCGTCAGCGGTCGCTATTACTCGGTTTTCTGCAGGAAGAAATTCTGCGTCTCCCTGAACTTTGACGGTAATGTCCTTGCCTGATTTCGATTCGATCACTTCACCAAGGACATTGTAGCCTTCTTTACCGGGAACAGCTGGGATTTTCGTTGCAATATGTTGCCCCTGTTTGACTCCCACCATGATCCTCCGGTCCCGGAAATCAATGGTGCCGTCGGGGAGGAGATGGCCCGCCAGAGGGCCGATCTCCAGTTCAAAATGGAGGGACGCGTCCTCGCCTTCTCCTGGAAATACCCCTTCAGCGAAAAGAATGTCAACAAAATCGTCGCAGGATTCGTCGATGAGTTTCTGGGCTTTCTGCACACCATTGTCATCGATACCGGCGGTAACTCCGGCCTCTTCCAGCAATTCCGTCAGATTTTCATCTTTGAGCGACGGGGCGTCGCTCAAGACGGGATGGAGAACAAAGGATGCCTGCATCTTGTTGTGGGAAATCTTCACAAAGGGAATAATATGGAGTGTGAGTAGATCGGGCCCTTCCTCCTGTTTCAGGAATTGTATCCGGGGATAGCCTGACAGCGCGGCGACTAAAGCGTGTATATCTTCGTTGAACTCAACACCCTCACCAGCCTGCAGAGGAGATCTGAGGTAGCCTTTTTTTTTCCATGAAGGGTAATCAGGAAAGTCTGCCAGGAGAGTACCCTGGCGGATAAACTGGGTCACATTGACGTGTTCTTCGGGCTGGGATCCGCTGATGGTGATATTTTTGCTGGAAAAGTGCAGTTCCGGTTCCAGGTATTGTGGTGTCGGTTGGTCGTTTGGTTTTGAAGAACGCAAAAAGGTACTCCCTTGCCGGTCCAGCGAAACAGAATTTTTTTTAGTATCTTCTTCTTGTTTTACCTCTATAAAAAATCGTAAAACAATGAAGTGAAGACACTCTAGCTTAGCGTCGGTGGCAGTATAATATATTTTAGCGCAGATTGAGAGGCGAAAGAAGAGTTGTTGTAAATTTGAGCAAACAGGAACTCCAGTGTCCGAAAAGAAGAGCTGGATTCACCCTTGACTTTGATGTCCTGATAGAATACCCCAGAAGTATATAGCACACAACGGATGTGTTCGAATACGTTTCAAGTAGCAACATATACCGACACCTTCAGGGAGTGAAAAGTGAAAAAAATACTGCTTGTTGTCGTTTTTTTCCTGTGCGCTGTTAATGCTGCTGCTGAACCGATCAGAGTCACTTTGCTTAATCCCGGCGGAACACACTGGTTTTGGCAGATGACGATCGATTTTATGAGGGCGGCCGCTGAGGATCTTCAGATAGAGCTGGAGGTCATTACTTCGGACTGGGATCATTTCCTCACTGTTGAACAGGCGGAAGACGTCGTGCACAGGCCCCAGCCTCCCCACTATCTTATCACCGGTAACGAAAAAAGTAATGCCGGAAAAATTATACAAATAGCGGATCAGGCCAAGGTCCATACTTTTCTTTTCAGCAATGGATTTGTTGATCCAAAAGATAGCGCCAAATACCGGCAGCCCAGGATAAAATATACGCACTGGATTGGTCAGCTCATACCTGACAACTTTTCGGCAGGCTACCAGATGGGCAAGGCGCTTATAAGGCAGGCTTTACAGCTCGACTTAAGGCGGCAGGACGGCAAGGTGCCGGTTGTCGCCATAGCCGGCGCCCATTTGACCCATGCCTCTGTTGAAAGAGTGAGGGGGTTGCGGGCTGCAGTGGCGGAGTTCGAAGACCAGGCCGTTTTACTGCAGGTCTTTTCAGGTGATTGGACTGCCTTGCGGGCGGAAGAGATCGGGCGAGGTATTTTTCGGCGGTATGCCGATGTTGCCGTTGTATGGTGTGTGAATGATTCAACGGCCTTTGGTGCTATGGGTGCTGCATTATCCGCCGGCAGAAAACCCGGAAAAGATGTTCTTTTTGGTGGATGTGGCTGGCATCCTGATGCCATATCCCGGGTGCAGGCTGACACCCTGACCACCACGGTGGGCGGCCATTTTATGGATGGGGCCTGGGTTCTGGTTATGCTGTATGACTATCACCATGGCCGAGATTTTTACCGGGAAGATCTGCAGTTGCAGATGGTGCCGATAGAGCATGACAATGTAGAAAAATATCTCAGCTTACTGAATCGGCAGGAATGGCATCGCATCGACTTTACACAATTCTCCAAAATCCACAACCCACAGCTGCGAAAGTATGATTTCAGTGTGGAGAAGGTATTGCGACAATTGCAGGAGTAAACTTTAAATAGAGCCCGCAGGGTTGCCGAGAAAGCGAGGCGCGAAGCAAGGTGCCATGGTGGTGTGCACCGTGCTTCGCTATGCTCCGATAGGTTCCTGGGGGACCATTTTACCCGTCAGCGATAGTAGAGGCTTGGGCTGCCCATGGTCAGCAGGGCCTTATGCAGATTTCTGCGAAAATCTCTGCGATCCCATATTCCCTGGATATGACCTCTTTTCAGGGCATTTCTGGCTGAGTGGTAATCCGGCGGGATATCGATGCCCGTTGTTTCACGGATGACCCGTGGGCCGGCAAAGCCGACCCGGCTGGAACGAATGGCAAACTGGTATGGCGAGCAACCCAGAAATGAAGCGACAGGGCCGGCATAGGAATTGTTGTCGTAGACTACGATATAGAGTCCCCCGGCGTCGATATACTCACGCACCGCCATGGTGCATTTCGGCATCTGAATAACGCCAAGCGTTCCTTCCTGGATCCGAATCCCACCGGTTGCATGGATATAGGCAAGCAGAGGCCTCTTCTTTCTTTTTGCCAGTTTACACGCCTGCACAAATTTTTCCCCCTCGGCGGAGCCGACGGTACCGCTGCGGAAGTCGGAATAGAGCATTGATGTGACAATCTGAATGCCGTCCACCGTGGCCGTAAAGGTCATGTTGCCGGAACTTCGCCTGGTTTTCTTCTTGGCAAACTCAAGCCTCTCGGAAAACCCGGTGTAGCGGAGTGGGTTATGTGATGTAATTTCCGAGTTGAAAAAACGAATGGAGTTGGGGTCAAAAACATTTTCCAGATACCACTGGTGTTCCAGGGGAAAATGATGTCCGCAGGTCTCGCAGACGCCACCGAATTCGCCGTAAAGATCAGGAATCCAAAGGTCTTTGCAACCACTTTTTTCATGATTGGGGCAGGTTACTGTTCTGTCTTCGTTGGCAAGTGGACTGGTGTAGGTGTCGGTCAACTCAAGTGGATCGACCCTGGGAGTGCTGATTTGTCCATTTTCGCTGCCGGTTAGAAGGCGGGGGGCCTTCTTTTCGCTTTTTTTATCCCAGAAATCAAGGACGGCGTTGAGTGGCTCAACGATTCGTTTCAGCATCACCGACCCTTCACCGGAGACTTCCTTGAGCACCCGGCGAACCTGCTTTTTACGGTTTTTGAAAATATCGTAGCGGAGGTTATAATAGGCCTTTTCCGATTTGACCTTAAAGCGATTGTAATAGAACTCCGACTGGCTCAGTTGACCGGAAAATCCCGACATGGCCATTTTGCGGTACTTCAACGACCGAACCCGGAGAAGCTTTTTGATTTCTTCCTTGCTGAGATCCCAGGGGATTTCAACTTGAATCTCCTGAGTCTCTGATTTTTTGCGCATGATTTCGTTGCTGCGGAAGGCACGAAAGCTTTTGGTAGCCAGCACAACTCTGTCGGTGGCACTGATCATTTCAGCACGCAGTTTAGCAAAAAAAGCGAAATCATCCTGCTTCGCACCAAGGGGCGGCTCATGAATAATTTTATCAATGGTACCCAGTTTGAGATTGTCCGCAGCGGTCAGACGAAGACGATCGGCACATACTTCAATTAATTCCTTGGGGACTTTTTCTCCTTCTTTGACGCGCCCTTCAATGGCAGCAGCGCCTTCCGGAGAGATAACGGAGTAATAGCCGTGACTGGCCATCAAACGATAGTCCGAGAGGCCAATTGCTTCGGCGCCGCCTGAACCTCCTTCTGAAATAAAGGAGACCATTGGTATACGAAGTTTTGCCATGGCATAGATGTTGCGGGCAATCTGCTGGGCGGCTCCAGGATGTTCTTCCACCGGATACGAGCCGGGGGTGAAGATATAAAAATGGATTGGTACGCCCTCGGTTTCGGCAACTTTCATATAGCGCAGGGCCTTGATATTGCCTTCCGGCTTGCAGGAGCCACCGTTGCGAAACTCATCACCGTGGCCGGTTTCCTGGCCTATCACCATAACCGAAGCGGTATAGGGTTTGTTTTTAATGCGCCGCACAATGGTCGCCTTGGCGCAGATCATGGCCGGGTCTATATTGGCATCGCCTTCGCCGCCTAATTCGGTATAATCCTCATAGACGTTCTCAAGAATATCTTTGAGGCTGAATCTCTGCGGCGTCCGCACGATCCGAACCCGTTCCATGGGGGTCAGCTGTTCTTCGGCTCGTTCTTCGAGGAAGCTGATCGATTCATCGAGTCTGCGGATCTCAAGGCGAAGCTGCTCATCGGTGAGCTCGTAGACGCTGCCTTTGAGCCGATCACAGTTCTTTTTGAAACCGTCAAGGTTACCCCAATTGGAAAAATCTTTTATCTGGATGAGATAGTTGATTCGCTCCTCAATTTTGAGGAGTCTTTTCTGTTGTTCATTCATTATGGCTATATTTCACTGGTTGATCTCATTAAAAGGTCAACAGTCGATTCATGTTTTCTTTCAGGTAGTCGAGATTGGTGATGATTTTTCCACCGCTCGAGTCTTTACCACGAATATCTGTTTCCTTAAGAAGTTTCATCGCACGCTTTTTGGCCTCATCAACACTGTCTCCCCAGACGAGGGCCAGTGCCAGGTTGGGATCGAAGTCACTCGGTATGGTGTATGGTCTGTCAAAGGGAACATGGGTGTAGACCACCGACCAGTCATAGTGGGGAAACTTGAATCTGGATATTGTTCCTATCCATGGGGCAAAACCGCGTCTGGTATCTTCAGCTACGATACGAAGTTCTATGGCAGCGCCTTTGAAAACGATATCTTTCTGGCTAAAGCCGATCTTGTCCCCCAGAGCAAGGCGGATCTGTTCCCGAATCAGGTTGGGCTGGCTGCCGTTGAGATAGCTTATCCGGGCGGAAACATCGTTTTCCACCTGGATGCGGGTGTTCACTTCAAGCAGGTACGGTTTACCCGATCTCGACACAATCCATTCCCAGGTGCCCACATTGTCGTACCCGACGTGGTCGGCCAGTTTGAGAGAATATTCTTCGATCTGGCGCAGCACATCGGCCTCGTCGAATTCGTAGGCAAAACAGGAACCATGAAAACCGGGTGCTGCCTCGATCCGTTTCTGGCGGCCGGTTGATTGTATGGTACAGTTTCTTGAGCTGAAATGAACCCTCTCGCCATGCCGGGAACAGAGGAGCTGTACCTCAAGGTGATTGTAGTCCCGCAAACATTGTTCGATAAGGACACCACCGTCGCCGAACTGTCTTTTGGCATAATTCTGCAGTTGCCGGTATACTCTTCTGAACTGCTCAATCTCGGAGACTTCCTCTATTCCCATGCCCCCGCCTCCGGCAGCGGCTTTAATAAGAATGGATGGATTGGAAATCCCCTGATCCTGCTGATCATCAAGAAGATGCTGGGCGATTTCTTCGGCCTCCATTTCGTTGTAGATGGGGGCGTCCGTT
This sequence comes from uncultured Desulfopila sp., assembly GCA_964446655.1. GTDB lineage: Bacteria > Desulfobacterota > Desulfobulbia > Desulfobulbales > Desulfocapsaceae > Desulfopila_A. The sequence continues at coordinate 11,054 of CAYUPL010000087.1, forward strand.
CCAGGAATGGTCGGAATGCCCAGTTGGTTGGCAACCCGTTTGGTATTGATTTTATCGCCCAGATCTCTGATGACGTTCCAGTTAGGACCTATGAACGTCAGAGCCCTGTCCCTGTTGGTTGCTCGGCGGGCAAAGCGGAAGTCTTCAGAGAAAAAACCGTATCCGGGATGAATCGCAGTGCACCCGGTATGATCAGCCACGGCGAAAATATCGTTGGGCTCGGTATAGCTCGTTACTCTCCAGGCATTCTGGGCGGCGCCACTGGTGCTGTTTTGCCAAACATGTTCAGAATCTTTATCCGCATCAGTGTATATAACAACATACTCCAGGCCGAGATCTTTACAGGCATTCATTATCCTGACGGCTATTTCGCCTCGATTCGCTATAAGAACCTTGTCTTTCAAATCCTTCCTCGTTGTGCTGTGCTGTCGTTTAAGGTGAACAGGCGTAAATGTGAGTGCAAACAGACTGGTGAACCAATAACAAATATGATGAAAACGACATTACTATAGTCATAGCGGATCGATTGTTAAAGGGGA
>CAYUPL010000088.1:0-11431 GCA_964446655.1 uncultured Desulfopila sp.
CTAGGTGAGGCGTGGCTGTGTGTCAGAAAAAAGCTGATAGAATAATAGCACTTCACCCTTAAATAATGTGTAGTGGCAAGGAGTGGCATCCAGGAAAGGTGTGGGCATATATGGAAAAGCTCAAGGTATTGCAATCTGATTCCAATTCCATGGCTCTGGCCTGGCTGCAAACCCTGCGACGCTGCTGTCGTCGACCGGTACGGCTGACTGTTCTGCTTGGCGTCGGCACTGGGCTGGGTGCCATCATCCAGGCCGGACTGCTGGCTCATCTCATCCACTGCGCGGTGATCGATGGCGTCGCTCGCGAGTCGTTGCTGGTGTTCTTCGCGCTCCTTGGTGCGGTCATCGGCCTGCGGGCGCTGTTGGCCTGGGGACGGGAGATCAGCGGACAGCGTTCCTCTACCCTGGTGCGTCGACATGTCCGTCGGCAGCTACTGGAGCGCTTCGCTTTGAGTGGACCGGCCCTTATCCAGGAGAAACAGACTGGGCCGCTGGCCAATACAGTACTCGAACGGGTGGAGGCCCTGCACGGCTATTTCGCCCATTACCTGCCGCAAAAAATCTTGGTCCTGATCGTGCCGGTGATGATTGCCTGTGCCGCCTTCAGCGTCAGCTGGGCGGTAGGGCTGATCTTTCTGCTGACCGCCCCGATATTCCCGTTGATGATGGTTATGATAGGCCGGGGAGCGGAATCGCTCAGCCAGAAGAATTTTCAGATACTCTCGCGGATGAGCGCGCACTTCCTTGATACTCTGCAAGGCCTGACTACCCTGAAACTGTTCCAACGCTCTCAGGACGAATCGGCGCGCATTGCCGCATCCTCGGAGAGCTACCGCAAGGGCACAATGGCAGTGCTTCGCCTGGCCTTTTTGTCCTCGGCGGTGCTCGAATTTCTCACTTCGGTGGCGATTGCCATGACTGCGGTGTTTCTTGGCCTGAGTTATCTTCATTATCTTGATTTTGGTCTTTACGGTCAACAGCTTACCCTGCGCAGCGGTCTTTTCCTGCTCTTGCTGGCGCCTGAACTTTATCTGCCGATGCGCGAACTCGGCACTCATTACCATGCTCGGGCCGATGCCCTTGGCGCCGCAGCGGAGCTAAGCGCATTGCTGATGAAGCAACCGAGCGTTAATCGTCAAGCAGGATCTGCAATGATTCCTGCCGGCCGGCCGATAACTCTGCAGATGCATCATCTGCGCCACAGTTTTGCCCGGCGCGGCAAACCGGCGCTTGCCGATATATGCCTGGAGGTTCAGGCCGGTGAGTGGCTGGCGGTGGTCGGCCCAAGCGGCGCCGGGAAAACCTCACTCCTTAATCTGCTCCTGGGCTTTTATCCCCTGCAGCAGGGCGAGATCCTTGTCAACGGGGAACCTCTGACCAATCTCGATCTCGAAGAGTGGCGCCGGAAAATTGCCTGGGTGCCGCAACAGCCGCAACTCTTTTTTGGCAGCCTTGCCGAGAATATTGCCCTGGAAAATCCTGAGATGAATGAGAAAGATATTGCCGCTGCGGCCCAACAGGCAAGGCTTCTCGAGCCTGCCGGGCAACTGCCGCAGGGACTGGCGACTCCCGTTGGCGAACAGGGTATGCAGCTTTCCGGGGGGCAGGCCCGGCGGGTTGCTCTGGCACGGGCCTATGCCCGCGATGCATCGCTGGTTCTTCTTGATGAGCCGACCGCCGGGCTCGACCTGGAAAATGAACGACTGATCATGGCGGGTCTCAAGCAGCTGGTGCAGGGCAAAACCGTGATCATGCTTACCCATCGACTGGACACCGCTCAGTTGGCCGATCGCATTGCCGTGATGGTTGCGGGCAAAATCGTTGAACAGGGCAGCCATGCACAATTGCTTGAAATGAATGGAGTCTATGCCGATCTGGCGGCCATGGGACGGAGGGCCGTTATATGAAAGATCTTCTGCCCTTTGTAAAACTATTATGGCCGCAGCGCGTATGGGTATTCTGGGGAGTTGTCGCGGGCATATTCACTTTGCTTGCCGCAATAGGCCTGCTGGCGGTATCCGGCTGGTTTCTCAGCGCTACGGCGGTGGCCGGTTTAAGTCTGGCTGCCCTGCAGAATTTTGATATTCATACTCCCAGTGCCGGTATCCGCGGCTTTGCCGTGCTGCGCACAGTCGGGCGCTACGCCGAACGGGTGGTTGCTCACGAGACGACGCTGCGATTACTTGCTGCGTTAAGGCTCTGGCTCTACCAGCGTATTGAGCCCCAGGCGCCGGCGAACCTCTTCCGGCACCGCAGCGGCGATCTTCTGAACAGGATCGTCACCGATATCGACATTCTGGATACGCTGTTTGTCAGAGTGCTTTCCCCGACCGTGGTTGCTGTGGCAGTGGCGGCGGCTGTGGGAGGTGTGCTCTGCTGGCTGGCGCCTTCTCTGGCGGTGCTTTTTCTTCTCTTTTTTGTTGCCGCAGGACTGCTGACACCCATGCTCACCGCGCATCTCGGTGATCGGGTAGGCAGGGAGCTACAGCAGCAGCTGGCCGTGCTGCGCGTCAATCTGGTTGAAGATCTGCAGGGGGCAGCCGATCTGGCCGTCTACGGCGCCGAGCAGCGCCATCGCCGCGATCGCCTGGCGGAAAATGACCGTCTTCTTGCTCTCCAGGAGAAGATGGCGTGGATCAGCGGCGGCGGTATTGCTCTGACCACCCTGTTTAGCGGGTCGGCAGCGCTTGCAGCCCTTTATGCGGCCCAGCCCATGGCGCAGAGCGGGCGCTTTGCCGAGCCTGTACTGGCGTTGATTACCTTTGGAGTGCTCGCCGCCTTCGAGGCGGTGCTGCCCCTGCCTTTGGCCTATCAGATGCTTGGCCGGATCCGGACTGCGGCGCGTCGTCTGCTTGAGGTGAGTGAGGCGGAACAGGCGGTGATTTTTCCGACGACCTCTGCGCCGCTGCCGGCGGAGTCGTCAATCTGCTACCACCATGTCGGTTTTTCCTATCCTGGCGGTTATTCAGGAAAAGTAGTTGAAGGAATTGATCTTATAGTTCCAGCGAATTCGACCGTCGCCCTGGTTGGACCGAGTGGTTGCGGGAAAACCACTCTTGCGCACCTGCTCAATCGTTTCTGGGATCCAGACGAGGGTATCATCACCGTCGGTGGCGAGGATATCCGCAGCTTCAGCGAGAACCAGTTGCGGCAGATGGTTACCCTGGTGTCGCAAAAGGCCCACATTTTCAGCGCCACTCTGCTTGATAATCTGCTTATTGCCGATCCGCATGCCGAGGAGGAGACACTCTGGGATGCTCTGGAGCGGGCCCAGCTTGCCGACTTTGTCACCAGACTTCCCAAGGGGCTGGCAACCTGGGCAGGAGAAGGGGGAGCCAGGCTTTCCGGTGGCGAGGCGCGACGGCTCATCCTGGCCAGGGCGTTGCTGAAGAATGCGCCGATCTGGGTTCTTGATGAGCCTACTGAAGGTCTTGACAATGTGAGCCGGGTCCGCTTTGCCGATACTCTTTTTTCGAATCTGGCTGGCAAAAGCGCGGTGCTGATCACGCACACCCGGGAAGCCTTGGAACGCGTCGACCAGGTTTGCTTTCTTGAAAAGGGCCGAATCGTTGCATGTGGCAGCCATACGCAGCTGGTCAAGCAATGCTCGCGCTACCACCATTTCGTCGGTACCCGGGAATAACTGGCGGAGTTCCGGGGATATATAGAACTTTATATCGTAATAAGAACCCTTTTCAGGATACCTTCTTGCCGATACAAACCTTCAGGTCGAAAGATTAGGCCAGGCATCCTTTTCCCAGCAGCACTTGTTGCCATTCCAGTGATTCAATGTCTGCGTGGCACCATTGATCACGGCATGTATTGGGTCCGGTGCTATCTTCACCCCTAATCCTGTTCTTAATGCTATCAAAGTGTCAATTCCTTCGATACAGGCCCCGCCCCCGGTCAGGCAGATCCCGCAATTTTCAATCTCGGCCCGCCTGTTTTCCGGGACTTTTTTCAGGCCGGAGCAAATCATGTGCGTAATTCTGTCGAGAGCAGGCATCACTGCATCAACAATATCCTTGCCGTCGATGGTAATTGTCCCCTCGCGTCTTTTCATCACATCTATCCCGGTTACGGTAACAGGATCGAAATCACGCTGGGGTCGGCAGACAATAGAATAATCACACCGCCACGTAGAGGTGAGGTCACCAGTTTGTTGTTGATATAGCGAAAAAAGTCGTCAGCGACTCCATTAACATCATCGTTGACAAGATTGATTGATGTAGGTTGCTCGGCAACCATGCCGTTGCCGAGCACAGACACACGGGTATTCGCTGTCCCAAGATCAACCGCGATGCTCGGCCTTACTACCATTTGTGATAAACCGGAAAACATTATTTCACTCTGTTAGAGGAGAAGTAACGGGGAATAGAGCACTGTTTCACGATCATTGAACCGGTAGTGGAACCATTATGCCCCTCTTTCTTTGCAGACTTTCAGGCTCATAGTCATCTTTTATGTGTCTTCTGTCAAGGTATCTGTGCATGCCTGTTTCTGTTTCCGCAGCTCGTTCATGATGCCTGCCGATGTAGTGCCCCAGGTGGAAATCTTCACCCCGGCCTTTCGCAATCCTTCAGCAGCCCAGGTATTGCAGGTGTAGAGCAGTGAGTATCTGCCGGCACCTTTATAGAATCTGCTGTTGCCGTAGATACCCCGACCGGGTCTGATGACAGCGTCTTCGCCGCCGAAGGCGAAATTCTCCGCCAGAAAAGCAGTAAGAGAATCAAGTTCGCTGCTGCCGACACAGGTTCCCAGTATTTCATGGCCGGCGAAATATTCCACAGGAGAGCCGGCAATCGCAACAACATGAACAACGGTCCCCCTGGAGAGAAACAGGGCCCGCAAGGCCAGTGTCGTACTTATTTCACCGGCCTGATAGAAAGCTTGGTCTCCCCAGCCGATTTCATAAAAGTCGGCACCGCTAAAATGTTTCCGTAACTGGGGAATGTTCTGCTCCAGGTCTGCAGCGGGAACGATGATACCCGCATGCCAGCCATGATTGACAACGTAGATCATATGCTGCCTGCTGTTTTCGGCAGGCGACGACTGGCTGGTAAGAGAGGGGTCTGCCGCGCAGGAAAGCAACATGACGGCGATGAGGAGACAAACAGCAGATTTCATACTATAAAATATGAAATCCTGCTGGGTATTACTCTTCCGGTACAATATGTACTCCCACCAAATGATTCTGTAAATGTCGGCGGCATGGCCAAAACTCTGATTTGCGCCGTTGTAGTTACTTTCTCCCTGTATATGTGCAGCTATTCAATACCGAGGTAAGCAAGAATGCTCTGCGCCGCTTGCCTGCCCTCGGCAATGGCGGTAACCACCAGATCAGAGCCCCGTACCGTATCCCCTCCGGCGTAGATCTTTTCATTGCTGGTCTGGAAATTCAATGCGCCATCCCGGCGTACCTTGATTCTACGGTGCTCATCGAGCTCGACACCGTTTTTCGCTAACCATTCCGGAGGGCTTGCCTGAAAACCGAAGGCAACAATAACCGCGTCACCTTCGACGATATGCTCGGAACCCGCAACCGGTTCGGGTGATCTTCTGCCTTTAGCATCCGCAGCGCCGAGTTCGGTCCGGACAACCTTCACCCCGGCGACTTTACCAGCGTCACCGACAAGCTCGAGCGGCAGCAGGTTCCAGAGGAACCGGACACCTTCTTCTTTGGCGTTTTTCACCTCCTTGGCAGAGCCGGGCATATTGGCCTCGTCGCGGCGATAGGCGCAGGTGACCTCAGAGGCGCCCTGGCGGATGGCCGTGCGGACGCAGTCCATGGCGGTGTCGCCGCCGCCGAGCACTACTACCCGTCTGTCCCTGAGGTCGATAAAATCATGCATCTGTTGATATCCCAGAAGCTTACAGGTATTGCCGATAAGATAGGGCAAGGCCTCGTAGACACCTGCAAGTCCGCTGTCGCCAAAGTGGCCCATCATGGAGGTGTAGGTGCCGTTGCCGACAAAAACGGCATCAAAATCCTGCAGCAGGGTCTCAAAAGCGAGATCCTTGCCGATTTCGGTGGAGAGGACAAACTCGATCCCCATGGTGTCAAAAATCTGTCGACGACGAACCATCATCTGCTTGTCGAGTTTAAAAGGAGGAATACCGAAGGAAAGCAAGCCGCCGATTTCCGGGTTTTTATCATAGACCACCGGTTTTACCCCATTGCGGATGAGCACATCGGCACAGCCGATCCCGGCCGGCCCCGCTCCCACAACGGCCACCCGTTTACCGGTCATGACCACTCCGGACATGTCGGGCCGCCATCCCATCTCAAAGGCGGTTTCGGTGATGTAGGATTCGATGTTGCCGATGGTGACGGCGCCGAATTCATCGTTGAGCGTACAGGCCCCTTCGCAGAGCCGTTCCTGCGGGCAGATTTTACCGCACACCTCGGGCAGGCTGTTGGTCATATGGCTGAGCTCCACCGCTTCGATTATATGTCCTTCAAAGGCCAGTTTGAGCCAATCGGGGATATAGTTGTGTACCGGGCATTTCCATTCGCAGTAGGGGTTGCCGCATTCAATACATCTGTCCGACTGCATCTGCACCTGGTTTTCGCTGAAGGCGTGATAAATTTCATCAAAGAGTTTAACCCTTTTCGGCAAACTTTTCTTTTGTGGCTCAAGCCGCTCAACTTCAATAAACTGATATACATTTTTACTCATGATGATTCTCTCATAAGGGGCTGAGGCTATGCCGCTTCCGTCTGCATTGCCGAGATGGAGCCGTACCGGTGGCCAAGAAGCGTTTTAATATCAGTTGCCCGCGGTTTGACCATTTTAAAGCGCAGGCAGTAGTTGATAAAGTCATCTAGGAGAATTTCGGCAAAGTCGCTGCCGGTTTCCTGGAGATGACGACTGATGATGCCACGCAGGTGTTCCTGGAATATGGCGAGTTTCGCCAAAGAGAGCACTTCAACGAGTTCCGTATTGGTTCTTTTTGCCAGATGATTCTCAAGGTCCAGGACGTAGGCAAAGCCACCGGTCATTCCCGCACCGAAATTTACGCCGGTGTCGCCAAGAATGGTGACGACTCCGCCGGTCATGTACTCGCAGCCGTTATCGCCGATCCCTTCAACCACGGCCCTGGCTCCGGAATTTCGCACCGCAAAGCGCTCACCTGCCTTGCCTGCGGCGTATAATCTGCCGCCGGTTGCTCCATAGAGGCAGGTGTTGCCGATGATGGTCGCCTCATTTGATTTATAGGATACGCCTGGGGGCGGTTTGATTACCAGCTTGCCGCCCGACATGCCTTTGCCGACATAATCGTTGGCATCGCCTATCAGAGACAAGTTCAGGCCCTGGCTGTTCCATACGCCGAAACTCTGACCGGCAGTACCGTTCAGTTCAATTTCGATGTCACCGCCTCGCATGCCGTCTCGGCCGTGTTCACGGGCGATGATACCGGAAAGCCTCGCGCCCACGGACCTGTCGGTGTTGCGGATGAGATAGCGGCCCTGGTCACCGCGATTTTTCAACACTGCTTCAATATGAGCCGTGGCCATGGCCGTATTGAGCTTGCCGGTATCCTCGGGAGTGTTGTCTTCACGGCAGTAGAGCGCCGTTTGTGTGGATGGAGTCGGCGTCTGCAGCAGCCCGGACAGATCAAGATTCTGTTGTTTTGCGGTAAAACCTGTCACACTTTGTAGCAGATCTGTTCTGCCGATCAGGTCCGTCAGTTTCGCCACACCAAGCTCAGCCATAAGCTCTCGCGTTTCCCGGGTGATAAACTTGAAATAGTTCATCACCATATCCGGAATCCCCCTGAAGTGATTCTGCCGCAGTTTCTCATCCTGAGTGGCCACACCCGTTGCACAGTTGTTGAGATGACAGATACGCAAAAACTTACAGCCCAGGGCGATCAGCGGTGCAGTGCCGAAGCCGAAACTCTCTGCTCCTAGAATGGCGGCTTTCACAATGTCGGCCCCGGTTTTGAGTCCGCCGTCGACCTGGAGCCGCACCTTGTGGCGCAACCCGTTTTCCACCAGGGCATGATGTGCCTCCACCAACCCCAGTTCCCAGGGGCTGCCGGCATATTTCACCGAAGTGAGCGGACTGGCGCCGGTGCCGCCGTCATAGCCTGAGATGGTGATTAAATCGGCATAGGCTTTGGTCACGCCCGTGGCTATGGTTCCGACTCCCGGCTCCGATACCAGCTTGACCGATATCAGGGCATCGGGATTGATCTGCTTGAGATCAAAAATAAGCTGGGCCAGGTCTTCAATGGAGTAGATGTCATGATGCGGCGGTGGAGAGATAAGGGCAATCCCCGGCAGAGCAAACCGGAGTCCGGCAATATGGGCGGAAACCTTATGTCCAGGCAGCTGGCCGCCTTCACCGGGTTTGGCTCCCTGCGCCATCTTGATCTGGATGACCTCCGCATTCATCAGATAATGCGAAGTTACCCCAAACCTGCCCGAGGCGACCTGTTTGATTTTGGAGGTTCGCTCGGTATTGAATCTGGCCGGGTCTTCACCGCCCTCGCCGGAGTTGGAATTACCGCCAAGACGGTTCATGCCGATGGCCAGTGCTTCATGGGCCTCGGGGCTGAGTGCGCCAATGGACATGGCAGCGGAATCGAAACGTTTATACATGTTTTCCGCTGCCTCCACCTGGTCAAGCGGTATCACCATTGCAGAGCTTTTGAAGGCCAGCAAGTCACGAAGACTGGAGATTGGTCGCTTGTTGACGCAGTCGGCATAGAGCTGGTAATCCTCATAGTCTCCTGTCTTTACCGCCTTTTGCAGCAAGACGACCACATCGGGATTGTAGGCATGATATTCGCCGCCGTGGATATATTTAAGCAGGCCGCCCTGGCCAAGAGGCAGGTGGCGTTTCCAGGCAGCGCGCGCCAACCGGGCCTGATCTTTCTCGATATCGGCAAAACCTGCTCCACCGATTCTGCTCACAGCTCCACGGAAGCAGAGCTCTACCACTTCGTCGGCGAGCCCAAGCAGCTCAAAGAGCTGGGCGCAGCGATAGGAGGCCACTGTGGAAATGCCCATCTTGGACATGATTTTGAGGATACCCTTGTTGATGCCCTTTCTATAGTTATTAATCGCTTCCTGCTCATCTTCAAGTATATGCACGGCGGTCTGTCGTGCCAGAATCTCGTAGACCAGGAAGGGATAAATGGCCGTTGCGCCAAAGCCGAGCAGCACGGCAAAATGATGCGGATCTCTGGCGCCGGCGGTTTCCACCAGGATATTGGTGTCACAACGAAGATTGTTGTTGATCAGGGCCCGATGTACGGCGCCTACGGCCATGGGCATGGGAATCGGCAGTTTCTGCTCATCTATATCCCTGTCACTGAGTACGATTAGAACCGTGCCTTTACCGGCGGCGCTGACGGCTTTTTCACAGAGTTCGGCAATCGCTTTTTGCAACCCTTGTTCCGGGTTGTAGTGCACGGAAAACAAGGTTGAGCGATAATGATCTTCTTCCAGTTGAAGAAGCTGTTGATATTCACTGAATACCAGCACCGGAGAATCGAACAGTACCCGGTTGGCGTGACTGTGGGTTTCGTTAAAGACATTCTGTTCACGGCCGATACAGGTGGCCAGCGACATGACATGACTCTCCCGCAGAGAATCAATCGGCGGATTGGTAACCTGAGCAAACTTCTGGCGGAAGTAATCGTAGATGATTCTCGGCTGATGGGAGAGCACGGCAATGGGAGCGTCGTCACCCATGGAACCCACCGCTTCCTGGCCTTTTTCGGCCAGAACACGTATAACCTGGTCAAGTTCTTCGCGGGAATAGCCAAACATCTTCTGGTAGGTTTTCAACCTGTCGGGATCAAGTTCGGCCTTGCCCCGCAGGCTATCCTCTACCTCGTCCATGGGGATGAGTCTGCGGCTGTTCTTCTCCATCCAGGAACGATAAGGGTGCCTGCTCTTCAGGTCCCGGTCGATATCCCAGGAGGTCCAGAGGCGTCCGGTGAGGGTATCAAGCACCAGCAGTTCACCGGGGCCGACCCGGCCTTTTTCCACCACCTCATCAGGAGCGTAGTCCCAGATCCCCACCTCGGAGGCGAGGGTGATCAGCTTATCTCTGGTGATCACGTATCTGGCGGGGCGCAGGCCGTTTCGATCAAGACCGCAGGCAGCATAGCGACCATCGCTCATGACAATGCCCGCCGGGCCGTCCCAGGGTTCCATATGCATGGAGTTAAAATCGTAGAAGGCGCGTAAATCCTCATCCATTGACGGATGATTCTGCCAGGCGGGCGGGATGAGCAGGCGAAAAGCGCGAAAGATGTCCATTCCTCCGGCAAGCATCAGCTCCAGCATATTGTCAAGACTGGAGGAATCGGAGCCGCTGCTGTTGACAAAGGGTGCCGCCTCCTGCATATCCGGCAGTACCGGGGCGCGGAATTTATAGGATCTGGCCTCTGCCCACTGTCTGTTGCCGGTGATGGTGTTGATCTCACCGTTATGGGCGAGAAAACGAAAAGGCTGGGCCAGAGGCCAGCGGGGCAGAGTGTTGGTGGAGAAGCGCTGATGAAAGAGACAGATTGAGGACTGCATGCGCAAATCGGCAAGGTCGGGATAAAAGCTGTTCAGGTCGACGGGACGGCAGAGTCCCTTATAGATGGTAACCACATTGGAAAGTGAGGCGATGTAGAAATCGGGATCATCAGCAATCCGCTTTTCGATGCGCCGGCGCACCATATACAGTCTTCTCTCCAGATCCTTGCTGCCCCAGCCGCTTGGGCCGGTGACAATAACCTGAGCGATTGCGGGCATTGAAGAGAGGGCGACTTCCCCCAGTACCTCGGGGTTCACCGGCACGTCCCGCCAGCCGGCAACGGTGAGAGTCTCACTTTGCAGCTCTTCGTTGATGAGAGTAACCGCCCTTTCTCTCTTCTGTTGATCGGGCGAGAGAAAAATCATACCGACACCGTAGCGGTTGCCGAGATTCCAGCCGTTTTCTGCGGCCAGGGCCTGAAAGAAGCTGTCGGGTTTCTGCATCAGCAGGCCGCAACCGTCACCGGTCCGTCCATCTGCTGCTATACCCCCTCGGTGGCTCATTCGGCTCAAGGCGCCAATGGCCGTGCGTACAATACGATGGCTGGCCTTGCCGGACATATGGGCAATCAGCCCAAATCCGCAATTGTCTCTGATCTCGTCTCTATTATAAATTGCCATGTTTTTCCTGTTAGTCACCTGAGAGTAAGCTTCATCCACGCTTAAGCATTGTTGCAATCAAAAATTACTATACCATATTTGCAGAAAGAACTTTAGACCGGATTTGATCAGCTTGTATATCAGCCGACTTGGTGTGGATGCGAGAGAGGGGATGGAGCTCGAAATGAGGTGAGAACAGGTAAAAACCTAGATGCGGGGTAAGGCGAGCTACTTGTAAAAGAGAAGGTGGCTGGCCTTACTTCTTAGAAAAAAACATCCAGTACTAGT
>CAYUPL010000089.1:0-9419 GCA_964446655.1 uncultured Desulfopila sp.
ACTGGGTTCCGCTCTTGGAATTCACCCTGTAACCAACAGAAATGATGGCGTCGAGATTGAAATATTCGACTTGATAAATCTTCCCATCGGAAGCAGTTGTTGCATTTTTTGCAACAACTGCTTCTTTGGCCAGTTCCCCATCCCGAAAGATGTTTTTGAGATGCCTTGATATAACCGATTTGTCCCTCTCAAACAAATCAACCATTTGATTCAAGGATAGCCAGACAGTTTCATCGGTAAGATGGACGGCAATTCTATCCTTCCCATTAACCAATTCATAGAAAAGTATTTGGCCTTTATCAACATTCTTCTTTGGACAATCCACTTTAAAATCCATCTATAAGTTTAGGCTTCGGCCCTTTATCAACTGTCTCAATATCAATTGATCCATCGGAAATTACCTTCAAGCTCCTGTGGATTTTTGCTGAAGAAACGTCTCCGGAACGACTACTGTGCTCCCACCAAACAACCTTGAGCACTTCCATGCTTCCTTCTGGGCGAGCTGAAGAAGCATCATTTTCAAATAGTTTTGGCAAGATTGACTTTATGATCTCTGCATCCTCATCACTAAATCCGGTTTTTTGCGCTAATTGAGGATTCATAGAGCCATAAAAACTGTAAATTCCATAGTCGACACGATGCTTCATACCCATCGTATCCGCTCCTTTCTTGTCTCCATCCCCTTCGCCGCTCACACTTTTGGTAATTTGGGAGCTGGTGACCTCAACAGTATTAACGCTAAAAGCAGGATGTACTGAAACCGGCCCCCGAATTCCTATTGAAAGACCGTCCCCTTTCGATTTGCCGGATCCCTTGTAAGCAAATACCTGTCCAAAAGCCCGAACATCCAGCCACTCTTTGCAGGCAACTTGTGCTTTTTCTTCAGGTTTCCCTTCTTTTGGAAGAACAGATTCCGCACGTTCACGAAGGTTTTTAAAATCATCATCCTTATTATCATCAGACTGAACAAAAATCTTTTGCCCTTTATCCTTCAGACGATTGCGAATTTTCCTTTTAATGCATACATCCGAGACCTCCCCAAAACTATCGAGTGTTGTTCGGGGTCGATTGCCATTAAGTGGATCTCCGTTCGGGTTGGCATGGTTCACTCTGAATACAACTGCGAAATCAATCTTTTTGGATAGGCTCATTTAATTATCTCCTCCATCATCTTGTTTCTCTGACTTCCTCGTAAGTTCTGCTCGTTGGGTGTAATACCCTAAAAGAAACTCTCCGTTCAGGGCTTTATCTTTAATGAATTCTTCAGGGATGAAAGTATCCATAATCTCCACAATCTCTTTTTCATATTTGGCTGCTTTGTATCCAAGCCGAGCTCTATACGGTGCAAGAGCAAGATCTATGGTACGCCAGGTACTGCAAGGATGATCTGCAAATCTCTGCATCATTCGGGCTGCATTTGTTGGCCGTCCTTTTTCAGCCTGACTCAGCGCAAACCCCTCTAAACAATCAGCCACAGCCAACAAACGACCGAACAGATAATCCCTGCTCGTCCTTTCTCTCTCAAGTGTCATAGTATATCCTCTCTTTTTTTCCGAATACCTGAAGACCGCACAGGCAATTCCCAAAATCTTCTCCCACTCCCAAAATTCATATATGATACGTTTTGTTGCAGACCGGACAAGAGAACGAACAATATCTATTGGAATGGAAATGCCATCAACAATAGAGGGAAGCAGCCTTTCAATAGTCTGCCGTTTAATCCTATCATCAACTTCGATACTACCGGTTGTTCCCAGCTTTTTACCGAAAGCTGCCCAAGCGATATCCCTTGGTGCAGGAGCACCATAGAATTTTTTATCTTTGGAATAACGCTGCAGCCATGCACAACCTTCATGCCAGTCAAAAAGCCGTTTTAAAAAATCTGCTCCTGTTAACTCTCGATAAAATGAGACTGAAAGCCGACCAGGAGTAGCAGAGTTCATCCCCATTACAACAACACCGTCTGTTGGTCCTAGTTTTACGGAAAAACCTGCAATTTTTCTTGCAAGCGTCTGGCCGGTTAATGCTGCAGTATCGAATAAAACATCTTTTGGGACAAATTCGTCACTTCCATCATCTCCAAAAAGATCATCCGTATCGTTCAACAACTCTGGAATATCGATTCCTTCATGAGACCAAGCAACAACCGCCAAATCTCCATCACGATAACCCTGTTTGGCAATCAACCACCGAAGGGCATTATGTGCTTTTTGAGAGATATCGTAGCTAATGGTACAAGCCTGCTCATCATTAATAAAGCGACCTCGATAGGTAAAGCCGGAAGTATCATTAGAAGAAATCAGTTTGGCACCGTCGCCGGCATTACGTATTTTTGCAGGGTGATTACCCGCATAATTGAGTTCTTTTCCTTCAACATAACAAAAAACTGTCTTATCCAGTGAATGGTGTTCCTTCTCGCTTTCAATATCGAAATTATCTTCTTCCACCTTATTAGCAAGGTAATATTTGATCCAACTCTTCCAGACCTCATCGCTTTTCCAGAGTTGGGATCGCTTCCTGCCGGGAGTCTCAACAGAGAAACGGACAAGGCTATCAAGTTGATCACCCTGTAACACAGAGAAAATTTTTGGCTTACTTTCCTTTTCTCCATCCCATTTTTGAGGGAACATGTTTGTCTCTGGATCACACCACAGCACTTTGGCTGTCAGTAGGTCAGTAATTGTTTTCCCTTTATGCAGATAGTTAAAAACAGATTTAATTTCAGGAACGGCATAAGGAGAGTTGACCCAACGTTCCAACCGAGAGATATACTTTCCAAAACCACTTTTTTTCTCTCCACCATACTGTTGATAATCACCTGCAACGTATTGGAGCTTGTCACCTAACGAAAGAGGAGCTAGTTTACTTCCAGCTCTTCCTGCAGAACCCTCGGTTGCAGGGAGTACAGTTTGCTGACTACCGTCCTTTGACACAACATCGGCTCGTAAAAACCCACCATCACCATCAAGCACGATATCAATCTGTGCATTCTGACTGGTATGACAAATTGGCAATAGAAGGTATTTCAAGGCACCTTTCTCATCCCTGTATTCAACCCCGATATCGCTACTACAGTTATCATAGGTCGTTCTTAGCTTCTCAATCCAGCTCATCTATCAAACCTCCCTCCTGTAGTCCGACTGATTTTGGCGGATTTGGAACCATATCTCTAACAAACTTCCTGATAGTATCTTTTGCAGTGGCCCGAGGAAAATCGATCACTCCATTTTTCATTTTTGGATACCAGAAACGGCTGTATAGCTTATGCTCATTTATCTCATCCGGATAATCAAATCCATAAAACATAAGGCCGTATCCTAGCTCATCTATTTCATCATAAAAGCTTTCATTTTGACCGAAAATACAAGGTTCTACATACCCCTGGCATTCACGAGCACCAAGAAAGATATCCTGACGTCCACCTTTCTCAATCATTCGCGTTGCAATATTAAAGTGCTTTCCGTCAACACGATCTTCTTTCATATCGGGACGGAACTCGTTCCACTCAAAATGAGCCTGCACCTGATATTCAACATCAACCAGATACGTGTAGATGCTAAGCTCATTTCCCCCACCATATTTCAACGGCTTTACACTCTTGCTCTGCGTACGGACAGGGTTCATAACCCTAACCTTATCAATTACCCAAATTAGAGTAGGTTTCCAATACACTGATTTCAAAATCCCTTTAAGCGCCTCATAGGTGGGGATATGGTAGGAGCATTTTTCACCTCCGATCTTTGTTATTGGGTCGGTGAAGAGCGCGAATTTTCCCGACACCTTAAACTCAACCTGATTTTTCATTGCTATCTCCTTGTTCGGCTATACACCACAATATGCAATATCAATATCCTTATTTACAGGCGCAACCGAAATACCAAAATCGTTGCTGTAATGCTGCTCATATAGGCAATACACACCACTCTCTCCGATATTGTACAATGCACCTGCTTGAGCAAGGTTACGAAAAGTCTGCTCATAACAGTTTACAGAGTACCGTTGTGCCTGCTTCAACAATTTTTTCTCCCTGGTTATATCTTCAGAAGCACACAGGTCGGCAATGATTTTTTTACCGTTGCCATAGGGAACAATCACGCCTTGTGTTTGAGAATCAATGACCTTAAACAGCCTCCCTGCTGTGGCAAACGACTGGCGAAAAGGTAATGATGGCGCTTCTCTGTTTGCGCGTTTATAAACATCCAGTGCTTTAGTATTGGCTCCCAACATCTCAAGTAAGGTATCCCCCTGCACATGAACATCTTTTGAAACAGGGTAACTCATATCTTCACTGCGATCATAAAAATAGTATTCAAAATATCTTGTTAAGGCTTTTGGACTTACAAGGGAATCATCAAATTGTGAGCAATCTTTCTCGTACTCCACAAGAACTCTTTCACATTTTTCTTTTCCAATTTTTATTTCGGGGAGCATATCGATGTTTTCATGAATCGGATTGACGAGAAAAACACGCCCCGTTTTTTTTCGCTTACCACTTCTGTTACAACGCCCGGCTGCCTGGGCAATGGAATCAAGTCCTGCGACAAATCGGATGACTGTTCCGAAATCAATATCAACCCCTGCTTCAACCAACTGTGTGCTGACACAAACCGCTGGAACAGTTGAATCATGATGTGCCCGCTCCCGAATTTGATCAATCAACTCTAGTCGATGTTGCGGACATTGATTAGTACTGAGGTGGTAAACTTCTGCATCAAGATCTTTACAGAGGTTAAAGAGGTTTGCTGCTGCCTTTTTCGTGTTCACAATTGTGAGGACACTGCCTGTAACATTAAGTTCTTCTCTAATAAGATCCGCAATCCGCTCATCAGAGCATCCACCAATTTCACGTTTATCAATAACCTCGATTCGCCGCAACTCCTGAAACAGTGCAGCAACATCAGGCATTATTTCACTATCAGGCGACAGTTGAATTGCTCCCTTAGCTTTGTCAACATCATGCAGAAGTGGCTGAGTGGCGGTACATAGTACTACGGAACTGCCACACACCCTTGTAAGAAAATTCATTGCATTATTGAAAAGATGCACTGTTTTTACAGGAATGGTCTGCACCTCATCAAAAATAATTACGGCATTTGCCAAATTATGCATTCTACGGGCGCTACGTGTCCCACCTTTAAAGAGCGTATCAAGCAGTTGGACAGAAGTTGTAAAAACAATGGGGGCATCCCAATTTTCAGACATTAATCGTTGTGCAGTTGTCTCCTTTTCCGGTGTAAGATTAGTGTGATGCTCGAGGACAAGCTCAACACCGTACTCTTCTGACAAACCAGCAAAGACATTCTGAACCTCACGCACATTTTGATCAATAATTGACGTATAAGGAATTACATACACAATTCGATCAAGTTTGTGTTTCACTGTATGCTCAAGCGCGAATCTCAAACTAGCAAGGGTTTTTCCTCCACCTGTCGGAACAGTTAAAGTATAGATACCACGATCCCTTGAGCCAGCTCTTTTGCATGCTTTCGAAACTTCTCTTCTGACTTCATCCACTCGATTTCCAATTGAAAATTCGGCAAGACGTTTTTCGAGTGCAATGACAAATTTAGACCAATCGGGATATCGAGTACCCAAACGAATATCTTTATTTTCAGGACTCTCAAAATCTGCCGTGTCTATTCGATCAGCATCCAAAAGACAACTAAGAAAAAAACGAGACAACAAACCTAAATAGATATTTTGTGTCTGTTTTGGAATTTTTTTTAATAGGATCATTATTTCACATAGTATTTCATCCGATAGAAGAAGTTCTCGCGCCAATCCAATTACATCATCAGGCGCTTTTTCCACCACTTCGCGAAAATGTGTTTTGCTAAAATCTTTAGCTATTCGTTGCGAATATTTGTCTGTACCATCAGGGGCAAGACAGTCTATCAATCCACCATGATGTGACACAATGGCAAGCGATAACAATTGTTTCAAATATGAGTATGCTTTTTTATCATTTGCAATACTGTTTATAAATTGACCACCTGCTGTTGAATGATCAATTTTACCTTTCTTGTCTTTAGCATCAACATACTCTTCCGCATCAGGATCGATATGACCTGTTGCAGAGCGAATATACTGCTGAAACTCATTACTGTATTTACCAATATCATGTAATAATCCAACTAGTTGACCACAGAGTGGAAGGGAGATATTTGATGCAAATTGTTTGGCTATTTCTGCAACAGCCACAAGGTGCTCCGTTACAGTCTGTTCTTTTTTATCAGAATCTCTTTGGTGGGCAATACAATCCATAATGTATTCCAATTTAAAACCGCTGGTAATTTATCTCTCGTTAAAACCCGATCTTTCTTTTCGGTTTTTCCTCTTCGGCCAGCAACTGTTAAATGGCATTATCACGGCTTTTACGCCAAAAATGGAGCCTCCAACGATCTGCCAGCTGTTCAATACGGTTACGGCCATGATGGCTCCATGTTTGGTAAAGACAAAAGGCAGGATTCGTCTCCTTCAATGCCCTTGCTGCCTGCCGCTTGAAGGCGAAAATCCCGACCTCAAGATGGCGGATTCATCTTTGGTCAGTTGAAACATTGAGCTTTTTTTCTGGTCCCCATGGGCATCCTCAACATCCACCTGGACATATCTACTTCCCCACCATACCACACCCACCCGGCCAAATAATGTCATAGCAAATATATTTTGTTCATTTTTTTGATTTCCTTTTTTATCAGGCTTTGCAGATCTTTTGGCGCAACCACTTGCACTTCCGCCCCATAGCCGAGAATAACCTTGGTCAGCTCGCGGAAATCGGCAGTGGGGAAACTGAGAAGCAGGCTGCCGTCCTGGTCGGATTTGAGCTGCTGTCGAGAGTGCCAGACCTGTTCCTGAATACGGCTTGCTATCCTGGCGGAGAAACGAAGAGTCACTTCTCGGGTTTCTCCGCCCTGGATGATACCGAAATGCCTGCGGGTGTATTCTTTGATTGGGGGGAGACCGGCGGGTAGAAGTAGAGTGTCTGCGCTCGTCTCCACCTGCAGCAGGCGGGAGAGGGCAAAATTGCGGATCGCTTTGCGGCTGGCGCACCAGGCCAGCAGATGCCAGCTGCCCATATAGTGCAGGAGATGGAGCGGCTGGATTGTTCTTTCTGTGACGGCGCCGCTGTGGGGCGAGCGGTAGCTGATGCGCAGGGGGAGGTCTGTCAGCAGGGCTGTAACAGTCAGTTGGAAAAACTGTTCGTTGACCCTGGCGTACTCAATATTTTTGACCGAGATTTTTTCGCTGATCCGGGCATGGCACAGCCGCCGGCCGGTGCTGTAATCCGGCCCGACAACCCTGTCGATCAGACGGCAGAGTTCATCTTTTAGAGTCCGGTCGGGGATGGTTGAGGCGAGACGAACCGCCAGAGCCAGCGAGAGTACATTGTTTTCATCAATCCAACCGGCAGGCAACTCGTAGGTGTCGTCGGTGTAGTAATATCCGCGCCGGGCCCGGTTGTATGTCAGGGGAGCGTCAAGGTGGTTACACATGAACGCTATATCGCGACGGGCGGTACGCTCGGCAATCTCAAACTCCTCGCAGAGATGCGTTGCATTAGGATATTTTTTCTCCTTGATGCGCCCGTGAAACCAGAGAAAGCGTTCATACGTCAGTTTTTTGGACATCGCACTGTCTGAAGATGAGAGAGTCGATTTTTGGGAGAAAAGAGTAACTTCAAAAAGAAAAGCGTTACTCTACGCCTGACACCCTATCTTCTTTCTGCTCTTTTTCCAACACTTTTCTCGTAGGATTCCCAACCAATGGACAGAACTATTGCAAAGCAAGATACCCCGACACAAGCCGACTCACCGTAGAGAGAAAACAAAGTGCGGCAAATATCCAGGCAAGAATGGGGAAATAGGCGGGGAGCAGGCAAAAGAGGACGAGGAAGAGAAGCGTTTCCGTTCCTTCGATCAGGCCATTTAAATAATAGAACCCTTTGTTGGCAAGGCGGATGTTTCGGATCCTGCGCCGCTCCGCCAGTATGGCAAAAGCGAGAAACGAGCTGCCCGTGCCGATAAAAGAAAAAATCAGTGCGGCTGCGGCAAGGGCATTGGCGGCCGGATCGGCCAGGGCAAATCCAAAAACCACTGCTGAATAGAAGATGAAGTCAAGGGAGATATCGAGAAAGGCTCCCCCATCGGTAGGGGTGGTCAGCCTGGCGATAGTGCCGTCAAGCCCGTCGGCAAGGCGATTTAGAAGGATACAAAAGAGTGCGGCGCCATACCATTGTATAGCGAGAAAAGGAAGACTCAGCATTCCGACGAGAAAGCCGGCCATTGTCATCTGATTTGCCGTTACTCCCCTGCTCGCCAGCAGAGCCGCAACCATGGTCAGGGGATATTTGACACGCTGCGCGGCCCAGTTGTCCAGCATGATCCTGCCTCCTAAAAATGAAATTTTCACATAATGTCTGATATTTCTGGACGAGACAACCACCAATCGATACTATACGGAAAGAAGCTCTATTGTGAGCCGCAGGATGCAGTGCGTTACAACCGGTACAGACGGGTGGAAAAAATATCTATCCAGCCGGCATCACTCTTTCCTCTTACCCCAGCGTATTATGAAAATCAGTGTTCCGAACCAGATAACAGAGTTTTTTGCCGCTGCAAAAAATCCCTACAGTTACGACATCTTTCGGAATCTTTATATCTGGTTCGGCCTTTTCTGGGGGCTGCCCATCCCCTTGGTTACCCTTCTTTTCGAGATACGCACCCTCGGATCAGCCGGAATCGAGCAGTCTCTTGTTACCAGCATAACTTCTCCGGTTCAATGGTTTTTTCTTGCTCACCCGCTGCTCTTTGGTATTCTTTTCGGCATTCTGGGAACAGTACGCTGCGACAAAGAGCGCCAGCTTAACGAGAAAATCAGCCAGCTGAAAGAAATGTCGACTCATGACCCCTTGACCGGTTTAAAAAACAGACGGTATTTTGCCCACACATTTCACGATGAGTGCGCCCGCAGTCTGCGCCGGGAAGAGTCACTCACGCTGCTGTTCCTCGATATCGACCATTTCAAGCATATCAACGACACGCATGGCCATCATTTCGGCGATGTCGTCCTCAAAGAACTCGGGGCCTTCCTGATAAAAAAATGCCGGCCTTACGACATACCGGTCCGTTGGGGTGGCGAAGAGTTTCTCATTCTTCTGCGAGCAACCACTGAACGAAGCGCCGCCATTTTCGCCGAACGAATTCGCCTCGGTGTAGAGGCCGGCATTAGTCCATCACTGAACATACCCATTAGAATTTCCATCGGTCTGGCGGAATATGAGAATGATGACACGCTCGAATCACTAACAGACAGAGCGGATCAGGCACTCTACCATGCCAAACAGACAGGCAGAAACAAGGTTGTTTCCTGGTCAACCCTGCAAGCCAGTCTGGCTAAAAAGAAATTCGTGGACAAAAATG
>CAYUPL010000089.1:9519-11200 GCA_964446655.1 uncultured Desulfopila sp.
ACCACTCAACCACTCATACTGGAGAAAAAATGAAAAAAATCGTACTGTTTTTGTCAATATTGCTGCTTGTCGGCCTCAACGGCGGCTGCGGCAAAAAACAAATCAGCCTCAATCCCGGCAAAGGCCAGGATATGACGGTTTTGACCCTTGACGGCAATCTTACCAGCCTGAACGCCGATCAGCAAAGAGAGCTCGATATCGTCATGCGCTGGATGGACCGGGATATCATCCAGAGCCTGAACCGTTCCGGTTTCAACGCCACCCTTATTAAAAGCAGAAATGACTACAAAAAGGGCATGGGTAAACTCCTCATCATCGACGTTGACGCCTTTAACCCCGGCAGCCGTGCAGCTCGTGCATTTGTCGGTTACGGTGCCGGCGCAGCCTCGCTCGATCTTGATTATGTTCTGCTCAATGAGAATGGCGGAGATCTGCTGCGTTGGAAAGACGGCGTCGGTTCCAGCAAAGGAGGAACCTACTGCGCCCAGACCCTCAACAGAAATGCCGTTGAAAAAGTTGTGCAGTATGTGAACAGTAACTGACGGCAGCACCAAGGAATACGTCGTTTACAACTCAGCGGCAGCTCTTTGCCGATAGAGATTGCCGCATATCGACGAACCAGGGCAAAAGGCCGGGGCCTTCCCTTCCCCTTCCCCTTCCTCTTGCCCTGGAAATGTTCCAGACTCACCTCCAATACTCCTGCCTTATGGTCGATGCGGACGACTTTAAAGCCATTAATGACACCTACGGTCATGATGCAGGCGACACCGTACTCCAGCGTCTCGCCCAGGAACTGCAGCATGCGGTGCGCAGCGATGATGTCGTCTGCAGGCTGGGCGGTGACGAATTCCTCATCATCTGTCCCGACACCGACATGGCCGGGGCGCTCTATCTTGGGGAACAGACCAGAACAAAGGTAGCGGCCCTGAAAGTCAATGCCGGGAGTGGTTTCTGGCACGGCTCGGTCAGCATAGGTGTCGCGAGCAGTGGACCGGCTATTGCCGATATCGATGCCTTGATAAAAGAAGCGGACCTGGCTGTTTATCGTGCCAAAAAAGATGGCCGGAACTGTGTCAGATCTGTGCGAAAAGTCGACTGAACAGGATCCCCATCAGCACAATCGGCCCACTCCGTGCTTACATTTCCGTTGCCGGAGTTGTGCCTTCTCCGGTTTGCTCTTTTTTCCACTTCTGATAGTATCTGCCAAACTGCATATCCAGCCCGATCACATGCTCTCGAATCCATTGCGACAACTCTTCCTTTACGGCATTAACCATTGCCGAGGTCATTCCGGTTCGATGCAATTCCTCGCCCAGCTCGGCAAACCTGGCGGTAAAATAGGCATGAGCGTTTTGCTGCTCTTCCAGTCCCGGATAGGAACATTCCTTCATATAGTTCTCTTCGAGTTGAAAATGCCTGGTTTTGTATTGATCGAGCGCAGTCAGCAGTTTCTGCAGATGAGCCGCGCCGAGACCGGCACGCAAGGCGCCGTTAAGATCCCCAATTAACTCAAACAGCCGTTTGTGTTGCGAATCTACCGCCGCCAGACCGATTTTATAATCGTCGGACCATTTCATGGCAATCCCCCCGGGAATACAGTATAAACCACAAAAACCGTTTCGAAAAAGAAGACATTAACACACCGCTTTCTCCTCTGCTTTCATTACCAAGCTTGACTTTT
>CAYUPL010000090.1:0-11154 GCA_964446655.1 uncultured Desulfopila sp.
CTAGGGTTTGATCCATTCATACTCCAGGCTGATTCACCTGTCAATTGAGAACCTGGGGAAAAACCAGTGATTCACGGGGAAGAAACACAACGGGCAGAGAGGAAAATTGTAGCGTATGTGTTCAATCGGCAAAATGTAAATGGGTTCAGT
Organism: uncultured Desulfopila sp.; assembly: GCA_964446655.1. Taxonomy (GTDB): domain Bacteria; phylum Desulfobacterota; class Desulfobulbia; order Desulfobulbales; family Desulfocapsaceae; genus Desulfopila_A. Next base: position 151 of record CAYUPL010000090.1, read on the forward strand.
GAAAACAGCCAGAGCTTACATCAGTATCTCTTCATTAAGGCCTCCAGTCCCATCACCCTGCCGATACCGTCACAAAGAGCCGGCTTCGATCACTGCATTCCCGCGGCCTTTCTTGCCAGGCTCAGCAACTCTCGGACACGAACCAGCAAGGCCGGTTGTGAGGCGGCAAGACTTTCGGCCTTCAAGCAGAACTGAACTGCCTGGCAAAACTGTCCCTGATGATATTTTGCCATGCTCAAACCATATCAGTAATGCGGATTTTGTGGTTCAATGCGCAGGGCCCGATCGAGCAGCATTTCAGCCGCAGAGTAGCGACCGGCCTGCAATGCTGCTTCCTCCGGCGGCTGATATTCTCTAGGCTGAGGGAGCGGTGTCAAAAGTAAAAGAGGTAGAAGATTCAGAATAATCTTGTAAGAGGAGAAACTCTTTGTTATTGGATTATAGTCACAGGCAGATATATATATCCATTTCCTGAAAACTACAAGGAGTATTGTATGAACAAAGGCGAGCTTGTTGAAAAGATTGCTGTAAACTGTGAGGTCAGCAAAGCATCGGCAGAACAGTTATTAAACAATATGCTGGGCATCATCACAGAGGCGGTTGCAGAAGGCGATAAGGTTTCACTTCTTGGTTTTGGCACTTTTTCGGTGAACGATCGGCCTGCTCGTCAGGGCCGTAATCCTCAGACCGGAGCAAGCATCGAGATACCGGCCAAAAAAGTTGTCAAGTTCAAGGCAGGCAGCAAGTTGCTGGATGCGGCAAACCGTTAGGTCCCGGCAGAAGCACCCGGTTCTAAACGGATTGTGGAGATGTTGTGCTGGTAGTGCGTACCCCATAAAAAGGAAAACTACTCTCACAACACCACCTGGATTCTGGAAATAGCACGGGGTGCAGATCCCTCAAAATGATTGTTTACATAAAGAAAGGTGTCGCCCTGCTGCGAATCATATTTCCAACTGCAGGTGCCGATATGGAGGTTTTCTCGGTTCATCCGACTAAAGCGTACTTCTTGTTTTTTTGATTTTTATGAGAAGTTTTCAGGATATGGTCCTAACGCCCCCAGCGCGTCCTTGACCCATTGGAAACCGATGCGCTCCTGCTCTAACCGCAATTTTTTTCCCAGGCCGTCATTGCGTAGATCGTCATAGAGACGCTGCTCGTCCTCGGTTAGCCCGAAGAGATCACAGGTTGCCGGCCGCGGTTCGCTTCCCCAGTGAAGTTTGTGGGCCAGAAAGGTCTCCCGATCCATCAAAAAAGATACAGCTGCGGGAAATTTTTGCCGCAGCTGAGCGAGGATGGCGAATCCATGAGTGTCGATATCCCCCCAATAGTGGATGCGGCAGTTGTGCAGCCAACCGGCCCCGGCAAGAATCTCAAAGCCATAGCCTGCACCGAAGACGACCATGCTCCGCGGCAATGGGGGAAAGGCCAGAAAGTTGATCTCATTCTCGGTGATAAAAACATCAGTGCACGGCGGGTTGAGTTCGGCAAAGACATTGCTGGTGACGCTGATATCCTGGCTGGTCTTCTCTGCCGAAGGTAGCGGAAAAAGCGAGGGATCAAGAAGACGGAAACGGACCCTGGCAGGTTTGTCGCGAAAGCCATAGCGTTTGCAGAAGCCCATATTCCCTCGGGCGGTGTGATTAATAGCCATCTGTGGCAAAACCAGATCGAAGAGCTCCGCCAGCACGCCGCGCCGGCTCTCAATAAACTTGCTGTCCACCCCCGTTATATCCACCTGGCGCAGATAGATGCCCGGGCGCGGGTGATGGCACAGCCAGGAGACAATATCGAGCAGTAGCGGCCAGTCATCGGCCAGAGAGAGGGCGCGCAGCGGTCTCTCTTTCAGCCAGGCTAGAAGCTGCGGCCGACGTACTGCGGTAAGTTCAACCAAAGAGGTAAAGCGGTCGGCTTCCCTCTCTTTGCCTATCAGCGCCAGGGCATCTTCCAGAGTATCGATCCAGATCTCGGCGGGTATCTCGTTTACTCCCAGGGTCCGGTGGTGTATCTCCCGCCATTCCAGACGATACTTTCCTGTTCCCTGATTGAGGCTGGAAACCCAACTGCGAACTTCGCCATAGCGCTCCGCCATTTCCGACGATGTGGGTTTCTTCAGGTTCAGGCGCCTGGGAAAAGGCGACTCACCACCGGCCAGAACCGCGAGGATTATGCCGCGATCCCACAATTTGAGCACCTGTCGGCGAATATCGGCTGGAGTGGTCCAGGTCACTGCCGCACCGCCTCTGCCGCCTTCTCCGCACGATACTCTTCAATGGTGAGATTGCGCAGAGTGGAGACCTGTCCGTCGACGTTATGGACAAAACCGACACCGGAAACATACGGTTCGATGATATGAATCTTCTGCAGGGGAGTGACAATCAGCAGCTGCAGGTTCAGCTGGGTAAAGAGCCGCAAGCCGTACTGCGTGGATTCATCAGAACCGCGGCCGAAGGCTTCGTCAATCACCACGAAGCGGAAGGAGCGGGAGCGCACCTCACCCCACTCCAGGCCGAACTGATAAGCCAGGCTGGCGGCCAGAACGGTATAGGCCAGCTTTTCCTTCTGCCCTCCCGACTTGCCGCCGGAGTCGGCGTAATGCTCGAATTCGCTGTCGTCCTCCCGCCATCGTTCACTGGCGGCAAAGCTAAACCAGTTGCGCACATCGGTCACCTTGGCGGTCCAGCGACGGTCCATTTCGGATTGACCTTCGCGCCCGCGAAATCTCTCGATGATGCGGCGCACCTGCAGGAATTTGGCTTCGGAATACTGGCTGTCGTCGGATCCGGTAAGACTGCCTTCGGTGCAGGCCTTGAGTTCCTCGCGAAAATTACGGATATCCTGCTCGATTACCGGTGCCGCCTCGAGAACGATATAGCGCCCCGGATTATAGTCGATCTGGGTAAGTGACTCGTTGATGCGGCCGATGCGCTCCTTGATGGTTTCCTGCTCCCGGGCCAGCTGCGACTGAAAATTAGCGACCTCCCGAATAGTGTTTTCATTGAGCAGCTCTTTGAAACGGGCCTCGAAGCGCGGCAGGTCGTCGGCACTCAGCTGGTCGAGCATGGTTCTGTAATCGCCTGCGGCCTCTACGGCGACATCGACTTCCCTGGTTTCCAGATGATATCGGTTGCTGTAGCTGCGCATGGCGTCGATGATCTTGTCGCGCAACCGGGATATTTTTTTATCCTCGCTGTCAATGCTGTTCTGCAGCCAGTCGCGCATCTCCCGCTCGCACCCGTCGCAGGACTCCACGGTAAGTTGCTGTTCGCCCAGGGCATCATCGCGCAGCAGGATAAGTTCCGGGAAATATGCCGCAGAATCCGAACTCGCGGTCTCGACCACCTCCCTGGTCTGCTGCTGCAGAGTTTCGGCATCGCTTATTTTCTGCTCTGTTCTGGAGCGCAGATCCCGATGACGCTCAAGCTTTGTTTCGACTCCGGCAAGTTTATCTTCGGCTTCCTTCAGCTGTTGATTGAGCATCTTGAGGATGTCCGAGGCGGTCTGAAGCTTTGTGCGTTCATCCTCCAACCTGCCTATCTTCAAGGCCGGCGGCTGCCAGTCAATTTCGCTGAAATCCCGGTATTCATCAAGTTTGGATAAGGTTTCCAGCTTCTTCTTGGCGGTCTTCTGGAGATTCTGCAGGCGGGAGATTGTCGCACCGATCCGGCCAAGCCTGGATTCCAGCAGTCGCGCCTTCTCCTCAAGGGCGGCTATCTTGGCCTCGTTACTCCAGCCCAATACATACCGGCTGCGATCTTCCAGACGGTGTCGGTCGTCCTTTTCATGGCGCTCGCCCCGCGCCTTGATCTGACCGGCTCTGGTGATGGCCCTTGCCTCCCGGCGCATCTGTTCCTGGGTGGTACAGCAGGCCAGATCGAAGCGCCGGTATACTTCCCCCTCCAGCCAGTCATAAAATGGCGAATCGGGCTTGATCGCCAGCTTGCGCGCCAGGGAATCGGGATGCAGGTCGGGCAGTTCGACCGGACTTCTGGCCCGCACCCGAAAATAGACGAGCCTGCCCTTCAGGTTATTGGCGTCCACCCACTGGGACACCGAGTTGTAATGATGATCCGGCACCAGCAGCGACAAGCCGAAACTGCGCAATAACCGCTCTGCTGCCCCTTCCCAGTCCCGCTCGTTTTCCTGAACACGGAGCAGCTCGCCGGCAAAGGGCATCTCCTGTTCCGCCAGTTCCACGCCGCGGCACAGGGCACGACGGATACCCACCTGTTTTTCATCGATGTTGGAACGTCTCGCCTTAAGGCCTGCAATTTCGGCAAGCAACTGTTGATGTTCCTCATTCTTCAAACGAAACTCGACGCCCGCCTCATTCAGCTCATTCTGGATGCCGGTTTCGGCTTCGGCTTCCTGCTCCAGCATTTCTCCACACTTTCGCCGCTGCACCAGGAATGCTCCCACGGTATCGGCGGGAAAGAGCTCCAGAGCCTTCATCAGCTCGCCGTATCGTTTGAATTTACGCTGTTTGAGCTGCTGCTCTTCCCGGCAGCGGCGAATTTCTTCATCGATATGTTCAATACGGTCGCCGCCGTTTTCGGCAATGTCGCGCCGGAGATCCCGCTCCCGGCCACGAAGCTGATCCCGCTCTTCGACCAGCTTCTCTATTCTGACATTGTGCTTGCCCAGTTCTTCCGCCAGCTTGAGGCAACGCTTTTGCAGAAGCTCGAGTTTGAGTCCGGCAAACCAGGGACGCAATGCTTCCCGGCAGCCACGCAGCCGGCGGGTGTAAGTGATCAGTTTTTCATGACGGTCACAGTCGGCGATCAGTGGCTCCAGCAGGCTCACCTGGTCCTTGGCCTTGAGCACAGCTTCGTGGGCCCGGTTCAGATCATCGAAATGGCCGATCAAGGCGTCGATACGCTCACCGACGGCAAAGGGCTCGAGCATATGCGATCTGACGAAACCGGTGAGATTGCCGACGGATTTCAGGGAAACCGTCTGGTGGAAAAGATCGAGGGCTTGTTCATTGTCGATGCCGAAGCGCCTTCTGAACCAGGCACCGTAAGGAGGAAAGCTTTCAAAGAGGTTGACCTTATCATTGCGTAAGCGTTTGCGAAGATTGCCGATATCATTACCGAAGCCGCCGAAATCCTGTTTTATCGACAAACCCCGATCGGCGGCCACATAGAATCGGGCAGGCTGTCCCTGGGTATCCTTCATCCAGAACACCTGAGCCAGGGTAACGGTCTTGCCGAAACCGCTGTTTTGGAAGACGGCAAGGATGACCGAATAGCTGTCATTGTCGCGCAGGGCGACAGGCTTGGCACTGCCGCCTATCTCCGCCCGTTCCGACTTATAGAAGCCCAGCACATAGGAGCGCAGGGTGCGCTCGCGGGCCTCGCCGCCGGCCGCCTTGTTGTAGGCAACGCGCTGCGCCGGAACCAAGAGCGTGGTCACGGCATCGACCAGAGTCGATTTGCCGGAGCCGATATCACCGGTGAGCAGGCTGTTTCTGCCGTTGAGGTCCAGTACCCATACCCGTTTATCGAATGTTCCCCAGTTCAGCACCTCCAGACGGGTGAGGCGAAAACCGGCCAGCTTGTCGTCACCTGCAAAATCAAGGGGCAGAGGTTCAGCCATTGGATCCCCCATCGTCCTTCTTCAGTTCATCGTGGTAAAGGGCGAGCCGCTGATCGAACTCCGTGAGCCACTGGGCATCGACAAAGGCCTTGAGGATGCGCCGCACCTCGAACATGTTTTTCTGGCCGCGCAGGGTTCTGACAAAGCCGAGCTTGGTAATCTTATTCAAGTGAGTGTCTACCTGATCAATCAGTTTTACCTCATTACTGCCGGCGGGCAGAAAGACCCGAAGCATCTCGGCTATTTCATCGCGGGAGATGATCAGGCGCGTCTCGCCGCCGGCGGCATCGAACTCGGCCAACTTCTTGCGCAACAGGGCAAGAAGCAGGCTGACCGGGAAAGCCAGCTGCTGACGCCGCACCAATCGCGGTATAGCCGGACTATCTTTTTCTTCATTTTCGGGGATGGAGCGTAAAAAAGCATATCCTTCGGCCTCGTCCAGAACCAGCTCCAGACCGAGAACAGCTACGTAATCACGGACCCGGGACTGCAGATTAAGGAGGCCATTCCACATCTCCCCCTTATCTTCCTGGTAGACCACGCCACGAAGCAGCGGCACCACCACCGCGGAAAGATCGGTATTATTCTCCACGGTTGCTAGTGAAATTGGTTCCATACTAGTATTTCCTTACATATCTATCTAAAATAACAACACCTCTCATTTTCTCACAAATATGATGCGCGGCAGCCTGGCCCGGCGAAAACTACCGTCATCGAGCCGCCACTCAATGCTTTCCACGGTTTCTTCATCCACTGTGGTACCAGGGCGTCCTCCGGCCATCTGCAGGTAAGCCAGTAACTCGGACAATCCATGGCGCAGCGGATGAAGGGCCACCAGTTCGGCCAGGCTGATCTGCGTCTTCTCCTGCAGCGCCTGACGGACGTGGCGGGAGAGTTCGGCTCGGTCCACCACTATCTGGGCAAAAAGTGGAGCGTCATCAATATCGGCCTCACCCACCTCAAGTTCAATATCGGCAATGCATGGTTTTACCGGAGGCGTGTACAAAGGACGTTCCATTGCCAGTTCGATGGCGGCTCCGGGTTCGGCCAGCTCCATGAAGGCACCCGGAGGCTCTTGCCGGCGCAGGGCCAGGGCCCACCCTTCGATGTTGCGCAGGATATCCATGATGCGCCGGTTTTCCAGCCAGGCCTGATCATCGAGGAAGCGGCGCAGCTGCTGGGACAGGCGGGCAACTGTGCGCTGGGTATGCTCGCCCGCCTCGAGCCAGTCGTAATGGACGCGGCGCAGACGAGGCTCAGGCTGCATTTCCGCCACCGGCGGCAGCGTCAATGTCTCCTCGAGCAGCCGAGTCAGCTCTTCCTGACGGCTCTGCGACATCAGAAAATCCCAGAAGGCGCGAAAGCTTTTGCCCTGGTCCGATTCGGCGATGGTATCACGGCGACCCATAATCTCTTCGAGCAGATCGCCCTTGGAGCCGTCCCAGAGAGCGATACGCTCGCGCACCTGGCGATCAAGAGTGCGGAAGTTATGCTCCACTTCCCGAAAATCGGCAAGCAGATCGCGGGCCAGCTGCAGAAACTGCTGAAACCGATCTTTGACGGCGGTATCGTCCAGCAGCCGGATATCCCCCTCGCCAATGCGTTCTATCTCGTCATCGATCTCCTCCCGACGCCGCTCCAGTTCGGCAATACGGGCTTTGGGATCGGTCTCGCTGCCTTCGCTCATCTGCCTGAGCAGCTCGAACAGAGTCAACAGGCGTGATTCGGTACCGACGAAGGCGCGTTCGGTCAGACTCACCAGCCAGCTGATGGCTTTCTCGGTGGCCGAACTCAGATCGAAGTGGGGTTCATCGGAGCCGACCGGATAAAACTTACGCAGCCATCCCTTAGTGTTGTCCGCCCATTCGTTGAGGTATTCCGCGGCCGGTCTGGGGAAGATTTCCGGCCCATACATTTCCCGCAGGGCAAAGAGCTCATCCTCAAGCGCTTCGGCAAGATCGGCCTGGTTTATTATGCGGACATTGGGGTCAATGAAGACCCTGTGCAGGAAACCGGCAATCAACGGGGCATGATCGGAGCGCAACAACCGCCAGGCCGGATGCGTCCGGCGCAGCTGATCAAGGCTGGTATAATCGAGACTCACGGCTTCACCCGATATTTTTTCCGCGGACAGGCGGTTGGCTGTAAATATTCTTTTCCGACAAGCCGTTTCTTCAATTCTTCCATGGGTGAGTTTCTTTGTTTCCTTCTCCTCATCAGACAAACTTTTCCAATCGGAGCGTATTCTGTATCTGGTCACGCCATATGGCAGGAACGCCGACTTCATCGGCATTGTCTCGCCGGCGTACAACCTTTTCCCGTACTTCTTGTATACTAGATACCGCCCGGCCTCGCTTCATGGAAGCGGTTCCGGCGCAGGCCTTGAAATCTTCCAGGGTGAATTCGTCCCGTTTGGTGTTGACGATCATTTGATGGCTTGCCGTCCAGGAACCGGAGGGGTTGTAACTGTAGATCATACCAAAAGCCGGCGCCAGTGACCATGTTCCTGGTTTATCCATCAGGAAGGCATTGTTTTTGACATAATCATAACAGTTGCGTTGCGCGTTATTATGTATATTACAGCACTGAGATGGTCTATGCTTGTAAAAAAAGGAAGGGGCAAATATGATGGTTAAAGAGAGAGGCAATAGAGATCCAATTTAACTTAAAGGATTGAGCTGATGGACAAATCCGGATACTGGGCAGATAATTATCAGCAGAACAGACTCCCCATTGATAAAGCCATTGGGCGTATTAAGTCAGGTCAGCGTGTATTTATCGGTTCATACTGTGGTGAACCTCAATATCTGGTGAAAGGGCTTGCTGATGCAAGCCTTAATTTTACTGATTTGGAGATTATCAGGTTATTTAGTGCCGAGTCCACTTCTTTGTCCCAAATCGCCGACAGGTCTAAGTCACAAAACCTCAACATTCGCTCTTTTTATCTCGGTTCCGCCAACTCAGAAAGTTTTAAGGGTGACCTGCGCTTTATCACGCCAATCAACCTCTCCGCTGTTCACCGGCTGATAAAATCCCGGTTGCTGCCCATTCAGGTTGCATTGATACAGGTGACTCCACCTGATGATTTTGGTTGGATGAGTCTCGGAATATCCGTTGATATTACTGCCTCCGCGGCAGCTGCAGCCGATATCGTCATCGCTCAGGTCAACAGAAATATGCCTCGGGTTCAAGGAAGAGGAAATATTCATGTCAATGACATAGATCACTTTGTTGAATTTGACGAACCCTTGCTGGAAATTGGGAAATATCCTAATGTTGCCACTGCTGGAAAGGTTGCCCGTTACGTCTCTCGACTGATAGAAGATGGTTCGACAATGCAGATGTCACTTGGGGCGACCTCGAATGCGGTAATTGAAGCGCTGATGAGTAAGAATGATCTTGGAATTCATACACAGTTTGTCACCAATACTATTATGAAGCTTGTGTCCATGGGAGTAGTTACCAACAAGCTGAAGGGGTTTAATGACGGCAAAATCATCTGCAGCAACGCTATCGGCAACCAGGACCTCTATGATATGCTCGACAACAATTCGGCGGTCGAATTTCATCAGTCAAAATACGTCAATGATCCGAGAAAAATCTCCAGAAATAATAAGATGGTAGCTTTGAATATCGGTCGGGAAATTGATCTTACAGGTCAGGTTGCCGCCGACGCTCTGGCCTTTAACAATTTTTCCGGAGTTACCGGAATTGTAGACTTTTTCAGGGGAGCTTCGATGTCAAAAGGAGGCAAATCTATCCTCATGCTGACCTCTACCACAAGTAATGACCGGAAAAGTCGAATTGTACCAATGCTCACAAACAGTGCCGTGGTGGTTCCCAGAGGAGAGGTTCAATATGTTGTAACCGAGTATGGTTCGGTGAATCTGTTCGGTAAATCTATTCAGGAACGTGCCATCGCACTTATTTCAATTTCCCACCCAGACTTTCGGGATTATCTGTTCGATGAGGCAAAACAGCTGGGCTTACTCGGACCAGAGCGGTCATTGCGAGAAGAAATGCATTCTACCTATCCCCTGCATCTTGAAGAAACCAAGATCATTGAAGGGAAGAATATTACTTTCCGGCCTGTCAAACTCACTGATGAGCGTCCCATCCAGGAGCACTATTACGGTTTAGATAAAATCGATGTTGTCTCCCGGTTTTTCCACGAAAAAACAACATTCGTTTCCAAACAGATCGAGCGTACATTCATCATCGACTACATCAAAGATCTGACTATCGTGGTCGCAGAGGGTGAGCCGGGTTTTGAGCGAATACTCGCCGTTGGTGAGTACTATGCAAATCCAGAGACAAACCTTGCCGAGATCGCTTTTTCGGTGGAAAAAAGATGGCAGGGTAAAGGCTTGTCTTCCATCGTAATAAAAAAGCTTACGGAGGCGGCCAAAGAGAATGGCATAATTGGATTTACAGCCTATACCTCAAAAGCAAACAGTAGAATGATAAAACTCTTCAACTCACTGGACTGTGAGGTAAAGATTGAAGGATCAGGTGAAATGGTAACCCTTATCGCGTTATTCTAAGGCGCCAATTCCAACAAAATCTATACGGATACACGACCGGTAACTGAAAAAATTGCTGTTTCATCGTACAGGACTTGAAAATGGAGACCAAACCAGAAATTATGTGACCCTAACCGGTCTTTTTGAGAAGCATCTCGTTAACGAAAACCTTAAGCTCCATGGCAACGTACTCTCCATCCACGACCGAGCCGACAACCTGTTAATAACTCCGCAAAAATACTTCCAGCGGTCTGAGGGGCTCGGCGACTTTATAGAGATCATCCTCGATATGGGTAAAGGGCATGGCATCATCTACAAGCCCTACCGCGAATGGATTGACCCGATGATGAAATGGCTACAAAAGAAAAGAGTGTAATCATCAACAGGCTTCTGGAACCAGGACACTGGGTTATTTTTTTAACGCTGCAAGATATCCTGCATCAGTAGAGTGATTACACAAAAATACAAAGTTATTGAGGCTAAAAAGAGGAAGAAACCAAATCGAGCGAAAGCCGGCATTTTTACGGCGACCCACCTTGAGGTAAACCAGGCCAGCGAGAAAGAGGCGGTAAAAATTGTTATGATAATGATCCAGTTTGTGTTCTGAAGGCTTAGACTTTCCACTCAGCTTCTCCTTGAATTCATTTTCCGTAGCCGGTATTGAATAAGAAACGTACAACTGATACAAAAACTTTCCAGGCACTACTATAGCACCAGCAAGCCTCCGTAACAACGCCTATTAATCTTTGGCCAAATGTTCAATCAGTGCTTAACGGGCAATTAACAAACTGAGACGTTTCAGACGTTGCTCATGATGAGCAGAAACTTTGTTGAACAATGGTGCCCCCGGCATGAATCGAACATGCGACACCAGGATTAGGAA
>CAYUPL010000091.1:0-10960 GCA_964446655.1 uncultured Desulfopila sp.
TCGATATCGAGCGCACCGCCATGGAACAGAATCTCAACATGGTTCGCAGCGCCCTGGCCATGCAGTTTGCAACACTCTATATCGCCGGTGATAAGGATGGACTTGCCCAATTGTCGCAGCACAACCCGATGGAACTCATGGAAGAGCAGCCGGATAGTTATCTTGGGGAGGTTGATTTTATCCACCGAAAACTAAAGAATGGAAGCTGGTATTACGATAAAGAAAGAAAACACCTGGTCTATCTGGTGCGGAACCACCGGTATTTTGAAACGGAACTAAACGATCCGCCACGCGCCGCCTTTGCCCTGAGCCGGGGTGATAGAGCAGGGCAAAGTGGACAAAAACAGAAGAACACGGAACATCTGGCCGTCCCCAAATTGGAATCCGTCACTGCGTATCAGTGGCGGCGCCCCTGGGATTAATACAGTAAAATATCGTTGAACATAACTAGTAATACAGCAAAACCCTCAGGAAAAAAAAGGAGTAAAATATGCGCAATCAACAAGGCTTTACCCTGATTGAACTGGTCGTGGTGATCGTTATCCTCGGGATTCTGGCGGCAGTAGCTGTGCCGAAATTTGTGAATATGCGGGTTGATGCCAGAGTGGCTTCGGTGAACGGACTATATGGCGCCGTACAAGGTGCCTCCTCGCTGATACATGCAAAGGCATTGATTGAAGGAGTCACCAACGGCACCGTCGCTATTGAGGGAGAAACCATCCGGGTTATTAACGGGTATCCCGCCAGAGCTGCTGGTGGAGGTAATCCGGGTATAGCTGGCGCGGTGAACTTGGACGGTTTCACTTACACTCAAGCAAATCCTGGACGTTTTACGTTGGACGGAGCGCCGACCGGTTGCAATGTGACATATGCAGACGCGCCTGCCGGAGGTGTTCCAGTAATTACCAACAATGCTTCAACCGCAAACTGTCAGTAGCCAATTATCATCATAATCGGGTTGTGACGTGCTGGTGTTATAGTAGGGACTGGTCTTGTGATAACCCGATCTGATCTTCGAGCAGGCACAAGACCTGAAATGACCGGCCCCTAAGGGAAACCAACCTCCATGTTAACTCACCATAAAACAGCTGCCCTACGCGGCTTTACCCTGGTTGAACTGGTCGTAATACTGGTAGTACTGGGTATCCTCGCTGCGGTGGCGGTGCCGGTTTTTTTTAATGTAGGGACCTACAAAGAGCGTGCTGCTTACGATGAGGTGGCGACTGCTTTACGTTATGCGCAGAAGCTGGCGGTGGCAAGTGGGTGTGCGGTTCAGGTAGACATCAGTGGAAGCGGTTATGCCGTGCAGCAGCGTGAGACAGGTTGTACCGGCGGCAATTTTGTTACAGTCAGCGGTCATCCGGTTACCAGCGGCAGTTTTTCCGATGTCAGTATCAGTCCGTCAACCAGTGTTGTTTTTGATGCCATGGGACGCGGCTCTGGAGCGACCTTGAGTATTGCTGGAAAAAACATCACGGTAATTGCTGAAACCGGCTATGTAGACGCGCCATGAAAACAGCAATGGATCTCACCCAGCAAAGCCGGGAGGCCACATCTACCCGCTCCTACGGAGGTTTTCAAGCTGGGTTGACACTGATTGAATTGATTATCGCCATGGTAGTCATTTCGGTGGCGCTGGTTGGTGTGCTGTCAGTGATCAATTACACCACCCGCCATTCCGCCGATCCGGTCCTGCGCCATCAGGCTATTGCCATTGCAGAAGCCTATATGGAAGAAATCACATTAAAAAATTATAGCGACCCCGGAGGACCAAGCGAAAGTGGTCGCGCTGATTTTGATGATGTGATGGATTATACCAACTTGACTGATACTGGCGCCCGCAACCATAACAATGATCTAATTCTCGGTCTCGAAGGGTACGATATCACTGTTACTGTTGAGGATGTTGCCGACTGGAATGGTGTAGAGGCAAAAAAAATCACTGTCACCGTCACCAGCCCTGCAAACGAAGACATCAGTCTGACAGGCTACAGGACGGATAACTGAATAGCAGCTTATGGAGGACAGGCATAAAACCTGGGAAATCCGGGCAGGCACGAAAACCTGTCCCTACAGAGGAAATCACCACACTCATGCCGACAATTCTGCCACAACGCCGATCTTTGCGCCGTCGGAATTATGACTATTCCCAGTCGGAGGCGTATTTTATGACGATTTGCATGCGGAATCGATCCGGTTTCACTCTCGTTGAACTGATCGTGGTGATCGTCATTGTCGGTATTCTGTCGGTGTTGGGCGGCCGGTTTATTGTTGCTCCGATAACCGGATATACAGATATGACTCGTCGGGCACGGCTGGTTGATCAGGCGGAGATGGCCTTACGCCGTATGCAGCGCGATATCCGCCACGCTTTACCCAACAGTATCCGCATGACGGGATCCTATCCGGATATTTATGTTGAGATGCTGCTGACGGAGGATGGGGGGCGTTATCGGCGTTATCTTGATCCTGATCCCGATCCCACAATCGGAAAAGATATCCTTGATTTCTCTTTGGCTGACAGCAGTTTTGATGTGCTCGGCTCCTTGAGTCAGCTTCCCGCTGCCGGTCAGCACCTGGTGGTTTATAATGTGACCGCGGCAGGCTCGACCGGAAATGCTTATGCCTCACCCGCCGATAATCGTGCCGTCATTTCTGGGGGTACTTATAGTAAGATTGAGTTGTCACCAGGGTTTCAGTTTGCTAACGTATCCCCGACCCAGCGTTTTTTTGTTGTCAATGGGCCGGTCACCTATGCTTGCGAGAATGGCCGACTGAACCGCTACACCGGCTACGCCATTTCACCGACACAGCCGACATCAGGCATGGGAGCTGCTGCTCTTGTCAGCCGCGGAATCAGCGGATGTGATTTTAGTTATGCCCCCGGCACGGCACAGCGCGCCGGTCTGGTAACCATAAGATTCACCCTGGAAGAGCAGGAGGAAAACATCACGTTGCTGCATCAGGTTCATGTGGTGAACGGGCCATGAAAAAAAACAACCAAAAAGGATTTACCATAGTTCAGGCGGTCTTTATCCTCGTTGTTCTCGCACTGCTGGGGATGGTGATGGTGCGCCTGATGGGGGTGCAGACCTCGACCGGAGTCATGGCCCTGCAGGGCGCCCGTGCCTACCATGCCGCCCGCAGCGGGCTGGAATGGGGTGCGGCACGGACGAATGCAGGCCAATCCTGCTCAGGAAATATGACAATCGACAACTTCAGTGTGTCTGTAAATTGCAGCAGCGATACCTTCACTGAGGGCTCTATCGGGCCTTATTCCATTTACAGGATCCGGTCTATCGCCGAGTATGGAAGTTACGGCTCCGCCGATTATGTTGCGCGACGACTTGAGATGAAGGTTGGGTTACCATGAGGATGTGTGCTGATCTCTTTGATATTCGGATATGCATTGGCCTGACTTGTGTCTTGCTGGTATTCTTTTTCAGTCAGGTCCAGGCAGAAGTAATTGATTACCAATTCGATGAACCCAGCTGGGCCGGAGCCACCGGCGAAGTTCGAGACAGCAGCGGCAACACTTACCATGCCACAGCGGTTAATGGCCCAACAACTGCCGCTATTTCACCGGCTATTCCAGGGGAACCCGGAACATGCTCCTATGGCGTTTTTGATGGCGAAAATGATTATGTAGCATTGCCATCAACATATCCCGACATCACAAAAAGTTATACGATAACGGCGTGGATACGAACACGGGATAACTCCAGGTCGGGACAGCGTATTCTCATCGATGATCCCAATAATTCTCAAGGATTTGGTTTCAGCCTTGGAGATGGCGGAACGGGTCGGGTCAGATTTTATTCACGAAGCACCACACCGATAATACTCGACACACCAAGTGTGATTAACAATGATATCTGGTATTTTGTCGCGGCTGTCGCTGATCTCGATTCAAAGACTAAACGAATCTATGTCTTTGACCAATCCGGCAGCAAAATAGCTGATAATTCAAATATTTACACTGGCGAATGGGGCTTTGACAATGGAGCTGCCTCCATTGGTGGCGAAAATGACGTTTCAGGAGAAAGAAGCCGAAATTTTCATTTTGCTGGAAATCTCGACGAGATACGAATTCACGAAGGAGCACTCACTGAAGCTGCTATCCAAGGGCACCAAAATCGCTCCCGATTCTGCTTCAATCAATCTGCGGAATACCGTTTTGATCTTTGTTCAGAAACCGATACGGTTGTCGATGACAGTGGTAACGGTTTTGACGGTACGGTTATCAACGGACCACTTGCTATTCAGGAGGGCAAGATATGTAACGGGGCCTATTTTGATGGAATCGATGATTATGTGCGGGTTGATGATTCCGATCTGTTCGACAATACCAGCAAACTGACCATTGCCGGGTGGATCAATCCCGAGAACATCGGCGTCCCCCCTGCAGGAACCAATGCCCGGGGAATTATCTCCAAGCGAAACAATGCCTCATCCAATGTGTCATACGGCATATTTTTCTACAGTTCCAGAGGTGATGGGAAATTATATGTTGATTTGGATACTGTAAACAATCGCTTCAGCTCCAATGCTGTCATTCCTGAAAATATGTGGACCCATTTTGCCGTGGTTTTTGATGGGACCTTACCGGTAAATGAACGAGCCAGGTTGTATCTCAATGGCAACCTTGATACAACCGCACGTGAAAACTCCACTACAATCCCTGATTATAATTCAGATCTGTATATTGGAAATCTTTATTTTGGGTCCTCGGAACTGAAGGTATATCAGGGGCTGCTGGATGAATTACGAATCATCCCCGAAGCCCTGTCTATCGCAGAGGTTCGAGCGCTTTACAATGATACCCGCTCCGGCTGTCAGATCTGTAACGCCACAATTGACCACTACCGCTTGATCCACGACGGCTTCGGCTTAATCTGCGCCCCCGAAAATATTCAAATTCGTGCTTGCCTGGATGCAGATTGTACCGCCGAACTTACCGGTAATATAGACATTTCTCTTTCTCCAGCGGGCTGGGTCGGTGGTACAACCCAAACCATAACCAGTGGCGCCACCCTGCAGTTACATCACACGACTGCCGGCGTTGCCGTTTTACAAGCCGACGGAATCGGCGCTGCTTTTGTTGCGGATAATTCCCCCCGCTGTTTTATTGGCGCTGACGAACAGGCTGACTGTGATCTGTTGTTTGGTGATGCCGGGTTCGTGTTCGATGTGCCGAATCATGTTTCTGATGAATTGCAAATTATCAATATCGCGGCGCTGGGCAAAGATCCGGACAGCACAGAGTGTATTCCAAGTTTTCAGAATGTCACCAAAGAGCTCCAATTCCAGTCAACCTATACAAATCCCGCTACCGGCGGTCTGGCCGTACATGTTGATGGCAGCGCCATCAATGCCAGCAGCCCCGGGACCAGTTTGAATGTAAACTTTGACGCCAATGGAAACAGCAGTGTCACCTTGCAATATGGTGATGTTGGGCAATTGAATCTTACTATTGTCTATCAGGGCAGCGGTGATGATGTCGGGCTGGTATTGAATGGAGTGGATAGTTTTATTACGCGTCCCGACGATTTTTCCATAATCATTGCAGACAATCCTGCTGCTGGTGATGCCGATGGCGCCGTTTTTAAAAAGGCGGGCGAAACCTTTCCAATAGAGATTTCAGCAATCAATTCCAGTGGTGACACAACTCCCAACTATGGCCAAGAGTCGCCGGCCGAGTCGGTTAAACTACTCAACAATTTACTCGATCCGGCCGGACAGCATAACCCGCTCATTCTCGGCAGCTTTAACGCCTTTGGAACCAACTGCAGCGGAGCGTCAGCCAGTGGAACGGCCTGCGGACAGTTCCGCTGGGACGAAGTGGGAATTATTGAAATCATTCCCTCGGTTGCGGATGATGACTATCTGGGGGCGGGCAATGTGATCGGCGCCGGCAGCGGTCATCTCGGCCGCTTCATCCCGGATCATTTCGATGTTATTACCAACGGCCCGGAGTTCGGCAGCTCCTGCGGTATTTTCAGTTATTTAGGGCAGCCATTCCACTACCTGACGGAACCGGTATTGACGGTCATCGCGCGTAACACCGGCGGTGATACAACGCTGAACTATGCGGGAAACTTCTGGAAGTTGACCAATGCCGGTTTGACTGGAAAAAGCTACTCTGCCGCGACTGGAACATTGGATTTAGGCCTTGTGCCGGCCGTTGATCCGGTAATTGCGGAAACCGGCGCAGGTGCCGGAACCCTGACGTTTTCATCCGGTGGGGGAATTGCCTTTATGCGTAATGCGGTTGTCGCGCCTTTTGAGGCGGAAATACAATTACAGGTGAACGTGACTGACAGCGATGGTGTGATCTATCCGGCCAACCCCGCTTATTTCGGCCAGACGTTACCGGGGCAGGGAATCGCTTTCAGTAATGGCAAAAACATGCGCTATGGCCGTCTGACTCTGGAGAATGCCCATGGCTCGGAATTATTGCCTCTATCTGTTCCACTGCGAGCCGAATACTATGATGGTACTGGTTTTGTGCCGAATGAAGACGATAACTGCACTCCATACACTGCCACTCAGCTGTTGCTTGCTGATCATACCGGTAATTTATCAGCAGGTGATACAACAGCATCCGGGCTTGGGACGCTGTTTAATGGTGGTGGCGATGCTTTAGAGCTTAGCGCCCCGGGGGAGGGAAATGACGGCAGCGCCCAGCTGGAGTACAATCTGGGGTCAATTGGCGCCAATTTGCCTTGGCTTCTTTTTGACTGGAATGGCGACGGATTTGCAGACAATAATCCCATCTCAAAGGCCACCTTCGGTATTTTCAAAGGCGATCCGCGTTTAATCTATATGCGTGAATCGGTATGGTAAAAAAACAAGTGGGAGAACAAAGAAATATTCCTCTGAACACAATGTTTACCGAAGGCAGGTAACCTAATCACATCTGCAATGGTACAGAAGCAGGGAGCATGGACTCTGCTCCTTGCTTTGTTCTCGCATCCACGGCAACCTCGACTTGAGATAAATCCGGTCTAAATGTTAATGCTCGTGGTCGTGAGCCTCCTTGTCATGATCGGAGTGATCATGCTGATGGGGTTTTTCGTGAACCGGTTCATGCGTATGGCTATGATCACTGCCGTCATTCTCATGAGAATGCGCATGAACATGCTCGAAAGAGTGGGGATGGCTATGACGATGGTGATGCTCATGGTTATGCTCTTTGCCGTCATGGCTATGGGTGTGGTCATGAACATGCTTATGCTCGTGATCGTGGGTATGTTCGTGCTGATGATTGCCCTGGCTCATAATCTCCTCCTTGGCTGAAAGATGTCTCGTAAAAATTCATTGAAGGTGCCTGGATGGGCTCTGAAAAAAGCTTGATATACTAGGCGTAGTATCTGAAACGGCGATTCGGCAGTACATGTGGTACGGCGACTCGGCGTTTCAGATCTACAACGACGTAGATCGAGTTTTTTACGAGTCCATCAACCTTGTAAGATGAGAGAAAATCTATGCACCCTTGATGGTTTTGGCAAGAATTTATACTTCTTCAGGTTCTTCAACCTCCTGTCGCAAGGGCAGTTCGACAAGGAATACCGTTCCCAGCCCCGGATATTGGGGGTGCAGCATGTCTTCGGCCAGGTATTGTCGTGGCGGAGGACTCAGAGCGGAAATTGTGCCGCCATGGTCCTTGATAATCCCAAAAGAAACAGACAACCCCAGTCCCGTGCCCTTGCCCACCTGCTTGGTGGTGAAAAACGGGTCAAAAATTTTATCGAGATGCGCCTCACTGATACCCTTACCGGTATCGGTCACACTGACCAACAGTTTCTCTTCATCGGCCAGAAGCCGTGATTGAACAAAGATTATGCCATCCTGATCAATGGCATCGGCGGCATTATTAAGGAGATTAAGCCAGACCTGGCGAAGCCTCTCCTCATCGCCCGAGAGAGGGGGAATGTTTTCATCCGGCTGATAGACGATGGTAACGCGGTTCATGTAAAAGGAGTGTTCCACCAGTTTGACGACCTGCCGGATCGATTCATTAATGTCGACGGTCTCGCTGACCGCTTGAGAATGCCTGGAAAAACCAAGCAGGTCGGCAACTATTTTACGGCAGACCTTGGTCTGCTTTTCGATGATCTGCAGGCCTTCGGAAAGTTCCTCATCCTCGATATCGTCCATGAGCAGCTGGGTATAACCAAGAATAATTCCCAGAGGTGTATTGATTTCATGAGCGACACCGCCGGCGAGACGGCCGAGATCTTCCATCTTCTGCGACTGAATGAGCTGCTCCTGAAACTTTTTCAGCATGGTGATATCTCTGGCTGTGAGAAGCAGCCCCATGATACTGTCGTCCTGATCATAAACCGGAACTTTGACCACATGAAACCATCTCTGCTCGCCAGCCCGCTTGAAGGTGATTTCTCTGGTCAGAGGATCTCCGGTGGCCAGGATCTGGCCCGCCTCCTCCGCGTTGGTCCTGGCCTGCTCTTCGGTAAAGATATCGTAATCGGATTTACCAACCACCTCTTCTTCTTTCAGATTGAAGTAGTCACAAAACGCCTTTCCGGCAAAGGTATAGGTCAGATCTTTATCCTGCAGGGTGATGAAGTCCGGAGTCACATTCATGATGGTCTTTAAAAGTCCCTGCTGTCTGGCAATGGTTTTTTCCCGTTCCGTCAGTTCTTCAATATGCCTCTTTACAGTCACGGCCATGGTATCAAAGGCTTCGGCCAGATCCTGGATTTCGTCACCGGAGTTGTGCCTGTATACTGGACAATTGCGACAGTTCTCCATCTTGAAAGGATATTTACCGTCGCTGCAATTGGGGCAAAGGGTACCGGCCAGATACCAGCAGCGCCGCTGCACGTCACCATAGGCCGGGCATTCCCGACGGTCGCAGTCCATGATTTCCCAGCAGTATTTTTCCAGAGAGAAACCGGCATGAACATCGAGATTGCCCCGAACGATCTCTTCCACCGACTCCCGTAACCGGTTAAGACGAAAGGTGACGGTGCGGGCAAACCAGAGCGCCAAGCCAATTCCCAGACCCACCACGCCCAAGGTGCTGAAAAGACTGGTCAAGCGCTGCCGGTAAATACTGGCATCAATGCTGCTCCTCGACAAACCCAGCCTGACGGTACCCAGCTCTTTTTCTCCCAGGGAAATAAGAGCCTTAAAGTCGTATATCAGACCACGCTCCGTCGTCAACAGAACCGGCTGAGCTTGTACTGCCGTGGCATTGACCCGACGAAGATCGGTGGGAAATCCGCCGGAAAAGGTATGGGAGAGGATGTTGGCTTCAGCATCGGTGAGAAAGACATAGACGATATCGTCGTACTGATTGTCGACGTTATCGATCAGATTCTTCATCTGCAGAAAATCCATGGCCAGGATGGGTTCAACCAGACGGAATGCCAGGCCGGATGTCAAGGCCATTCCACGCTTCTTGCCCTCTTCGAGAAGGGCGCCGGAAGACATGGTAGACAGGATAAGCCCGATTCCCAGGCCGCAAAAAACCAGCATCAGGGTCACCCCCAGGGTGATTTTAGTCCTGAATCGCAGGCTATGCAGGAATCTGAGCGGATAATTAGTCAAGGTCGAGTCCCACTTTCCGGCTGAGTTCTCTAATGGGGGCAAAATCCTGATCATCGGACGGAACAAAACCTATAAATTTGGCCGCATCGAGTATGGAGCGGTGTCGGGGGTCGTTGTCATAATCGAGTTTGAGCATGGCATCCCGGATCCGCTCCGTGACCTCCACGGGAAGCCTTGGGCTGTGGGCGTAGACCCAGCCGGGATACCACCTGGAGCTGTCGATCACCTTGATTTGATTAACATCGATTTTATCTTCCACCACGCGCAACGAGCCTTCGCGTATGGAACCGATATCATGCAGACCGGCATACACTCCCAGAATGACATTTTCCTGCCTGCCTCCGGCAAAAACCACTTCCCGAAAATCATCGAGATTGAAGCCCTTATCGACAAAGTGTCCCAGCGGGAAAAGATACCCACCGGCCGATGACGGGTCAACCGCCACCCAGGATTTGCCGCGACAATCTTCAATGGTCTCTATTGCAGCGTTATCCCGGCGGGCAATGATCTGACCGCGAAATTCGGCCCGACCATCTTTCTCGACGATTCTGGTCATGGCCCTGGCGCCGAAGCGATTGGCCAATTTGACATAAACAAACGGGTTGGAAAAGGAAATATCAATTTTCCCCTGGCCAAACATGCTGATATGATTATCAAACGTATCAGGGAAAACCTGACGTAAAGGCAGGCCGGTCTCCTCGGCCAGATACTCCACCAGGCGATTATGACGTTGAAAAGATTCGGTATGGGAGTATTGCGGCAGGTAGGCGTACGTAATTGCCGGTATTTGATGCCTGAAGGTAATTTCCTGCCGTTTATCCAGCGAAATTGCCACGGGTTTCTCGCTGTCCCTGCAGGACATCAAGATAAAAGTGGCGACAATGAACAGAAGTATGACACTTTTCTTTGGCATGGATACTGCCGTTGTCTTTATGGATTACTGGTCGTTCGTTCCGGAAGGAGAACGAACGCCGTTCTCCCTCCGCACTATAACTTTTCGCATTCTATTTGATTCAGGTCGTTTTTTCCATAACTATAACGTGTTCTCACGGCCACGATCAGAGAGCACCGACGAGCTACTCTTTTAATCCGCGTCAGACAACCGTGGTTCCAACCCGCCGCAGCCTTGCAGCTATGCAGTCGCTGTCCATATTACCATTATCATGGCCCTCCGGCTAAAACAATACCAAAATAGCACTTGACAGCGACCCATTTTCCCTGCATATTCGTAACACGAACTACGTCTTCTTCACACGCCAGAGTGCGGAGTGGATTTCGCACCACAAAATGGGTTTCAAGGAGTCATGATGGAACCTGTAAAGAGAGTTATTAATTTTTCTAGGAAAGACTGAGGGGACTGATCGGAGTCTGCGCTTACCTTTTT
>CAYUPL010000092.1:0-10825 GCA_964446655.1 uncultured Desulfopila sp.
CAAGGCGGCGAAGGTCCTCCAACGCAACACGGCACGCCTTGCATTGCCATAGATGGCGTTCAACCTCGCGACGAGTCCGCTCCGGAAGCTCGCCGTCTATATAAGCGTTCAGGTATTTTCGGTTTTTGGCGCATGACCACATAGCTACTCACCTCGTTAATTATTAAAACGAGCGAAGGCGGAAAAACCCCCGGTCCGTAATTAAAAAAATTTTTCCCGACGGCCGAGGAGCTCCCGCAACCTCTCCCGACCACGGGCCAGCAGTCGTTCAACGGCCTTGGTGGTCGTCTCCAGGGCCGAGGCGATCTCCTCGTACCCCAAGTTTTCATAGTAGCGGAGCACAATGGCCAACCGTTGATTGGGGGGCAGAGCATCAAGGGAGGCACGAACCGCGATGGCGTTTTCCCGCTGCATCATCGTGTCCGTGATATCGGGAGAGGGGTCAGGGGTGTCCGGGACTGTTTCGAGAAGCAAGGGTTGCTTTTTTTTCGCCTGGTCCAGACAAAGGCGGGAGATGATCTGGTAAAAATAGGTCCGGAATTTCGCTGTTGGCCGATAGCGTCCGGACGCATTCAGAAGGCGCAGAAAGGCCTCCTGGACGATGTCCGCAGCGTCTTCCTCGTTCCCGGTATAGCGATAGGCGACCCGCCAGGCCCAGGTTTGGTGACGTTCCACAATACGTGAAAAGGCCGCCAAGTCGCCTCGGCCGACGGCTTGCAGCAGAAACTCATCGCTGTCCGGGCAATCAGGCAATCCAGCGCCTCCTTATATTGCGGAGGCTCACCATGAATAAACCGATACAGAACGCGGCGAGGATTGCCATATCGATGGAAACGGAGAGCATATTCCCGCCATGGATGGCACCGTGCAGCATGTCGGCTCCATAAGTCAAAGGCAACGCATAAGCGAGAGGCTTGAGAAAAAACGGCAGCGCGCTGATGGGAAAGAACAATCCGCAGAGGAAAATCATCGGGAAGCGAAAGAAATTGGAAAAGGTCTGGGCCTCGAATACCTCGCTGACCGCAACCGCGATGAACAGCCCCAGAAAAGTCGACGCCACGGAGATCAGAAAAACCGCCGGAACAAAGACCAACCAGTCCACATGGCCCAGGTCGATCAGAAACGCCGCCATGAGTATGGGCACAAAGGCGTTGACCATCCCGAACAGAATTGCTCCGCTGGTCTTGGCCAGCATCAGCAATTCAAGAGGGATAGGTGCGAGTAATAGCCGTTCGAAGGAGCGGTTTTTCTTCTCGAAGGTCACGGTCACCGCGAGCAAGGAGGTCGTGCCGAACAAGATGGACAGGGCAATCACCCCTGGGAGAATCGAGGAAATACTCTCCAAACCACTTCCCGATTTGATAAAAAACATGCCGGTCCAGGCCAAGGGAAAAATTAACCCCCAACTGATGTTCGGCGGCTTCAGGTAGTACGTGCGAAAATCCTTGGCCAGGATGTTCCAGAAGGCGATCCAGAGCTTCATTGGTTTCCTCTTGGTTTTTCTTTTTCCTTGCGCATGACATCCGCACCGACCCCGGTAATCCGGATGAAGACATCTTCAAGGCTTGGTCTGATTTTCCTGGCTTCCGATACCTCGGCCCCGCGATCTTCAAGAAAACGAACCAACGGCCCGACACGGATGGAAGCATCGCCCTCCACCTGAATTACCCCCGGCCGAGGGTTGGTAAAATCCAGGTCGGGGAATTCTTTCGCGAGTTCGAGCAGTTGATCATTCCCCGCCCTCTCGCAGGTGATCTGTAGCACATGTTTTTCCCGGATCGGCTGAACAAGGTTGGCAACGGTGTCGACCCGGACAATGCATCCCGCCATGATAAAGGCGATGCGGTCGCATAATCGCTCCGCCTCCTCGATATAATGGGTGGTCAGAAAAATGGTCGTTCCGTTTTTGTGCAGATCGCCGATGAGTTGGCGTAACTGCCTGGCACTGCTGACATCGATACCGGTAGTAGGCTCATCCAGGAATAGAATTTTCGGACTGTGGATGATTCCGGCGGCGATGGTCATCTTTCGTTTCATGCCTTTCGAATAGCCGCCGAACTTGCGTCCGGCTGCCTTGGTCAGGTCGAAGGCAGCCAGCAATTCCTTTGCTCTCGCCTGGCGCTCTGCCTTGTCCATGCCATACAGGGCGGCACAAAAGCACAGGTTATCAAAGCCGGAGAGTTCCGGGTACAGATTGCTTTCGTCCGGAACTACGCCTATCAGGTGTTGAGCGGACCTCGGCTTCCGGGAACAGTCGATGCCGCCGATGTGAATGGTTCCGCCGTCAGGGCGGGCCAGACCGGTAAGCATATTGATGGTCGTGGTTTTACCCGCGCCGTTAGGACCTAAAAAGCCGAACAACTCGCCATCTTGCACACTAAACGATATCCCATTAACCGCCTCAACCTTATCGAAACGCTTGAACAGGTTTTCCACATAGATCGATTCACCCATATTTATCACTCCGTGACGGTAGACGCCCACTGATCAAGCTATCGTTATCACCAAATCAGGCCCCTGTGTTTCCACCCTACATTCAATCAAAAGGTCACGATACGATCACTTCCCTTAATTATGTCATAAAGATTTTACTGTTTTCACTATCGTCCCGATGTTTCCTTATGAACCCCAAAGCGCCTGATGCAGTAGTTTGGCACAGAGGATAAACAGAATGACGCTGAACATCACCCGAATATTTTTTCCTTTGAGACGGGTACTCATAATCTTCGCACCAGCCAGACCTCCGGTAAACGAGGCTACGGCTGCCGGAAGAATGAACAGCCAGTCGATCGAGTCCATAGAAGCGTAGCCAAGAAAGCCGGTCAAAGAGGAAACGCAGACAATAAACG
Source organism: uncultured Desulfopila sp. (assembly GCA_964446655.1). GTDB lineage: Bacteria > Desulfobacterota > Desulfobulbia > Desulfobulbales > Desulfocapsaceae > Desulfopila_A. Next base: position 2,850 of record CAYUPL010000092.1, read on the forward strand.
TCGAGGATGCGGCAGCTATTTTAGTCGGTGTCTTGAGAACGTAGATAAGTAACGGGACAATAAACACACCGCCGCCGATCCCGAGCAGTCCGCCCATCAGACCGATACAGAAACCGATAGCGCTGTCTCCGATAATTTTCTTGGCTGGAGATATGTCGATACCTGCTGTTTCCATGGGAGGTGACATAAGCATCCGGACTCCTGCCAAGGCCAGGACAACGGACATGATCGGCAGAAAAGAGGTACGGTCGATTCGCACGTTCGGGTAAGAGCCGATTGGTGCAGACAGGCTGGACGAAACAATTAGTGGCAGAGCGAGCAAAGATATGGTGATGTTCATCATATAATTATTTAAAATTACAAATTTTTCAGATAGTTACATTCATATCCCTTGTTACGAAATCTGGTTGCTCTCTTTTTTAAGTACCTGCGCATATGCTATTGACACGAGCGAAAAAAGGTTCGCCAGTCTTATTTAGACTTACCCAAAACCTGTTTCGCCATTCGATTCCAATCGGCAAGGGTTTCCTCATTCACTCGGTAATGGATAAAGTAGCCCTGCTTGTCAGCGATAACGATATCGGCGTCTCTTAAAACACGAAGGTGCTGTGAAACCGCAGGCGGAGTGATCTTCAGAATCTTGGCCAAGGCATTCACGCAGAACGACCGCTGCTTGAGCAATTCGATCATCTTCAATCGTGTTTCGACGGAAAGGACTTTGAACACACGGGCAACTTTTTCCGTTTGTGGCACTCTCTCCTCCAATCTGATTAAGTAGATGCGCAGATAGCATATCGGCACGAGACAGATTGTCAAGAGAAGTTTGTTTGCATCAGTACCGTCGCGTGTGTTTGGCGCTATCTTGTTGATTATCTGTCGAATCGTCCAATTGCATGTTCAAGGCAATTGAGAAACTCTGCTTCCTTCTCAATTTCGCATTTACAAGATGCATCTCCCTCCAAAAGGTCGGTTTGTCCCGTGCAGTTTACGCAGCCGACTAACTACTGAAAATGATGCCTGAAGCACCGATCACCGATTCAGTAATGATAGCTGGATAGGCAAGAGCCGTTTGGTACCATGTCTCTTGGCAAGACCTGCCACTTCCCGGTCCGAGACTTCGTCAAGAGGAGTACCGGACAACAGCAGACGGATTTGTTCTGTTGTTGTCTTCTCTACTCTTCTCTTGTCTGTTCTCCTGCGTGACGTCACGTGACAGTGAAACGTTACTGTCACGTGACACCTGATCCGGAGGCGGCAGGGCCTGCAATCTTTCCCGCTCTTTTTCCCGATACCGCTGTTGTCGGAGCCGATCTTTTGCCCGGCGGGCCTCCAGTTTGTCCTCGCTCTGATACTTTCTCCAGTTCTTGATAAAGATCGCCCCGTCCTTCCTGTCGATCATCCCCAGTTGGGCAAAGGTGATAAGTCCAAAGCGAACCGTGGACAGGGAAATCCCGGTCAGGACATTCAAGGTTTCCTCGGTATACGGCATGTTGTCGGAGATCATCAGGTAGCCGCCGCGGTTGCACTTGCCTGCCTCGGTAAGCATCAAGAGCCAGAGCAGGCAGAGAGTGTTTCCCTCCGGCCCGCTACGGATCATTTTGATTTTTCGGTTATCCAGGATATTACATGTGATTTTGACCCATTCCATCGGCGCTACCGTTGGTACTGGTATCCGCCCTCGGAGGTTCTCCGGGACGAGTTTTCAGATATCAGTTGGCGAATATCCTCGACCCGCCAGGCGGTAATCCGCGGCCCGAGTTTTATCGGCCTGGGAAAACGACCGGATTTGACTCCGGCCCACCAGGTGCTTTTTGAGACCGGAATAATAGCCGGGATAGGCGGTTGTGCCTTTGCATCGCCAATAATGTGGGGTAATCGGACAAAACCGGTTTCTGGCAGGGTGCTTTGGGTCGAACTGTTTTCCATATCGTGTTTCTCCTGCTGTGGTAAAGGGGAGATTTTGCCACCGATACCGATGGCGTTATTGGACTCTCTAATACTCTTTTTTCCACACTATGACCTATGCTCGGACTGTATTGGACGGAACCGCTGAAAAAAATTTTAATTTTCGTGCTTCGGAGAACGTTTTAAAGCTGAATCCATTTCAAATGGACGCAATAAAACTGGCAATTGGCCTAGAATATGTAATTGAGCAAGATGCCTAAAGGCAGGAGGTGATATGACTCCTAAATTTCAGGGATGCCACCGATGTAAGCGGAAGTTGAAGCCAGCTCTGAGAATGGGCCCCAAAAGATATGCTCGTCGGAAGAGCTGGCTTCAGCTGGAGCGGTTCTGTGGAAGGTAGCAATTGGATTTGAATACCGGGTAACGGTTGAGATATGTCCTTTTACCTTGCACCCCATGCCGCAGATGTTATAAGTTGCTGAATGGATGTGGATAATGTTTGTTTTTTTTCGAAGGCTACAGCCATCGAGAGCAAACAAGTTGTTGGGCTAGCAAAAAATATCATATGTAGTTGAAGTATTGGGAAAATAAAAGGATGGTGACGTCAAAGTCGGCATTAATCAAATTCAAACAAGCCTACACGTTCTATAAAGACCAGGGGGAGCTGACTGGTGAATAAGAAGCGACTCTCTGAGCGTGATATTTGCACCAAGTACATTACTCCAGCCCTGAAGCAGGCGGGATGGGACGTAAACTCGCAGATTCGGGAAGAATTCCCCATCACCAAGGGGAGGATTATAGTGCGGGGTAAACTTCATACCCGGGCAAGGCTCAAACGCGCCGACTACGTTTTGTTTTACAAACCGAACATTCCTATTGCCATTATCGAAGCCAAGGACAATACTCACTCGATAGGCGACGGCATGCAGCAGGGCCTTGGGTATGCAGAGATGCTGCAGGTGCCTTTTGTTTTCAGTTCTAATGGCGATGGCTTTCTCTTTCATAATAAAATTGCAGGCGACGGGCAAATTGAGCGGCAACTGGCGCTGCATGAATTTCCTTCAGCCGAGACCCTCTGGCAATGGTGGGCTGGCCATCTGGGTCTGAGCGACCAGCAAAACAACCTCGTCATCCAGGATTATTACAGCGACGGCGGCGATAAGACACCACGCTATTACCAACTGCTTGCCATCAACAAAACGATCGAGGCCATTGCCTGCGGTCAGAATCGCATCCTGCTGGTGATGGCTACCGGCACCGGCAAGACCTTTACCGCCTTTCAGATCATCTGGCGGCTCTGGAAAGCAAAGGCCAAAAAGCGTATTTTGTTCCTTGCCGATCGCAATATCCTTGTCGATCAGACCATGACCAACGATTTCAAGCCCTTCGGCCAAGCTATGACCAAGATCCAGAAACGGCAGGCTAATAAATCCTACGAGATCTACCTGTCGCTCTATCAAGCGGTCACCGGCAACGAGGAAGAGAAAAACATCTACAAGCAGTTCAGTCCCGAGTTTTTCGACCTGATCGTCATCGACGAGTGTCATCGCGGCAGCGCGGCAGCCGATTCTGCCTGGCGCGAAATTCTGGAATATTTCACAGCCGCCACCCAGATAGGTCTCACCGCGACCCCGAAGGAGACCCGAGAGGTGTCGAATATCGACTACTTCGGCGATCCCATCTATACCTACTCGCTGCGAGAGGGGATTAACGATGGTTTTCTTGCCCCCTATAAGGTCGTGCGCATCGATCTCGACAAAGACCTGGCAGGTTGGAGACCCGACACGGGGATGGTGGATAAATACGGCAACGAGATCGAAGACCGCATCTACAACCAGAAGGATTTCGACAAAACCCTGGTGCTGGAGAAGCGCACCGAGCTGGTCGCCCATAAGATCAGTGAATTCCTGCGCCGGACCAACCGCTTCGACAAAACCATCGTTTTTTGCGAAAATATCGATCACGCTGAGCGCATGCGTCAGGCGTTGGTCAATGAGAACAGCGATCTCGCCGCGCAAAACAGCAAATATGTCATGCGTATCACCGGCGACAATGAGGAGGGCAAAGCCGAGCTCGATAATTTCATCTTCCCCGAGTCCAGATACCCGGTAATTGCCGTCACCTCCAAACTGATGACCACCGGTGTCGATGCCCAGACCTGCAAGCTGATTGTCCTCGACCAGCGCATCCAGTCCATGACCGAATTCAAGCAGATCATCGGCCGCGGCACCCGTATCAACGAGGATTATGGCAAATACTATTTCACCATCATCGATTTCAAAAAGGCCACCGAACTTTTTGCCGATCCCGATTTTGATGGCGATCCCGTGCAAATCCATGTTCCTGGTTCCAATGACTCTCCCGTTCCGCCCGACCTTTCGGAGGAAGGGACCTCCTATCCGGAGGCGGCCGAAGGAGTCGATTGGAACGGGGTTACCGCAGCTGAGCCGGAACCGGAGCCGGGAGTGCGGCGTTATGTGGTCGAGGGTGTCGAGGTAACGGTCGCTGCCGAGCGGGTGCAATATTTTGATGCTGCCGGCCGCCTGATCACCGAATCTTTGAAAGACTACACCCGCAAAACCCTGGCGAAAGAATTTTCATCGCTGGACGATTTTCTGCGCCGCTGGAGCAAAGCCGATAAAAAACAGGCTGTCATCGACGAGCTGGCGGAAGAAGGTGTCTTTTTCGAGGCCCTGGCTGAGGAAGTAGGGCGCAATTGCGATCCCTTTGATCTGGTATGCCACGTAGCCTGGGATATGCCGCCGCTCACTCGCAGGGAGCGTGCGGAACAGGTTAAGAAGCGCAATTATTTCAGCAAATACGGTGACCAGGCTCGCCGGGTGCTGGAAGCCCTGCTGGATAAGTATGCCGATGAAGGGATAGCCCAGATTGAACAAACGCAGATTCTTACCATCTCGCCGTTTACCGAGTTTGGCACGCCCATAGAAATCATCCGTTCTTTCGGCGGGCTGGTGCTGTACCAGCAGGCCGTACACGATTTAGAGCAAGCGCTGTACAGCGCATATTGATACCATTGGAGATAAGTAAAAGATGTCCATCACGACCCTGATCAAAACCATCCAAGACATCATGCGTAAAGATGTCGGTGTTGATGGCGATGCCCAACGCATCAGCCAGATTGTCTGGTTATTGTTCCTGAAAATATTTGACGACAAGGAAGACGAGTGGCAGATAACGGTGCCCGGCTACAAATCACCATTGCAAAGTAGGTATCGCTGGTCCAATTGGGCGAAGAATCCTGAAGGCGAGACCGGTGAGGATCTCATTGATTTCATCAATAACGATCTCTTTCCGGCCCTGAAAAAACTTGCAAGCACCGCTGGGATCTCATCGTATGGCAAGGTTGTGGGCTCGGTGTTTGAAGATGCCTATAATTACATGAAGTCGGGACATCTCCTGCGCCAGGTTATCAACACGATTGAAGAGAATGTCAATTTCAACAAGTCCGACGACCGCCACCTGTTCAATGATATCTATGAAAAGATTCTCGCCGACCTGCAATCGGCAGGCAATGCGGGTGAATATTATACTCCCAGAGCCGTAACTCGTTTTATGGTAGATATGATTGATCCCCGGCTCGGGGAGAAAATATGGGATCCGGCCTGTGGTACCGGCGGTTTTCTGACCTGTGCCATCGAACATCTCGAGAGCCAGGTCAAGACCAAGGAAGATAAAGCCATCCTGCAGAACAGTATCCATGGTGTGGAGAAAAAACCACTGCCGCATATGTTGGCTATGACCAACATGATGCTGCATGGTATTGATGTGCCGACCAATATTCGGCACGACAATACCCTGGCCAAGCAGCTGCAAAGTTATACTCCTAAGGACCGTGTCGATATCATCATCACCAATCCGCCTTTCGGCGGTATGGAAGAGGATGGCATCGAGTCCAATTTTCTCAAGAAATATCAGACCAGGGAAACTGCCGACCTGTTCATGGCGCTGATCATGCACCTCCTCAAGCGTGACACCGGCCGGGCCGCGGTCGTGCTGCCCGATGGTTTTCTTTTTGGCGAAGGCGTCAAAACCACCCTCAAACGTGAACTCCTGGAAGACTTCAATCTGCATACCATCGTCCGCTTGCCCAAGGGTGTTTTCAGCCCCTACACCAGCATCAATACCAATATCCTTTTTTTTGAAAAAGGCGGCCCGACCAGGGAGGTCTGGTACTTTGCGCACCCCTATCCGGAAGGCTACAAGTCCTATTCCCGCTCCAAGCCGTTGACCATCGCCGAGTTCGACCTCGAAAAATCCTGGTGGGGTGGCGCCGAGCGCAAAGGCCGCAAGAAGACCGAACAGGCCTGGAAAGTGTCGGCCAAGAAGCTGGCCGAACGCAACTACAACCTGGACTGCAAGAATCCGCACGAAGTGGAGGTCAACCACCGCGATCCGGAAGAGTTGATGGCCGAGTATCAGCAGATCGTCCACCAGCTTGAAGCGGCGCAGGCAGCCTTGAAAGCCGAGTTGATGGCTTGCCTGGGAGGAAATCAATGAGTGACGTGCATTTGACAACGGTGGAATACCGCGATTGGCTGAAGGAGATCAAACAGCGGTTGCGGCAGGCGCAGGTGAAGGCGGCTGTGCAGGTGAACACCGCCCTGCTGACCTTTTACTGGGAGCTGGGCGCGGACATCGTGGAGCGCCAGAAGACGGCCCGATGGGGCAGTGGGTTCCTGAAGCAGTTGAGCACCGACCTGATGACGGAATTCCCTGATATGAAGGGGTTTTCACATAATAACCTTCAATATATAAAACGTTGGTATCTCTTTTATACGGAGGGGATCGTCAAATGTGGAACAGGCTGTTCCACATTTGTGCAGCAGCCCGCTGCACAAATGCCGCAGTCCGTTTCAACGCAAAATGACCCACAAACGATGGCACCAATGGATGAGACTCAAAAAGTGCAACGGATCGTTGCACAATTAGTACAGATTCCCTGGAGCCATAATCTGGTCATCATCTCCAAATGCAAAGATGTCACCGAAGCGCTCTACTACGTGAATAAAACCGTTGAGCACAACTGGAGCCGGAGTGTTCTGACCCACCAGATCGAGAGCAGGTTGTACGAGCGCGAGGGAAAGGCGGTCACCAATTTTGCTGCGACGCTCCCGGCTCCGCAGTCGGACTTGGCGCAACAGTTGATTAAAGATCCGTACAACTTTGATTTTCTGACGCTGACCAAAGACTACAACGAGCGGGAGCTGGAAAAAGCGCTGACCGACCATATCACCAAGTTCCTGCTGGAGCTGGGGGTCGGTTTCGCCTACGTGGGACAACAGAAAAGTTTACAGGTGGGCGAACGAGATTTCTTCCTCGACCTGCTGTTTTATCACACCAAGCTGCATTGCTATGTCATCATTGAACTCAAGACCGGCGAGTTTGAGCCGGAGTATGCCGGTAAACTCAATTTTTATCTGAAGGCGGTGGACGAGCAGTTGCGCGGTGAGCGGGATGAGCGGAGCATCGGCATTCTGCTCTGCAAAACACGGGATCGCGTCGTGGTGGAGTATGCGTTGAGCGACATTCACAAACCCATGGGCGTATCGGAATACTTGCTCACCCGCGCCTTGCCGGATAATCTGAAACCGAACCTGCCTTCGATAGAGGAGCTGGAAGCCGAATTCGGTAACCAGGAGGGCGGCGATGAATAACGGGAATGTCTCATGCGAAGACGCGAGGGCGCGAAAGAAAGACGATTTTTATGACCGTCGTCATACCCGCGCAGGCGGGTATCCAGATTCGCAGCAGGTAAATATCCAACAAGCTGTTGGACAATTGGCCGGGCGCTTCTCTTTGCGATTTATGCAAGGGGCGCTTGCACAAACTATCGACTCTACAAAAGTGCAGCAACCTGCTGCACTTTTCTCAACAGTTCACATCGGGGGCAGAGTATGACCGAAGCCACCCGCAAACTACTGGAACAGCACTTCGACACCGCCTTTGCCGCGCCAGGCGGCGTTGGAAAACTGCGCGAGCTGATCCTGACCCTCGCCATGCAGGGCAAGCTGGTTGACCAGGACCCGAATGATCCGCCCGCCAGCGAACTT
>CAYUPL010000093.1:0-10578 GCA_964446655.1 uncultured Desulfopila sp.
GCAAGCATGCAGTCGGCCAGGCAGGAGGCCCGAGCCTATGCCGATAAAGAGCTGGAGAGTTGGACGGCAGCAATGCTTGCCCGATCAGACGGTTTTCTCGACTGGTATTTCAGCTACTGGACCCAACAGCTGCTTGGTTTGAAGGGGCTGTATCAGTACGGGGTACATTATGTCCTCAAAAGTCGGCCAAGCGCCTCGGAGAAGCTGACCGAGGAAATTCAGCTGGAGTTTTCTCAACGGGTGTTGCAGCCGCAGATTGCGCAAAAGGTGATCGAGCGAATAGCCGGCGAAACGGCAGCTCGGTATGCTACTGTGTTGCGGCAGGAACTTCTGGAAGTGCCCGAGGTTTACGGAGTAGGTAGAGCGCAATGGCAGTCATATCTGGAAGATATTGCCATAACTGTCGGGACCTCGGCAGGGGGGCGTCGGGTACCCCTTACACTTAAGGCCTTGACTGTATCTAGTGTTGGTGGTACCGCCTTGCTGGCTGGACATATGAAAGGCGTGGTGAGTGAGGCGGGCAGCAAAATAATGAGTAAATCATCGGGAAAGGCGGCATCTCTTTTGGCGGTCAAAACCGGTGGCAAAGTTGCTGCCAAGGTAGGCGGGAAATTTTTCGGTATCATAGCCGGGTTCGGTGTTCTTGTCTGGGACGCCTGGGATCATACCGCCAATGAACGGGAAAACCGGCCCTTGCTGCGCCGCTCGCTGGAGGAGTATTTTGCCGAGTTGAAAATACACCTTCTTGACGATCCCGAATTTGGTCTGATGGCGCCGTTGCATCAATTTGAAGAGGAAATTGCACGCAAAAATAAGGAATAACCAGGTTTTCTTCGCTTGTGTTACAAGAAACTGCTGAACACGCCATGTTCCCGCAAAATATTAAGACCGATAAGCCAGAGAACCAGCCCGCCTGAAATTTCGGCGACTGAGCTGAACCGTTTCAAGCCGGCTGCCTTCTGGCCCAGATGAAGCCCGGCGATGGTGAAGATCCCAGCCACAAGACCGATGATGATGGCTGGATATATTATGGAAATCTGCAAAAGAGACATACTCAGACCGACGGCGAGCGCGTCTATGGAAGTGGCCACAGAGAGGATAACCAGAGTGAGTCCTCTGGTGGCATCTTTTTTACCCACATTGCTCTCTTCTTCAAGGTGGAGGGCTTCCCGTATCATATTGCCACCCACTGCAACGAGAAGGATAAAGGCAATCCAGTGCGCGTAGGCTGCCACATACTGCTGGATCGAAGCGCCGCAGTACCAGCCGATAATCGGCATGAGTGCCTGAAAAAGGCCGAAATGCCATGACAGTCTGAAGGTCTGCCTGGCGCTGACATTCTGCAGGGTAACGCCGGTGGCCAGCGCCACGACGAAGGCATCCATGGCCAGGGCTACAGCTATTCCTAAAATGGTCGTTAGATGCATGGAAATCCCGAATTGCTCATGAACATGGTGTCTGGTGGAATGGAGCTCCGTTTACCATGGATCCCTGTTGGCGGCAACAGCAAAAAATACTGATTTCGTCGTGCTGTTTCGGCATGGCGCCGTAGATTAGGAATATGTTTAATGGGCGGTTGCTGTTGCAGGAACGTGTGTTGATGGGGTAATGTAGAAAGTAGAGGCTATATTTTCCTGTGAGGATACATTACAATTTCGCCATAAGGACACTATGAAAGAGACGACCAAAGAAACCAAAAAGACCGCCGCAACTTCCCCTGAACCTATTGATCCGACAGATTCCCGTTGGTACCTCAATCGGGAGCTGACCTGGTTGGAATTTAATAAACGTGTACTCCATGAGGGGATGGATAAACGCAATCCTCTTTTAGAAAGGGTCTTTTTCCTGGCGGTGTTGGGCTCGAACCTGGACGAGTTTTTCATGAAGCGTATCGGTGGATTGAAACAGCAGGTAGGTGCCGGGGTGAAAAAACTCAGTGTCGACGGCATGCTTCCCGAGGAGCAGATCGAGGCCTGCAGTATGGCGGTGCGGCAGATTCTCGAACAGCGCCAGGAACTCGAGAGTGAGCTGCTTTCTCTTCTCCGGCAGGAAGAGATTTATTTCAAGCAGTATAAAGACCTTGAGGATCCGGATAGGGTACAGATGGACAACTATTTTCAGGATAATATCTATCCTCTGTTGACTCCACAGGGTATTGACCCGGCCCATCCTTTCCCTTTTATTTCAAATCTCGCCCTCAATTTACTGGTGGTCACCACCGAGATCGAAGGAGGGCACATCTATCTGAACAGGATCAAGGTTCCCACCGGGATCGGTATTCCCCGTTTTCTTAAATGTGGTAAAGAGCATCAGCACATCTATATAACCTTTGAAGATCTGGTTGCCAATAACCTTCACCTGCTCTTTCCCGGTATGATTATCAAAGGGTCATGGCTTTTCAGGGTGACGCGAAACGCTATAACCGAAAGATTTGCCGAGCAGGCCAACGATCTTCTTGTGATGATTGAAACAGCTCTGCGCGATCGGAAATTCGCCCAGATTGTCAGGCTCGAAGTTGAAGGTACCATGGAAGAACAGCTGCGCGGCATGCTGGCCGCTGAGCTGGGTATTGATGAAAAAAAAGATGTTTATGCAGTAAACGGTATCATGGCCAAGCGAGATCTTACCGAGCTGTGCAGTATCAATAGAGCCGATTTGCATTTTCAGCCGCATCATCCTTGTGACCACCCTGCCCTGCAGGCGGAAATGGCCTCTATCTTTCATATTTTGCGGGAAAAGAAAAATATTCTGCTGCAGCACCCCTACGAGTCTTTTGATACCACCATTGAGCGGTTTTTAAGGGAAGCGAGCCAGGACCCCAAGGTGCTGGCCATAAAAATGACTCTGTACCGGACCGGATCGAAGTCGCGCATCATTCAGTATCTTGTCGATGCGGCCCATAACGGCAAGCAGGTTGCCGTGGTGGTTGAGCTTATGGCGCGCTTTGACGAATCGGCCAATATCAGCTGGGCGGAAGAGCTTGAAGAGGCCGGCATTCATGTGACCTATGGTGTGGTCGGCTTAAAAACCCACAGCAAGGTCATTTTTGTGGTCAGAAGAGATTATGACGGGCTGAAAAGATATGTCCATATAGGTACCGGTAATTATCATGCCGGAACGGCAAGGCTGTACTGTGATTTAGGGCTGTTGAGCAGTGATCCGGTTCTGGGCGAGGACCTAACGGAGTTGTTCAACTATCTCACCACAGGCTATGCTCCAATGCGGATGTATAAAAAATTACTGCCCTGCCCCAATTTGCTGAAAAATGCTCTTCTGCAAAAAATAGACAGGGAAATTGAATTGCAGAGAAAAACAGGGGACGGTCATATCCAGTTCAAATGTAATGCCTTGGAGGACAAAGACATAACCCAGGCGCTCTACAAAGCTTCTCAGGAAGGGGTCAAAATACAGCTTATTATTCGGGACAGTTGCCGGTTACGACCAGGTATTCCAGGCCTGTCGGACAATATTTCCGTAATCTCCATTGTAGGACGATTTCTTGAGCATACCCGAGTGTATTACTTTAAGAACGGTGGAGCGGAAGAGTATTACATTGGTTCTGCCGATTTAATGAAGCGAAATCTTGAATCCAGAGTCGAGGTGGTTACGCCTGTTGAGGATAGAGATCTGCAAGCACAATTGCGAGAGATGCTCGATGTGCAGCTCACCAATAAAAGAAGCTGTTGGGAGATGGACGGGGATGGCCGCTATAGCCAGAGAATTCCTGCCGGTACCAAGGACGATATTACCGTGCATGATCGGCTCATAGCTCTGGCGGAGAACCGCCTGGCCAAGGTCGAGAATTCCAAAAAGAAAAAAAAGGACAAGTCTGCCGAGCTGGATAAAAAGAAGAAGAGGAATTAGGAGATTAAGAGACGGGAGAAAAAGGCTTCATCTTATGGGGGCCGGTTTGTCGTAATTGTCCAGATGTGGGCAGGATCTTACTAAAAACTCAAACAACGAGGATGTCTTAATGAATCTACACATTTCTTTACAGCCGCTTCTTGCTCTTCTTGCCGGAATACTCATTCTGGTGTCGCCCAGATTCCTCAATTATATTGTTGCTGCTTACCTTATTATCTTTGGACTGACAGGAATTATAAGATAAGCAGGGGAGGAGAATCCGGACAGTAGCTGCCCGGCTCATCTGGATGACGGAGTATCCTGGGACTGTTGCTCTGATTCCTGCTTGGTCTAAAATCCGGGCATGGCGGACGCACGATCAGCTTATTCAATAAATAATCAATATTACAATTATTTCGATTCTATCTTTACTGGTGGTTATAACCCTGTCAATTCTGATAACCAGAATAGCCACGGTAGCCCTGACCTTTACCGGGCTGTCCCGTGAATCGGCAAAATTTCAAGCCCGTTCAGCGTTTACCGGGGTGGGGTTTACCACCAATGAATCGGAAAAGGCAGTGAACCATCCCATTCGCCGGCGTATTCTCCTACTGCTTATGTTGTTGGGAAATGCTGGAGTGATAACCGCGGTTTCCTCTCTGATCATTTCTTTTGTCAATACCAAAGAGTCGGGATCGCTGTTGTGGAATGTGGTTCTGCTGGTGACGGGAGTTATTGCTCTCTGGTCCCTGGCTAACAGCAAGTGGGTCGATCGGCATCTTTCCAATTTGATTTCAAAATTCCTAAAAAGGTACACTAGGCTCAACGTTCAGGATTATGCTAATCTGCTTCACCTTGCCGGGGAGTATCAGATCACTGAGCTGCATGTAGACCATAGTGATTGGATAGCAAAAAAGCCCCTTGCAGAATTGAAATTGAGAGAAGAAGGCATCGTCGTTCTTGGGATCAACAGGAAAAATGGTGATTATATCGGTGTTCCGGATGGTGAAACAGAAATAAAACCGGGAGATGTTCTGATTACCTATGGACGGATCCGAAGTGTCGCGGAGATCGATGAACGCAAAGCAGGCAGCAAGGGAAATCAAAAGCATCAACAAAAGGTTGAAGAGCAGGCCCGTAAGAGAAAAGAGGAAAAATATAAAGATCGTGATGATTGAGGTGTATCCCGAATGCTCAGCTAGGCAGCAGAGGAAACAAAAAACCCGCAAACCTAATCAGGCTGCGGGTTTAAAAGACTTCGTTGGAAGTCTATGGTCTAACAAATGGTGCCGAAGGCGAGACTCGAACTCGCACGACCGTGGGCCACTACCCCCTCAAGATAGCGTGTCTACCAGTTCCACCACTTCGGCACAATCAGTATTTTATTGTTCTGCACTTTCTCCGGAAGCGTTCCCATTGTCAGTGTTCTCTTGAACGGCAGGCATGGGAATTTGTTCTGTCTCTTCAGCTTTTTGCTCGGTTTGAGCGGGCTGCTCCCGAAGGAGTTCGGACATGACGGAGCCCGTGGAGCGATTAGCCGAGATATAGGCCAGCGTGATCGAGGTAATCATAAAAATTACAGCCACTGCGGTTGTAATTTTATTCAACAGCGGTACAGGACCTTCCGAGCCAAACAGAGACTGACTGGAGCCACCGAAAGATGCTCCGACATCCGCCCCTTTGCCATGCTGTAACAGCACAATCCCTACGAGAAGGAAGCAGACAAGCACGTGTACTATGGTGATAAGGGTATCCATCCTGTTGAGTAGGACCTCGTCTTAAGCCGTTTGAAAGTTTATAATTCTTCCGAAAGATTTCGCCTCCAGAGCTGCGCCGCCAACCAGAGCGCCATCTATATCGGGTTGACACATTAATTCATCAACGTTAGCCGGTTTGACCGAGCCACCATACAATATTCTCAGCTGGTCGGCAATACCTTTTTGGTACATTTTTTCAATTAACTGACGAATAAAGAGATGCACTTCCTGGGCCTGTTCCTTGGTGGCGGTTTGACCTGTGCCAATGGCCCAAACCGGTTCGTAGGCGAGGACCAGCTTGGCCATGCTGCCTGGTAATACACCGTTCAGGCACTCTTTTATTTGAGTTTCCAGTACCTCGAAGGTGCGGTTTTTTTGACGTTCTTCCAATGTTTCTCCGATACACAATATCGCACATAAATCAAATGACAAGGCGCCTCGAATCCTTTTATTGACAAGCATATTGTCTTCGAGAAAAATTTGTCGTCGTTCCGAGTGTCCGATAATTGCCGTATTTACACCGCATTCTTGCAGCATTACCGGTGAAATTTCACCGGTGAAGGCACCACTTTCTTCCCAGCAGACGTTCTGGGCGGCAAGCAGAACATCAGTCTGGGAAAGGACGGTGGCAACATCCCGCAGGACTGTAAATGGTGGGGCGATTAATACTTCTCGGTCGGAGCCGCCGGGCCATGCGGCAACTACATCTGCGGCGAGACGACATGCTTCGGCACTTGTAGTGTGCATTTTCCAGTTTCCGGCGATGAGCGGCTTTCGATCCATAATTATTTCTCCACTAAATTAGTATTGGTTGAGCACATCAACGCCCGGCAGGGTTTTCCCTTCCATAAGCATAAGAAATGCACCTCCGCCGGTTGACATATAGGATATGTTTCCAGCTTCGCCTGATTTCTCCACGGCCGCATTTGAGTCGCCCCCTCCCGTGATCGACAGGGCATTAGAGGAGGCGACGGCCCGACATAAGGCCATGGTGCCTCGGGCGAACGCATCCATTTCGAAGGCTCCCATGGGGCCGTTCCATACTATTGTGCCGGCATCCCGCAGGGCTTCTGTAAAGAGTACTGTTGATGCGGGCCCAATATCCAGAGCCATCCACGATGTAGGGATATCGCGCCAGGTTACGATCTTGGTTACGGCATCAGCAGCAAAAGAATCGGCCACGACAAAATCGACGGGCAAGTAGAGCTTGACTCCTTTAGCCTCGGCTGCGTCTATAAAGCGTTTAGCTATCTCCAGCAAGTCATCCTCCGTTTTGGATGTTCCCACGTCGATACCCATACTTTTCAGAAAAGTATTGGCCATGGCTCCTCCGATTATCATCTTGTCGACCGTTTCAAGCATGTTTTCAAGCGCACCGAGTTTGGAGGAAACCTTGGCCCCGCCAACCAGAGCAACAAGGGGGCGGACGGGGGCTGCCATGGCTTTGTGAAAGTAGGTCATTTCCGTGTCGAGGAGAAAGCCCGCTCCTTTTTCCTTCACCAGTTCGGCAACACCGACAACGGAGGCGTGCGCTCTATGCGAAACGGCAAAAGCATCATTGATATAGACATCAGCAAGGGCAGCCAGTTTTGCTGAAAATGCAGGGTCGTTGTCGGTTTCTTCCTTATGGAAGCGAAGATTTTCCAAGAGAATAACTTCGCCGTCTTGCATTGCATCGGCCAGTGCTTCAACCTCAGCACCGATACAATCGGGAGCGAGTTTTACCTCTTGGCCGAGAAGCTCACTCAGGTGATTTGCAATGGGGCTGAGGCTGAATTTCGCTTGATACTCTCCCTTGGGACGCCCCATGTGGGAGCAGAGGATGGTTCTGCCCTTTTGTTGCATGACATGGTGAATGGTTTCCAGTACCTTTCGTATACGAGTGTCATCGGTGATGTTCAGTTTTTCGTCCATCGGGACATTAAAGTCGACTCGCATAAGAACTTTCCGTCCGGCCAGTTGAAGGTCTCTAACGGTTTTCATGATTCTTCACTCCCTGTGATAACATCAGATAAAAGCATCGAACCTTTTTGCAAGAATTAAAGCATCTTCCTGAGGATCGTGATAATAGTTTTTTCTCAGGCCGACCTGGTGAAAACCCTTGCTTCGATAAAATATCTGCGCCTCTACATTGTTCTGTCGTACTTCCAGAAAGAGTTGCCGACAGCCATTTTCCCTGCTGCGTTCAATCGCTTCAGCCAGCAGGTACGAGCCGTAGCCCGAATTTCTGAAACGGGGCAATATGGTAATTTTTAACAGTTCGGCCTCCGGCGCCAGATATCTGATACAGCACCAGCCGATGGGGGTATGGCCCGGTGCAGGACATATTGCCAGGATGATCCCGCCCCGGAGCCTGATTTCGCTCTCAATGTGAGACGCAGACCATGAGGATGGCGCCGATTGTTCAATTATGGTGAGAGCGGCCAGGTCCTCACGCTCCGCCAAGCGAATCCACAAATTTTTAAACCATTGAATTGGCGATTTTAACTGTAAGATCCCCCAACATATTGGTATAACTGCCGAGTTCATTGTCGTACCAGCCATATATAACAGCCTGGGTTACCGGTACCTGAAGGATCGGGTCTTCGTTTTCCAAGAGCCTGCTGCCGGCCTGAGTCAGTCTCAGGTTTACCTGTATCGTCGCTGTCCGTGTGTGTGTTTCCGTGCCCTCGATAACGGCTGCTGCTTCAGGCAAGCCGATTATGTCGGAGGAGACATTCTGTTTCCGGCTGAATTGCAGATATCTGGTATTGTGGGAAAATTCTTCATAAATCGAGTTAATCTGCGCCCTGTTATAGGGGGAGGAGAGGTTGTCCTGCAGATTGAGGACCAGAACGATCAACGAACCGGTTGACGTGGGGATACGCACGGATTCCGCAATGAAACCGATATTTTTCATCTCAGGGATAACCAGTGAAAGAGCCTTGGCTGCACCAGTGGTTGTCAGGATGATATTGTTGAGGATGGAGCGGTTTTTACGTAAGTCGGAGGCGCCTGATTTCGGCAAACGGTCCAGCACCTCCTGCGTTCCGGTCGCTGCATGAACGGTAACCATGGAAGCGCTGAGAAAATTTTCCGCCCCGATGCTGTCCATAAGAGGTTTTATCATATAGGAAAGGCAGGTTGTGGTGCAGGAAGCAGCTGATATAATAGAGTGTTTTCCAGGGGTGTAATCCTCATCGTTGATTCCCATGACGGCCGTAATAACATCCTCCGGCATGTCAAGGCCCTTTGCCTGGATTTTGAAAGGTGCGGAAAGCAGTACTTTCTCCGCACCGGCCTGCAGATGTCCGCGCAGTGAACCTTTCGGGTCGTCCCCATCCGCGGTGGGATCTTTAAAAACACCGGTGGTGTCGACAACCAGCTGGACATCATTTTGCTTCCAGTTGATTTCGCTTGGATTTCTCGCTTTGCGCAGAATTGTAACCGGCAAACCATTGATGCGCATTGTTCCTTTGTCATTGTCAAGTTCCTCGATCACTCTGCCGGCTTTATGGCCATGGAGGTAGGTTGCCAGGCGGCCATAGGATGAATCCCTCTCTATGGCGGCGGCCAGATCGTCAAGGTCCCTTCCCACCTCCCGGCCGATGTTGACGACAATTTCTGTGAAATGCTTCCTGGAAACATGGTGCCATAGAGACAGCTTTCCTATTCGTCCAAGCCCATTTATACCTAATTTCATGGCAATCGCTCTCCTTTGTAAGTAATATGGTACCGTTAGACAGCTCTCTCTGTTTGCCGTGGGGAAGCTGCCAACTGGAATGGTGATGAGATGTCTGAGAACATATCAAATTTTATCACCAGTGGGGGTTGAGTGCAACCGAAATAAAAAACTTGTGATGCTGATATTGCTTACATATCAAATAGGTGACAATGATTTTTACAACCAGGCTGGTCCCGGCGGTATTGATAAAAAGGTATAAGCGATTTTTGGTTGATGTGGCCCTGCATGACGGCGAAATCATAACTGCTTATTGCCCGAACACCGGCTCGATGCGCAGTTGCTCTGAGGCCGGCAGCGATATCTATCTTTCCCGATCCGACAACCAGGCCAGAAAATACCCGTTTACCCTGGAGATGATACGGTGCCATGATACCTGGGTTGGGGTGAATACAGGATTGACAAATAGTATTGTTGTTGAGGCTATCCGGAACGGAGAAATTGCTGAAATTCAGGATCCTGAAAGTGTGCGGAGAGAAATACCGGTGTCACCGGGTACCCGTCTGGATGCGCTGGTGGAAAACAGTGGAGGGAAAACGTTTATCGAAATAAAAAACTGCACCATGGTGGAAGACGGTGTAGCCATGTTTCCGGATGCCGTTACCGCAAGAGGGACGAAACACCTCTACAGTCTGGCGGACTTGTGTGCGGAAGGATATCAAGGGGTGATTTTCTATCTGGTGCAGCGCACTGATGCGGTGCGGTTTAAGCCCGCTGCACATATTGATCCTCTCTATGCGAAGGTGCTTGGCGATGTGTTGGCGAAAGGCGTTCAGGTGGTGGTTTATCAGGCCGAAGTCAGTCCGGAAGGCATTCGTGTCATCGGCTCGCTGCCTTTTGCCCTGCAGTAGATAGAGATGCTCGCAACGCCGATTCTGTGGAATGGTTGAGGAGATCAGCCGGGCGATAAAATATCGTGAGTTACACGGCCGCCGACCATGGTGAGGACAGCCCGACCCTGCAGTTCCCAGTCGAGAAACGGTGAATTGGCCGATTTAGAGACGATGGTGTCCCGGCTATAGTGAAAGATCCTGTCGGGATCTATAATTGTGATGTCGGCAGGTTGACCTGTTGTCAGTGATCCTCCGGCGACCTGCAATATAGCCGCTGGATTGGTCGACAGCAGTGCCACCATTTTCAGGGAGGAAATATACCCTTCCCGCACCAGGGCCAGGGTAAGAGGCAGAGCTGTTTCCAAACCGATGATGCCGTTTGCAGCGTTACTGAACTCTACTTCTTTTTCCAATTGGGAATGTG
>CAYUPL010000094.1:0-10565 GCA_964446655.1 uncultured Desulfopila sp.
TTCGCTGCCGTGTTCAGGAAGTAGTAAGGGAACCGGACGGTAGCCTTCGCGTGCGCTATTTTGATCCCGATACCAACGAATTTTTTATCGAGCATTACGATATCGTCGTCCTGTCCACCGGACAGATTCCCTTCGACAGTCATAAAAACTGGGCCAAACTTATTGATGCCGAGCTCAGCCCCATGGGATTGTTGGCAACCGAGCCCTACAGCAAGGTCAAAATTGCCAATAAACAGGGTATTTTCATGTGCGGCTCACTTATGGGTCTCACCGATATCAGTGAAGCCATGTCCAGCGGTATTGCCGCGGCAGGAGAAGCTACCAACTTTCTCACCACTCTTGATGTTGAAACCACGGCACAGGACAGTGTGGCTGAACCAAAGACCGACGACAGGGGAATGCCCAATGTGGCAGTACTTATTTGTAAATGCGGTGATTTTGCCGGAGCGGAGGTACTTGACGCCAAGTTGCTGGAAAAAGAGCTTGACCAAGTAAACGGGGTTGGCCTCGTTCATATTGTCGAATCAATCTGTTCCGACAAAGGCCGTCAGGAAGCCTTTGATGTTCTATCCAAATCAGGCTGCAACCGTCTTCTGGTAGGAGCCTGCCAGCCATACATGTACCGCCGTACAGTTAAAGATATTGCCAGAAAAGCCGGATTCAACTCATCGCTTGTGCAGATTTTCGATTTTCTCGGTATATCCCGTCGCGGCATCCACGAAAATGACAAAACTTCCTGGACACAACGGGCCCTCAGGGCTATAAAAGCCGATATTGCTTCAATGAAAGAAAAACCGGCTCTCCATGTTCAGTCTCTGCCGATCAACAAAACCGCACTGGTGGTTGGCGGCGGTATCGGCGGTATGCAATCCGCGCTGTCACTGGCCAGGAGAGGTATCCCCGTTCATCTGGTGGAAAAAACAGGTGAGCTTGGAGGTTTTGCAGGTAATTCCATCGCCTCAACCGTTGATGGCCTCGCTCCCATGGAGATGGCCAAAGATATGAAACTCAAAGTCTTCGAGCACAACAAGATCACTGTTCATCTCAACGCTCAAGTGGCAAAAACCGAGGGAACCTTAGGCTTCTTTGACTCAAAGATTGTTTACAATAAGAACGGCGAAAGCGCCTATCTCCACCATGGCGCTGTAATCATGGCTACGGGTGGCCAGGAAGGCGCTACTGACGAATACGGCTACGGCCAGGCCGACAATATCAAGACTCAGTTTGAGTTCAAACAGGGACTTGAAGACGGTACTATTGATCTCAGCAATGCTGAAGATATTGTCATGATTCAATGTGTCGGCTCACGTGAAAAAGGCAAACGGGAATACTGCAGTAGAATCTGCTGTATGTGGGCTGTTGCTAATGCTTTGAAAATAAAGGAAAAAAATCCAGAGACACGGGTTTTTGTCCTCTACCGTGATGTCATGACCTACGGGTTCCTGGAGCAGTACTACACCAAGGCCCGTCTCGCTGGGGTTATCTTCATCAGCTACGAACTTAATTCTAAACCGCAGGTTGAAATCGTTGACGGCAAACCAGTCGTCTCTTTTACCGAGAGCGTTCTCAACTCGCCCATCGAGCTTTCGCCCGACTATCTTGTTCTCTCAACCGGAGTTGATCCGGAACCGAGCAACCAAGAGATGGCAAAGGCTTTTAAAGTCGAACTCAACAGTGACGGTTTTTTTACCGAGGCCGACTCGAAATGGCGACCTATCGAATTTAAACAGATAGGAACATTTTTAGCCGGTGTGGCCCACTCGCCCATGCCGTTACCTGATGTAATCATGCAGGCCGAAGCCGCCGCCCAGAAAGCCTATACCTATCTTTCCGGCGGAGAATTGCAGACAGCCCGTGTCACTTCCACAGTGAAAGATTCTCTCTGTATTCGCTGTCAGCGCTGTATTACAGTCTGCCCCTTTGAGGCACGATCATATAACGAAGTGGAACATCGTATTGATGTTGATGCAGCAGGATGCCAGGGTTGCGGCATGTGCGCCGTGGCCTGCCGCAACAACGCGGCTGAGGTCTCCGGCTGGAGCGACAGACAGCTCATGTCGGTTATCGATTCACAGCTTTCGGACGGTCTGGAACTTTCCACTGCTAAATAGAGGTACATAATGGACATAAAAACAGAAGCAATTAAAGATTTGTGGAAGGACATATATAATACCGGAGACTTACAGCACTGTTTCAACTGCAGTACCTGTCTCTCCGGCTGTCCGGCGTCCTATGGCGATCCACCCTTGCTGGTTCGCAATCTGGCACGCAAGGTCATGTTCGGCCTGGAAGAGGAACTCTTTGAGGAAGATACCCCCTGGGCCTGTGTCAGCTGTTCTCGCTGTGAAGAGATGTGCCCCATGGATGTCAAACCTTTTGAACTCATTCTCCATATCCGCCAGTGGCAATCCGCCAATGACGAGACCAGGGTACCTCCTTCCATTGTGGAAATCTACAAACGGGGCTACACCCAGGCCGTCGGTACCAATACCGAGGTGCGTGAGCAACTCGGTCTCGATCCTTTACCGACCATTACCAAAAACGAGGAACAGCTCAAACTGTTCCAGGAAATGCTCATGAAAACTCCGGTGGTTGCCGCAAATGACTATATGTTTGGTGGTTAACGGAAATTACCTTACCTCAGAGAGGATTTAGAAATGGAATTTTGCCTATTTTTAGGATGCAACACCCCGGCTGTTCGTCCCGATGTAGAACGGGCCATCAGGGTTTCCATGGAAGAGATGGGTGCCGATCTGGTCGATGCCGACAATTATGTCTGTTGTCCGGCCTTCGGCGCCTTCCCCTCAACCGATGAAGACTCATGGCTTGCCACCAGCGGCTGGAATCTGTCCATCGCAGAGCAGAAGAAACGTGACATCCTTGTACAGTGTGGCTCCTGCTACAGCTCTTTGAGAATGGGGCGGGAACATATCATGCACGATGAAGCGAAAAAGACGCGCGTCAACGAACTGCTTGAGCCGACAGGCCGCAGTGTAGAAGGCGGCTCTAAAATTCGTCATATTTCCGAGGTGCTCTATAAAGAGATTACCCCGGAAAAAATTACAGAGAAGATAAAATACAGCCTGGAAGGTTTACATGGCGTGGTTCAGTATCCCTGCCATACTCTCTACCCCAGTGAAGTTGTAGGTTTTGAGGATTCACCGCGGCAACCGCAGGGCATGCGCCGTCTGGTAGAAGCGCTTGGTGCCGAAGTGGATTCCTTCAGCAGGGAAATGCAGTGTTGCGGCGGTGCCGGTGGATTTATGAAATCGACTCCGGAGCAAGCCATTGAATTTGCCAAGAGTAAATTCGACTCCATATTGGAAGAGACCAAAGCCGATTTTATTGCGGTGTCCTGCATCACCTGCCTGATGCATATGGAGAATGTGCAGAACACCATTAATAAACAGATTGGTGAAGAAAAATATAAAATACCCGTGTTTGACTATAACCAGTTGCTTGCACTCTGCCTCGGTAAGGACCCGAAGGAAGTATCCGCCATCTGCAATGTTTCACGCGATGCCATCCATGCCCACATTGCCAGGGTTACTGCATAGCAAAGGATTCAAACAACCAGGTATTTCCCTTCACTCCGTCCTGTAAGGATCAGAATATCCTTTCAGGACGGATCACTTTAGCAGCGGAGGAGCCATGAATTTCGGATCTGTTGACGAAATTTTACAATTTGCCATCGACAAAGAAAAAGAAGCGGTAACCTTTTACACCGATCTCAGTAAAAAAGAATCCATCTCTTCTCTTAAGCAGACTTTCAGAGAACTTGCCCAGGAAGAAGCCAAACATGTGAAAATGATAACCAGCCTGAGCAAGAACAAAGTTGCCATCGAATCCTACGAAGTGAAAGAGATCACCAATCTCAAGATCAGTGATTATCTCACGGAAATGGCATATGTGGAAGGCATGCCGATGGAGGACATCATCACCCTGGCCATGAAGCGCGAGGAGATGGCGGTTAAGCTCTACACCGATCTTGCCGGCAAAACCAAGGAACAGGAGGCCGTTAAGCTTTTTAACCTCCTGGCCCAGGAAGAAACAGAGCACAAACTGACCTTTGAAAAGATGTATGACGATTATCTTGAGAGTCAGGGCAATTAGCAGACCGTCGGAACAATGTGCTGGAAACCCGTGATCCGTGCTGCGGTTTCCAGCGCCATGGTTTCTTTTCTGCAAAACAGTTCCGGTTCATCATCTCTGTCATTACAAGTGGTCATATTCACCCTCCACCAGACGTCACTCGTCACTCTCCGCACGAAAGAAAACACTCCTTTCATCCAAGCCGTACTATCTTCTGCAAAAACGAAAATTCGGGCTAACTCCTCTCCCGCGTAGGTTTTTCGCTTGCTCAATCCCTATTTGTTCCTTACAGTAAAAACCCATCCGGGCAAGCCCGGATTTCCAGTCTTCTCAACTGATACGTAAGCATACGCCATGACCTTCATCTACGAACGCATAACCTACATTTTCGACCCACTGCATCACTTATGGGAAAATGCCAGGATTCACAAAAAAATATCCGTGGGATTGGTTCTGTTTTTTCTTGCCGCGCTTATCCTTATCGAATTGAAAAGACAGGGCTTCCTGCCTCAAGAAATCGCTTCTGTTGTCCCTCAAAATCATTTTTATGCCGTACAGTATGCCTTTACCGTGGTTCTTGTTCTTGAGGTGATCAGCCTGATATTCACCCTGCCCTGCTCCTTTTCCCGTTCAGTGGGAAAACAATTTGAAATCCTTGCCCTCATCCTCATCCGAAACGCCTTTAAGGAGTTGGCTCAACTTCCTGAACCGGTCACCTTTGAGAACAGTAAACATGCCATTCTCTATATCATTTCAGATGGTTTTGGCGCACTGCTGATCTTCGCTTTGCTTGGGTTGTATTATTATGTCCAGTCAAGGGTCGCGGACGATGCCATGAAACCGACGGATCTGTTTAGCTTTGTCGCCGCCAAAAAAGGTATTGCCCTGATTCTGCTGGGCCTTTTTTGCTACATGGGCATCAACAGTGCAGTATTAACCGCAACAGGCCGGGAACATACTGACTTTCTCCACGATTTCTATACTCTCCTTATTCTGACGGACATCCTGGTGGTACTGATTTCCCAATGCTTCCACCCATCCTTTTACACAGTCTTCCGCAATTCAGGTTACGCCCTGGCCACACTGTTGATACGACTGGCACTGGCAGCACCGCCATTCTACAATGTCCTTCTCGGCATGGCCGCAGCGGTCTTTGCCATCCTGCTGACCATGCTGAGTAGTCGGCCCTATATTATTAAGAAATTTAAAAAGTGATAAGGCCGTAAACTTTTGCTATGAAGAACGTATATGATCCCACAGGGGAGGAATAATGCGCAAGCTGCTTCGCTGGATTATCTTTTTCTTGATTGTTGTGGCGGCAGTCTATTTTATCTGGCAAAAAACCAGGCCGCAGCCAATTGAGATTGTTGTCAGACCTGTGCTCCGCGGTAAGGTTGAACAAACAGTTGCCAACACTCGCGCCGGAACCGTAAAGGCCTGCCGCCGTGCCAAACTCTCGCCAAGCATTGGCGGCCAGATCGCCTCTCTGCCCATCAAAGAAGGAGATCTCGTCAAAGCCGGTACGCTTCTTCTCGAGATCTGGAATGATGATCTTAAAGCCCAGCTCCTCCTTGCCGAGCGAGAGATGGAAGTGGCCAAAGCGCAGGCCGAAGCGGCCTGTTTAACGGCGGAAGAAGCCAACCGCCAGGCTGAACGAGCCAAAAGACTGTTCAAAAACAACGTCACAACCGAGGAGCAGACCGACCGTGCCGTCACCCAGGCGCAATCACTGCAAGCTCAATGTAATGCCTCCCAGGCCACTGCGCAGATGAGTCTGGCCCGTATCGATGTCGCCCGCGCCAACCTCTCCCGAACCAGACTCATCGCCCCTTTCGATGGCGTGGTAGCCAAAATAGAAGGAGAACTCAATGAATATGTGACCCCGTCTCCTGTTGGCGTGCAGACACCGCCGGCTGTTGATCTTATTGAAAACGACTGCTATTACGTCTCCGCCCCCATCGATGAGGTAGACGCCGCCGCCGTCCGTACCGGCATGGAAGCCAGGATCACTCTCGATGCGTACAAAGACCGACACTTCAGCGGAACCGTCCGCCGCATCGCGCCCTTCGTCCTTGATGTCGAAAAGCAGGCACGAACGGTAGATATTGAGGCAGCGTTTTCCGACCAGGAGGCTGTCCGGCAGCTGCTCGCCGGCTACAGTGCCGATATCGAAATACTTCTGGCCACCAGCCGGGAAACCTTATACATCCCTTCCGAAGCGCTTCGTCAGGGCCAAAAGGTATTTGTCTATGTTGAAGAGCAACAAATAGTACGGGAGGTGACGCTGACCACCGGCCTTGCCAACTGGTCATTTACCGAGGTTGTCGCCGGCTTGGAAGAGGGCCGGCTGGTTGTTACCAATATTGACAAACCCGGTCTCAAGGATGGGGTAAAGGCGACCATCGCCGGGTCTAAGCCATGATCAGACTCTCCGAGATACAGCGAGAGTTTCAGGTCGGCGACGAAAAGGTGCAGGCCCTCAATACTGTCAACCTGACTATCAATGCCGGGGAATATGTTTCCATTATGGGGCCGTCAGGCTCTGGAAAGTCGACCCTGCTCAACATCATCGGCCTGCTCGATCGGCCCGACCACGGTATCTATCTTCTTGAAGATGAGGATGTAACCGCACTCAGCGATAATCAACAGGCTGCGCTGCGTCGTCATAAGATAGGATTTATTTTTCAGTTCTTTCATCTGGTACCGAGGATGTCCGCGGCGGAAAATATCGCACTGCCCATGATGTTAGCCGGGATCGACTCCGCCGAACGCAAGCAACGCGTGGCCAACGCTCTTGCCTCCTTTAATCTGACAAACCGGGCCGATCACCGACCGGACCAGCTCTCCGGAGGCCAACGGCAACGGGTAGCCATAGCCAGAGCCACCACCATGAAGCCACACATTCTCCTCGCCGATGAACCCACCGGAAATCTGGATAGAGTCTCCGGCCAGGAAGTCATCGATATCCTCGAAGAACTCAACCGGAACCGGATAACCCTTATCATGGTAACTCACGATCCGGAAATTGGAAATCGGGCCGGAAGACACATTAAAATGGTCGACGGACGGATCGACATCGACACGCAGCAGAGAGCCACCTCACCGTTACATGAAATATAGAGATATCACTCATTTTGCCCTGAAAGCTTTAACGGGATACCCGACCAGAACGCTGCTTATGCTTCTCGCCATGGCCATTGGCGTCGGGTCGGTGGTGCTGCTCTCGACTCTCGGAGAAGGTGCGCGGCACTACGTTACCGGCCAATTCTCTTCGCTGGGAACAAATCTTCTTATCGTTCTGCCGGGACGCTCGGAAACAGTGGGAGGTCCGCCGCCGCTGCTCGGAGTTACCCCTCGTGATCTGACCCTTGATGACGCTCTGGCCCTGCTGCGCTCCTCTGCCATCCGCTATGTAGCGCCGATTGCCGTTGGTGCCGCACCAATATCCCGGCAAGAACTACAAAGAGAAGTAACTATTCTCGGCTCAACTCCACACCTCTACCATGTCCGGCAGTTGAACATGGCCCAGGGCCGATTCCTTCCGGAAGGCGATCCATCCCGCGCTGAACCCTACTGTGTTCTCGGGTATAAGACCAAAGAAGAATTATTCGGCTCTGCCGCAGCCCTGGGAGAAACCGTACGCATCGGCGACCGTCGTTTCCGAATTATCGGCGTACTCTCCTCCAAAGGCCAATCCGTCGGACTGGACATCAGCGATATTGTCATAATACCGGTAGCCTCGGCCCAGGCGCTTTTCAACACCTCTTCACTTTTTCGCATTATGATCGAGGCAATCGATCGTGATGCCATACCCCGGGCCAGGCAGGCCATTGCCCGAATCATCCGGGAGCGGCACGATGGTGACGATGATATCACCATCATCAGCCAGGATGCCGTCCTGGCCACTTTTGACCGTATCTTTCTTGCCCTGACACTGACTGTAGCAGGTATCGCCGCCATCAGTCTGGCAGTAGCCGGTATCCTGATCATGAATGTCATGTTGATTGCGGTGTCACAGAGAAAAAATGAAGTAGGTCTGCTCAAGGCCATCGGTGCACCAGCTTCTCAGATCATGATTCTTTTCCTGGCGGAGTCCGCCTT
The DNA here is from genome assembly GCA_964446655.1 of uncultured Desulfopila sp. Lineage (GTDB taxonomy): Bacteria > Desulfobacterota > Desulfobulbia > Desulfobulbales > Desulfocapsaceae > Desulfopila_A. Next base: position 8,194 of record CAYUPL010000094.1, read on the forward strand.
TCTCTCCATAATCGGCGCCGCCGCCGGTCTTCTTCTTGCGGCAACCAGCACCTTGATACTTGCAGAAATATTTCCCGACGTTCCTCTCATGATTCCAGCCTGGTCAATCTTGGCGGCGGTGGGTGTTTCCGTGGTCACCGGCCTCGTCTTCGGGGTCATGCCGGCCCGGCGGGCCGCATTGCTTGATCCGGTACAATCACTTTCCCGTCGGTGAAAAATGCATATCCGTGACCTTATAGGACTATCTCTGAGCTCTCTTGTCGACCAGCGCTTGCGCAGCTTCCTCACTATTCTGGGTATTGCCGTCGGTATCGCCTCCGTGGTCCTGCTGACCTCCATCGGAGAAGGAGTGCGTCGCTTTACCCTGGCGGAGTTCAGTCAGTTCGGCACCAATCTGATCAGTGTCAACCCCGGCCGGTCGACCACGGCCGGATTACCGGGCGCTTTGATTAACAACATCCGTCCTCTGAGTATAGCCGATGAAAAAGCAGTCAAAAACATTGCCGGCGTCATCGACACCGTTGCCCTGGTACAGGGTAGTGCCGCCGTCGAATTCGAAAATCGACGGCGGCACACCAATATCTTCGGCGTGGGACCATCAGTTCCCACGGTATGGCGGATTGGGGTGGTTAAGGGACGCTTCCTGCCTGCAGATGACAGTTATGCCGCACGCGCCTTTGCCGTTCTCGGCAGCAGAGTTGCAGACGAACTTTTCCCTGAGCAGAGCCCTTTGGGTCACCTTGTCAGAATCGCAGGTGAACGTTATCGGGTCATAGGGGTGATGGAATCCAAGGGACAGATGTTGGGCTTTGATCTTGATGATGCCGTCTATATCCCGACAACCCGGGCTATGGCGCTCTTTGATCAACAAAGCCTGATGGAAATCAACATTCTCTATCAGGCCGGCCTGCAATCACAAACCATTGCAGAAAGAGTAACAAGAGTGCTCACAAATCGTCACGGCATTGAAGATTTCACCATAACCACCCAGGAAGAAATGCTCAATGTACTGGGGTCGGTGCTGGACATCCTTACCTTGGCTGTTGGTGGGCTTGGGGCCATATCGCTGCTGGTCGGTGGCGTTGGTATCGTCACCATCATGACCATTGCCGTCAATGAACGGACTCCGGAAATCGGTCTTCTCCGTGCTGTCGGTGCCGACCGTGGCCAAATCCTCTTGCTCTTCATCGGCGAAGCGGTTGTGCTTGCCGGCATTGGCGGCCTGGCCGGGCTTATTCTTGGCGCTGGAACGGCATGGCTTCTCGGCGTTCTGGTTCCCGCCATGCCGACACATACCCCTTGGCTGTACGCGGTCTATGCCGAGATACTGGCCGCAGTCATCGGTCTTCTGGCTGGAGTCCTGCCGGCCCGTCATGCCGCAGGTCTCGATCCGGTCGAAGCACTGCGGGCGGAATAAGAAAGCTGCATACGCGCTATTTTGAAAGGAGCAGGCATGGTTTTCCGACGCGACAAGAACATTTGAGTAAAAGTGTAAACTTGGTCGCAGAAATTACTTCGGTCGTAGTCGTCTGCTCTTTTTTTTACAGAAAAAAAACAGAGCGCTCATAACCTCTATTGTCCACGAAGATTTTCTGAAATATTGTTTGCCGCAAGGCAGTCCTCAAAACGTGCCATCACTGTGCGCGGAATTTGTAACATGTGAAGTTCTCCAAAAAACAGATGATCATTCTATTTTGGATGATAAACAGAAAAGTGCAAATCAAACCATAACAAAATAATCCAGAATATTTATCAAAATATTGGTGCATTATCATTATATTTTGGTAAAAAAAGCTAAGTAGACTGCTTTTGCAGAAACCGAACTATCCATGGACCCCTGCTCAAGCCGGGGGATATACAGAACTGCAGAATCACTTGTTAACTTCAAGGAAAAAAATGATCACATGCTATTTAAGATACATAATCGATCCATATAAAATCCAGGAATTTGAAGAATACGCCAAGATGTGGATTCCATTAGTCAACAAGTTTGGTGGCACTCATCATGGCTATTTTCTCCCCCATGAAGGTGCAAATAACATCGCTTATGCTCTTTTTAGTTTCCCTAGCCTATCAACATATGAAGAATACAGAGGAAAAATAAAGACAGACGAAAACTGCATGAAGGCATTTAAACATGCTGAAGATACAAGGTGCATTTTCAGTTTTAAACGTAGCTTTATGAAACCAATATTTGAATGAAATAATCAAGTTAACAAATCGTTTCTGCGGAAACCGCAAACAGCACGGCTTCCGCAGAACTCACCGTTATGTGATGAAACCGATAATATCTTATATTCCTACTATTATGAAAAAATATATGGTTGTTGAAAATTATAAAAAGGATTGCTTTGATAAGATCTATGAAAGAT
>CAYUPL010000095.1:0-10298 GCA_964446655.1 uncultured Desulfopila sp.
GCCGCCTGGAAGGATCGACCAGATGATAAAGAACAGACTGACGGCGGCCACGATCACTCCTGCCATGGTGCTGTTGTAGCGCTGGTCGTTATATACCGTCCAGCCATGAATGGAGTCAACCATACGCTTGTCTTCCTCGTGCGGGATGGATTTTAGTAGTGCCGGAATTCTGTTTGTTATCATGGAGACGGTGGTCACCAGGAAAAAACAGAGCGGTACGCAGAGGAGTGCTCCGGACATTCCTACTTTTGAAGGTAATCCACCGGCAAGGATGAATGAAGGGAAGACATAGGGGGATATGGCGATATACATCAAACCGGCTATGAGTGTACCGGCCGTTGCGCCATAACGGTTGGCCTGTTTCCACCAGACGCCCAGGATTACCAATGGGGCAACCGTTACACCGGCAAGGCCGAAGGCCCACAGAACGGAAACCACCAGAAAGGTAGGTGGATTCAAAGCGATGATGATGGCAACAAGCCCGCCACCGCCGATGGCGGCGTAGTTGATGATCTTGGTTCTGTTATCAGGCAGGTTGGGTTTGATGGTGTTGATGATATCCTGAGCGATCAGGGCGCCGATGGCCATCAGGTTTGCGCTGATGGTGGACAGACCGGCGGCGATGGCGCCGGCGATAACAAAGGCTAGCACCCATGGCGCATTATAAACACTGTTAAGAATCAGGGTGATCTTGTCGTAATCTTCAGGTGCAATGGCAGAGCCCGAGGTCGCCTGGAAGAACACACCGGAGAAACCCATGGCGTAGGTGGCGCTGAAGGTAATGCCGCAGAAGAAGGTGAACCAGACCATCGCATGCCTGGCGCTCTTCACGCTGGAGGAAGTGTAAATCCTCATACCGAGATGGGGCAACCCCATGGCGCCGATGGTCAGCGTGGGGATAAGGGCAAAATACCATTTAAAGCCATATTTCATGTCGAAGAAATCGGGTACCGCCTCCAGCATGGCGGGGACCATGTCGCTGTACAATAAGGGTGGAAAATACCAGCCGGTACCGCCCATGGCTTTCATAATGGCTCCGAGCGGCACGATGAAGGCAATGCCCATCAAAACCATCTGAAAAGCGGCATTATAGGAAGTGCCGTACATTCCGCCGATGGTGACATAACCGACGATCAGTGCACCGCCGCCTATCAGGGCCAGGGTGTAGTTAATGCCGAAAAGCATCTGGAAGACTTTGGCAACACCAATCATCTGTCCGAGAGCATACATCAGCATGATCAGGATCATCCATATGGCAACGACATAGGAAGTCCTTAGACCATAACGGTCCCGAACAAACTGGGCCGGGGTGAAGGAGCCCATGCGGCGCAACGGTGTGCCGTACCATAAAGTGATCAAAGGAATAGAGAGCCCGAACTGGATCCACATATAGACAAAAGGTACCTTGAGATTGAGAATCAAGGCGGTGACACCGAGAAAGGTGGCCAGGCTCATGTAGCTGGAAGCCATGCCGAGGCCGTTGGCCAGAGCACCGATGGAGCGCCCAGCGGTCCAGTAGTCTGTTGAGGTTTTGGCGGCACGTGCTGAATACCAGCCGATGAAGTAAAAAATGACAAACGAAGCTGCTACGAATATGATTCCAATGGTTGGATCTTCAAGTGCCCATTTCTGCTGTTCCATGATTGTTTGCCCCTTGTCTTAGGATTCTTCAACGACGTCTTGCATCGCTTCAATTTCATCATCAAGGTCATTGGTCAGCTTTGCCTGAACGGCAGTAACCGCCATTAGACCAATCCATCCCAGTAAAACGGGTATGATGAACTGCGAGGGAAAGCCGAAGATCATGTGATTTTGCAGGCTGGGAAGGCTTACAAAAATCAGGCCGCTGTGGCCTGTCAGCATGAGTAATGCAGTGAATAACAAGGTGTACCGGATTTCTTTTTTGTACGCGCTGTTCATTATCTCCTCCTTAAGTGATGATGCTTCTCCGTCGTCCCGTCGATTCCCGGCCTATTGCCTTGTTTGCACTCAGCAATAGGACTGCCGGCACCGTACCGGTGAGAGATCTGTCGTTCTCAAGATGACGAACCTGGCGATGCACCCTGCAGAGATACGTTGAGCGTCCCCCGCAGGGACCGTGCTGTATAACCACAGAATAATGAGTAGCTATTATGTGGCTTGTATCTATCCTACAACCCGAGATGTTTGGTCTCTGCAGGTGTGGGAAACTCAGCTAAACGACCAAAAGGCGTTAAAGACCGAGCGCTCGATCGTGCTGAGCGGACCAGTATCCACTGCACGCGAAAGGGGACGGTATCGCATGGCTGGAGCAGCCGGAGGAGACTGTCCGCTCGATCTCCAATACCTGTTCTAAGCAACATTCATTCAACCAAGGCATAATGGCCCGTTCTCAGCAAAGATGCATTGAACGAGCGCTCAGTCTGTGGTAGTTTAAAACCATTCTATTTAGATTGTCAACAGTTTTGTATCAGCTCTCTTTATGTAAATTAACAGGCAAAGAAGGAGAGAATGGTGGTGTGGCGCCACATTAAGGACTATACTGGGAATACTTAAATATAAACGACCTGTGATACTGATTTTTGCTCCTGACGTGGAATATGGGCTAACTGGAAATAACGGTGACTTTGAATGGGTAGAATTATTGTAAATACTGGTAATGGAAAGGGAAAGACAACGGCCGCTCTAGGGCTCGCCTTTCGGGCATTGGGACACGGTCAGCGCGTCTGTGTTATTCAATTTCTTAAAGGAAAGGGCGACTATGGTGAGAGGCTGTTTGCCGAAACCATCAAGAATCTTGAGTGGCATATCTGCGGCAAAGGGTTTGTTTTCAAAAAAAAGGAGCTAGCTGCCGACAGGGAGGTTGCCAGGCAGGGTTTCGAGCTTGCCCGGGAAAAGATACGCGGTAATACATTTGATCTGCTTATTCTCGATGAGATTACCTATCTGCCTCGCTATGGATTTCTTGATGTCTCTATAATCGTAGAGCTTTTAAGCAATCGACCGGAGAGGCTCAATATTGTGGTTACCGGCAGGGATGCCGATGCAGCGCTTTGTGGGCTAGCTGATACCGTAACCCGCATGGAGGCTGTCAAGCACGCCTTCAATGATGGCGTCAAGGCGCAGAAAGGTATTGAGTACTGATGAAAGAGTAATGGTGCTATTCTTTGTGGAGGGTGGGTTATGGGTGCGCTGGATGGGGTCAGGGTGCTGGATTTGTCACGTTTGTTGCCGGGTCCTTTTGGTTCGATGATACTTGCAGACCATGGCGCTGAGGTATTGTCTATAGAAGATCGGCGGTTTCAGAAAGATGATCTTTTTTTTAATGACGTGTATCGCAATAAACAGCACATGACTCTCAACCTGAAAAACGAAGTCGGTAAAAAAATTTTTTTCCAGCTTGCGGCCGATGCCGACATTATTCTTGAGGGTTTTCGTCCAGGAGTCGTGCAGAGACTGGGAGTTTCTTATGAGGATGTATGCCGGGTCAATCCGACCATAATCTATTGTTCCATCAGTGGGTATGGCCAGAATGGCCCGGACAGTCAAAGAGCAGGTCATGATGTCAATTATCTCAGCCGTGCTGGGGTGTTAGACTGTATTGGGGCAGTGGGAGAACCTCCTGCCATTCCTGCGGTACAGTGCGCCGATATCGCCGGAGGCGGCATGAACGCTGTTGTCGGCATATTGCTGGCTTTATATGAGAGGGAGAAAAGTGGCAAGGGGCAGTACATTGATATTTCCATGACCGATGGAGTGATACCTTTGCTGACCCTGCCGCATGTCCTTGAAAAAAAGACAGGTAAGCCGCAGAGACGCTCCGAATCCATGCTGTCGCATCGATATGCCTGCTATAACACCTACGAGACTGCCGATGGCGGATATATTGCCCTTGGCGCTGTGGAAAACCGATTCTGGGCACAACTCTGCACGTTGCTGCAGGTAGAGAAATATACCCCGCTGCAATATGATGAGAGCCGCAGAGAAGAGATTACGGCGGAACTGCGCCGGATTTTTTTGAGCAAGCCTTTATCGTTTTGGGATGATCTGCTCGGGCAGGCCGATGTGTGCTATGCCGGGATAAGCAGTCTCGATGAAGTCTTTTCCGATCCGCTTTTTCTCGAGCGTGACATGGTGGTCGACCTGCCTGGCGGTGGAGGGCATGAGAAAACCTTCGGTGTTCCGGTTAAGCTCGATAGAACTCCGGGATCGGTACGGAGTGCTCCTCCAGTATTCGGTGGCTCAACCAGGGAGGTGCTTGCGGCTTTGGGATATTTGGAAAAAGAGATTCTGGAATTATTCGATACGGGGGTAGTGTGACGATCGAGCAGAATTCAGTGAATCGGTAAGGGTTAATTATGGATCAGGATTATGCGCAATTTTTCGATGTTTTTACCAAGGTCAGTAAAGCTATACATACCGGCGAAAACACACAGCAAATACTGGAACGAATAGTTACCAATATCGCCGAGTTACTAGGTGCCAAGGGATGTATTTTCTGGATTGTCGATGAGGGCAGGCAGAGCATAACAAACAAGATATCTCACGGCTTTTCCTACAGGAGTCTGGCGGAAATTGACTATGAGACTCTCATGGCTATTTTTGCGCAGCAGCAGGAAGATGATTTTGTCTATATAGAAGATGCCATGTATGACAGCCGTATTCCCAACCTTGAGCGGATCGGCAAAAAGAGAGTCGGCTCTATTGAAGCGATTTTCTTTAATATTGTCAGAGATTATCGAGGAATACTTGCCGTCTATTTTACCCAGACCAGAGAGTGCAGTCCCGCCGAAAAGAAGATTGTCCGCGCTCTTGGAGAGCAGGGAGCTATTGCCCTGCAGAAAAGTCTCAGCTATGACGAGAAGATGCTCAATACCCTGAAGCAGATGGTGGAGGGATTTACGCTGGCGCTTGAGGCCAAGGATGAACAGACCCATGGCCATTCCGTCAGGGTGGCAAAATTTGCCCGCTGTATTGCAGAAGAGATGAAAATGACCAGTTCTCAGGTGGAGACTGTGTATCATGGCGGGCTGCTTCATGATATCGGCAAAATCGGTATGAATGATCATGTCCTCGAGCGATTGGGCATTCTTAACCGGAAAGAGATGGATATGGTCCGGCAGCATCCTCTCATCGGAGCGCGCATTCTGCAGCCCCTTGTTTTTCTGAGCGACGTTGAACCACTGGTGCGCCATCATCATGAGCGCTGGGATGGTACCGGGTATCCCGATGGTCTGAAAGGTGCTGATATTCCTCTTGGCGCCCGAATATTGACCGTTTGCGACGCATTTGAAACCATGCTGGCAGGACGGAAACATTTTGCCAAAATGAAGCTTGAGGATGCCATCGTCAATCTGCAACTTGGTGCCGGAAGTCACTTTGACCCTGCTGTTGTTATAGCTCTTTTTACCATTCTGGAGTCCCGGCCTGAAATAGCCGGTGTTCCTCTCGCTGCAGTGAGTTGTATCAGAATCCATAAAAACAGATTACAAAACAGTCCGGCAAAGAACTCGGCATCTCTTTTTATATAAGTTTGAGGTAATTGTGATGAGGTGCAGTCATACAATGGATATATAGTCCTGCGCTTTTTTAAGATTGAGGCAGACAGTGTCGTCATTTGACGGGAGGTGGAGATGCTTTTGTTGAAAAAGTTTATTCGTGACTGGGGACGGTTTTTTGCAGCTATTGTTCTGCCCACCCTGATTGCCATCATACTCACCATCAGTGCCATATATTTCGTTATCATTCCCGCCTTTGAAAAAAGCTTTGTCGAAGGAAAAAAAATTATGATCCAGGAGCTTACCAAAGCCGCCTGGAGCGTGATGCAGTTTTATCATATGGAGGAGCTGGCCGGTCGCCTCAGTCGCGAGACGGCTCAGCGGGAGGCCCTTAATCTCCTCAAAACCATCAGATATGGCGATGGTCAAAAAGACTATTTCTGGGTGACGGATAGTACGCCAAGTCTGCTTATGCACCCGTACTCAGAAGAACTGGTCGGCGTGAACCTCACCCGTTTTACTGATCCTCTCGGGAAAAGGCTGTTTGTCGAAATTAAAGAAAAAGTTGAACGGCAGGGTAGCGGTTTTGTTGATTACAGCTGGAACAGGAAGTACCGCGAAGAGAAAACCGTACCAAAGCTTTCCTATGTCGAGATTTTTACACCATGGGACTGGGTCATAGGAACAGGTGTCTTTCTCGATGATGTTCACCTGAAAACAACAGAGATCTCCAGACGTTTATCCTGGATGAGCATGGCTGCTGTGGCATTGTTGAGCTTGATCCTTTTTTTTGTTGGTCGGCAGAGTTATCTTTTTGAAAAACAAAGAAATATTGTCCAGCTGGAACTGGAAAAATCGAGAAGAAAATATAAGAGATTGGTGGAAACCGCCACAGAACCGATCCTGATGTTTTTTGAAGGGAGATGTATTTACTCCAACAAACCGGTTCAGGTTCTCACCGGGTTGTCGGAACAGGAACTCGATACCATTCAACTGGGGAAGATCCTTTTTTATAAAGAGTCAGGTGGAGGTTTCGAGCCTGCTCCTAACGGGCGGGTCAGAGAGGGCCGGTTTCAGGCGTTTCTGCATGTTCAAGGCGGTAAGCCCATCGAAGTCATGCTTTCCATAAGCAAAATGAATCTGGATGGCCGTGAGGCTGCCGTTATCAATATCAAAGATACCAGTGGCACCAAACAGATCGAAAAAGAGCTGGATGAGAGTCGAGAAAAATACCGACGTTTGACATCGAGACTGAATATCGGGATATTCAGAGCTTCGCCCGATAAGCAGATGAGGCTGCTCGAGGCAAATCATGCATTTTACGCCTTACTTGATACGGAAGAAGTGCATACTGCCAGTTTGCACGAGCTCCTCCAGGAGAGCAGGCAGACGGCTAATCTTTATGATCTGATAGATGATGAAGGCGTTTTAAAGAACAGGGTCATCAGTCTGCAGAGGGAAAAGGGTGTTAAAAATCTCTCTTTTTCACTGGTGGCCACCAGAAACAGTGAAGGAGAGATTCTTTATTACGAAGGAGTTGTTGAAGACGTCAGTGAAAAAATACGTCATGAGGCAGATCGGGAAAAATTGATAGTCGAGCTGCAGACCTCGCTTTTGTTTCTCAATCAGCCTGTCCGTCATGTTCAGGGCGAATATCTGCTGCGTGATGAATCGTTGTCGGTGCATGAGGCGGCACAGCAGATGAGTGAGGCACAAAGCAGCTCGCTGCTTATCAGAAATAAACATGGTGACATCGAAGGTATAGCGACAGATAAGGCTTTTCGCGCACAAGTGGTGGCCGGTAGAATGGATTATGATGCTCCGGTGTCGCAGATAATGAGTTCACCACTTATTTTTATCGAGGAATCGGCCCTGATTTTTGAAGCGGTTACGCTTATGGAAGAGAAAAATGTCAAGCATCTCGTCGTCAAGAATGAGGCGGGAGAGGCGGTCAATGTTCTTTCCAACGAGAACCTTCTTAATGTTCACCGCTACTCCTCTGTTTTTCTGGTAAAGGAGATACAAGACGCCTCCAATATAGAGGAGATTGTTGCAAGCCACCAGCGGTTGCCCCGTATTATCAAATCTCTGGTTGACAGTGGCGCCCATGCGGCCAACATCACGCGGATAACAAGCATGGTGTCTGAGGCTGTTTTACTCAAATGCATAGAGTTTGCCATTGACGAACTTGGTGAGCCACCGGCTCGTTTCGCCTTTATATGTCTCGGCAGCGAAGGAAGGCAGGAACAGACTTTGGTGACGGACCAGGACAATGCCTTGATTTTCGAGGATGTTGCGGCAGAGAATAACGAGCAGGTAACGCACTATTTCTTATGCCTGGGCGAAAAGGTATGCACCTGGCTCGATCAGGTGGGCTATGTCTTCTGCCAAGGAAAGGTCATGGCCATGAACCCGCAGTGGTGCAAGCCCCTCAGGGCATGGAAAGACTACTTCAGCCTCTGGATAACCGAGGCTAAACCCCAGGATCTTCTTGAAGTCAGCATATTTTTTGACTTTCGCTGCATGTATGGCGAAAAGTCGCTCGTTAAAGAGCTTCGTAAGCATATTGGACAGAGGGTAACCAATAGAGACGCTTTTTTTCATCAGCTTGCTCAGAACGCCCTGCTTTTTAAACTGCCGCTGGATTTCTTCGGCAATATCGCGGTGGAGTCCGGTGGAGACCACCCCAACACCTTCAACATTAAGCATGCCATCGCACTTATAGTCGGTTATGCAAGGCTTTATGCCATTAACTTCGCTCTTGAAGAAGCCAACACTCTGCATCGCCTCGATCGTCTGAAAGCGAAAAAAATTCTTACTGAACATCTGCATGAGGATTTGACCGAGGCCTATAACTATCTGATGCAGATACGATTTAAACACCAGGTGGAGAGAATGGATCAGGGGTTCGCGCCGGACAACCATATTGGCTTGGAAGAGTTAAATTCCATGGAGAAGAATACACTGAAAAATATCTTCGGTAAGGTCGGCAGTTTGCAGAAAAAGTTAAATGCTATCGGTAAGGTGGAAATATTTTTCTAGCGCTCTATTTTATCGTAGAGGATACATTGATTTCATTGAGAATATTAACGGTTTCAGATACAGTTGCATCCGTTTTGCTGGATCCGGCGCTACCGGTGCAGTCCTACGGCAAGATTGATCTAATCATCTCCTGCGGTGATTTGCCTCCTGAATATCTCGGCAGTCTGCGACACCGATTTGATGTCCCTTTGCTGTATGTTCTTGGTAATCACGATCTGCGCTATGCCACTGCCGCACCTCTGGGATGTGACAATATCGACCGGCGCATTGTTAATTATAACGGGTATACATTTGTCGGCTTCTCCGGCAGCAGATGGTATAATGGGGGAATGAACCAATACAGCGAAAAAGAGATGACACGCTTTCTCGGCAGGATGCGCTTTTCTCTGTGGCGCAGCGGAGCACCGCATGTCGTGGTCACCCATGCTCCGCCCCGCCATATACATGACGCTGAGGATCCATGCCACAAGGGCTTCAAATGTTTTGTAAAATTTATTGAAAAGTATAGTCCTGCCTATTTCATCCACGGGCATATTCATCAACATTTTCAAGATGAGCAAGACAGGATAACCATTGTCAATACTACCCGGGTAATAAACAGCTATGGCTTCCATGTTTTCGAAATATAACCCTGTCGAGATGGTTGCCAAACTCTTTCGTGGAACCGGGGAGGAAGAGGGTGGCGCCAAAAATCCGCACAGCTTTGCCAGTCGACAGGAAAGTGAGGAGGCCTACGAATCGATTAAGCGCGGCACCTCAATGGTTCCTCTGCAGAGAATTGTCGGAAGTGTGGGCCGCTATCATGATTTTGACAATCAGTTCCGAACCGGTGGTGGCAAGCGAGATGAGCGTCTCGACAGTATCATCGAGGCCATGAAGGCGGGCAGGCAGATGCCGCCGATCTCTTTGTATCAGATCAAGGATGACTATTTTATCCTTGACGGACATCATCGTTTCAAAGCTGCCCAGCAACTGGGTTATACGGAAATTCGCTCACGCATCATTGAGCTTTTGCCGTCGAAAAACACCTTGGAAAACAGACTCTATCTTGAAAAAACCGAATTCAGAGACAAAGCGGGACTCAACGATGGTCTTGATCTTACCGAACTCGGCCAGTATGGTCATCTCGAGAAACAGATAGAAGAACATCGCCGTTATCTTGCCGGAGAGCGGTCTGCCCAGGTGAGTTATGAGGAGGCAGCTTCCGACTGGTACCTCACTATCTACCAGCCTCTTGCGGCCATAATCCGCAATAAGCGATTGGGCGCTTCTTTTCCGGAAAGGACCGTAGATGATCTCTATCTCTATATTTCCGTACATCAATGGGAGATGGGTAAGAAAAGGAAATACGGCATCGGGGTCGATCAGCTTATCCCCAAAGACATGGAAGAGTTTCGTCGGGAAATGGCCAAACATAAAGAGCAGAAATATCCCGATCTTCATCCGGAAATGACGGTCTTTATTCTGCTCAACGTCGATGGCAGATACGAGCAGCGCATCTTCGACAAGCTCCTGGCCCTGGACGAGGTGCGCGAAGTGCATGCAGTGCACGGCTCCATAGACATCATTATCAAAGTGAGGCTGGTGCGCGATCTTCTCTCTTCGGATGCGGAACTCCTCTCTCAGTTTATACTTTCTACCATCAGAAAATGGACCGGGGTGATATCGACCCAGACGCTTATTCCCGGAATTTCAAAGGTGAAGGATAAAGACCACTGCCTGATCTGAAAAGAATATTGGCAGAGAAAATAACAAAGAACAACGAATCACTCTGTTTAG
>CAYUPL010000096.1:0-10277 GCA_964446655.1 uncultured Desulfopila sp.
TTTTATCAAGTATTGCCCGGGTAATAGCCTGCCTGATCCACCAACTGGCATAGGTGGAAAATTTGTTGCCTTTGGTGTAATCAAAACGGAAGACGGCCCGCATCAGACCAAGATTGCCTTCCTGAATAAGATCAGCCAGGGTAAGTCCCTGGTGCATATATCTTTTTGCTATGGAAACCACCAGACGCAGATTGGCCCGGATCATGGTATCCTTGGCCACTTCTATTGATCTGCTATACGCTTCAAGCTTGGTCTGCAGTTCGAAAAGTTCTCTTTTTTCCGGGTATTTTTTGGCAGCGCTAATGACATTGTAGCGCATGAAATTGAGCTGCTGTTTTTTCGGTTTCAGGGTCGGGTCCCGCTTTTCCCATAAATCGATGCGCTCACACAACAATCCAATATCTCGGGTCTTGGAAGTATCTTCCCGAATGGCCAAGATTATGGACTCGAATCCCTGTCGGATTGTTTTGCTGTATTTCGCCTCTTCCTCCGGAGTAAGCAGGTCGAACTGCCCCATCTCGCGAAGATAGGTTGTGGTTGTCTCTTCAGCATCGTGAGTCTCGCCATCTGAGATTAAATTACCGTCCTCGTCCTGCTCTTCGGATGAATCACCTTTTTTCTTTTTCTTCCAGATTTCGCCGGACAATGTCCTCTTCTCCCCGGATTCTTCCTCCGTGACGATTTCAATATTATGATCGCCAAGAAAATTAAAGATTTTTTCTATTGCACCGGGATCTTTAATATCATCGGGGAGGAGCTCATTCAATTCATCGAAACTGATACAACCTTCCGTTTTCCCTGTTTTTAATAGATTTTCTTTAAGATCAGACAGCACCAGAGAACACCCTATGTGAAAATTTTGAATGCAGGATCAGGCTCTTTTGTTGAAGACAAAAAACCTTTCTCCGATTGATAAACAGCAGAAGCCTATTAGTATTTTAGACAAGTCATGTAACAACTAATCACCAATACAGTAAGCAATAAACGCCCAAAACTTTTTATATTAACCATTTCATAGTAAAACGGCAAACAAATACTACAATAAAAGTTACTTCCTCTTTGCTTTTCCACCACTTCCGAAACAATGTTTCATTGATTACAACTCACCCTCAGGCAGAATATCATTGCAACAAAAATCATATCCAAGATATCGGTGACAATCAAACCTTTCCTTCGTTGAATTATTATTATAATATTTAAAGACCCGGAAACAAGGAGAGCCTTCATTTTTGCCGGTTTATATAGTATTTTCTCTTTTTTCTTACACAACACTTGCTGACAATTTTCTTTTGCCGAATATGAAAAATATTTCGTTTTACCCTCGCTCCAGCGGCATACTGGCCCATATCACTTCATTACCATCACCTTTTGGGATCGGCGACCTCGGACCGGAAGCCTATTCCTTTCTCCGCTTTCTGCATGCAGCAGGCCAATCCATCTGGCAGATCCTGCCCTTGGGACCGACCGACGCCGCTCTGTCAAACTCTCCCTATATGACGATCTCAGCTTTTGCCGGCAATCCGCTGCTGATCTCTTTAGAGATGCTCTGCCAAGATGGTCTTCTCGACAGAGAAGAGCTTGATTCACTGCCTCATTTTTGGCCCTATTCCGTCGATTTTCCCACCGTTTTACGGGTGAAAACTACTCTTTTGCAGCAGGCCTTCCAGCGTTTTCAGGCAGAAAAACATGAAGCCTTTCAGCAGTACACTAAGGAGACCGAATGGCTGGCCGACTACTGTCTCTTTATGGCCTTGAAAGCTAGGCGTCCAAACACAGCCTGGTACCAATGGGAAACGGAACTGGTACGCCGAGAGAAAAAATCAATCAAGGCAGCCGAAAAAGAGCTGCGGCACGATATCCAGTACTACCAGTTTGAACAATTTATTTTTGCCGAGCAGTGGCGCAAGCTCCATCTTTTCGCTCAGGAGCTTGATATTCGACTTTTTGGCGACATCCCCATCTATGTCAGCCTCGACAGTGCCGATGTCTGGGCCAATCAGGATATTTTCCTCCTGGACAAACACACCTCTCAGCCGACCCATGTCGCCGGGGTGCCTCCTGATTACTTTAGCGACACCGGCCAGAAGTGGGGCAATCCCCTCTATCGATGGAACAGTAAGAACAAACGCGTCACTGATCGACTGCTGCGCTGGTGGATTTCACGCTTCAGGGCTGTCTTTCAGCAGGTGGATATTGCCAGAATAGACCATTTCAGAGGATTCCAGGCCTACTGGGCTGTCCCGGCCCAAAACGAAACAGCCCTGGAAGGCGAATGGCTGGATGGCCCCAAAGCATCTTTTTTTCACCATGTCTTTAAGGAACTCGGCCATCTCCAAATCGTCGCCGAAGATTTAGGCGAGATCACCGACGATGTCCGGCAATTACGTCAAGACCTTAACTTTCCCGGGATGCGGGTCCTGCAGTTCGCCTTTGACGGCAACACGCAGAACAGCTTCCGGCCCTGTAATTTTGAAACACCGAACACCTTTGTCTACACCGGCACCCACGACAACAACACCAGCCTGGGATGGTACCTGAGCGATCGCCTCGATGACACCATACGGACACGCGTCAAAAAAGCTGCCAACAGGGAGTTACATGATGGCCATCCTGTCCACCGTGATCTGATCTATCTGGCAATGTCCTCCACCGCAGTGGTCTGTATCTTTCCGCTGCAGGATGTCCTCGGTTTTGGCGAAGACTGCCGTATGAACACACCCGGAACCAGCAGCGGTAACTGGCTCTGGAGATGCAGTGCGGAATTTCTCACCGACGAAGTCTCTTCATGGTTACTGGAACTTACCGAATTTTTCGGCAGAAAAAGAGACTCGTCCACCGGCAATCATACAAGTCTTTCACCGCGGCAAACAACAAAATCTTGACAAGGCAGGCCTCTTCAAGTAAAAAGACCACACCTCTTTGGCCCCATCGTCTAGCGGTCAGGACGTCGGCCTCTCACGCCGAAAACAGGGGTTCGATTCCCCTTGGGGTCACCAACAACAAAATCAAGGGTTTACGGGTAAAACCGTAAGCCTTTTTTGTCTGTCACAAATGCTATCCAACCTTTTATCCAACCTGAGGGCAGTATCTCAACCGGGCATTTGATAGTTGCTATGGTTGCGGTTCAAAAATATTTCGTTACCGGAAACAATATACCAGTATACTTGTCGTCAGCTTCAACCGCCAATCGTTCAACATCCCCGCAAGAGAATTCTAATCCACACACCTTGACCATTTTTAGACTTTTTTTGTTACTTCCTCCCAAATACTTAACACCATACACAAAAAACCTTTACTTTGATCAATCTATAAGCTAGATTTTTGTTCCTATAGTTTTAGTGATTGAAAAAACAAAATGTGTAACTAAAATATGGTTACAGGCTGATTTTTTTGTGATACTCTAAGTATGCCAAAGCCCAAAAAAACTCTAGAGAAAATCCTGCAAAGACCAACACCTTCTGGTGTTAAATGGTCTGAAATAACAGCACTTCTCACCTTTTTGGGTTATGCACCATTGAAAAACAGAAAAACCGGTGGATCTAGGCGAAAATTTTACAATAAAAAAATAGATAGCTTAATTAGCTTACATGAACCTCATCCTCAACCTACTGTTGACAAAGGCGCGTTGTCAGATCTTATTGAGAAATTAAAAGATGATGGTTTTATAAAATGAGGAAATAATGAATATAATAAAATACAAAGGATATGAGGGAACAGCAGAAATAGATATGGAGAAACAAATTTGCAGGGGGAAAATTCTCTTTATAAATGATTTAATAACCTATGAAGCTAAAACTCCGGTTGATTTAGAAAATGAATTTAAGGCTACTGTAGATGATTATATAGAGACATGTGAGGATTTAGGAAGAGAACCTCAAAAACCCATGAAAGGGGTATTTAATGTTCGAATTTCTCCCGATCTTCATAAAAAAGCAGTAGTAAGTGCAATGAAAGAGGGAATAAAATTGAATTCTCTTGTTGGAAAAGCAATAGAGTTGTATGTGAATGGATCTCAGAAAATCGAGCAAACTGTAAATATTAATATTGCGGGGGAAGAGGGGGGATCAAAAACCATTACAGCACAGCCCTCTCTCGCAACAACTTGGCGGGAGGTGAGCAGTGTCGTCCAGTAAAAAGAAACCTTCCCAAGAAAAAGAGAAAAAACAAAGATATAATTTCACTCTTACTGAAATTACTGAGTTGTTGATCAAGGAAAAAGGTTTTGCCGAAGGAAAGTTCGAGCTAACAATAGATTTTCAAATTGGAGTAGGCTCTTTTGGCCCCACACCAAAAGAAAAATATCCTGGTGCAGCTTTATCAATTGTTCAAATTGGGATTGCCGAAACCGACAATGACGGACCATTTATAATTGATGCTTCATCTCTCGATTACACTGAAAAATAACTCTCATCTCTTTTTCCGCATCTTTGAGGAAATCACGCCTGTTTCTTTTTACGTTTGCGCTGAGCTGCGATAAGAATCCGCAACCGCCGGAGTACGAAACTTATGGATAAATTAGTTTTCATTAATTTTCTTCCAACCGATTTTTTTATTGAACAAATACAGGCACTTTTGCAAAACAAGCACCTCGTTTTCTACTCCATTGAAGAAATGGTGGAACTGAAGGTATCGGTGAATTAGGCCAAGAGAAACTATCAGAGCTGATAGAACTGAAATACAACTTCATCAATGATGCTGTATCAGAGTTGGGAGCGGTTGCTGAAATACGGAATGTATTATTGGCTTCCAGGAACATCCGTATTCGTGATGGTGAGTACCGACAAACCAGAAAAGCACTGTAATTACAGCGCAATATTAGCCAATTACGCTGTAATTACATGCTATTTTGTGATAATTATTCTATTGCAGAATAATACTCCTAAACATCTTCAGCTGTGTATAAATCACACCTTAAAGAATACTTATCGTGCTGTAATCACGCTATAATGATTCAATCACAAGCAAGGCATAACAAAAGCTGTCAGATTGTAATTACATTGTCCGGCAGCTTGTTACACTCACTGTATAACTCAAAATCCTATTTTTCAATAAACGCCTATACATTCCGTTTGAGCTTAATCCCCTTCCCTTTCAGATCGTCTGGGTAATATCAGAACCGGTTATACTTTTCATAAATAGTTTGAAGTTTTTACGGGCACGTCAACCTGCGTCACGTCCATATTGTACTGCACCGACGGTCTCAACGGAAAATTTTATATTAATTACCTGATCTTGTCCAGATCAATAAAGTATCGGCCGGTAACAGCAACATGCCTTCTCTCTTCATCACCCTCCTCTCCTTGTTCCATGGGCTCAAATCCATCTTGAGTTTTTCATGGCTCTTTGGTAAACCTTTCCCGGTTATCAATGAATAAGTATTCATTTTACTTGTTTGCGATCTTTTTATGAGCTGAATCTGGACAAACGGTAGGAAACTGACTCCGGTTCAACACCGGCTCATCCCTGCTTCTTTTCCTTCGGCATCGGGATTTACTCCAACTTTCCCCTGACGGTTCCCGGCTTTCACGCGTTAATCCCGCGGTTTGCACCACCATGTCTGCGAACTGCTTTTTTACTGTCTTAATAAAGAGAGAACCATGACATTACCAATGAACACCCAAAAAGTATCAATGAACTCCATTGAGAGAATTAATGAGCTTAGCGGGGAAAATGTCAAAGTCTGCATGCAGTGCGGGACCTGCACATCGGCATGTCCCATGGCAGACGAGATGGATTTTTTTCCACGCAAGGTCATGCATTACAGCCAGTTTGGTCTTCTGAAAAACATGGAGGACATTAATTCGTATTGGAAGTGCGCTTCCTGTCATTCCTGCAGTGTCAGATGTCCCAGAGGTATAGACATCGCCAAGGTCATGGAGGCGTTACGTTTACTGGTTTTGCGCACCAGCAAAAACCATATAGAACCTTCCCGGATTCCTGCGGAGAAACTCAAAGAGTATCCCGGCATCCTGATGGTAGCAGGTTTTAGAAAATTGACGAGTTAAGGAGAGCAATGAAAATCAGTTATTATCCCGGTTGTACCTTGAAGTATAAAGCCAGGAACCTGGAAACGGCTGCCTTGGCTTCATTAGATGCTCTGGGTATCGACGTGGAAGAAATGGACAGATGGAATTGTTGCGGGGCGGTCTTTTCGCTTGCGGCCGACGACCTTATTCATATGGTCGGGCCTGCACGAAATCTCATCCGCGCAAAAGAACAGGGGGCCGACAAGGTTGTGACACTCTGCTCCATGTGCTACAACACCCTGGCAAGAGTTAATCAACTCATGAGAAGCGATCCTGAAAAACGAGATACCATCAACCGTTTCATGGACGATGAAATCGACTATTTCGGTGAAATCGAGGTGGTTCACTACCTGACGCTTCTCAAAGAAGAGGTAGGCTGGGAAACCATAAAATCGAAAGTCCGCCACCCCCTCGATAATCTTAGAGTTGCCTCATATTACGGCTGCACTCTGCAACGCCCGGAAGAAGTCGGCATTGAACCCATGGGCAGCTTTACCCTGATGAATGAACTGCTTACGAGCCTCGGCGCCGAAGTGATTCCTTTTGCCGGTGCTGACAAGTGCTGTGGTTCCTATCAGGTTATCTGTGAAGAACCAGGCGATAACCAGGCGGCTGCCAAGGTCCTGAATCTCGCCTCGACCGGCGGCGCGGAGATACTGGCCTCAAGTTGTCCTCTGTGCGAGTTCAATCTCGGTAAACAGCAGCAGGCCCTCCTCCAGAACGGTGCCATCAATACCAATGTACCAACACTCTACTTCACCCAACTGCTCGCTATTGCGCTTGGTGTCGACAGCAAAGAGTGGTGTCTTGAACTTAACGACCAAATAACAGTTGATCTGCTCGAGGCCAAAAAATGCCTCGTTACAGTGTAAGAGAGATCCTTTGCAGACTGTTTTCATTTAAGGGAGATTGAAAAATGTGTGAAACCAACTCTACGCAACCCGAAATTAAAGTGGCAACAGGGGATCGCGCGATTCTGCCCGAGGGTGCGAAAACCATACCTATTTTTGTGATGGGAAAAAAATACGAAGTTCCGGAAACCCTCACCATAATGAAGGCCATGGAATTTGCCGGCTTTAAATTTCTGCGCGGCGCCGGCTGCCGTGGCGGTATCTGCGGTGCCTGCCCCACCGTTTATCGCCTGGCGGGCGATTACAAGCTGCATTTCGGCCTGGCCTGCCAGACCGTGGTTGAGCCGAACATGTACCTGGCTCAGATTCCCTTCTTTCCTGCCAATCGAGCCTCTTTTAACATTGAGGAACTGAGCAGTGCAGCCGATGCCATCCATGCGCTCTATCCGGAAGTATTCCGTTGTGTAGCCTGCAATCTCTGCACCAAGGCCTGTCCCATGGACGTCAAGGTTATGGACTATATTTCAGCCATCAAACAGGGCCAAATCGAAAAAGCGGCACGCATCTCCTTCGACTGTATTCAGTGTGGACTCTGCTCAAGCCGCTGCATGGGAGAAATTCCGCAATATCACGTGGCTCAGCTGGCACGCCGTATCTTTGCCCGTTATATTCAGCCGCAGGCGGAACACCTGCAGAGACGAGCTGCAGAAATACGCGCCGGTAAATATGACCCGATGCTCGATGATCTCAGCACAATGGACAAGGACAATCTGGAAACACTCTATGTCGCTCGCCAACGTGAACCCGATATGGCCGAACCGGGGACATGGCAGCCCGAGGAGACGAAATACCTCTAACAGAAGCTGCCAACCATTGACCTGAAGCGATCGAACATACCGAATCAAGGAGATTATCATGGGATACACCCCCGAATTAAAAGAACTTATAAAAAGAGTTGAAGCCACCCGTCCCGAACGTGTGGCCATGGCACGCCGTAACGAACACTATCCGGCCCTCACCATGGCGGAACGCCACGAAGTGCTGAGCAAATTCCATCCCGATTATCAAGAAGATGCCAAACAGGCCGTCAGAGTCGGACCGAATAAAGGTGATGTCTTTCAGGAAACAGTTGCTCGACTGCTGGAGTCCCGCTCTATTATCAGGCCGGAAAAAGTGGATTTGAGCAAGGTGGATCATCAGACCGACGTTCTGGTCATTGGCGGCGGCGGTGCCGGAACTTCTGCTGCAATTATGGCTGCCGATGCGGGGTGCAACGTCATCATCGCCAATAAGCTTCGCCATGGCGATTCCAACACCATCATGGCCGAAGGCGGCATCCAGGCAGCTACCCAGGAATGTGACTCACCCTACTACCACTTTCTCGATACCATCGGCGGAGGTCATTTTTCCAACCAGCGCGATCTGGTAGCGGCCCTTGCCAAAGACGCCCCCCTTTCCATTGCCTGGCTGGAGAGCCTCGGCATGATGTTTAACAAATATGACGACGGCCGTACAGTAGTACGACATTGCGGCGGCTCTTCCAGGAAAAGACTGCAGTCCTCCGGTGATATGACCGGCGCTGAAATCATGCGGGTCATCCGCGACGAAGCCCGCAACAGAGAGGATCTGATCACCATCCTGGAGTTCAGCCCTGCCGTTGAACTGTTGCTCGACACAGACGGCAAGTGTGCCGGCGCTATTCTTTTTAATATGGAAACCCGGGAATATTCCATCGTCGAGGCAAAAGCCGTTGTCATGGCAACCGGCGGTTTCGGCCGTCTCCATGTCAAAGGATTTGCCACCACCAACCACTATGGCGCAACAATGGACGGTGTTGTTATGGCCTATCGAGCCGGAGTGGCCAACCAGTCTCTTCATTCGACTCAATACCATCCCACCGGTGTGACCTACCCGGAACAGAATGTCGGCCTTCTCATCACGGAAAAGGTTCGCGGACTGGGCGCTCACGTCCTCAATATTGATGGTGAACAGTTCTGCTTCCCTCTGGAGCCGCGTGACGTTGAATCAGCCGAACTTATCCAGGAAGCAATGGCAAAAGGGAAAGGAATAATGACACCAACAGGGCGAGTCGGTTTATGGCTCGATTCTCCCATGATCGAAGAGCTGCATGGTCCCGGTTCGGTACGTAAAGAGCTGCCGGCCAAATTTATCCAGTTCGAGCGTCACGGTATCGACATCAGCAAGGAGCCGATGCTGGTCTATCCCACCCTACATTACCAAAACGGCGGCATAAACGTTGACGGAGACACCAACACCAAGGTGCCCGGCCTGTTTGGCGCCGGTGAGGTTATCGGTGGAGTACACGGGGAAAATCGTTTGATGGGTAACAGCCTGCAGGATATCATCACCTTTGGACGGCGGGCCGGCAAAAGCGCCGGTGAATATATCAAAGAGGTACAACTCAAGGATCTCTCTCTTGATCATGTGGTCAAGTTTGAAAAGGAGCTGGCCGATGCCGGTATCGAAAATCCCATGGTAGCACCCATTCTGCTGCCGGATTATTCCACCGACGAAGTCAGCGCCAACAGGTGGCCGGAAGCGGCCAGGGCCGCATAACAATGGCAATCGTCCCTCTGTCATAAGAGGGCGATGTATCTTCAGGCAGAAAGAAAAGGCGGCTGCAGGCCGCCTTTTCTAATTGTTTACCTTTTTTACCTGCCACATATATCTATCATCCTTGTGCTATAAACATCTTCAAGAATAGAGAAAAGTCAGGTGTTACAGCATTGTCGTCGTGGGCATCTTTCTGCAGATCAACAATACTGCCGCTGAAGCCATATCTTTTCATAAAACGTGAAAAGCATTCTCTGGAATCAGCCGCTATTACGGCGTCATCATCCATGAATCTATTGTAGATAATACCCAGGAGATGCAACTCTCTGCTTTTCATGATTTCCAGGGCGGAGAGTGTGTGATTTATGGAACCAAGCCGGGCACAGCTCACCAGAATATGACTATACTGTTGCCCGGCAAGATAGTCTGCGAGGGTAAAATCGGGCAGCAGCGGCACCATCAACCCTCCCACTCCTTCCAAAAGAACAAAATCATAACGTGATGCCAGTTCCCTGGTGGCAGCAGTGATTACAGCACAGTCTATGTCGGTATTCTCCAGCTGTGCGGCCAGATGCGGCGAACAGGGTTTCGGCAGAACATAGGGACAGGTCAAACCATCCCTGTCTTCCTGCAGCACCCCGATTCCCATCAACGTTCTATGGAGCAGAATGTCCTGCGACAAGCCGATACAGCCGGTCTGGCAGATCTTTTGTGTGATAACCCGGTACCCTTTTTCCAGCAGAAAGCGGCCTAGAAAGCCCGTTGCAATGGTTTTACCGATATCGGTATCTATTGCCGTAATGCAGATGACCTTTCCCTGTGGAGG
>CAYUPL010000097.1:0-9847 GCA_964446655.1 uncultured Desulfopila sp.
GAACCTGTGACCCTCGGCTTGTAAGGCCGATGCTCTCCCAGCTGAGCTACCCGCCCGCTCGTTCAAGCGTGGATGACTATTTACCAGCTTCACTCTGGTCCGTCAAGCAAAAAAGAAAGAAAAGAGTTAATGTTGCGCATTCTGTGAACCTGTCTCAATGCCACTGTAGACGGTGCTGCCGGCCACATTTTTAAAGAGCGTTCCCCCCTCTTTTAGAACTATCGCCTGTTCAAGTACTTCATCCATATGGTCCACCAGATCGATGGTGAGACTCTTCCTGATGGTTGGAGTGACGTCCTTCAAATCCCTCTCATTTTCCTTGGGAAGAAGGACATGGGTAATATTACCTCTTTTGGCAGCCAGCAGTTTTTCGGTGATACCGCCGATGGGAAGAATTCTGCCGCGCAGGGTAATTTCACCGGTCATGGCAAGCTTATGACGAACCGGCGCCTTCAATAGCGCGGAAACCAGCGTAGTCGCCATGGTGATACCAGCCGATGGACCGTCTTTGGGAATGGCTCCTTCCGGTACATGGATATGAATATCAAGCTTCTGATAAAAATCATGTTCAAGCCCGAGAACCTCGGCGCGAGAGCGAACATAACTGAGTGCCGCTCTGGCGGACTCCTGCATGACATCGCCAAGTTTACCGGTAATAATTAATTTGCCGGTGCCGGGCATCAAGGTGGCTTCTATCTGGAGAAGCTCGCCGCCGACTTCCGTCCAGGCAAGCCCGGTGGTCAGCCCGATCGCATCTTTTTCTTCCGCCAGGCCGTATCGAAACCGTGGTGTGCCGAGATGCTTCAGGATGGATTGCACGCCAATGCGATATTTTTTGTCTTTGGCCTTCTTTTTCAGGCGATCGCGGGCAATCTTGCGACACAACGAGGCAATCGATCGCTCCAGATTACGCACCCCGGCCTCTCTGGTATAGCGTCTGACGATCTCAAGGATTGCTCCCTCGGTCAGTTTGATATCATCTGCATCAAAGCCATTGGCCTCAAGCTGTTTGGGAACGAGGTATCCTTCGGCAATCTTCTGTTTCTCTTCTTCGGTATAGCCGCTGATTGAGATAATTTCCATCCTGTCCTGCAGCGGTACGGGAATACCATGCAGACTATTGGCGGTGGTAATGAAAAAAACGCCGGAAAGATCATAATCGAGATCGAGATAATGGTCGTTAAAGGCAACGTTCTGCTCCGGATCAAGCACCTCCAGCAAGGCAGCGGAAGGGTCACCCCTGAAATCCATGGACATTTTGTCTACTTCATCAAGACAGAATACAGGATTGGAAACATTGACCTTCTGCATTGACTGGATAATCTTGCCGGGCATCGCTCCGATATATGTTCTTCTATGGCCCCGAATTTCAGCCTCGTCACGCACACCGCCAAGAGAGAGGCGGACAAACTTCCTGTCCATCGCCCGGGCAATGGATTTACAGATTGATGTCTTCCCCACTCCCGGAGGACCCACCAGACAAAGGATAGGCCCTTTAATTTTCCTCACCTGGGTCTGCACGGCAAGATATTCAAGAATGCGCTCTTTCGGCTTGGAAAGACCATAGTGGTCTTCATCCAGAATCCTCTCGGCAGTGTTGATATCCAGATTGCTCTTGCCTTTTTTCTTCCAGGGAAGGTTGATGATACAATCTATATAATTGCGGACAACCGTAGTTTCCGCCGACATCGGCGGCATGGCCTTGAGTTTTTTCAATTCCTTCAAAGCCTTCTCTCTGGCAACAGCAGGCATTTTCATCTTATTGATGGTCTCTTCCAGCTCTGCTATATCGCCAAGGCCATCATCGCCCTGCCCCATTTCACTTTGAATCTCTCGAACCTTTTCGCCGAGATAATAATTCCTCTGGGTTTTCCCCATTCGGGTTTTTACTTTGGCGTCAATGGTTTTCTCGAGCTCAGCCAGCTCTACCTCGCGCTGGATTATGTCGAGGATCTTCTCTATCCTCTGCTGCACTGTTTCACATTCAAGAATTGTCTGTTTTTCCTCGGCCTTGATGGGGAGATGAGAGCAAATTACATCAACAAGTTTTGTCGTCTGCTCAATGGACTCCAGAGATTTAACCACCTCTTTGGCAATTTTCTTGTTGATGAGAGCAAATTCGCTAAAGTATTTGCGCAGTTCACGCTCATAGGCGACGAGCTCTTTGCTGCCCTCCTCTTCTTCTTCAAGAGGACGCACTTCCACCTGAAAAAATGCATCATTGGGCACAAAGGAGACAATCTCTCCCCGGCCCTTTCCCTCGACAAGAGCCTTGATGGTACCGTCGGGAAGGCGTAGAAGCTGCATGACGACGGCAAGGGTTCCTCGTGCATATACCCCGTCTTCTTCCGGCTCATCGACACTTGAATCTTTCTGAGTGACCAGGAAGATTTCGGTTCTTTTCTGCATGGCATCTTCAAGAGCCTGAATAGACTTTCTTCTGCCGACCACCAGCGGTGCAACCATATGTGGAAACACAACGATATCCCTGAGAGGCATCAAAGGATAAAGCTTTGTTGTATCTTCATTTTTGGGCATTACTTCTTCTCCATTATATAATTACACCAGTAGTATCAGGCAGTTTCTGCTTGGTCTTCTTCGCTCTTTTTCTGATAGAGTAT
This sequence comes from uncultured Desulfopila sp., assembly GCA_964446655.1. Classification (GTDB taxonomy): domain Bacteria; phylum Desulfobacterota; class Desulfobulbia; order Desulfobulbales; family Desulfocapsaceae; genus Desulfopila_A. Next base: position 2,622 of record CAYUPL010000097.1, read on the forward strand.
TACAGGATAATCACCGTTATTGATGACCTGCTCGCTGATGACGCATTCCTGCACGTTTTCTTTGGAAGGAAGGTCGTACATCACATCAAGCATGGCGCTTTCCATAACCGAACGTAAACCTCGAGCACCTGATTTACGTTCCAGGGCTTTTTTGGCAATGGCGACAAGAGCGCCTTCGGTAAATCGAAGCTTGATATCATCAAACTCGAAAAGTTTGGTGTACTGTTTGGTCAAGGCGTTTTTCGGTTCTTTTAATATCCGAACCAGATCTTCCTCGAGCAACTCTTCCATGGTTGCAATAACCGGCAGTCTGCCGACCAGCTCAGGAATAAGACCATACTTCAACAAATCTTCCGGTTGCACGGCGGCAAGCAACTCACCGAGTTTTTTGGTTGTCGAACCTACGACATTACTACCGAACCCGATGGACTTCTTGCCCTTACGCCGTTTCACGACATTATCCAATCCAACAAAGGCACCACCGCAAATAAAGAGGATATTGGTCGTGTCGATCTTGACCAGTTCCTGCTGCGGATGCTTGCGGCCGCCCTTGGGCGGTATTGAAGCGACGGTACCTTCGATGATCTTCAGCAGCGCCTGCTGCACGCCCTCACCACTTACATCACGGGTCAGGGAAGGACTGTCCGATTTTCTGGCGATTTTATCGATCTCATCTATATATATAATACCTCTTTCCGCCTTTTCGATATCATAATCGGCCGCCTGAAGAAGATTAACCAGGATATTTTCGACATCGTCTCCGACGTAGCCGGCTTCCGTCAGGGTAGTGGCGTCGGCCATCGAGAAGGGAACATTCAGTATGCGGGCCAGCGTCTGGGCAACCAGAGTCTTGCCGGAGCCCGTCGGCCCTATAAGAATGATGTTTGATTTCTGCAGTTCGATATCATCACCGTCCTGCGGGGCATCGATGCGTTTATAATGGTTGTGCACAGCCACCGATAACACTTTTTTGGCATACTCCTGCCCAATGACATAATCATTAAGATGATCATTGATTTCCTTCGGCTTGAGGATGGTCGCTGCTTTCTCTTCCTCCTCTTTGCCGGCAGAGCTCTCATCCTGCACAATCTCGTTACACAGGTCAATGCATTCATCGCAGATAAATACATCCGGCCCGGCGATCAGTTTATTTACCTCGTCCTGATTTTTTCCACAAAATGAACAATGACAATCAGGTCCTTTTACATCTTTGTCACTCATCTACTTTTCCTCTGCCTGTTCTTCTCGTTGAGTAAGTACTTTGTCTATTATACCATAATTCGTTGCTTCAATTGCGCTCATAAAATGATCACGTTCCGTATCTTTTTGGATCTCTTCCAGAGGTTTTTTGGTATGCTGAGCCAATATAGTGTTCAGCTCTTCACGCATGCGCAGAATTTCCCTGGCATGAATGTCAATATCCGTAGCCTGCCCCTGGAAACCACCCATGGGCTGATGAATCATTATCCGTGAATGAGGCAGCGAATACCTTTTCCCGGCAGCACCCGCAGCAAGCAGGAAGGCGCCCATGGATGCGGCCTGTCCCATGCACAGTGTCGCTATGTCGCACTTGACATATTGCATTGTATCATAAATGGCCATACCGGCTGTAACGGAGCCACCAGGCGAATTGATATAGAAGGTGATGTCTTTTTCCGGGTCGTCCGCTTCCAGAAAAAGCAACTGGGCTATAATGACACTGGACACGTTATCATCAACAACGGAACCTAGAAAGATAATTCGCTCTTTCAGAAGACGGGAATATATATCAAAAGCTCGCTCTCCTCGCGGAGTCTGTTCTACCACCATGGGCACTAAGTTCATTGTATTCTCCTTAAAACGGCACGACTGCAGCGGTTTTAAACCTGCTGCAGTCGCTAGTTTAATCAAATTCCGCCCCCTTTCAGGCTCGCAGAAAAGTGTATGGTCAACAAAGAAAGAATAGTATTTAACTCTCTTCAGTTGTTTTTTCTTCTTCAACCGGTACAGCTTGGGGTTCCACAAATTTCACTTCATCCCTGAGAAATTGCAGTACTTTCTCATTGAGCAACTCGTTCATTAAAGGAAGTAAATCATCACGACTGCTGAAGAATTCTTTCACCTGGGCAACCGACATATTATATTGATCGCCAATGCGCTTGAAGCCTCGGTCCATATCTTCATCCTTCAGCTTCAGATCTTCCGTCTGGGCAATCTTTTTCAGGATGAAATCACCGCGAACACGCTGAATGGCAACCGGCTCATTGCTCTGCGCCAGCATCTCCTTGCTCAAACCGGCAGCTTCCAGATTCATGCCGCTTCTTTCAAGCTGTTCTTCCGTCTGCTTAATCATTTGTTGAACTTCAAAGTCCACCAGTCTTTTAGGGACATCAAATTCATTATCTTTCAAAATAGCCTGCATTATTTTATCAGTCAACTCACCCTCGGCGCTTTCTTCTCGCTCCCGGGTCAGTTTTTCCTTGATGGAGTTCTTTAACTCCTGCAGGGTAATAAATTCCTTGCCGACATCTTTGGCGAATTCATCGTCCAGCTCAGCCAGGATACGTTCCTTGATATCCTTGACCGTAACCTTGAACTCAACTTTTTTCCCGGCAAGAATAGGATTTGGGTGTTTCTCTGGAAAATCGACCTCATGAGAGGCCTCTTCCCCTTTGTTCATTCCCACAAGCTTCTTTTCGAAGTCAGCGCCCATCTGGCCCGAACCGACCTCAACGGAAGAGTTTTCACTCTTGACCTGCTTCATGACATTGCCCTTGTGATATCCCTGATAGTCAACAACGACGATATCACCCTCCTGAGCCGGACGGTCATCAACGGATTTCAACGGCGCCATCTGACGCTGCAACGCCTGCAGTTCTTTGTCTATATCAGCATCTGCAACATCGGTTTGAGGCTTTTCTATTTCAAGACCTTTATAGCCGGTCAGTTCAAATTCCGGCCGTACATCGACCTGAGCCGCATAGGTGAACGAACCGTCTTCATTATAGGAATGATTGAGGATTTCAGGATGAACCACCGCATCAATTTTTTCTTTTTCTATGACGTCAAAATAGGTGTCCTGAACAAGTTTTTCGCCGACATCGGCCTCAACCTGCGGTTTGTATGTTTTTTCGATGATGGAACGAGGGACTTTGCCTTTTCTGAAGCCCTTCAATTTTGCTTGTTTCTGTAACGTGTCATACTCTTTTTTCAGCTTCTTCTGAACTTCATTTTCAGGCAGAGTAACCGTAACTTTTCTTGTAAGAGTTCCTATCTCTTCAACCTTGACTTCCATCTGTTTCCATCCTTTTAACTGTGTTCTGTATTTACTTTGATGAGTTCGGTTTTTTTCCCGACTTCCAACCCCGTCTTACAGAAATAATTTCACGAAAATGCATCATAAAGTCAGCCATGGTGCGAGAGGGGGGAGTCGAACCCCCACACCGTAAGGCGCTAGATCCTAAGTCTAGTGCGTCTACCAGTTCCGCCACCCTCGCAACTTGCCGATTTTACTTGTTATTATTCAAACCAATCTCGCAACATAACATTTTTCCAGCAATTTTGCGAATAAAATGATCCGTAGATCAAAAAACGTGGCGCATAACCTCATATTTAAAGATGAAACCTGAATTATTCCCGTTTCCACCAAATGACTCACTTGTAATTCACAAGAACTACCTCGTCAAGGTATGGTGCTATGCAAAAAAGCGCCATTGCCTGACTCCCACTAGAGACCGGTTCAGCCTCGATAGCTCAACTTCACTCTTTCCTCTTCGCTTCAGGTCTTCCCTTGCCAAACAGCGTATTTATGGATATTATCTGACTTCTAAAAACTTTTCACCGCTGTCAAATATCCACCTTTTCTAACGAGGTTTACATGAAATTCATTACACTCTTTGCAGTTGCACTATCGATGAACGTTGCATTTTGCAGTTTTGCAGGCGCTGCCGCAGGCCAGCAGGACAGACCATCCGGTCTCGAGTGGCAGGTAGTGCAACAATGGCAACTCCCGGCAAGCCCCATTGACATAGTCCATTCCTTAGACGGCAAATATGTCTTTGTACTGACAGACGATCAACAGGTTCTAATTTATACCCCCGCTGGAAACCTAGAGGGTACCCTGCCTGTCGACAAAGGGGTCAGTGCTATAGATATTGCTCCCCGCGCTGAATTGCTCTACCTCATAGACAGTAAACAAAACACCTTCTCAACACTTACGATAAACTTTGTCAAAGAAATCAATACGGCAGGCTCCCCTTTTCGCGGCCCGGAAGATGCACCGGTGACAGTGGTGCTTTTCACCGATTTTGAATGCCCCTACTGCAGCAAGGTGGAACCTTTAATGGCCCAGATTCTCGAAAAAAACCCTGAAACCGTCAAACTCGTCTTTAAAAATATGCCGCTGCAGTTCCACAAGTTTGCCGACCCTGCCGCCCGAGCTGCGCTGGCTGCCGGCAAACAGGGAAAATTCTGGGAGTTCCACGATGCCCTCTTTGCCGCCGAAAAACTCAGCAATCAGGTTATTGCAGACATTGCCGTTGCCTTGAATCTTGATATCGAGCAATGGAAACAAGACAAAGAATCTCAGGAAATACGGCAGCAGATCAATAGGGACCTTGCCGACGCGCAACAGGCCGGCGTTACCGGAACTCCTACAATATATATTAACGGTCGGCTTTTAAAAGAGAGAAATCTGCAGGGATTTCAGCATATGATCAACGAAGAATTGCAAAAATAATACGAATGATACAAGAACATAGCTGTAATCTCCATTTTTCCGACAATGACAAAGCAGCCTTGTTATTCGGGGATCTGAACAGAAATCTGCAGACCGTTGAAAAAGGTTCCGGCGTTACCATTAATGTGCGCGGCAACGATGTTAACATCGTCGGCCGCGAACATGAAGTCAAGCTCATCAGTGATCTGCTGCGTCAATTGTATGATCTTATCGGCAAAGGCTACCCTGTATATTCGTCCGATTTCGCTTTCGGCCTGCGCATCCTGGAGTCCAAACCTTCGGCCAGGCTGGACAAGATTTTTCTGGATAAAGTATATGTCACGACGCAACACCGGGTAATTTCCCCTAAGACACGCAACCAAAAACTCTACATTGATGCTATTCGCCACAATGATATTGTTTTCGGTATCGGCCCAGCCGGTACCGGCAAGACATACCTTGCCGTAGCCATGGCGGTATCGGCGTTGATGACAAATCAGGTCAGATCCATAATCTTAACCCGCCCGGCCGTCGAGGCTGGAGAAAAACTCGGCTTTCTCCCCGGTGATCTGGCCCAGAAAGTCAACCCCTACCTCCGCCCTCTGCACGATGCGTTGAATGATATGCTTGGTGCGGAGAAAAGTATCGACCTTATCGAAAAAGGCGTTATTGAAATAGCCCCTCTCGCCTTTATGAGAGGAAGAACATTGTCAAACGCTTTTGTGATACTCGACGAAGCGCAGAACACCACCAAAGAGCAGATGAAAATGTTTTTAACACGGATCGGCTTTGATTCCCTTGCCGTAATAACGGGAGACTCAACCCAGGTTGACCTGCCGATCCCGAAAAACTCCGGTCTTATTGAAGCTGGACGAATACTGAAAAATATCAATGGAATCCACTTTTGTAATTTCACCAGGGAAGATGTCGTGCGCCACCCTCTGGTGCAGAAAATTATAGAGGCATACGAAAAGCAAAAGTAGAATGAACATTGTTGTTGGGCTGCGCTGCGCTTAGCACCAACCTACGATCTGAGGTAGATTGAGCGTTCCGGTCAGGATGTGGGAATGATGAAAAAGGGGTTCGATCCGTTGTGAAAACATCATGGCAGGGTTTATTGCGTAAGCAGATAATCGAATGGTGAAATTCACCCCGGTACCAGAAAAAGTCAACTCTTCCATTGGAATTGCAGCCATAATGCCCATCGCCATCTCCTATAACTATCCTACCCACATTCCTGCAGTAACGGAAATAGAAATCTCGCAACTTGCTGAAAAACTCCTGCAGGAACTGGGCGTGCAACATTACAATGTGACGCTTTGCTTGACGGACGATAAGGAGATCCGGAAACTTAACCATACCTACCGCTATAAAAATCAGGCAACCAATGTCCTTTCCTTCCCTTTCGCCGACGGTCTTGAAGAAGACCTTTGCTACACAGAGCACCGTGAACTTGGAGATGTCGTCATTTCTATCGACACCGCCTTAAAGGAAGCGCAATCTTTTAATCAATCGCCCCAATACCGCCTGACCTGGCTGATAGCACATGGTCTCCTCCATCTTTTGGGGTATGATCATGAGCGTTCACAGCAGGATGCGGAAATAATGACGGCAAAAGAAAAACAATTACTTACTAAAGTATTCCAGAAGAGGAGCATTATAATGCCACAACTTGCCATCAATGTCGATCACATTGCAACTATTCGCCAGGCCAGAGGAGGGACAGAACCGGACCCTGTCTTTGCCGCCTCCATCTGTGAACTTGCCGGAGCAGCAGGAATTGTTGTGCATCTGCGGGAAGATCGGCGCCATATTCAGGATAGGGACATATATCTCCTCAGAAAAACAGTCAAAACAAAACTTAATCTTGAAATGGGCGCCAATAAGGAGATTATCGATATTGCCTGTGATATCGTCCCTGATATGGTAACTCTGGTGCCGGAGAAGAGGCAGGAACTGACCACCGAGGGAGGCCTCGATGTTCTGTCCCAGCAAAAGAAACTGGCCAAAGTCGTTAAAAAATTCAGCAAAGCGGGTATTCCCGTGTCTCTTTTTATTGATCCTGATATCGGCCAGATCCAGGCTTCTCATGAGATAGGAGCCCAATTTGTGGAAATTCATACCGGGCGCTACTGCGATGCTACAAATGAAAAACATCAAGACATCGAGTTTGACCTGATAGCGACAGCGGCGGCGGAGGCAAGTCGGTGCGGGCTCATCGTCAACGGGGGCCATGGTTTAAATTATCAAAACACAGCCCGTATTGCCGCCCTGGACACAATGGAGGAGCTTTCCATCGGTCATGCGATAATCTCCCGTGCCGCCTTTACCGGCCTGGAACAGGCTGTAAAAGATATGCTGCACATAATCCGGACTGCCCAGCCACGCTGGTAATCCAGCTTCTTTTCTCATTAGCGTCTGTTTTGTCAATTGACAAAATTATTAGGAGTGTGGTAAAAAATCGACACCTTGCCTGGGTGGTGGAATTGGTAGACACCCGGGACTTAAAATCCCGTGGGCTTTGGCCCGT
>CAYUPL010000098.1:0-5412 GCA_964446655.1 uncultured Desulfopila sp.
GAAATTATATTCCCGGCTATATAATCGGTCATTGGACAATAGAGCTGGCCCTGGTGAACATTCATTTTAACGAGGTGGTGGAAAAAGGGTCCGTCAGCTTCACGGGAACCTGCTTCAGTGATGGGCCGGAATATGTGCGGGATTTGATCAGGGCCTATTTCAATCCCATCAACCGCACCATTTACGAATATGAACAGGTGCCCACCACTGCCACACTGGAATTTGAACAAGAGCCGCTCGAGGCTGGAGAAGAGACCACTGTCACCATCAACCTGTTGGATGACTGGGGGCGCAGCCCCAAGAACTGGCAGCGTATCATGGTGACGACCAAGGAAGGAGAGATCACCAACGGAGTCAATTGCAGGGAGGGGGAGAAGGCCTGGGCCTTCAAGTCAGGAGACGGCAAGGTGAAAATAAAATATCGACCGCCTGAAGACTGCGAAGATAAAACCGAAACATTCAAGGTCTATAACTCGTGCACCTGGGGCCAGGAATGGGTGAGGCCAATGAGGGTTATCAATGAGAGAGATGTGATTGGAGAACGGGAAGTTGAAATCGTCGATCTGCAACCTTCATCGTGCACGCTCAAGCCTGATAAAAATGAGTTGAACGGCAATGAGGATATGACCATCAGGTTGTCGAACTTTATAGAACCCAACGGGCTGGAACTGCGACCTGAAGAAAAATTTATGGTGAAAGTTGAGGAGGGCCAGATCCTCAATGGCAGAGCACACGAAGAATACAAGGTGTTTGCCCTTGGCGACGGGACGGTTGATGTTCAGTATCATGCCCCAGACTTATGCGGCGTGGAAAAAGATCAGTTCACCGTCTATAACGTTTGCGAAAATAAAGAAGAAGGGAGTCTGGAACCGGATGAAAAAATCGGAGCCCTGCCTATCCGGATCAAAAAAGTGGCTTGTGATGTGAGCGTGCATATCAAGGCCAGTTTCCAGTGGAAGGACAATACTACAAACAATTATGTTGAGGGCATTGCCACGATGAACGTTCGCGGCGGTATGAAATTCGACCAGCGTTTTCAGACCCCCATGGTCAAGAGGTATATACCGGATAATCTGCAGGTTGGCTGGAGTTTTAAAGAGACCTTGAAGGATCTCGATGGCTCTCCGGATTGTCCGGAGCTAGTTCAAGAACTCAGCGGTGGTGGGTCCGCAGTTATTCCTGATCCTGAGTTTAAGCAGGTCGGTTTTTTAGAACTTCGAAAATTTGGAGAGATACTCGAGGAGCAGGATATTGCCGGCTTTATACCCCAGGAGGCCAAAGATCAGCTGACAGATCAGTTCATGCTGGTCCTGCCTGCGGCCAAGCAGAGATTGCGGGGAAGTGTCCGGGCATCATCATTGTGTGGTGAAGATAACTGTCCCTGCAAGCAATACAACGAAATTGACAGGGAGATCGGGGTAGGAAGCATCGCGATCCGGGGCAAAATAGAAAATGAAGGATCCATAACCGGGAGTCAATATTGGGTGGCTCAAGGCAGCAGCATGCGCACCTTGGGTTTTCAGGTCAATGAAATTGGTAAAGAGGTTGACTTCGAGCCGCCCGTATTGAAAATTCCGGAGGGAAAACTCATTAACATCAGTGTAAGCTGGGAAATAAAGATCAATGATTAAGAAATAGCAATTTTCTCAAATCCGCCTCGGTGTTGCATCAAAATGACGCTCCTTTGACTGTAAGTCAGCTTCTAAGCGTCAAGACGGTCGTGCACAATAATCAGGAGGAAACCATGAGGAAGAAGAACATTTATTTTCTGCCGGTTTTGCTTTTGCTCTCCATTCTTTTTGGGTCTGCATCTTCCCTGGCAGCTCAATTCCAGGCAGAAGTGTTGGACAGCCGTGGTGTCGAAGCGTTTAAGGGCCATATCTGGGTAAAAGACGGGGTGTACCGCTTGGCAATAGATCGCCCTGACAGCCCGGCTAATTATACTATTGTCGGGGCGAAAGCGGGCACCACCCAAATTGTCTTTCCCAAATACAAGGTGTACATGGAACTTGGTTCCAATGAAATGTTGAGCCAGATGAATGATCCATTCCAGGCGGCGAAAGCTAGTATCGAGCGATATCAGCTTAAAATCGAAGGGGAGGAAAACATTCAGGGGATTGAGTGCGAACGGCAACTCATCCATAGTGATGGTCAGGGAATAATGAGGCGCTGGTATTCAACGGAGCTGGGGTTCCCGGTAAAAATAGAACAGCTGAGTCGGGATGACTGGTATGTTCTTTTGCAAAATGTTGAGCAGAACAAGGTTGATGATACGCAATTTCAGATTCCGGTGGAGTATACCCTGAAAAGTTACGATGAGATAGCCAAACTGATCGAGTCCGACCAGGAACTGGCTGCCAAGGTTGCAGCATACAAAAAAAATCGTCCTCGTAAGCTAGAGCTTGCAAATCTCCTTTCAGCAGACGACACCTGGAGCCTGGTTGTGCAACCGGGGATCAATCTCCGGGTAAAAGTAAAAACAGGCAACAAGCCGGCCTCCTGGTTCGCTGTTCCGTATAAAGACCAGACACCGCTCAAGTCCAGGCCTGAGTGCATGTATCAGGGGGAGGGCAACATTAAAATTGAGCCAGACTTGGGTGCCGACGGTATTCTGGTCGGAGTGACCAAGGGAGATAATCTTCGTATTAGCTTGATGTTGACGGGTAAACCTCCCCATATTCAAGCGATGCGGAGAGTATTTCAGGTGGGCGAGAGAAGTGGGAGTGGCTGGGGTGTGCGGAAGCCTTTTCTAAGATATGAGGTTCGCATATACGCGCTGTCAAATTCTGCTGCTGGTGTTCGGTTCAAAGTCGATGGAAAAGAGTATGAAGAAAAAATTCCAGCCGGTCAGTTCAAACGCTTTTCCTTTACCGCTCAAGATAATCCGAAAAACATGGATATCATGGTGGATTATGGCAAGGTGAGGATTGTATATCTGGCAGATGCCAGGACCATAAGCGGATCACACGTCCTTTTGGCTGACCCCTCCCAAGATAAAGACGATGCTGCCGTGGCAGTGTCACCCTCACCGGAACCAGAGGTTACACCGCCTCAGAGCGCAGCAGCTCAAGCCGAACTCCAAACCGCGTCTCAAGCTGGTAGCTCTCCTGAGAAAATGGGAGATGAGGTGCGTACGGTATTGGTACTGGATGCGTCCGGTTCGATGTGGGGGCAGATCGAGGGCCAGGCCAAAATCGTGATTGCCAAGGAGGTTATGACGGATCTCATCAATAACCTGCCCGACAACAGCTATGCGGGTCTTGTCGCCTACGGTCATCGCCGTAAGGGCGATTGCCAGGATGTGGAAGAACTGGTGCCGCTGAGGGCCATAGACAAAAAAGGCCTTGTCGATAAGGTTCAGGCTCTCAATCCCAAGGGCAAAACACCGATCACTAGCTCTATTCGTATGACGGCTGAAAAATTGAAGACAGTTGAAGAAGAAACCACCATCATTCTGGTGAGTGATGGCAAGGAAACCTGCGAGGAAGATCCCTGTGCGTTGGTAAAAGAACTCAAGGAAGCCGGAATCCGTTTTACCATGTATGTGATCGGTTTTGATGTGAGTACAGAGGAAAAGGCGCAGCTCGAATGCATGGCTAAAGCGGGTGAGGGACAATATTTCACGGCCCAAAATGCTCAGGAACTCCGGCTGGCAGCCACACAAGCGGTTCAAGAATCCCAAAACTTTGGTTACTTAAAAATATCCGCCTTACGGAACGGGAAGAGTATCTCTGCCCGCGTTGATATTTATACTCATGGCAAACAGGAACCAATCAGGAGCATACGCGCAGTTAAAGATTCGAGCAGTCCCGGAGCTAAACTTAAACCTGGCGTATATGACCTAACGGTAACTGATGATGAACTCAGCCCTCCCCAGAAGGTTGCGTTTTCAGAGGTGACGGTGACGGCCGGCAGCACCATTGAGAAAACTGCTGACTTCAGTGGCGGAAGCTTGAGTGTGGAGGTTTTGGTAAACGGCCAGAAAGAAACGGCCGGCCTCTCTCTCTATCCTGCCGGCAAGAAACAGGTTTTGAAAACCGGTGACACATCCAGAGAAAACCCGAAAACATTTGTCCTGACCCCAGGGACCTATGATCTCCAGGTTGTTTACAAAAAAACCAAACCTGAAATCGAACGCCGATTGAATAATATTGAGATTAAAGCGGGACAGGTCCTCGAAAGACGTCTAGAATTTGGTGAAGGCAAACTGAGCGTTGAAGTGTTGGTTAACGGCAAAAAAGGGCCCGCCGGTATTTCCATCTACGAGGCAGGTACCAGCAATCGAATCGCAACCGGTGATACTTCCAGAGACAATCCCAAGGTTCTTAATTTAAATGCGGGCAATTATGATCTCAAGGTTGTCTACCGCAAAGCCAAGCCTGAAAAGGAGGTGATTAGCAAAAGCCTTCAAATCGTCCAGGGGAAGACCACGACACAACAGGTCGAGTATCAGGAAGGAACACTAAATGTGAATGTCACCTCCGGCGGGAGTTCTACCCGCGGCGGTCTATCATTTTATCTACCCGGAGAAACCAGGCGTATTGCCACAGGAAGTGCAGGAAAACCCATAAAAATGCAGCCGGGTCAATATGAGGTTGCTGTAAAAGCCTATAAACTAGACGGTAAACCTGAAAAGCGAGTTCCTTTTACTATCCAGATCGGTCAGTCAACGACCCTGGAAGTGAATTTTTGATGCAACTTACGGCAATGAAGGACGTGGAAACTATCCGGGGAAAGCGGGTAACGAGATTAATTATTTAATGGAGGAGTGAGACATGCGTAGAATCCTTTTGGTTATTGTCTTGTTTTCAATTTCGATCACCGGCAAGGGCTGGGCTGCGGATTTTCGTCCCGGGCAATATGAAATTACCTCACAAGTGCAGATGACCGGAATGCCTGAGGGAGCAATTCCATCGCAGACGTTTGCCAATTGCTTGACAGAGCAGAATCCTGTCCCTTCCTCAGATGCATCTTCTTCGGGGTGTACGGTAAAAGATTTTCAACAGAACGGCAATACCATCACATGGACGATGGAGTGCAATCAGCAGGGCCAGAAAATGACGGGTGATGGAACAATGACTTTTTCCGGGGATACGTTTACCGGAACCAGTACCATGAATATGGGTCCGCAGGCCGGCAATATGCGTGTTGTCAACCGGATGACGGGAAGGCGAATCGGGGATTGCCAGGGGGCGCAATAACTTTAGCAGCAGTATACTCTCCCTAACTTTTTTATAAAATAGTCAAACATTCCTTTGTGACAGCAAGATATCAGGGCATTGGTATAGTGGTACAGGAGTACCATTCCAATATAATTTTGATAGTCGATCGTAAGGCAGGAGAATAATCACTACTCTTCAGGTATCCCAAGTCACTGGAGAATAATAGGGACGAAATAATAGGAACAGCGAC
>CAYUPL010000098.1:5512-9622 GCA_964446655.1 uncultured Desulfopila sp.
ACCTTGCCACAAATGTCCTTTTTTCCCTCGACTTTGCTGAGTAGCACTTTTGGAAAACGCAAAATTGCTTGAAAGGACGGTTAAAAACGGATAGGTTGCTTGATGTTGATGGCAGATGGGAAGGAATTTGTTGAAAAGTTATGGCGGGATAACAAAGCGATAACTTATCACCCTATCACCTCGTCTATACCATATAATCAACAATTATGAACAAAAAAGGAGAATCCTCGGATGCACACATACAGACAATTTTTCAGGGTCTTCTTCACGCTCCTGCTCTTGCTGACTTGGCTGTATCCCCAAACTTGTCGGGCTAAAATAGAGCAAAACAGTGACCTCCTGGGGCACAATCTTAGCAGCTTTACCATGCGCGCACCCGATTTTCGCATTTGCCAGCAGGCCTGCGAGCAAGACAGACGCTGCAGAGCTGCGACATATGTCAAACCAGGCGTACAGGGTCCCAATGCCCGTTGCTATCTGAAGCATACTCTGGTCCCCAGGCAGCCTAATAATTGTTGCACTACCTGGATTCGGGATGGCAAGGCAGATACGGCTATTACTGGAGCGATCAAAGTGAAGCCTCTCGACCAGTCAGCAAAACCGGCCATCATAGGTTCAACCCAGAATGTTCAGCTCAAGCAGATTGAATTTACCAGAAGGGATAATTGGGACTTGGTTGCGCCCAATTTACAGCGGCTAACCCTGAATGCACCTAACCCTGATCTGTGCCGCGACGCGTGTGCCGGAAAAAAAGAGTGCGAAGGGTATACCTATGTGAAACCTGGCTTACAGGGGCCTCAGGCAGTGTGTTACCTCAAGGGACGAATTCAAAAAGCTGTTGAGAACAGCTGCTGTGTATCCGGTGCTAAAGTTCCGCCTCCATTTAAAAATCTTGCATCTAACTCGCCGGAAGCCATCGCCAACCAGCAAAAAGCCGCCCAAAAGAAGGCGAATCTACAGGAGTTTATCGAGGAGGCCAGGTTGCGTCTGCCCCAGGAGATTGCCAGTGCAAATCACCGCATCCAGGTTCAGCAGAATCTACAGAGAATGAAGGGTGGTCAGGAACTTCGTGATTTATTTCAAGACACCCTCAAAAATTCATCTGGTCCGGAAAAAAACGTTAATCCGGCAGCTCCTGACCAGTTGGTTTACAGTATGGTCAAACAGCCTCACCCCAATAAGGTGGCCGGCAAAGCCCAGATCAACCAAAGTGCTTTGAAGCTGGCGGGGCCTAAGCCTGAAGTAACCGGAATGCTTACCGCACCAGTTTCACCGGTAAAAGACTATGTTCGGGAAGGAGGTTACGTTGTGTTGTTTGGCCGCAATTTTGGGAATCAACCAGGCAAGGCCATGCTCTCTTTCTTCAAAGAGCCCAAGGAATTTTCATCCCAAAAGCCGGAAGAAATAGCAGTGACGCTCGAACCATGGCAGGGGAGTTGGCATAATGCCTGGCAGGATACCATGGTTGTAGCCAAGGTACCCATACTGCCCCCCGGTTTTCCATTGCTTGATGCCACTTTAACGCTGTGGCGGGACGGTAGCTCGCCAATGCGATTGGATATCCCGGTTCGCCTGATCCGCAAGGTTCCGGGCGTACACACCATCAAGGCAAATCCAGAATACGGAGACCATATTAACCGAGATGCTGCGGTTTTTGGCGGAGAATTGATGCTCACTGGCGAGTCATTCGGTGACCAGCCGGGCAAGATCTATATCGAGCTTACTGATCCTTTGCAGGGCAAAAATCAGATTCATTTGTTACCAGGTATGGGGACGTGGGCAGAAAGCTGGCGAGACAGGTTTATTTATGCCAAAATACCTGATTTGAAACTTAACGTTCCCACGCAAACCGCCATGCTGGTGATCGATCCTGGCTATGGTATGCAGTCTGTTTACCGACGGCCCATAAGTTTTGGGCCACGCATGGTGTACGCCCTTGTTACAGGTGAAGAATTTCTAGAACTGGACAGGGATGCACCGGACAACTGGACGGATGACAACCCGCCATATCTTCGCGTTGCCCATGGTCCAGACTGCACCTGGTACCGCTGGTTCGGCTCCGATGGTACGGATCATTTTTTCCGCAAAAAAAGTATGCCCGGCAACACCCGGGTAGTGCGTGCCATGATTGTACCGGTCAATGAGGATCTCCCCTGGACCACTTGGGATATTGTAATTGGAGAGATCGGCGATCTGGTGAATGCCTTTTTAGGCAATCCTCTGGATTTGGCCGCATATTTTGCGAAAGGGTTTGGAATTGCAATCGGGGGACTGTTCGACCGCAATGTGGGTAAGTACAAGGCAGTGGTGACCAAGATGCCCAGTCGTGAAAACCCGAGAGGTTCAGTACGGTGGTATACTACCTGTCTGTCTTTTCACCCGGCCTACGATTTGCCCATCGTCTACATCAGCAGCTTTCTGGTCGAGGGTCCGGCAGGTTTTTGTCCTGGTGAAATCGTCGACTCAATCCAATGAACGGATGAATAATGTGTAAGAAAATATATATTTGGAGAAGCCGATAGGCACCGGGGCTGTTTGTTTTATAAGCGTATCAGCCACAACGCATTACTGAGGAGGGAGTTATGTGCATACGCGCTTTGTTTGTGATTTTATTCTGTGTAATGGGAGTAGGTGAGGTGAACGGGGAACCGGTCTGGCAGCAGCTCTCCTATGGCAAAGTTCCGGACAACCCGGTTCCCGGCGGGGAGCCAAATACTTTTGTTTGCCGTGATTTCAACGGAGTCCCGGGTAGACTTGCCAACGGCAAATGCTATGCCACGTGGGATGGCAAGGAGTATTCGGTGGACCACTATGAAGGTTTGTCAATGGCACCCGGAACATACAGATGGGAATGGTACAGCGGTTTTCTGCCGGAAGGTGCGATTATCGGAGGGAGCCAGGGAACAGGAAAGGATGTCTATATATGTCGATCGCCACAACCAGATGAATATACTGGCCAACTCACAGAAAAAGGTATAGTGGGAAGTCTTTCAAAAGCAATGAAAAGATCTCGAAACGGGAAGTTTGCTCCCTGGACCTCAACCTGCTATTTCGGGGCCAAAGGATTTGAGGTTCGCACAAAGACCTTTTTAGTGCTTGTCTCCAAATCTCCGGACGATAAACCATCCAGTACTATTGCCGGAGCAAAACTGGTGGGCAAGAACGATAGTGAGGAAAAGCCAAATCCGCTACTCAAGAGTGCTCCTCTTTTCGGAGGTAAAATGATGACTGGCACTGCAATCGGTATCGTTGCCGGAACCATTCTACCGCCAGCGGACGAAGCAGCAGTTGCCGCCCTGGCAAGATCGAATGACACGCTGCCAAGACCCATCAATTCTAATATCGCCGGAGAAGACATCACCGGTCTGAGTATTGTGTCGATGGAAAATGAGAAAATGAATTTACAGCTTGCCTATTCTTTCAGCGACACCCGTTCACTACCGGTCTATGCCGGCGCGTTTGTCTACGATAGCTCCGGGGTTGCCGTAAACGTTGGATATGTCCCGGTCGCCGTTCTCAATACGCAGGGTACTGTGTCCATCTCGCTCATGTTCCCCGATACCGATCTATCGGCACGGTATATCGTTGCCTTCTTGATGGAGTCAGGCGAGCAGCCGTTCATGAACGAACATTTCGATTTTACCTATAACTGGACAAATGGCCAGTTGCTGGCGGCAAATGCGGGTGCTTCCCCCATGGCCCCCCCAAAGCCCCCAGCAAGAAGTGATTTGTGCAATGCCTACGCCAAACGTGCAGTGGAAATGCAGAAACTCGCCATAAAAAGAAACCTTCCCAACATTCTACCGCCAGTTTGGAGCGACAACTATTCCCATCACTACCGGTGGTGTTTAGATGCAGATGAGCCGGAGATTTATCGTGGGCATCAACTTCGCACAGGCTACCTTGAGCAAACGCTGCCCGGCGAGTTTTCCGGCAAGAGTGTGCAACTGCCTGGGGAGGCGCATGCCCTTGATCCAGGTCTTGGGCCGTGATCATAGAGCTCTGGTCTGCTCATATTCTGCAATTGATTGTCTGGGGGGACAGAATAATAGGAGGAGAATAATAGGGGCTCTGGGTCTTTGTGATATTCTCGGTACAATTGCCACTGAA
>CAYUPL010000099.1:0-9263 GCA_964446655.1 uncultured Desulfopila sp.
CTAGGGGTGTCGGCCGCAATCACGATATACCCCAGGCTCTTGAGCATCCTTGTGGCCATGCGCAGTATGGCCGGCTCATCCTCTACCAACAGGATAGTCTCGCTTCTGCCCGCAGTCGGCTTTGCCGTTGCCTTATCAATCTGCAGCGGGGTTTTGGCCTGGTACTGCGGCAGATAGATTCTGAAGGTCGTCCCCTGGCCCGGTTCACTGTACACATTAATAAAGCCGTTGTTCTGCTTGACCGCGCCGTACACCGAGGCCAGCCCCAGACCGGTACCCTTGCCCGGCTCCTTGGTGGTGAAGAACGGCTCGAACAGATGGCTGATAGTCTCCTGATCCATGCCGCAACCGTTATCGCTGACGGCCAGCAACACATATTCGCCGGGCACAAACCCTGCGTGAACGGCGCAATAGGCCTCGTCAAAGGAAACAACGCCCGTCTCGATGGTGATTTTACCCACGTCGACAATAGCATCCCGGGAGTTAACGCATAAATTAGCCAGGATCTGATCAATCTGAGAGGGATCCACCTTAACCGGTGCGAGTTTCTTGCCGGGTAGCCAGGTCAGGTCGATATCTTCGCCGATGAGCCGGCGCAGCATCTTCAACATCCCTTCGACGGTCTCGTTTAGATTGATGACCTTCGGAGCTATGGTCTGCTTGCGGGCAAAGGCCAACAGTTGCCGGGTCAGAGTGGCCGAACGTTTGGCGGCCTGGTGCACCGCCTGCAAGTCGGCAAAGAGTGGTGTGGCAGGATCCAGGTCATCAAGGGCCATCTCGGTATGGCCGAGAATCACACTCAACATGTTGTTGAAGTCGTGAGCCACCCCGCCGGCAAGGCGGCCTACCGATTCCATCTTCTGGGCCTGGTTGAGCTGCGTCTTGAGCTTCTCCTGTTCCGCTTCGGCCTGCTTGCGTGCGCTGATATCGACATCAAGGCAAAAGAGCTCTTGCGCACGCCCCGGCACCTTGACAATGGCATGGTGGGATATAACCGGTACGCGTGAACCATCTTTATGCATCAGCAACAGTTCTCCCGAAGGAATAGGCCGGCCCGACTCGGCCATTTTACGCATCTCTTCAGCAACGGCGTCTTTCATTTCGGGTGGTATTATCAAATCTAGAAGGTTACGACCAATCGCCTCGTGTTGGCTGTATCCATAAAGCTTCTCGGATGCTGCATTCCAGTATTGAGTAGTTCCATCGGGTCCATAGCCCTGCACAGCGATGGCATCAATATTCTCCATCAAGGTTCGGAACCGTTCTTCGCTTTCCTGCAGGGCCTTTTCTGCGTGTTTTTTATCTGTGACATTCCGGATGGCTGCGATATGTACCGCCCTGTCGGCAAGGTAGAAATGTTGGGAGGTGATCTCTACCGAGAGTAGCCCCCCATCTTTTTTCCGGTAGACTCGTTCTTGTTTCGATACATTTTTCCGACACGCCCGACGAGTCTCTTCAGGGGTCGTGGACAGATCTGTCATTTTCATGGATAACAGTTTTTGGGAGGAGTAACCGAATAACTGTGAAGCTTTATTGTTACAGTCCAAAATCCGGGTGGTGGTATTGTCTACCAAAAACATGGCATTCACACCCATATTAAAAAGCAGGCGGTATTTTTCCTCTCTTTCCCGCAGCGACTTCTCTGCCCGCTTGCGCTCGGTGATATCGCGGCCCACACCGATAATCTCTTTAACGTTACCTGCGCTGTCCAGCACAGCGGTGTCCACCCAGGCAAGCCACAACCAGCCCTTTTTGGTCATGGCGCGCTGTTCGATGTAGGCGGTATAGGGCGGCAAATAAAGGGCCTTCATGGCTTTTTCGGTTGCACCTTTATCCTCTTCGTGCACAAGAGGCATGAACATTTTTCCCAGGAGCTCTTCTTCCTTTTTGCCGAACATCTTACAGTAAGATGGACTCACAAACAGGAACCGGCCCTCGAGGTCCACCTTGACGACCAGGTCTGTCTGGTTTTCCACCAGAAGTCGAAACTTCTCTTCGCTCTCATGCAATGCCTCCTCCGCCTGTTTGCGTTCTGTTATATCGCGAACATTGGCAAGTACAATATCCTTATCATGAAAGCTGATTTTCCGGATCGACACCTCAACATTGAAGAGGCTGTTATCTTTTGGTCGGCGGGCTTCCCATTCGAACAGTAAGTTTTCGTCGTTTAAAACTTTTTGCCATTTTTCCAGCAGGGCTTCCTTTGACATCCCGGAACTGGAAACATCCTCAATAGTCACAGCAAGTGCTTCTTCTTTTGTCACTCCATACATCCGGCACATCTTGTCGTTGACATCGAGAATCTTTCCCTCCAGATCATGAATAAAGATAGCATCCTGGGCGTTGTCAAAAATCTTTTTGAGATGATCTTTGGCGAGACCAAGTTCAGATTCCGTTTTCTCTAATTCCTGAATCCGTCTTTCTAATTCTTCATAGGTGGGTTTCGCTTTGATCGTCATACAGACCTGGTCTTACTGTCGGTGAGGTGGGTTGAAGCAGGGTGACAAATAACCGTTTTCCTCGGAACACAAAAAAGAGCGCCTTCCCACGATAAGCTGTCCAATCATATATATAAAAGCTACCTTTTCCAGACAGCTTTCGCAAATTTTTTACACTGAAAGCAATGGCAGACGCTGGATCAACCAAGCTCAATGGGTCCAGTTCTGCAAAAACCGGTAATAATCTCGAAAATTTGCAGCAGTTTCTCGCAGCAGAAGTTTTTTACGCATACACCAGAATACAAATCTCCTTATATTCAGGTCGGCCGCCAATGCAGGGTTCGACAACTGTTGCAGTGTATTTCTTGGTATTTTCTATGTTCTGTCGGGATATCCAGTTCAGCGGTTCATGTTGCGCAGAAGTGACCAGGCCATTGCGGCCAGAATGGCGACACCGATGCATAAAACCAACCAGAGAACCCTTTTGTTCCAGGAATTTGGGGCTGGAGTTGAAAGCATTTTTTCTCCTCCAAGAACGATGCGTTGCCCTATCTCTGCGATTCCTATGAGGTTTTGCTCGTCTTTTTCCGTTGGTATCCGGAAAGCTGTAGATCTGTCACCAGCAGGAGAGCTGTCCATTTTACCGTTGCCATAGGCCAGGGTAAAGGGGCTGCTGCCTCTGGCGATAAAAAGTATCTCCTGGGGAGTATATCCCAGGAAAATGCGGGTGGACTCCAGCTCGGCCCCGACAACGTCCTCCATCAGCTCTAACCTGAGTCTGGACGGCGTGTGTCGCTCCATGATCATGGGCTCATTATGCAGTACATTACCGTTATCGGTGAGGAAATAGAAGAGTCCTTCGCCGTGATACCGCCACTTTTCAGAAGGGCCCAGGCTCATAACCCTGGCCTTCACCAAGGAATTGGGCTGGTCAAATTCCATTTTCAAAGCATCGATCGGCAGCTCATAGAGCAGTTCAATTTCAAGAAATATACGTCCGTCTTTTTTCTCAATGTGGAAAGGCTGGTCTATCCAGCGCCTGGTCGCCTCTTCCTGCTGCGGACTGTATATTGCCTCGACCATGGAGAGCTGTGGCAGTACCGCGCCATTTTCAGCTCGTAAGCGCAGATATCGAGATGTTTTTCCGGGCAGTTCAATGTCACCGTGCCGCAGTCGATTATTCATGAAGACAAGGTCTGCAAGTGTTGATCGGTTAACCCTGCGCCAGGAGATGAGATCGTCTGAGTCCTCTACAATCACCGGCAGCAGTTTACCCGGTCCATCGGTTTGCCACTCAAGCCTTAAAGCAGCCAGGGAACTGTCGATATTGTCCAAATCCAGCAAATATGCTGTTGGAGCGGCAGCTTTGGGAAATCTGCTCCTTTCGATATTGACGATTTCCCCTCTGCTTCCGGTTTCTATCCGCATGGATAGCTCGGTGTCACTGCTTTTATGTTCGGAAAACAAAGGGAAAAACGGTAAGGCAATAGGCACCTTTTCCTGCTGTTCCCGGGGAAGCGGATAGCGCAGCTCGTGCGGCACGGCTCGATTGTCGCTGTTGAATACCTGTATGTCACCCAAGTTCCGGCGCACTGTATGAACATAGACATCATGCGGCAGAGTAACGGCATAAAAAGCGCCCTGATCGTCGGTATGCAGGAGGAACCCAAAGGCAAAATCTTCCTTGGTATACTCCTCGGCAGCTACGGATACCGGCAGCAACGCCATAAGAAATATTACCAGTATATGCTTCATGTTACACCCTCTTCTCGTTTGGGAGGCAGTGGTGAAAAATAACCGATGAACAGCATGAGAACTCCCACCGCCAGAAACGAAACTATTCTAGCTATCGTACCGGTACCGGAGAGGTCGACAAGGAAAAGCTTTATGACAACTCCGGCCAGGAGGAGTGCTCCTCCAAACCATGCTTCCCTGACTCCTCTGCGGTTGGCCCAGACGGTTACGGTCAGCGCCAGCGTACTCCACAGTATCGATACGGCAGACTGCATGATAACCGAATCATACAGTGCTTTGGGGGTGAAGGGGACCGCAAAATAGAGATGAACAAGGCGGGCGGTAATCCCGTTCAACCAGAAAAAGATCAACCCGCCGAAACCGGCCCAGAGATAATATCCCGGTATTTGCGCAAAGAGCGCTTCCGGTTCCTTCCGATTGGAGGCAAACCGGAAAAGAATTATCAGTAACACCAGAATCTGGACAAGAGTTAACGGATTCAGTAGCGGAATGTACGGCAGAGGCGCGGGATCACCTTTCATGAAATTTGAGACGAGGCTCCAGAGAATCAGAAAACATAACGGTACAGCAAGACCATGATCAAGATAGCTCCGGCGATGATCTATCACCGGCCATTGTATCTTTTTGCCGATTCCCGGCAGGATCATGATGAAGAATGCCGGTATTATAGCTATGCAGACGAATTCCCAGACAGTGCCGCCGTTGACCATCCCGGCAACAAGTTCGCTAAAATCGTTGGTAAGGATAAAGATAAGCAGCCAGAGGGAAACCATGTGGTACCAGCTCAGGACGGTCCGGTTCCAGGCCCTTTCAACGTGCCATAGCATACACCACAGGGTAAGCAGCGAGACAGGCCATGCTATCAGACCGGAGCCTTTTAAAAACAGCATATTGGTGGAGATGTCGTAGTCGGCAACAGCCGCAAACACGAGAAAAGGTAAAAAACCCAGCAGCGGATATCGCATTTCCGACCAGGCCAGAAGCCGTTTCATCGCCACAAGAAGAAGAGCGGTACACGAGAAAAACAGCAAGAGATAGTTTTTGGCGTGCAGATAGCTGAAGTGGAACTCGATATCCCGCGTACAGACAGCCAGCCACCAGAGTATGCCCCAGCCGAGCAGGATCAGATGGAACATTTTTTCCCATTTTTGCAGAATATCCCGATTACGACTGAGGTGAAAAGAGGAGAAGAGTGCTCCAACAGCGATGAAAACACCTCCCAGAGTTACCTCATTTACCAGGAACATGGAGTCAACCCGCAAATATTGCGGTGCAAGCAGATACGAGCAAGCTGCTCCCAACTGAAGAAGGATACCGAAGTTTCTGGCCATCACTCTGTTCTGCCGTAAGCCTACCCATACCATTGCCCCTCCCTCAAGGGCCCAGGCCGAAGCGGTTGCCTGGCCATCCAAAGCAAATGGGATGGCGAGCGAGCCAAAGACAACGGCAAGAGCAAGGAATGCTTCGGTAAGGGCACGCATACCGTCAACCAGGCGATTCCAGAGCAATGTTGCGGTGGCCATATAGAACGCTCCCAAGCCAAGAGCCGAGAAGGCCACGCCGTATTCCAGATTTTCGACAAGGCTTGCCTGCATTCCGAAGAACACGATGGGAAGTCCAAAAACCAGCGGTCCATCGATATAGCCACGTAATTGTAAGGGTTGGCGATGGGCAAACAGAATTGATAT
Organism: uncultured Desulfopila sp.; assembly: GCA_964446655.1. GTDB lineage: Bacteria > Desulfobacterota > Desulfobulbia > Desulfobulbales > Desulfocapsaceae > Desulfopila_A. The sequence continues at coordinate 5,882 of CAYUPL010000099.1, forward strand.
AACGACGTAGAAAAGAAAAAAGAGCAGCAGAAAAGGCTCTGTGCTGGAGAAATAGTCGGGCTGATAATAGCGATATCCCCACATCACCGAGATGACAAAGGTGAAGAGGAAGCCAAGAAGATTTAATTCCCGCCAGGCTTTAAACCAGGCAATACCGACAATGCCGCTATTGAGCAGGGCATAGTAGGAAAACAGCATAACATGGCTGCCCGTACCGGTGGACATCAGCACCGGAGCCAGGAAGCCGCCGCAGGCGCCAAAGGCGGCAAGCGCTCCGGCATTTTGGAGCACGGCGAGAACTGCCGAGAGTACCACAAGACCAAAGAGGACAAAAAACGAGAAGGTATACGGCAGCAAGTCATAGAGCCTGGCTGCGGCAAAGACCGTGAGATAGAATATGCCGATGCCGCCTCCCTGGAGGGCAAGGCCGAATCCCGGTTTCTTTTGACTAAGAAACCAGCCGGTTACCAATAAGGCAATGCCTCCCAGGGCCACGCCGGCAAGGCGAAACTCTATCGGGATCATATTGCGCTGGGCAGCATATTTTAACAGAAACGAAACCCCGAAAAAGAGGATTATTATACCAACCTTGAGGACAATATTGCCCGTGGTGAAAAACGTTTTCAGATAGTCGCCAAGCCGCGTTGAAGTTCTGCTGAGTACTGACTCTTCGGGGGTGGTGAACACCGGTCGGTGTGCAGGCGGTTTTCCCTCTGGAACATCGTCGCCGGAGGAGCCGACTGATCGCTTCGCTGCGATATGTCCGGCAGGTGCGGAGGCAATCGTGGCTCTTGGGGCCGAAGCCGTCTCTTCTTTCATGCTGCGAGTTGGTTGTTGCTGTGGACGCTGCGGAGAAGCAGTTTGAGCCGGCGCAGGCTTCGCGCCTTGCTCCTCTTGCTGCGCCTGCTGCAAATGTTCGAGCTTCGCCACTCTTTTACGCAGAACGAAAAGCTCAATGATAATCACAACCAGCAATATCAGAAGAACGATATTCATGAAGCACTGCACTCCTGTTCTGTCGAACTAAATAGTCCCCATCCCAAAACCGCCCTTTCGGAGCATTGGCTGAGTTAAAAGAAAACCTTTTATCGTCTGAATATCAAAACTACACGTCATAGACGTGTAAGCCTGTTCGGCTTCTTGGCTGATTCCTTTTCAGCAAGCATCAACACCATCAAGCAACCTATCTTTTTTTACCTGTCCTTTCAAGCGGTTTTACACTTTTGAAGGAATTGCTCTGCATATTCAGTCTAATCTTGCGTTGAGGCATCTGTTAAATTAGTTTAGACTGCTCTGATAACAGTAATGCCAGGGTGATCTAGCGGACACCATGTTTCTTATAAAAGGCGGCCGGATAAAACTCAATAAATTGACCGAATCGGGCAACGAGCTTATTCTTGGCTACCGGAAACCAGGTGATTTCGTCGGAGAGAACATCCTCACCGACACGGAAACCTATCCCTGCAGCGCCTGGTGTCAAGAGGAGACGCTCTTATGAGGTTTTTCCAAGCAGCAGTTTAACGCATTGATTCTCGAACATCCAGAAATCGGACTGCAGATCATCAGGAATATGAGTGAGCGGATTGCCTGGCTCTCAGATCAGGTTGGCAATCTCACTGTCACCAACATAGAGGACCGTCTGCACCGCGTTTTACAAAACGTGGCAAAAGAACAGGGAGTAGAAGATGAACGAGGTTATGTCCTTAATTTTGCAATTACCCATGAAGAACTCGGATTTCTTATTGGTGCCCACCGCGTCAGTGTAACACGGGCCATGACTGCGTTAAAACAAAACGGTAAGATATTAGTTGACGGCAAATCACTTGTGATCACTCGCACTCCTCAGGAACCGCCGGCGTCCCTTCTCAATTCCTTCTGAATTGCAAGATACGCTCTTCTCTTTTTTTATTAGTTCTGTAGCCTCCGCTACAACACGGTTTTTCTAACCGGGTACAATTCATCTTACAATCAGTAGAAAAACCGCTGACAAAGAAACTTCTCCTCAGCGGCAAAGTCACACAACCAATTTATCAGGAGGGAAGGATGAAGATCCTCGGAATATCAGGCAGTCCACGCAAGGAAAGTCAATCCGGAGTATATAAGCTGGTCGAAACCGTTCTTGAAAACAGTGGCTGTGAGTACGAACTTGTTTCACTGCGCGGCAAGAAAATATCCGGCTGCATAGCCTGTCTAGGTTGCGTAAAGGATAATGTGTGCAAGGTGGATGACGATCTGATCGAACTGAGACAGAAAATAGTCGAGGCAGACGCCTATGTGTTCGGATCTCCAAATTATTATTCAACAATTAACGCGATGTTCCATGCCTTTATCGAACGCTGGTTCCAATTTCGCCACCAGACGGGGAGTACCGTTTGGGGAAAAGTTGCCGTTGCCGTCGGCGTAGGTGGTACCGCCGGAGAAGCTCCTGCTGATGCAATCGAGAAGTTTCTGCTTTACAACTTTGTCGAAACTGTTGCTAAAGTATCAGGCCAGGGTGCCGCCTCTTGCTACAGTTGCGGTTATGGCGAAACCTGTCAAGTGGGTATTCCGGTGATGCTGCATGGAGCGGAAGTGAAGATCACTGAAGACATGATTCCAAATGTCGGCAGGCAGCCGGAACTGATGAAAGCTGCCGCGATTGCAGGTGAGCTTTTAGGACAACGGCTTCGACAGGGCAACAACCGCCCCAAAACAACCCAGGCCATGCAGGAAAAACTCATGGCGATGTTTGGCGAGTCAGCCTGATGAAGAGGAGATACAATTCTTTAACAAATCGTGCTATGCCGGATCGTCGAGCTTGTAACGTATGCGAAGAACTCCGTCGTTGAAATCTTGGGAGACCATACGGAACTTACCGATTTCGCCTGTATTATCGACATGTTCTCCGATACATGGACAGGAATCATAGTCGCCTATATTCACTATGCGAACGGTTTCAACGCCGTCCGGAAGACGGGTAAGGTTGAAGTTCCGATTCGCTTTATCAAGGGAAACCATCTCTTCGGTTACACTCAGGTTTGCGGAAATCGCCGTATTCACCACAGCTTCGATTTCCTTGGCTTCGACATCGGTCAGGGCTCTATCAAAGTGGTAGTCACATTTGGATTTCTTTTTGTTCACATGGGCACTGAAGCAGCGTCCACAACCAAATTTCCTGACCATTGCCTGGTTAAGGATGTGTTCCGCGGAATGCATGCGGGGAGCATAGGATTTTTCCATATCTATTTCTTTATTATCGCACAACAACGTGAAAATCACCGGTTTATCCGGTGCATTTTCTGGTTGGCATTCAATCTGCCAGGGCCCCGTGGGTTTCACTACGGCTATTAGTGGAATTACTCGGCTTCATATCGCAGCTTGTTATAATAATTCCCCCTACTAG
>CAYUPL010000100.1:0-8903 GCA_964446655.1 uncultured Desulfopila sp.
AGGCAATGATGATTTTGCAATTTTTCCAGGAAAAACACCAGACCATTGCTAAAATAGTTTGGTTGGTTTCTCTGCGCCTCATTTTGTAATTGCCGGGATGTCAGGATCTTAGGATTTCACGGCGGAGAGAAACACTCTGCAGGGAGCCGGGTACCCCTCGATGGTCCGAGAGGAGTTGGTTGGATCGAGAAAATCGGTATAGGATTCGAAGGTCATCCATGGTGTTTTCCGTTGTTCCCCTCTGGACATGGGGTGCGAGCAGAACAATTCACTGTTGTGAAAGCCGGCCCGTTGCATCCAGAAAAGCAGACATGAGCCCGTGGGGATAAAGTAGGTTCCCGGCGCTTTGGCATAGGTCTTTTCAGGGAACAGGGCATAGGGCTCTTCACCTGGAATGGCCTGGGACTCAAGCAGCAGGGTGCCTCCCGGCTTGAGGGCCCTGTGGATGTCCTTGAGCACATCAAGTGGTGAGGAGCGGTGGTAGATGACTCCCATGAGAAATATCACATCAAAGGTGTCCGGTAAAAGTCCGACATGCTCCACACCAAGCAGATCGATATGCAGATTGTTCAGGCCCGCCATGTTTCGTAAGGCCTGGAAACAGTAGTAATGCTGTACGGAAGGTTCAAAGCCCACAACCATCCTGGGGTGGTAGGGACTCATGCGAAACATGTAGTAGCCGTTGTTGCAGCCGATATCGGCGATGACCTTGTCCTGCAGGTCAGGGAGCTTCGGGAGAAGGCGCTGCCATTTTTTCTCACTGCGCCATTCGGCATCTATTGCTGTGCCGAAAACGGAAAAAGGGCCTTTGCGCCATGGCATAAAGGCCTTGAGGTGCTGTTCGACCGTTGTGCGATCTTTACCGGACAGTTCATCTGCATGACCGATGACGACAGTTTCGTCGCTGCAATGGACATGCTCCGCCCTGTACCGGGACAGGGCCTGGCAGGGTTCCCGATACCGCAGAAAGCCTTTTTTGTTCTGCTTGACCCATTGCTGTTTCTTTTGCTGCTCCGCTGTCAGGAGGTCCAGATAAGGAGAAGGGGGGAGGGCGGTGAGATAGTTCATGGCAGATCGCTCCTCTCCGGTTTTACAGCGACGATGGCAACAAAGTTGAACCACTGAAAGTAGGTTTCAACCGAACGAAAACCGACCTTTTGCAGGATGGTGCGGTTTTCTGCAATGGAGAAGGGGATCAGGACATTTTCCAGAGCCTCCCGTTTCTTGGCGATCTCCAGTTCGGAATAGCCCTTTTCCCGTTTATACCGGTGATACAGTTCAATGAAAATGCGATTGAGCTGTGGGTCATGACTGATGGTTTTTTCCCCGAGAATCAGTACGCCGCCGGGCCGGAGATTGTGGTAGAGGGTCTCGAGAAAATTTTGACGCAGCAGCGGTCTGATAAACTGGAGGGTGTAGTTAAGGATAAAGGCGCCCGTCTCCGGCAGATCGATAGTGGTTATATCCTGCTCAATAAAGGAGATCTTTTTCTTTTTGCTGTACAGTTCAGCCTTGAGGCGTCCTTTCTCCAGCATAGCGGTGGAGTTGTCGATGCCGAGGTAACGGATCCTGTCGTTTTTGATGAGCCTGCAGAACTCCAGCAGGGTCGTACCCGTGGCACAGCCGAGATCGACGATCAGGTCATCATCCCGCAGGATCCTCTGCAGCAGTGCGGCGCTTGCCTTGATCACTTCATGGTAAAAAGGAATAGAGCGGTCCAGCATATCGTCGAAGACCTCAACGACCCTCTTGGAGAATACGAAGTCTTCCGCTATGGTATCAACCTGAAAGATGGTATCTTTTTCCTTGTCGGACATTGTGCCTTGTTCTGGTGGATTGTAAGTGGTTTTTGTCGGTGTTGCTTCACATTTTGCAGGGATAATCCTTTCGGCGAATATATACCGCTCCTTCATTGAAAGCAACCTCTGCAACCAATGTGAAAGGTTTTTCCGGCATAGAATGTTTACCTTCGATCTCCAGTTCCAATTGAAAACAATTCCCGCCTGTGATAGGTTCTTGTTGTCATCAGCATAAACAATCTCATTGTCGAAGGAGAAAAACATGAACTATCCGATCTGGTATCTGCCGGAAACAGGCGGTGGGTTTCTTATCGCTCTGATCGCTATCCTGCATGTCTATGTCTCCCATTTTGCCGTGGGCGGCGGGCTGTTTCTGGTTTTGTCGGAGAAGAAGGGACTGCGGGAGAAGAGTCAGGCCATCCTGGATTTTACCAAACGACATGCCCGGTTTTTTATTCTGGTGACGCTGGTGTTCGGTTCGATCACCGGGGTCGGCATCTGGTTTATCATCGGTCTTGTCAATCCTGCAGCCACCTCGTTTCTAATTCACCATTTTGTCTTTGCCTGGGCGGTGGAGTGGGTCTTTTTCATGGTGGAGATTGCGGCCGCCTTCGTCTTTTTTTATATGTTCGGCAGGATGGACTGGAGTACCCATCTAAAAGTCGGCTGGCTCTATTTTATTGCCGCCTGGCTCTCCCTTTTTGTCATCAACGGCATTATCGGGGTGATGCTTACTCCCGGCGCCTGGCCGGAGAACTTTAATTTCTGGCGCGGTTTTTTCAATCCCAGCTTCTTTCCCTCTCTTTTTTTCCGAACCTTTGTCGCCTTGCTGATTGCCGCCTGTTACGGTTATCTGACAGCCTCCTACACCAAAGATGATGAGGTTCGCAAAAGCATGACCCGTTTTTCGGCAAAATTCGGCATGGTCGCCTTTGTCGCGGCTATCCCTTCCGGATTGTGGTATCTGGCGGTTCTGCCCGAACCGGCCCATGGCCTGGTCATGGGTAAATCACCGACCATTGCAACCCTGCTGCCGCTTACAGCTGCCGGCATTCTTGGTCTATTTGCCATTCTGCTTGGTGCCGGAATCTTTCGGCCAGCCTATAACCTCAAGCCGGTGGCCTTTACGGCGATGCTCTGCGCTCTTCTTCTTATCGGCGGTTTCGAGTGGGTGCGCGAGGCGGCCCGTCGGCCTTATGTTCTCAACGAAGTGATGTATTCCAACAGTATATTCAAAAAAGATGTGGTGGAGCTGAACCGTACCGGTTATCTGAGGGCGGCCCTGTGGACTCCGTATAAGGAGGTTGACAGCGACAATCGTCTCGATGCCGGCTATGAACTCTTTATCCATCAATGTTATGCCTGTCATACGGTCAACGGCTGGAACAATGACATCGTCGAATCGACGGAGAATATGAGTTACCGGGCCCTGGTGTCCTATATCTCCAGGATCCACCAGATTCGCTACTTTATGCCGCCTTTTGTCGGTACCGGAGAGGAGATCGAAGCCCTGGCCGCCTATATTGCCGTGACCCTCCATGGACGTGAAACAGTTGAACCGGCGCGGCAGGAGACCGGTGCGGCAGCGGCAGGGGCCATTCTTTTCGAGGAGAACTGTTCCGCCTGTCATGGCGTGGAAGAGATGACCTCGCTGACGCCGGGGATGAATCTTGAAGATTTCAGGCAGATACTAGCCACCCTCGATGAAATATCCGATATGATGGAGCCCTTTGAGGGCTCGGAAGAGGAACAGCATAATCTGGCCTCTTTCCTTCTTTCCCTTAATGCTCCGGATGATTCCGTAGAGGCTGAAGCCACGGGTTCGATTCTCTTTGAGGAGAACTGTTCCGCCTGTCATGGCATGGAAGAAATCCGAGACGGCCTTTCCGGCAGCAGTAGGGACGAGATCGTTACCGTGCTTCGCACTCTTGATGAAATTGATGCGATGATGGAGCCTTTCCCCGGTACCGACGAGGAGACCAAAAGTCTTGCCGAATTTCTCCGTAGCCCCCAACAAGGAGGACAATAATGGAAACTCTGATTATCCCGCAAGCTGACACTATCCCTGTAGCCTGGGGATGGTTTCATTTTCTCCTGCTGCTGACCTTTCCTCTGCATCTGTTGGCCATGAACGCCATGGTAGGCGGGCTGGCCATCGGAATTTTTCAGCATCTGCGCGGCGGCGAAACCGGCAGGAAGCTGGCCCACCGCATCGCCGTCCTTCTGCCCCTGATTATCGCTTTTGTGGTCAACTTCGGGGTGGCCCCGCTGCTTCTGGTACAGGTGCTATACGGTCAGTTTCTCTATACCAGTTCCATCCTCATGGGAATCTTCTGGATCATGGTAGTGCCGATTTTGATCATTGCTTATTATGGGGCCTATCTCTATGATTTCCGTTTCAGCGCTCTCGGGGCGACGGGGCCATGGCTGGCCATTGGCATTTTCATGCTGCTGCTCCTGATCGCCTTTTCCTATTCCAATAACATGCTGCTGATGAGTCTGCCGGAGCGGTTTGGTGACTATTTCGCCAATCGAGGCGGTACGCTGCTGAGCTATGGCGAGACCGCCTTCTGGCCCAGATTTCTCCATATGGTGACGGGCGCTTTGGCCATAGGTGGGCTTTATGTCGCTCTTCTGAGCAAAGTGGGACGGGCGAAGGACCCCGCTTTGTGCGAACGGGCCGGGCTGGTTGGTCTTAAGACTTTTTTCTGGGTCACCTGCGTTAATATAGTGGTCGGCATCTGGTATCTTGTCAGTCTGCCGCGTGAGCAGATGCTGCTCTTTATGGGGGGAAACCATGGTGCGACCATAGCCTTTGTCGTTGCCCTGCTCCTTGTTGTCGGGGCATTGTGGGGTGCGCTGAAACAACGACTTCTGGTGACCATCCTCCATGCCGTAGCCCTGGTGGTAGTGATGACATTTATGCGCAGCTGGCTGCGCAGCAGTTATCTGCAGGATGTTTTCACTCTCGACCAGCTGGAGGTCGTGCCTCAGTATGCTCCGATGATAGTCTTCTTTATCTCTCTGGCGGCGGGAGTTGTCTGCCTTGGCTGGCTTATCAGAAAGACCGCCATGGTCTTTGCAGAAGAGAGGAAAAAGGGTGGACTACGATAATCGCATCAGTGAGGTCAATGAGACCAATAACAGATGCAGAACAACATTTCCGGCAACTCTTTCATCGAAAAAACAGAGATGCCCATGAGACCAGACAAAAGGGGAAGGCAGGTGATTTTGCCTTCCCCATGAGCTTGCAAGCAAAACGTCTGCTATTTGGCAGGAGTGAATTCGACCCTTCTGTTCTTGGCCTGGCCTTCTTTGGTATCATTGGTGAAGGCAGGCTTGAGTTCGCCGAAACCGATGGCGCTTAGTCTATCGGCCGCGATCCCGACTTTTTCAACAAGGTATTTAACAACTGCCTTGGCTCGCCTTTCCGAGAGATTCTGGTTATAGGCCTCAGGGCCGGTACTGTCGGCATGTCCCTCAATTTGTACCTTCATTTTCGGGGCATTATCAAAAGCGGCTTTGGTATTGTCAAGCAACGAGTAAAATTCTTTTTTGATGACTGCCTTATCGAAATCGAACAATACCGCGCTGTCAAGCGCCCAGCAGCCTCGCTCGTCGACTGCGGCATACTTCGGCGTGTCGGGACAGGCATCGCGATCATTTGGTACACCGTCGCCATCATCGTCGCCGACGACAACAGGTGTAGTGGTCTGCTTTGCAGGGGCAGGTGTAACAGTCTCTTGAGAATGAGCAAGTGAGTAGGCGCTGAGGATATTGGCCCATTCTTTGCCGCCATACGCCATGGGCGAGCCGCCAAAGACAACGCTGTCATTAACCACTTTGGCATAACTGCCGATTTTGAGCTTTTCTTTGGCGTTTGCGACGGTCAACTCAAGGCCGTAGGCGGAGAATATGGTGTGGTAGAGTTGTGGTTCATAGGCGGTCGGTACGGCGTTTAATGTGGCTTTGCCGTCGCTCACCTTAGCATAGGTGAAGGGGATTGCAGCGGCAGGATCAAGCTGCAGGTTATAGGCTTGCAAAATTGTGTCGAAATACTGCGATGAGTAGGCGGTCGGTGAATTGAAGAAAAAGGGCGATGCTCCCTCGGGAAAATCGACGGCCGATACCTGGGTGCTGACGGACAGCGTGGCAAATACGATGAGTGCTAGCAGTTTTTGCATATCAATTTTCTCCTTTTGTGTGATGGAATATGAAATACCTCGAAGAGAGGTATAATAAATACTTCATCTAATATATGATGTGTGACAATGAATTGATTCTTCAAGAGAACCGGCAGCAATCAATGAAGACCAGGCGGAGGTTTTGGGTTCAAGACCTCGGATCAACCTTAATCGTACTGTATGCATTAGGCTTTTTGTGGCAAGCCCACCTTGCGATATATTACGAAATATTCGTATCTCCTCGTCTGCGGCTCTGTACTGAAAAATGCTTCAGAATCATAATTGATGGCCGTCGTTTTTTCAGGTATGCATGGCTTTGGTGCCATTTGCGCTGTCCTTTCACTTGACGTCTTCGCTGATCCCTATATATTCTTCCACCTTGTCTTTCCAGGATTCCATGTCGGTAAAGCGAGGATATTCCGTATTGGGGCGGCCGTTGTTTTTCTCCATGGACAGCGCTGTGAGGCCGCTGATTACTGCAGAGGAAAAAGATGTACCGGAAAAAAAAGTATGTTTTCCTGCCGGCGCGGTGGAAAAAAAATCACTTCCTGGGGCGATTGCGTCGGCCAGTTGGGCAATTATTATGTTAGGGAGTGGCTGGTGTTTGTCGTCAAAACCAGCCACCGCCGTAACATCTTGATGAGATGCCGGGAAGGTGACGTGCTCTGTCTGGGGGTGATTTCCCACTGGAGCAATAAAAGTGACACCCTGAAGCCGTCCCTGGCGCAAAAGAAGGGCCATAATCTCATCTTCGGTCAAGGAGCCGAAACTGAGATTGGCAATATCCACTTTGCTCAGAATCGCCGCATCTATGGCCTTGGCGATGGACGAGGAGAAGCATTCGCCCTCGGGCTTTTCCTGGGAAAGCTGGCGGCAGGCCCGCAGGGCGATGAGCTTGGCCTGCGGAGCGATGCCGATGATGCCGATATCATTTTCGGCGCCGGCAATAATGCCTGCGACCGCTGTGCCGTGAATCTCACCAGTATATGCAGAGCCTGGAACAAAGTTGTGATGTTCCTGAATCTGCGTCCGGATATCTTCATGGTGGAGGTCGATTCCTGTGTCCACCACGGCGACAATACTGTTTTTTCCGGTTACATGTTTATGGAGAAGGTCAAGGTCGAGGAAGGTTTCCAGGGCTTGGAAGGAGCGAAGGGGATCCCGGTCCGTCATTGTGGAAAAGATAAAGTTCGGTTGTGCGATGGACAGGCCTTGCTCGAGCTTCATCCTGGCGCTTATGTCAAAAACGTTCTCTTCGGTTCTGCAGAGCACCAGTATGCGGTTGGCGGAGAACAGTTTCGTCTGTTCCAGGAGTTCGAGGTTGTATTTATCGATCATCTCTTCAAGCAGGCGGCGACCACTATCGTTCATTTCCACCAGAAAAAGGATTTCGCCGGGGACGTAGGTCAACCGTTTTTCAAGCTGAACAGTCCTTTCTCCACTCTGGGCCACCAGCTCACCTTTTTCATTGTTCCCTTTTACTTTCCAGCGGTATTGCACTCCCGGTTCAAATTTTAAATCAAGAACCATCTCACTGAGGTTGTACTGATTTTCTCTGGTAAAAGCTTTAAAGAAGGGGTCTTTCTCCTGGGCTGTATAAAATTCCAGTTGGTAGGTTGCAGCCCCGGGGGAGCCGGACCAGCTGAAGGTCTCTCCTAGATGGGTTATGGAGGCCTGAGGAGCGGGGCGAATCTGGCTTAGGGTTTCGACCATTTCAGCCTGTTTGGCCTCAACGTGATAGATTGCGACCGGAAAGTCGATCAGCTGTTGTGCCGATTCCGGTTCGGTGATGATAAACTGCAGTCGGTGCGCCCCTTCGGAAAAGGTGGGCAGGTTCGGTGCATTTGGTGTCGTCAGGGTCAAGGTCTTGCCGTAATAGAGATTTTTCTGCACCCGTTCAATAATTCGTTCATCAACTTTCCAGTAGCCCCTGAAGGTCCCTGAACCGCTGTAGCTGATGTCGACTTTACCGCGTAGTTGTTGCTCCTGCCGCTGCACTACGATTATGGGCCGGTTGTTCTGTTCGAAATAGAGGCGCATTTTATGTATCCGCAGGTCTCCAGCCGCCGCTGTCTTTAACTCCACATTCATCTGACCGGCGCCGCGGTTGAAGTTTGTCGAATCGAAAGAGCGGCGGTACTGGATTAAAGCGTTGGAGCTGTTCTGTGCCGCCTGAGAAACACTGGCGGGGATGGTGATATACTCCGTGGCGTTGGGCCGGCTGCTGTTCAGGTCAATATGTAAAGGGCTCGGGTTAGCGGCCAAGGCTCTGCCGTTGACAACGAATTCACCGCGACCGGAAACAATGGTCTCCGATACCGGAATTCGAGGCTGAGTCACACTGAAGGTTACTCTCTGTCTGCTGGGAGTACCGCGGGTGATGTCGATGGTGGTCGGTGACGTTTCTATGATCAGCTTTCCCGGGCGAATAGTTATGGAAAGATTCTGGTTGACCGCACCCCCGTCGGGGCCGGTGATTCTCAGGGTGAAGGTGAAGATGCCCTTTTGTGTCGGAACACCTGTTATGGTACCATTACGGTTGACCTCAAGGCCCGGCGGCAGTCTACCGCCAATAACGGTATAGCTGCTTATTTTTCCCAGGTTGTGATTGTAGGGTTCCGCCACTGTGCCGGCGGGTGGTGCATTCAGGTTTGGTACAATGGTAATGGTAACGGCGGCTGTGGTGGGCGGGACGACGCTATAGTTAGGTGCCGCATTGCAGATGGCTTGTACTCTATACGTTCCCGGTATACTAAAACTATGCGTACGGCTATGGCTTTCACTGCTACCGTTGTCCGCAAAAATATTAATATTTGGTGTGGAGTTTCCATCGCCGTAATCAAAAATTAATTGTGCCGATGGTGAATTGGGGTCCATACCGTTGATAGTCACGGTGGCCGTAAAAGAAATCGGCTCACCC
>CAYUPL010000101.1:0-8838 GCA_964446655.1 uncultured Desulfopila sp.
TTCTTGCCGCTTAGATCGGCTTCCAGTAAAGAGATGGTTTTGGCGAAAAGATCACCAGCTGTAATTTCTGCAAACTGGGGCAAGCGTGGTCTGGAAAATTGCAGTAACCCGGAAATGGTCTGGTTCAAGCGATCGATTTCGCTGATCATCAGCCTGGAATAGTCAGCGGCGTCCTGGTCGGCCTGGGGCTGATTGCCGAAAAACTGGGCAAAACCGCGCAGGGTGCCGAGCGGGTTACGGATTTCGTGGGCTATCCCTGCTGCCATTTTACCGAGGGCAGCCATGCGGCGGGAGCGTTCCAGCTGCAGCTCCATATCCCTGATGGATGTCATGTCCCGCAGAATCAGAACCTTGCCGATTTTTTCATTATCTCTGTTAACCAGAGGAGAGCAGCTGACCCGCAGGGGGATGATGGTACCGTCGCGGGTGTCGCACTCCACCTCTTTTTCTACAAAACTGCCGCAGGTTACCGAAATCGAGGTAGAGCTGCCTGGTAGAAGAGTGTCGACGCCTTTTTTCTGCAGCATCTCGAAGTTAAAGCCAAAAAGTTCTTCGCTGTTGCGGTTGCAGCTGACCACTTTGTCGTCGGCATCGAGGGTGATGATGGCCACGGGTATGGATTCGATGATATTTTCAGTATAGAGCTTCATATCGGCCAGGTTGGAGCTGGTCTCCCGCATTTTCCGGTACAGAAAAAGAAAGTAGAGACCGGTGGAGCCCACCAGAAAAAGGATGGCGCCCATGAAGATGGTATGGCGGACATCCTGGCGACGGGCGGTATCAAACAGGTGGGTAGAAAGGCCTATGGAGATGATTAGCGGCTTGGCAGCAGAAAAGAGCGTTTTTTCCCTCTCTGGTGTATGCGTGGGCATTGCTGGACCACCATCCTCATCCTGAAAAATTCTGGAGAGAACGAAAGTCGAGGTGTCGCGTTGCAGCCTGCCGGCTGAACCATGTGATGTGTCGAGCTCCTGCCTCTCCTCTGCTGATAAGGCTGTCTGCATATCTTCCCCGATATGCTCCAAAATCTCGCCGTCGGCACCGGTGATGGTAATGAAACGAATATCCCTGTCCTTGACATACTCGACCAACAGGTGGTGCAGCGGGTTAACGGCCTCTCCGTGGTCTCTCATGGCAGCTCTGCCGCCGGCTTTGATGGAGCGGATGATTGCTTCACCCTTATCCTGCAGAAATTGCTCCATAAGGGACTGAGCCCGGTTGATATTCTGCAGTGTAGAAAAAATCAGGATTATTGCCAGGATAATAGTGGCGACGAGTAGGCCGACAGCGGCTCTGGAAAAATAAAAACTGGGGGAGGAGAGAGGGATTGTCGGTGGTGTGGATGGTATCTCGTTCATGGAATCTCGATGGATTGAGGAAAGAGCCTGTATCTTGCCGCCGGTCATGCAAGATAATCTCGTAAAAAGTCATTGAATGTGCCGGGATGGGCTCTGCGATAAGCGCAGAATCGAGGCGACTGCAACACTACCGTCCAATTATTGTACAGTAGCATCCTTGGCGCTGTCAAATATTTGGACAGGAAATTGGTTGAGAGTGATATCCATGTCGTTGAGGCTCCATCTTTACCGGGTATGGTGCGGGGGCAGCGATACAACCTGTTTATGCTACAATGTGGCATGGTTGTTGCTTTGGATACAAGGCGATGACATTGTGGTCGCCCCCGGCGTGCCACAAAAAGATGCACAGAGCAGGCCGGCTTGATCTGCCGGAATACCAAAACCCTAAAGGAGAGCACAATGAAAAAACGTATCATATGGCTGCTTTTAATCAGTCTTGCTGTTGGAAGCGGCACCGCCCTGGCGATGCAAGGCATCGACCACGGCAGTGATCACCAGGATGGTGCCATGGGAATCATGGACCACGGCAGCGAAACCATGGACGGGACATTCAAGCATATGGCCATGGTGGGCGATATTCACAGCGAATTTCAGGTTATGGAACTGGCAGCCATGAACATGGAAGACCCCGATGGCAATACCCATCATGTTATGGCATCCTTCAGCCGCGATGGCGAAAAGATGGAGAAGATTGCCGGCAAGGTCAAGCTCGTTTCGCCATCGGGTAAAGAGCAGCTTGCCGAGCTGCAGCATTTCGGCAGTGGTGTTTTCGCCGCCAACTTCACAATAGATGAGCCCGGCAAGTGGGGCGTTGTCTGTCTTTTTAAGGACGATCAGGAGACGCGCAATGTCAAATTCTGGTATCCCCATATGGTCAAATAGTCGTGGTTCGCAACTGCAACAAAAAGATGCTCCCATCTTCCTCTCCGATATTTCTTGAGAGAAGTGAAGGAAGAGTTTTCCTGCAGATTCAGGAGGAAAAAGTGGAACCAGCTGACCGGAAATACAGAACCGATAGGATAAGCTGGGGCGACCTGGCCGGCGTGATAGCGGCTCTGGCCGTTGTGCTGAGTATTATCGTCCCCGCTGCCAAGGCGAGTGCAGCGGAGGTAGGCCATGTGCTCAGTCTTGAGCAGGCTGTTGCCGTGGCCCAACGCAATGATCCGTGGCTTGTCGAAAATCACCATGCCGAAGAGGCGGTATCTTCCATGAGCGTTGCCGCGGGGACATTGCCGGATCCCACAGTAACTCTCGGCTTAGCCAACTTCCCAACCGATACCTTCGACATCGGCCAGGAAGCCATGACACAGCTCAAGGTCGGAGTAACGCAGATGATGCCGCGAGGCGATACACTCCACCTCAAGCGCCGGCAGCTGCAGACCATTGCGGGACGTTATCCCTATGAGCGCCTTGACCGGCAGGCCCAAACCGTGGTCAAGGTCGGACAGCTCTGGCTCGATGCCTATCAGGCCGAAGAGAGTATCTCCTTGATAGAAGCTGATCGCCCTCTGTTCGAGCAATTGACCGATGTGGCTGAAGCCGGTTATTCCTCGGCCCTGGGGAAGACCAGGCAGCAGGACATCATCCGGGCCCATCTGGAGCTGACCAGGCTCGATGACCGTCTCACCATGCTGAGACAGCAACAGCAGACGGCCACGGCAAGACTGGCCGAGTGGCTCCATGGGGCTTTTCCCCTGGATCATGGTGAAACATCTTCCCCAAAACAACATGATATTCCGCCTGCTTTTGAGCTGCAGCGCAAATTACCCGATATCACCATGCTTGAACCGGCGCTTTACACTGCGCCGGTCAAGGCTTCGCCAACCAGCCTGTACCCTTTTCTGGCGGAGCATCCTGCCGTAAAGGTCATTGAGCAGCAGATAGAGGCAGGCAACCTGGGTATAGACCTTGCCCGGCAGCAATATAAGCCCATGTGGGGAGTGAGTGCGAGCTATGCCTACCGGGACGATGATCCAGTGGGCCGTGAGCGGGCCGATTTTCTCTCCGTTGGGCTCAGCTTCGACCTGCCCTTTTTCACCGCGAACCGGCAGGACAAGGAGGTGCAGTCCGCCGTATCGCAGGCCGAGGCCGTCAAGGCACGAAAGTGGGCACTGCTGCGGCAAATGGCAGCCGAATTTGAACAGAACAGAGTTCAGCTTGTCAGGTTGACGGAACGGCAGGATCTCTACCGCCGGGAGCTGCTACCCCGCATGCATGAACAGACCGAGGCATCATTGACTGCATATACCACCGATGACGGAGATTTTGCCGAAGCGGTGCGTGCCCGTATCGCCGAGTTGAACGCCCGGCTCGACGATCTTGAAATAGCGGTACAGAGACAGAAAACCATACTCAGATTGAATTACTTTTTTATGCAGAATGGTGACGATATCGTTGCCGCGGAAGACCGTTGAGAGGTGATAAAGGGTCATGGGAGATAAAAGATGAAGAAAGGTATAAGCGTCCTGCTCCTCCTTGGATGCGGTATTGTTACAGGAGCTCTGCTCACTCTGCTGGCCTATCCACAGATAGGGGCCCTGTTCCATCCTGAGGCCGTGCTGGAGGGACAGACCGAGGAGTCTGCAGAAAAGCAAATACTCTACTGGGTAGCCCCCATGGATCCTAACTACAGAAGGGACAAGCCCGGAAAATCACCCATGGGTATGGATTTAATCCCCGTCTATGAGGAGGATGGTGGTGCCGAGGCCGGTCCCGGCGCGGTGAGAATTTCTCCGGATGTGGTCAACAATCTCGGAGTGCGTACGGCAACGGTTCGAAGCGCTGAGATGCATTCCGCCATCCGGACCGTCGGTTATGTCGGCTTTGATGAGGATCAACTGATCCATATCCACCCGCGAGTTAACGGCTGGATAGAAAAACTGTATATCAAAGCCTCCGGCGATCCGGTCAAGAAAGGAGAGCCGCTCTATGATATTTACTCGCCTGAGCTGGTCAATGCCCAGGAGGAGCTACTCCTGGCCATGGAACGAAAATCTCCTCGCCTTATCAGTGCGGCGGAAAACCGGCTGGCTGCCTTGCGTGTGCCCAGGGAGGCCATTTCCGCACTCAAAGAGAGCGGCAGAGTCAGACAGACCATAACCTTTTCTTCTCCGCAGGACGGCATTGTCGACAATCTTGTTATTCGCCAGGGTTTTTATGTTACTCCGGGTTCCACCATCATGTCCATCGGCACGCTTGCTCAGGTCTGGGTCGAAGCCGAGATCTTCGAACGTCAGGCCTCTCTGGTAACGGTGGGTATGCCTGTCAGTATGGACCTCGATTATCTGCCGGGCAGGCAGTGGCATGGCAGTGTTGACTATGTCTACCCCACCCTGGATGCGCGAACACGGACCATCAGGGTGCGGCTCCGTTTCGACAATGATGATATGCTGCTTAAACCCAATATGTTCGCCCGCATCACCATTCATGCGCAAAGTTCGGCGAAAACTCTGCTTGTGCCGAAGGAGTCGATTATTCGTACCGGTCGGGCCGATCGGGTTGTTCTGGCTCTGGGTGAGGGGCGTTTTAAATCCGTCAATGTGAGAGTAGGCCGTTATGATGAGACATCAGCCGAAATTCTGGAAGGTCTTTTTGAAGGTGATGAGATAGTTGTCTCAGCCCAGTTCCTGCTGGATTCGGAGTCGAGCAAGACATCGGATTTCAGAAGAATGCATCACGAAGAAGAACAGGCACAACCCCAAAGCGTCTGGACGGAAGCGGACATTCATGCCGTATCCGTCGATGAGCGCCGTGTTAACGCGACCCATAGAGCCATCGGCCAATGGGACTGGCCCGAGATGACCATGGATTTCAGTGTGGCCCCGTCGGTGGATGCGGCCTCTATTGAAGAGGGCATGCTGCTTTATATCGAGATCAGTGAAACCGCACAGGGCGGTTATGAGATTACGGCTATTCATGTCCCCGGATCGGAAGAGAGCAGAAGCCTGGATGATTTGAATATCGACGATATGAGTCTGGAATAAGCGCAACGGCACAGTTTACCGGAGAAGAGAGAGATTATGATTGAATCCATTATACGCTGGTCGGTTGTCAACCGCTTCTTCGTCCTGCTGGCGACGTTGATACTGGTTGGTGTCGGCATCTACTCCATCAAGAATACCCCGGTGGATGCCATCCCCGACCTCTCCGATGTCCAGGTAATAATTAAAACCAGATACCCGGGACAGGCGCCTCAGGTCGTGGAAGACCAGGTCACCTACCCGTTGACAACCGCCATGCTGTCAGTCCCGGGAGCCGAGGTGGTGCGGGGCTATTCCTTTTTCGGCGATTCGTTTGTCTATGTGATTTTCAATGATAAAACGGACCTCTACTGGGCCAGAAGCAGAGTACTTGAGTATCTCAGCCAGGTGGCCCCATCCTTGCCTGCCGAGGCGCGACCCCAGCTTGGGCCGGATGCCACCGGTGTCGGCTGGGTCTATCTCTATGCCCTGGTTGACCGCAGCGGCAAACACGATATCAGTCAGTTGCGTTCGCTGCAGGACTGGTTTCTCAAATTTGAGCTACAGGCCGTTCCCGGTGTTGCCGAGGTGGCGCCGGTCGGCGGCATGGTGAAGCAGTATCAGGTGCTGGTTGATCCTGATAAGTTGAGGGCCTTTGATATCACGCTCGCCCGCATCGAAACGGCTCTAAAAAAGAGCAACCAGGAGAGAGGAGCATCGGTTGTTGAAATGGCTGAAGCGGAGTATATGGTTCGGGCGACTGGCTATCTGCAGAGTGCGGAAAACATCGGCAATGTCCCGCTTGGTGTCAATGAAGCCGGAACACCGATCCTGATCCGTGATGTGGCCCTGGTGGAGGAAGGTCCGCAGATGCGCCGCGGCATAGCCGAGCTGAACGGTGAGGGCGAAACCGTCGGCGGCATTATCGTCATGCGTTTTGGCGAAAATACCGTCGAAACCATCAATGGTGTCAAGGCCAAGCTGGAGGAGCTGAAGCAGGGGCTGCCGGAAGGAGTCGAGATTATACCGGTATATGATCGCAGCGCCCTGATTGAGCGTGCCGTGGACAACCTGAGCCGTAAACTGCTGGAAGAGTTTGCTATTGTCGCCCTGGTCTGTATCGTCTTTCTTTTCCATGTTCGTTCCTCTCTTGTGGCCATCATCAGCCTGCCGGTGGGCATTATCGCGGCCCTTGTCATCATGCACCTGCAGGGCCTGAATGCCAATATCATGTCGCTTGGCGGCATCGCCATTGCTATTGGGGCAATGATTGACGGCGCCATCGTCATGATTGAAAATATGCACAAGCATATGGAGCGGACTCCATTGACGGCGGAAAATCGTTGGAAGATAGTGACGGCATCGGCAAGTGAAGTGGGGCCCGCCCTGTTTTTCAGCCTGCTCATTATCACCGTCAGTTTTGTGCCGGTCTTCACCCTGGAGGCTCAGGAGGGGCGCATGTTTTCCCCGCTTGCCTTTACCAAAACCTACGCCATGGGGGCGGCTGCCGCTTTGGCTATTACGCTTGTTCCCGTGTTGATGGGCTATTTCATCAGAGGCAAGGTATTGCCGGAGCATAAAAATCCCATCAACCGCCTTTTGATTGCCATCTATCTGCCCGTATTGAAAACCGTACTGCGTTTTCCGAAAACGGTTCTTTTGGGAGCACTTCTTGTGTTTGCCGTAGGGCTCTGGCCCCTTGATAAAATCGGCAGCGAGTTTATGCCGCCGCTCGATGAGGGTGATCTGATGTATATGCCTACCACCTATCCCGGTATATCAGTGGGCAAGGCGCGGGAACTGCTGCAGCAGACCGATAAACTTATCGCCACCATCCCGGAGGTGGAGTCGGTCTTCGGCAAGGTCGGTCGGGCCGAAACGGCCACCGATCCCGCTCCGTTGACCATGATCGAAACCTTTATTCAATTGAAACCGCGACATCAATGGCGTCCAGGAGTGACAACAAAGAGCCTGATACAAGAGCTCGACAACCTGGTCAAGTTGCCGGGCCTTACCAACGCCTGGGTTATGCCCATCAAAACACGTATCGATATGCTTGCCACGGGCATCAAAACCCCGGCGGGAATCAAGGTCGCCGGCCCTGAGCTGTCCGTCATAGAGGAAATCGGCCGGCAACTTGAAGATATCCTCAAAGATGTTCCCGGTACGGCTTCGGTCTATTCCGAAAGGGTCGCGGGCGGCCGCTATATCAAGGTTGATATCCAGCGGGAAAAGGCCGCCCGTTATGGTCTTACTATCGCCGATATCCAGCAGGTGGTGGCTACCGCCATCGGCGGCATGAATGTGACCGAAACCGTTGAAGGCCTGGAGAGATACCCCGTCAATCTCCGCTATCCCCAGGACTACCGCAATTCACCGGAACAGCTTGCTCTGCTGCCGATGGTGACCATGAGCGGCCAGCGCATCTCACTGGGCGATGTGGCCGATATCTTTGTCGAGGATGGCCCTCCGGCAATCAAAAGCGAAAATGCCCGACTCAACGGCTGGACCTTTATTGATATCGAAGGTGTCGATGTGGGCCGTTATGTCATCAGGGCCCAGGAGGTTGTGGCGGATGAAATAGTGCTACCCGCCGGTTATTCACTGAGCTGGGCTGGCCAGTACGAATATATGCTTCGTGCCAAGGAGAAACTCACATATGTCGTACCGCTGACCCTGGCCATCATTGTGGTGCTGCTCTACATGAATTTTCGCAATTTTGTCGAAGTTGCCATAATCATGGGGACTGTGCCGCTGGCCATCGTGGGCAGCATCTGGCTGATGTATCTGTGGGATTATAACTTTTCCGTGGCCGTGGGGGTGGGCTTCATCGCCCTTGCCGGAGTGTCGGTGGAGATCGGAGTTATCATGCTGGTCTATCTCAACCAGGCCTATGCGAAGATGCTTGAAGATTCCCATAGAGAAGGCCGAACGCCCAATCTTGACAATCTTACCACAGCGGTTCTGCATGGTGCGGTCCTGCGGGTCCGTCCGGTGATGATGACCACCATCGCCACCATTGCCGGTCTGCTTCCCATCCTTTTGGGAACAGGTACCGGTGCCGAGGTGATGAGCCGCATCGCCGCACCCATGGTCGGCGGCATGGTCAGCTCCCTGCTCCTTACCCTGCTCGTTCTGCCAGCGGTGTTTTATTTATGGCGAAAACGATCGGTGAAGGAGATTGACTTTGATGGCACCACATTTTAACATATCAGTATTGATGGACTCGTAAAAAGCTCGATCTACGTCGTTGTAGATCTGAAACGGCGATTCGCCGTACCACATGTACTGCCGAATCGCCGTTTCAGATACTACGCCTAGTATATCAAGCTTTCTCGAAGTCTGCGCTTATCGCAGAGCCCATCCCGGTACCTTCAATGACTTTTTACGAGATTATCAGTATTAAGGTGATTTGTTCTATCAATTCTTGGGTGAGCTACAGTGGTGGTAAGGTACTGCTTATATTTTTTTCTGATTACGTATAATCCTCAGCCATGATCTCTTTATTCGGGAGACAGATT
>CAYUPL010000102.1:0-8814 GCA_964446655.1 uncultured Desulfopila sp.
AGAGATCACTGCAGGTGAAAGAGAGCAGTCAGCATGTTCGCACCTCGGCGGATGAGCTCTCCCAGCTGGCTGAGCGCTTGACCCAGTTGGTTTCTAAATTCAAGATTTAAAAGCGGTTCCCCATCACCACCTCACTTCGGGAAACAGGCCGGGTGTCCATCGGGGTGCCAGATGTGCCGGAAAATTCAGTCTCAGAGGGGCTCTGCTACTGATGGCAGTCAGCACGTCACGGTCAACCAGGGCGGACACAACACGGCGCGCTTGGCGTTCGCTGTAGTCCAAGAGACTGGGGACCTCCCCTCGAGGAAGCTCGCCCCGGTAGAGAATTGCTTCCAACACGGTGCGGGCCTTGGGTGGTAAGTCGCTTGTACGTGACTCCTCCTCTGCCCACTGGAGAATACGGTGTCGCAGCCTGGAGGGCTGCATAAGTGAGTCCATAAAGCGAACCTGATCGAGACAGGTATCGAGGAAAAACCGGGTGAAATCCACCAGGGCTTCCTCGCTGAGGGTACCTCGACCGTCCAGATCATTGCGGCGATCAAGGTCACAGTTCGCCAGGTGATTCTTGTACGTGGATTCGTTGCGAGCCAGGCCTCGAGCGACCGACCAGAGGCCGCCACTGTCCAAGGTTTGCAGGAGCATGGCATGGGACATCAGCCGTGCGACGCGGCCGTTGCCATCCAGAAACGGGTGAATCCAGAGCAACCGATGGTGCGCAGCGGCTGTAGCCAGAATCTGCTCCGTCTTGCCCAGGGCACCATACGCCTTTTCGAAGCGCTTCAGAAAACGGGGGACGGCACCAGGGCTGACAGCAACGTGACGTCCGACCTGAACATCCCGGTCTCGCAACCTGCCCGGGGTGATCTGCGTACGCTCTCCAGATACAGGGTCTTTGACCCACAGCAGGTCATCCGGGAGCAGCCAGCAGAATCGATCATGCATCTCCAGGATGGTGGCCTTGGAGACGGTGCGTTCGGCGAGTGCGCCGGTGTCGATCCAGCCCTGAACCTCAATGTGGGCTCGGGCCTCCTTCTGGAGGTTCCGCCTGCGTGCGTCGGCGCTGAAGTCGTCTTTGAGGGCACGTTCGATGTCGACGGGATGGGTGTCGTGACCCTCAATGAGATTGCTGTAGTAGCAGTTCATCGCGCGTACAAGATCAGCCAGGGCAACATGGATGCCCTCGGGCAACGACCGACGAAAACCTGCTGCGGTACCTGCGAGATCGACAATCAGGTCCATGAGTTCGGCACGATGCCGCGAGTCCGAAGAGATTCGCATGGGTTCCATGCATCCAAAAGATTCTTCACGATCGAAGAGCTGGGCTGTGGCCGCTTCAGTGTCCGGTTTAGAATTATCCATATCTCCATATTAGACAAGAAGATATATATTTACAAGAACAAATTATGGCCGTAAAAATGGCCGATTAATTGGCCGGTTCGCCTGATAGGGGACCCCATTTGTAATCTCGCATAATCCGCACTATTTAAAAGATCCCAAAATCCACTCCGGCCGCCAGGGTTTGGCCCAGAATCTCCAGTTTGGCATAATCATTCTTGGTGGGGGGACCGACAATCCTGATGTGTTCCTGAACCTTTTTCCATTTGTAGCCGGCGGCAAGGCGATCAATCTGGGCAATGGCGCCTCGCCCGTCATTTCCGGCACAGACAAACACACAATACGGCAAGGCTATGGTCTGTTGCCGGGCAGCCTCATAGGTTCTGTCAAAAAAATCCTTGATCATGCCGGCCATGGTGCCGAAATACTCTGGTGAGCCGATGGCTATGGCGTTGCAGTTGAGCAGGTCATCCAGGTCGGCCTCTTCCGCCTTTTTCAGATTGACAAAGATATTTTCTTCCAGAGATGCACCGTCGGCAAGCTTGCGGGCCATCCCTGCCATTGTGCCGCTCTGGGAATGGTATATGATCAGGATAGTTTTTCTTCCTTTTTTCACTTTTTCTCCTGTTCTTGATGCGTTGGAGACTATCTTTTCTAAATGTTTATCATTGACAGAGCCCTTGATTTATGATCAGTAGCACAAATTGGAGAAGTGTAATACTTTGGATCGTTGTCTGTATTGCACCTACTATTGCAAAGTGTTGGTAGAGAGAAAAGAAAGGAAGGCGACCTACTCCGGTCAGAGTCTGATCGCTTCCCAGAGCAAGCATTCCGGTTGAAGAGGAAGACTGTTCCTTTTTATATCACATGGAGCGGGATATAACCAGTCACTGGGTATATGGATTTTATCTACTCGCGTTACTGCAGCTTTACGAGCCGGAACAATCATGAGATTTAAAAAGCTTTCAAATGGTTGTATCGAAACTGGAATGAACTATATATTAATATATTCAACATGTTAGAAGACTTCTTGGCTGGGTCGATTAACGTCATAGAAAAACATGATACTATTTTTCTTGACTAAACCTAGAGTTTAATTTAGACAGTACTCTGCTTAGGTGTTCGTAACAGAACTTTAAAGGGAACTCCGTGGAAATCGGAGACGGGCCCGCCGCTGTAACCGAGGACGAACGTCGCACCATGTCACTGATTGTTGATTGATCGGGAAGACGCGACAAGTAGGATGAGCCGGGAGTCAGAAGACCTGCCTGAGCGTTAAGGAAAACGGCTGCGAGGACGGAGGCGTACCTGACATTTCTGTGGATAAAAGGGCTATCCCGGATCGATATCTTCGATCCGGGTTTTTTTTTGCCACTGCCGGAGTACCACCTTCCATTCCTTCTGACTGAAAAGCTACACCTCCGAAATATTAAAGACGAGGCAACGACTGTCTGGATCTCCTTCTCGGACTCCCACATCCGCTTCATCCAGGCAGTCGTTGTTTTCGTACCTCTATTTCATCGTTCTGGCGCAGACCATGCCGCATTATACAAAAGAAGCGCGACGTCACGGTTTCGAAGGATGGATCGAGATTAAGTCCATTGTTGATGAATATGGCTATGTTCATGAGGTCAGGGTGCTTCATGCGTAATCGGTGGGGGTGAATAAAGAGTCTTTCAGGATGTTGATAAAAGGCGATTCATGTCGTGGGCCTGTCATGTTTACAAGATGGTGGCATGTGTTATTTAAGGTTGTATTATTTAAGGTTGTGTTTTCCTTCTCTGTCCTGTGATCGCCGAGGTCTGATATCCCGGAAGAGTATGGCGGGATACTCGATTTTTCCTTGACTTTTTTTAAAGCCCTAAGTAGATGTAACACGAATATTGATTAAGTGTTATTTGGCGGAGCTGCTTCCGGCTGCTTAAAAAACAACAAACTGTTTTGGACCACTCCGGGCAGGCCCACGGACCCTGCCGGGGCGGATAAATGTCCCGATAGTGTCCAGGACAGACCGGCAAGTCCGGATCCTATTACGGAGCACATTTATGAAATTCTTCAGCTGTATTCTCTTCCTCAGCATTGTTCTGTTGACCGAGGCATTGGCCGATCAGTCGGCCTCGGGCACGGCGCTGAGCAGGACCGTTGAGGAGCCGGTGGCCGAGTCGATCGCCATCCGCCAAAATCTCCAGCAGGACGAGGAGCAGTGGCGGGCGGACCGGCAGGTCATGCTGGCTCGGTACGAACATCTGCAGCAGCAACTCGAACTGGTTCAGGCCAGACGGCAGCGGTTGGAGCAGCAGAACGCTGCGACCAGCGAACGCATCGACGGCAAGCTCCGCCAGCTGCGGGAGATCGAAAAGATCCAGACCGATATCGACCCTTTGATCGAAGCTCTGGCAGAAGATCTGGAACGGCTGGTTGACACCGATCTGCCGTTTCTTCCGGAAGAAAGGACCCTGCGCCTGGAGCGGTTGGCGCAGCTCCTACATGATCCGGAAATCGATGTCAGCGAGCGGTTTCGCAAAACCATGGAAGCTCTGCTGATCGAGGCGGAATACGGTTCAACCATCGAGACCTACCAGCAGACCATCGCCGCCGACGGACGGGAGATCCTCGTCAATATTTTCCGACTCGGCCGGATCGCCCTCTTTTATCAACATCTCGACGGCTCGGCAAGCGGCATGTACAACGTCGCCGCCTCGGCCTGGCAACCTCTGCCTCAGGGCCACAACCGGGCGCTTCAAAGCGCCCTGGAGATTGCGGCCAAGCAGAGACCGGTTGAGATAACGACACTGCCCCTGGGGAGGCTGCAACTGCAATGAAATTTTTATTACCACTCCTGTACCTGACGTTTCTCTTTCTGCTGCCGACCAGTCCGGCCTTTTCCGCTGCCGGTGATCCGGAGGTTCAGTCGGTGGCGCATGATATGCGGGAAGATCAGATAGAGGCCCGTAAGGCGCTTGAAGCCCTGGAGGAAAAGGCACGCCTGGAGCACGAAGCGGCCAGGGAGGAGGCACGCCGTGGCCGGGAAAAGATTGCCTCCGACCGTTCTTCGCTGGAACAGGCCATCGCCGACATCGAAGCTGAGTTGGCTGCCGAAGAAGCAGCCGTTGCGGCTCTTGAAGAGCAAGGTGAACTCCTGGCCGAACAGGAAATACAGCTAACCGAACAACTCGCCGCCACCGATGCCATCATTCGAGAACTGGTGGGGGGCATCCGCATCTTCGCCAAGGATATCACCTCTCATATCGCCGGCAGCCTGCAACATGGGTTAGGGGAGTACCGGGTCGACCTGCTCGACGGCATTGCTCAGCAGGGCAAATTTCCGGGCATAGAAGAGATCAAAGAGATGATTACCCTGCTGTGGCGCCAGATAGGCGGCGCCGGCAGCGTCCGACTGCAACAGGCGAATATCGTCGATCGCAACGGCAACCCGGTCGAAGCTGATGTCCTGGTGCTTGGCGACTTCACCGCTGCCTACCAGCTTGATGACGAAATCGGCTATCTTGCCCATACCCCGGCAACGGAGAAGCTCTTCGCCCTGAGCGCCCTGCCGCCGCGCACCATGCAAAAACAGCTGCGCAACTATATCGAAGGCAGCAGCGAGGCCGTGCCACTGGATATCTCCAGAGGCGCCGCCCTGGCGCAACTGTCCCACGCGGTAAGTCCGTGGCAGCGCATCAACAAGGGCGGGCCGCTGGTCTGGCCCATTCTCGGCATCCTGGCGGCCGCCGTACTTCTCATTCTGGAACGGCTTGTGTTCCTGTTCAGGACCAGACTACCCTCCGAGACCTTTATGAGCCGTATTAACGAACTGACCGCAGCCCGTGACTGGCAGCAATGCCGCATGGAATGCAGTCAGCGGATCGGTAAACCTCTGGCCCGGGTGTTGGCCGCCGGGCTCGAATCGGTCCACAGGGGCCGTGAGGTCATGGAAAACGCCCTGCAGGAAGCGATTTTGCGTGAGGTTCCACCAATGGAGAGGTTTCTCTCGACACTGGGCATGCTGGCGGCAATCGCTCCGCTTCTTGGACTGCTCGGCACCGTAACCGGTATGATCGGTACTTTCGACGTGATCACCCTGTACGGCACCGGCGACCCGCGGATGATGTCGGGCGGTATCTCCGAAGCCCTGATCACCACCATGCTCGGTCTTTCGGTGGCTATCCCGATCATGCTGGTGCATAATCTGCTCAACCGCAGCGTTGATAACCGTATCGCCATCATGGAGGAAAAGGCAGTGGCGCTGGTCAATATCGTACAGAAAAACGGCGATGATAATCGTTGATCTTCTGCTGGATAGCTGGCTGCGGCTGGCCGACTACCTCAGAGCTGGGGGTGTCGTTATGGTGCCGTTGATTCTTGTCAGCCTGGTGATGTGGCTGTTGATCGTCGACCGAGCCCTGTTTATCAGGCGACTGCGGCGCGACGACATGAGTCTGGAACACGCCCTCCGCCTGATCGGTTCAAAAGAGCCACTGGAACAGGGACGCCACAGCGGTATCATCACCCTACTGGTAATCCGTTTTATCGCCGCACGGAGCGGTGTCAGAGAGCTTGACCGCCATATCCTCGAAGAGATCATCATGGGGCTGCAGCGTTCCCTGTCCGACAGGCTGGCCACCATCGGGGTGCTGGCCGCAATTGCCCCGCTGCTCGGGCTGCTCGGCACCGTCCTCGGCATGGTGACCACCTTCGACGTCATGGCCATTTTCGGCACCGGCAACGCCAAGGCCATGGCCGGTGGTATTTCCTCGGCCCTGATCACCACCCAGACCGGGTTGCTGGTGGCCATTCCGGGGCTCTATATGAAAGCGTTTCTCGACCGGCGTGCCACCAACCTCGGCAAGCGCCTCAGCGCCGCCGGTCTCTACCTGCGGAGGCACATATGAAACGACATTATCATTACCAACGATTAACCTGTTTCCGGAGTCGGTGAAATTCATGCTCAACATTTCTGCATTCCGCCGCAACAGTCGTTCCAGCGTGGAGCTCAATATCGCCCCGTTGATCGACATGGTTTTTATTCTGCTGATTTTTTTCATCGTCACGACCAGCTTCGTCAAGGAGACCGGTATCGATGTCAGCCGTCCCATTGCCGCCACCGCCGTAAGCAAGCCCAAGGCCACCATCATGGTCGGCATATCGGCCGACAATCGGGTCTATTTCGACAACCGTGAAATCGACGTCAGGACGGTTCGGGCCAATGTCGAACGGGCTCTGGCTGAACATCCGGAAGGTTCGGTGGTGGTGGTCGCCGACCGGCAAAGCTCCACCGGCACAACAATCTCGGTAATGGACGGCTGCCGCCAGGCCGGCGCCGACAATGTTTCCCTGGCAGCACAGCTTCCGGAGCAGTAGATCATGGTTTCACCCGTCACCCTCACCGCCCAGGGGCGTACCGGTTTATCATCGGGTCGCCTGTGGCTCTATCGTCTGCTCACGGTCACCATTGCCCTGGCGATCAACGGCGCGATGTTTCTGCTGATGCCGACTCTGTTGCAGCGTGGACTCCCGGAACCGACCTTTGAAGAGCTGATATCGGCGGTGGCCATGATCCGTCTGAAAAAACCCGAGCCCCCGGTGGTCAAGGAGCAGGAGCGCCCTCCGGAACCGCCGCCGCCGCAACAGCAGCCCAAGGAGCCCAAACCGCCCAAACCGACCTTGAGCGCCATGAAGCTGCCCTTTGAAGTCAATCCCCGGCTGCCGGACCGGCCGCAGGCGCTGTCACTGCCGGTCGATATGTCCATCGTCTCCTTCAGCGGCGGCCGGGATATCTTTTCCGCAGCCGATCTTGACGCGCCGCTGCTGGTCACTGTACGTATTCCGCCGATGTATCCGCATCGTGCCAGGAACCGGCAGATCGAGGGATGGGTACGGGTCGCCTTCACCGTCAACGAAGACGGCAGTGTCGGCGATATCGAGGTCCTTGAAGGTCAACCGGAAGGTGTTTTCGAAACCAGCGTTTTGCGGGCCGTCTCCGGCTGGCGCTTTCGACCAGGCACCATTGCCGGGGTCCCGGTGAAAGCGCGCGCCGAAACCACAGTGAGTTTTAAACTGGAACAATGAAGCTGATCACATTCCATTATCGAAGACTACTCTTCCACTGTACCGGCATCGCATCGCGACCGCGGGTGCAGCCGCTGCTCTGCCATTTCTTCCTTTTTATCTGCCTGGCGGTATTCTGCCAGGCATTGCCGCCTGCTCAGGCCGACGCAGCGGAGGCGAAATCTCTGCCCGCCGCTGTCCGGGTCGTACTGGCCAAGGCTGGTGCTCTGATCCAGGAGGACCAATCCGAGGAGGCCATCACCCTGCTGGAAGAATTCCTCCGCGATCGAGCAAGCAGAGATTCTACCGACCGAGACATCCTCGAGAATGCTGAGATCCATTTTGTTCTCGGTACCTGCCACCTGGTTCAGGGGCGTTACCGCCAGGCGGCTCAATCCCTAGAACTGGCCGTTGCCCGAGACCCCGCCCATCTCTCCGCCTGGCTCAATCTGGCCAAGGCCGCCTATGAACTGGAAAACTACCAGCGTGCCGCCTTCTGCTTTGACCGGGCATTCGTTCTTAACAGCGAAGCCGATCCCGATAATCTCTATTACAGTGCTGTCGCCTATCTCCTTGCCGGTGACTATGACGCCTGTATCAGCCGGTTTGAACGACTCCTGCATGACTTTGCCGGGCATGTCACCACGACCTGGCAAGAAAACTACGTCCATGCCCTGCTTGCCGCCGAACGTAATCGAGAAGCGCTGCCGACCATCAAGCTGTTGACCGAGAGCTACCAGGGTGAGAAACAGATGCAGTGGCAGGAAATTCTGCTGCACCAGTATCTGCTCTTGGAGATGACGGATGAGGCCCGCGCCTATGCCCGCCGGCTCACCGAAACGGCGCCGAACCAGGCCAAATGGTGGAAGGCTCTGGCTCATATCCTTCTGCAGGACGGCGACTACCGGCAGGCCCTGGCGGCATTGGTCATCAGGGGCTATCTTGAGCCGCTGGACCAGCAGGAGCAAAAACTGGTCGCCGACCTCTATCTGCAGATCGGCGTTCCCAAACAGGCCGCACCCCTCTACCGGCAGCTGATTGCCGTTAAAAACGATCGCCGCACCCTGCTCAACCTGGTGATCGCTCTGCGTCAGATCGAGGCCCATGAGGAGGCTCTGGCACTGCTGCAACGGATCACGACCAGCGCCGAGGACGCCCAGCTGATTTCCCATAAGGCCGACCTGCTCTATGAGCTAAAACGTTTCCAGGAAGCTGCCGACATGTATAAGCGGTTGGCGCATTTGGATAAAAACCAGGCCAAACATGCCTTGCAGATGCATGAGTATGCCTTGCTCCAGGCCGAGGCCTCCTCCGGCTCAGCTCGGAAATCCGGCAGACCTGTACAACACAACAGCGGTGGCTGATTCCGTAGTGACAGGTGTTTATCAGAAAACATTAGAGGGGACTGATGTATTTTACCTTGTTTTGTGA
>CAYUPL010000103.1:0-8570 GCA_964446655.1 uncultured Desulfopila sp.
AATATGCCGGATATGAAAACATTGGTATCCAGGACAATTTTCATTTATCACCCCGGACTTTCTTAATTGCCTCCTGAATATCTGATTTTTTCAATCCTGCTTTCTTGCCGTCTCGACGAGCTTTGGCAATAAGTTCGTCAAATTCATCAAGTGATGGAGGACTGATGCTCTTTAAAATTACAACGTCTTTCTCACCAACAACGACAAATTGTGCGCCAGTCTTTAAATTAAGATTTTTCCTTATATTTTCAGGTATTACGACTTGTCCTTTAGACGACATTTTTGTGGTCGAAACATTAGCCATGGTAAGCCTCCTAGAAATTATTCCATAATTTGTATCTTACATGTAAGATTATAACAAGGCTTTCGATGGAAGGCAAGATTTGCTTCATTTCATACAGCATCGAGGCAGGACGGCCAGTTTCCCGACCGCCCCCTCTCACAGATCCCTCGTGCGGTTTTCTCGCACAAGGCTCCTCAGTATTGTTCGCTTCGTACAAAAGCAGTTCAGGTCCAATAACCAATAATCCGGGGACGCGGTATCTTGAATTGCTCAAGCAATTCGGCGAACCGGCGCCAGTTGTAGCTCTTACGCTGGCTTCGACGGTTTAGCCATTTGAAAACGATTCGGCGAGCGAGATTATAAAAGGAACTCAGCATATCCATATTGCCTGAAACTCCATAATAGTTGAAATGCCCCATGAGTTTTCTCGGAGGGCTTCCATTATGTCGACCGTATCGGATACCAGCCGTTCGAGTTTTATCCACTTTGTAATTGCCGCCAACGCCAAGCGGAATTTCGTATTCGCTGTTCGCATTTTAACCAGAGGCTTACCCTTCCTGCTCAAGCCCCATCGAAATTCAAAACCAGGAAAGATAAAGGTCTTGCTGTTCTCGGTCTCGAACCGGGTGAATTCGATAACACGGGTCTTTTCCTGCGACAATTCCAGGTTGAACTTACCCAGTCTTTTGCCCATCACCCGTTCCAGTTTCTGAAGGTCGCGATGATATCGGAAGCAACACACATAATCATCAGCGAACCGCATCAGTAATGCATCTCCATCGCACCGTAGTTTAACAACCTTTTCGAACCACAGGTCCAGCACGTAATGCTGATAGATATTGGCCAAAACCGCAGAAACGACCCCGTCTTGTGGCGTGCCGCTGGTATGCCGAGTGGGCGTTGCTTCCCGCCAGGCTTTGGTATGTAACTGCGTAAGTTTGCCTCGTTTAAGAGGCTGTAAAGATTCCCGAATCTGTGTTTTTAATCTTCCTTTGCCTTCTTTGCTATTCCCCGCAGTGAGGTTGGCATATGTTGGTCAGCCTGGCGAATCTGCATATGTTTCCTTTGCGAGCTACACAATACCGTCATCCCCTTCCCCATGTGAACGGCCCTACCGTCTCGGAGTACTGTGAGATGATCTGACTCCCTTCGCTTTGTTAACCCGTCGGACAGCCTTTTTGTGATTGAACTGTCCTACCCCTGATCGGTAAATCGGAGGAGGTGGAAGGGTCTCCCAAGTTCCTGATGCTTCTCTCACTACATGCCACGCTCTTGGACCCCGGCAGCCCCTCGGGAATCTCACCATTCGATTCCTCTGTACTGGCTTCCGATACGTTAAAACCGTCGCCGACTGCCTTGATTACTCTGACGAGGCTGAATTGCTTTGGGGAGGTACGTCTCCCCTGCGGCCTACAGTGTTCCCTGTGTACGCTTCACGATCTTTGTTCACCGGCTATCCGCACCGGCTCCGTCGATCGCGCAACACTCGGTACGGGCTGTTGGTTAGACTTTGCCCAATGGGGACTTCCTGCCCAGGAACATAAGCAGGGCACCCTATAAGAAGCACCAAGCTGCGCTTGGCGCACGAACGGCCAGCGCAACCGGCACGCCAACGGAGCGCAGCGTAGTTGGGCGTCCGAGTTCGCGCTGAGGTTAGAAGAGTTACCCACCGATTTTATTGTATGCCAGTTCAATAAAAGGCTTGACCTGTTCAAGCTCGTTCTCTGTAGAGATGGTGAATTCGGCATCCCCCGTTCCATAATGACCGACATTCGTAACATCACGGTATGATGGGGGCGGCGCTTCAATATCGTTGGTATTTAACTTGACAAAGAGCTTAATATTCTTGCCTTTTGTTTCCATGCACACAATATTCTGGGAAATTTTGTATGCGATATATAATTTCTTTGGCACTTCCTCAACTGCAGGATCAATCCCAAGAATAAATTCACGGATGCCGTGCACGAGAGACTGAATAGTTTTTGACTTACCTTCAATGTGTTCTTCAAATGTGTAAGTTGCTGTTGCTCGTACCTGAGCGGCCTTCCTTCCGGCCTCCACCATCACAGGGTTCTTCCCATTACCTTGTACTGAGGTTTGGATTTTTGTTGCTTGGAATACTTCTTCAAAATAGAGCGAGCCATTTTTGAAAAGACGATATTTCCATAGTTCAATGTTTGCCCCCATAACTTGGACAGCATGGAGATCGTACTTTTTATAATTTGGCGCAATACAGATAACCCGAACGTCAGACCAGTCCACCTCTACACCATTTCCTAACATTCGCTGAACTGCAATCTCGAAATCACCCTTGTGATCCTGAATCCAGTGCAAGTAGAAAAGGCTTTGGTTGATCAGTTCTGACGACTCGACCTTCTTATACTCAATAATTACTGGGTTATTATCTTCCGATAATGCCAGCGTATCTATACGCCCAGCATGTAATGCGCCAGTAGAAAACTCCGATGCCACCAACCTGCAATTAAAGACTGCCGCAAGATTCCTCTCGATCAAAACTTGCAGCTCTTTTTCGACCGAGAAATTCGTCTGTTCAACGGGTGAAAGATTGTTCCCGGACATCTCAAATAATGGCATTTCGTTAAGTGCTCCTTGGACTCCCTATCTTTGAACGTTGAGTTCAGGGACTGGGGCTGTTTCCGCGTCCGCTGGAAATACTGGTTATAATATTATTTTATTAACCATTTAATATGAGCTCTATTCCAGATCTCAAAATTTCAAAATTCTCGATACATTTTTCTTCTGAAAGCTCATGTATTCCTATGCTCAGAATTGTATATAAACCAGCGTGCTTATAAATAGTGCACGTCAGTATTTTGGGGAGATTTCATTGAAATCACCTCTTCTGCTTCAGCGCCTGATTTCGTAATTGACATCCTTTCTCGCCGGTTTTTTCTTTTATTTTTCCCAGATGTAATCTCCAATATCAGAGAAATATGGAATTTTTCGGCATAATAGCCCAAAAGCAACACCATAGCAAGAGATTAATGTTAGGGTTTTGCGGCGCGGCTTTTTGCGATAAATCGCCGCTTAGGCTGCGCGTCTCGAAGTGCAAGATAACTGCAAGGAAGAAAAAATTATCAATAAAATCAGCATATTTAATGATGTTGATTTTGGGGGATATCCACTTGTTGCGAAGTTTGTCGCCACTGGGAAGGAAAAAACACATAGAAAAAGGGGGTAAAGGACAGGTTCTGCGAAAAGGTATTCAGGGCAGAGCCAAGGCTACATCCTGCTACAGGGTTGCTGCAGCTTTGTGAGCGGCTATCAGCTCCTCGGCCATCCGGTCGGCCACCCTGTTGGTTGCCAGTTGTTCTTTTGCGGAAATGGTCAGTATCTCGGTGATACATGATGCGATGGCTGCGATCTTCTTTTTGGCCCGCGCAGGATCGTAGACACCATCCATTTCACAGCTGATATTTATCACCCCACCGGCGTTGACGGCATAGTCAGGCAGATAGAGAATGTTCCTTCGCCGCAATTTCTCCCCATCTTCCTCATGAAGCAACTGATTATTGGCGCTTCCCGCCACTATGGCACAGCGTAGCCGGGGAATTGTCGATGTATTGAGAATGCCGCCCAGGGCACAGGGTGAAAAGATGTCACACTCTACTGCAAAAATATCTTCTGGATCAACACACTCGAAATCCATTTTCTCGCCGAGAAGCTCGATATTTCGCGAATTGATATCGGCAACGGTGATACGACAACCGGCATCTCCAAGCATCTTTGCCAGTCTGCCGCCCGTCTCACCAACTCCCTGCACGGCAACATGCAGTCCCTGCAGGTCCCTTCTCTTCAGGGCATAGTCAACGGCTGCCTCTATGGCACAATAGACGCCATAGGCCGTGAACGGACTGGGGTTGCCGGACGCTCCTACCGTGGCTACATGAGTGGTATACCGCCTTACTATCTCCATGTCCGCCAGGCTTGAATTGACATCCTCGGCGGTAATATATGCTCCGCCAAGATGATCGACAAACCGTCCGAAATTCTCAAACAGCGCTTCTCTGTCAAGAAGAGCAAGATCAGCGCGCACCACGCTTTTGCCACCGCCAAGGGCAAGCCGCGCCAGTCCATTTTTATAGGTCATGCCGCGGCTGAGGCGCAATACATCCGTCAAGGCTTCCTCATCGCTTGCATAGTTCCAGACGCGACATCCCCCCAGAGCCGGTCCGAGAGTTGTGTCATGAATGGCTGCCCAGGCGGTAAAGCCGACCGCTGTATTCTCACAACGTACCACCCGTTCATAGCCATCAATGTGTAGTTCCGTGTAGGTGTTCATTCCCATATCATCCTTCTGTTTTTTCCGAATTTATAGCACTGGAGGAGCAGGCATTGGCCAAATTCGGCAATAATCCGTTTGAGGCAGAGCGGCAAGCATGGCTGTTGCCCATTCCCCACCCTTCTGCAAGGCCTCGATATTGCCGGCTAGAATCGCATCTGCCTTTGCGCCGAACACCTTGGTAAAAGCTGTGATAATACTCTGCGCCGACACTATAGGGCAGAGTTCGATATAGGCTCCCAGCATGACCATATTGGCCGATCGTCTGCTGTCGCAGTCCATGGCCAGATCATCAGCGGGGATATAACAGGTATGAATATCGCTTCGCCCGCTTTTTTCCCGGGTCATGGAGCTGTTCACCAACAAATACCCTCCCGGCACCACTGACTTTTCGAACTTGCGCAGCGAGGGAAGGTTCATCACAACGGCACAATCGGCATCTTCTGCAATAATGGGGGAACCGACAGGCAAATCCGAGACCACCACACAACAGGAGGCCGTTCCTCCGCGCATCTCCGGACCGTATGAGGGCATCCAGGAAACATGCCGGTTCTCCAGCATACCGGCATAAGCCAGAAGTTGCCCCATGGACATGACACCCTGGCCGCCGAATCCGGCACACAGAATCTTTGCATTTATCATTTAGGCCACCTCCATAGTTTTAAACACCCCCAGAGGGAAGTAGGGAATCATATTATCCTCAAGCCATTTATTCGCAGCAACGGGGCTCATGCCCCAGCCTGTCGGGCAGGCAGAGAGGACTTCAATCAGGGAAAAACCCTTGCCGGCGAGCTGTGTCGCAAAACCCTTTTTGATTGCTTTACCGGCACGCCGGACTGCCTTGGGAGTATGGACCGAAACTCGTTCGATATGGGCTGATCCCGGTATCTGGGCAAACATCTCCGCAATCCGCAAAGGCATGCCGCAATGTTCAGCATCTCGTCCTGACGGGGCCGTGGTCACCTTCTGCCCCACCAGGGTTGTGGGCGCCATCTGGCCTCCGGTCATGCCGAAGGTGGCGTTGTTGACGAAAATGGTGGTTATTTTTTCACCGCGATGGGCGGCATGGACTATTTCGGCCATGCCGATGGAGGCAAGATCACCATCGCCCTGATAGGTAAAAACCGTTCTGTCCGGCAGTACTCTTTTGATTCCCGTGGCTACCGCCGGCGCCCGTCCATGCGCCGACTCCACCATGTCGACATTGAGATAATTATAGGACAGTATGGAACATCCCACGGCGGCACAGCCGATGGTGCTGCCGAGCAGATCAAGCTCTACCAGAACTTCAGCTATCAGGCGATGAATCGTGCCATGATGGCAGCCGGGGCAATAGTGCATATCCATGGCCGTCAGACCTTTACTTCTCTGAAAAATCACCGTCATGGCATCACCTCTTCTGTCTGCTTCCGCACCGCATCGGCAATTTCTCCAGGCGTGGGCACCACTCCGCCGGAACGGCCATAGAAAACCACTTCTTTTCCATCAAGTACGGCGAGACGGACATCGTCAATCATCTGGCCGCAGCTCATCTCGACACAGAGTATCTTCCTGCAGCTTGGCGGCAATGCCTTAAAGGGTTTAACGGGAAAGGGCCAGAGGGTCTGCGGCCGGATGAGACCAACGGCTATCTCACCGGCAAGCAGGTCAATGGCATTTTTGACAATGCGTGCAGTGGTGCCGTAGGCCACCACCACTATTTCGGCGCCTTCCAGACGGTAGGCTTCCCAGCGGCTCTCGTCCCGCACTATCCGGCTGTATTTCTCCTGCAGGTTCAGATTGATTTTTTCCAGAAGTTCCGGGGCAAGCGCCAAGGTTTTGAGAGTATGGGGCGCCCTGTTGTTGTTATGACCGGACACCTTCCATGTCTTTGCCGGCAGCTGTCGCCGGGCAACACTGCCCAACTGCACCGGCTCCATCATCTGACCCAGTACGCCGTCACTGACAATAAAAACAGGAGTGCGATAGAAATCGGCAAGCTCGAAGGCCTGCCCCATCATCTCGGCGGACTCCTGCACCGAAGCCGGAGCCAGCGAAGGTATACGATAATCTCCGTTGCCACCGCCTCTGGTCATCTGATAATAATCCGCCTGAGAAGGCTGAATGGTACCTATGCCCGGCCCGCCGCGCTGCACGTTCACAATGACGGCAGGAAGTTCGGCCGCGGCAAGCAGAGACATGCCCTCCTGCATCAGCGCAATACCTGGTGACGAGGAGCTTGTCAGGACCCTGGCCCCGGCAGCGGAAGCGCCATAAACCATGTTTATGGCCGCCAGTTCGCTTTCCGCCTGCAGGAAAACGCCCCCGTTGGCGGGAAGTTCCCTGGCCAGATATTCGGAGATTTCGTTCTGAGGTGTGATGGGGTAGCCGAAGAAATGCGTACAGCCGGCACCGATTGCCGCCATAGCCAGGGCTTCATTGCCTTTCATGAGTTGCTTTTTCATTGTCATCCTCCCTCAGCCTTCCAGCCGTGCAACGGTAATAGCAACATCGGGACAGACAAGGGCGCAATAGCAGCAGGCAATGCACTTGTCCATATCTTTTATGGCAGCCGGTTGATACCCCTTGGCATTTATGACAGCACCATCCATGAAGATAATTTTTGCGGGACAGGCCTCAAGGCAGAGTTCACAGCCTTTGCAGCGCTCAACATCGATGATGATCATCCCCTTCGGTTTCGCCATGAGAAGTCTCCCGGACAGTGAGGTGGAACGGTACAATCACAGAGAAATGAAAAATTTGGGGTCTTCCTGCTGGATCTTCTCTGCTGCGGCACAGTTAGCTTCAAGCAAACTTTTTTTGCTCTCACCTAACTCAGCGTACCAGACAGTACTCAGCCAAGTCAAGTTTTTTACCACGCCGGGGGGTTGTCCGACACAACTTGCTTTTCGCTAAGACTTGTATATAGAATGAGTCATGGTATGATACAATCTGAATGGGCCCCCACGGGACAATGCCGGCCAACCTTCTGAGAGGCTATTACAGCTGTCATTGCGGTCGATAAATGACCACCAGGGTTTTTACCGTGGAACCGATACCGCGATATCCATGCGGTATGGAGGAGTCAAAATAGAGGCTGTCGCCTTCGTACAGGACAACGGTAGTGTCGCCATACCTGAACTCCAGCTCACCATCGAGCACAAGGAGAAATTCTTCTCCCTTATGGTTGTTGAAGACAATATCGTCAGCTTGACGCTGCTCCATGTGCACGATGAATGGTTCCATGTTTTTGTCGGCTTTCGGGTAGGCCAGAGGTTCGTACTGATAACCGATATGAGAGATATGCGGTCCCTTGGCGATGCCGTATCGATCTTGCCTGCGCACCACCACCATATTGGTATCATGCTTGGTTTTCTGAAAAAAAGTCCCGATGGGCACTCCCAGGGCCGTGGAGATTTTGAGCAACGTGGCGATGGGGGGAGTGACGATATTATTTTCAATCTGTGACAGATTTGGCTTTGAAAGCCCTGTTAAATCAGAGAGTTCCTGCAAAGTCAGATCACGCTGATTGCGTAAATTACGAATCTGACTACCGATATCAAGTGATGCCAATTCGTTTTTTATGTCTTTTGCCATGTTTGACACTCTCAGCGTATTAGAATGCGATCTTATACAATCTGCGATCAATCTTTCCCCGGTTTCTTCGTGCTCTTTGCGGAAACCGAGAAAATAATAGCCTTTCCCGCTTAAAAAGTACATGACAAACAGCAGGATTTTTTCACGCCGACTGAACCGATCCCGGCATACCCTCCTGTAGCAGAACGGACACCGGGAAAAGAGAAAGGACCAGCTTGTCTTCATGGTCATCAGGTATTGACAAGAGAGGCAAAATTACCTAATCCTGAACTGAACAATATCGGCAAAAAAGCGGAAAGGATGCGCTTGCAATAGATCCCAAAAAAAGACATAACGTGGTGCCATAAGGCACTAACACAGAGAGGAAAAGAATGGCCAAGAAGAAACTGAAGGAGCTGGTGATCAACC
>CAYUPL010000104.1:0-8220 GCA_964446655.1 uncultured Desulfopila sp.
TCTTAAAAAGCGATTACCTATCACCATCACCCGAAATTCTCATCGTTGAGCCAGCCTGAAGTCAGGCTGATAGCCAACATATCAGCCCGGGTATCTTCAGGAAGCGAGCAGATGGTCGGGGATCTGTACGGCTACCACTTTTCCCCTGGCGGTAATCTTTTCCTCAACCATGCAGTCCGTCTCGATAACTACCAATAGAATGAGAGTTTGGATACAACAAGAGAAAGAGAATCGAAACAATCAGCCTGGTCTTTGTTGATGATTGCATTTTTCAAGATAGATATTTTCTGGGAATGTTGTCATTTTGTAAATTTTTCCAGCACCTGCTCCTGGCTCAAGGCAATATTGTGAATTTGGAAATCATCGAGCATTCCATTGAAGAATTGAGATGGATTGCCCTGAGTACCACCGCTTTGGCCTAAATTCAGGTTGGTGTCGGCGTTGATAGCTCCTGAAGAGGCCACTGTATCTTTCAGCTCTCCATCGATGTAGAACCTCAAATGGCTGCCGTCATAGGTGAGGTAGAGGTGATGCCAGGCTTCGTCTCGGAAATCGAAACCGCTGGCGACATGTCTTTCCACTACAGTATTGCCAAGATGAACCCGATAAATTATTCCCGGCCCTTTATCCAACATTATGGTGATGCCGTTTTCTGGGCCGGAGCCGATTTCCACGACGGTCATTTCCTGATCGACCTGTTGCGCTTTTATCCAGCCACCGATAGATATCTTGTCTTCGGGTAGGTCGTTGAGAAGCCCGCCTAAGGCGCTGTCCAATCCGTTGAAGTGAGCCGCTGTCAAATCTTTATCATGTCGGTTGGCGAGAAAGATTGTCGTATTGTCGATCAAAGTGAGGTCATTATCGTGCAGGCAAGAGTCCTCGAACGAATCGACATGAAATTCGTAACCGGCAATACAGTTGGTGAAACGAAAACTGTCATGTGCCTCTACCTCTTCATCTTCTCCATATGCATAGGTGATTTTCCAGAGACCGTCTTCCTGAACCATACCTGCTGCACTGGTATAGATGGTGCCGTCGGTATCATTGTAATGTTCCTCAATAATAACCAATACACCGTTCTTATAGGGTACTTCTAGCAATATGTACTCGTCGTGGCTCTCATCGACCAAATTGAAATTGGCGGACGGATCTATTCCGGCTACGCCAAAAAGTTGTTTTTCGTAAATTAAGGCATCTTGTGATAGTGATGTATAGTACCATTCGAGATCCTCGGCAAGAAGAGCCGAGCTGGAGGCAGCCAGAGTATTTTCAGGAGTTTTATAATCAGCTTCGGACTTGTTGATGGTCGGTATCTTCTTGAAACGAACATAAATAGTTGTTTGTGCCTTGGATGATCCACCGGGGCCCACGGCAGTCATTGTGTAAGCTGTATCTGTAAGAGGAAAAACTGTCATGTTTCCGCTGGTCGGTACCTTGCCGATTCCATTATCCAGGCTACAGCTGGCAGCATTTTGAGTACTCCATGCAAGTATTGCCGATTCTCCAGGCAAGACAGTTTCGGGCTCGGCAGAAATTCTAATTTTCGGTAAAGGGTGTCGAACCTCGATTTCCACTTGCCGGGAAACCTCACCTTCTTTTCCTGTGGCTGTTAGAGTATAGACTGTCGATTGCAGCGGGCTTACTTCCATTGAGCCGTTTGCCGCAACAACACCGATTTCGGGTTGGATCTGTATGGAGTCTGCATTCTCAGTTTTCCAAGACAAGGTACTGGCTTCCCCTTTAAGGATGAATTTCGGTTCGGCGATAAATGTTGCAATAGGGTGATGATTGCCTGATATTTGAGTGATCTCAATGTGGAGAGCCCCCCCTGGTTTCCCGCGAAGAAAAGCATAGAGCCGATTACTCTTACGCAATTTAAAGGTCTTTTTGAGGGTTAGTTCCTTCTTATGGAAAAATCTGTTTAGAGAAAAAGCCTGAAAATTGATCACGATAAAACCGCCACTGATCGCAGAGTCCTCTAATTCTTTGGTCACAATAATAGTCGCCTCCTCACCCTCTTCTCCCGAGAAGCTATGTGAAGAAAAATGACAGTACCAATCACTGATTGCCAGGCCAATTGGCCCCAACAGCGAAGCCGAGACTGCCACATATGGCAGGCAAAAAAGAACGAGAAAAACAGAAAGTGTCTTGACATGTAAGAGGCGCATAATTCTCTATGTTTTTATATGTTTTTCCACGATTAGCAGATGATGACAAATCACGTAAAAAAGCCAAAAGCTGTTTTTGAACGTTCCCGTCCTATAGCAAAGATGGAAGGTTTATACTAAACGTCGGAGTGGAATCTCCCTCAAGAAGCTGATGTTTCACTTCAAAAGATTTGATTTGGTGCCGTTTCACCTTGATTTTGACCATTCCAACCAAATCAATACCGCCCCAGTTTCCTTTTGCTACAATTTTATCCTTATCGACTTCGAGGGTTTCACGGATATCAGTCCCACCTTTCACTTCACACTTCATTACTAGATATTGTGGGGCATTGGCTTTCGCTTTAGCACCAATATCAAGTTTAACCGCCAGCCCTCCTCCACCGCTCCAGGATTCGATATTTTCACAGGGCTTATATTCACCATGGATCGATACTGATGTCCCGCCTTTCAAATCAGCTTTAACAGCCAACGTAAAATACTTTATCATTTTTTTGGGAAGAGGTATTCCGTATAGGGTTTTTCCTTTCAAATCAACAGCTGCATTGATGGAAGTCTCCCCTTTGGTGTAATTAATCGCGTTGTCGGGACAGCATTTTATTCCTTGTTTGTAAGCGTTAACCATCTTGAAATCGAACTGATCCGCCAGCCCCAAAAATTTCAATGGCTCTTTGATAAGGTTTGGAATCTCTACTTCTATGCCGAAGCCGGTGGTAACATTCTCGTTGACTACAGTAATTACCGTTGAAACGGTATCAGGGTTCTGGGCACAAACCAATGACGCTGATATGTGCAGATCTTGAGTTTTATTTATGGTGCTGACTACTGCAGGAGAAAGCAAGGCGTTGTTTTGGAATCCAGGAGGAGAGGTGCTAAGATTAAAATCATCGATCACAAGATTTGTTCCTGAAAGATAACATGCTTTATTAGGGGTCATGTTGTCGACAAGCTCATAGGAAAGAATGCTTTTGCTATCCTTGCAGGTTGCCCCTCCAGGTCTGGTATAGGTAGCCGTTACGGTATAATAGCCTGGAGAGGTTCCGTTATAGATTGCATTGCAACCATCTTTAGTGAAATCCGCGGATGGGCTCCAGGAGCATTCTCCCGGATCCGGCTGCCCTTTTGCGTAAAAATTTACCGGTCTGCAGACCGGTCGCTGATACATGTCCCCGCTGAGACTCACGCTACAATCATCTCCGACTTCGATGGTATGGTACTTGGTACAGGGTTCGCCACCTTCCGGCGGAACATAGGAAGCTTGTATTTCAACTGTCCCCTGCCGGTCGCCGACATATGTTGCTGAAGATCCGTTGGGTGTGAGCGTGCCGGTGCCGGAGCCGATAGTCCAGCTGTAGATGCCGCCTGCCGGATCTCCCTGTGTAGCGAGAGATACTTCTTCCCCAACCTTTGCCTGAGATGGTCCGGTAATAGTTTCCAGGGTGCAGAGACATGTCCAGAGCCACTTGGTATCCGAACATTTTTTCCCTTTGGGACTGGTGTAGTAGCCCACCACCTTGATATATTCGGAGAATGTAGGTTGAAAGCCCGTGACGGTGGCGGTTGATCCATTGGGGATAAGGCCCGGTGTGCGTGACCACGAATATGAACCGCCCGCAGGTGTTCCGCTGGCGGACAAGGTAACCTGCTGATCGAGCTTGATGGTACTGGGCCCTGTAACGACAACCTCACATTCCCAGGCGCCGGCCATGATCGGATTGAGAAACAAAAGGAAGACACAGACCCATGTGAAAAGATATTTTTTCATCGGGCGCCCATCCTCATAAGTGCCTTTTCGGCCTTTTCCCTCCATTGGCCTTTTTTCACTTTCTTGTACTGCTCGGCAGCATTGTCGACCTCCAGATCATCCTCATACAACTGTACTAGCTGGAAGGCTGCATAATCGGTATCGCTGTCTCCCGGATACTCATCAACAAAGTTGTGCAGGACTTCTTTGGCGAAGTCGGTTCTGCCTTCAGCTGCATAAATTTTTGCGAGCCAGAGGTAGGTACGGGAGAGGTAATGATCGGCCCTTTTTTTCGATTTTGCATCCGGGAGATACTCTACTACTGAAGAATAGAGGTTGATTACCGATTCACCACTTTCACGGGCCGTATCAATTCTGCCGATCGCATAGGCGTATTTACATAATTGCCAATATATTCTCATGGCTTGCAGAGAATTCGGATTGGCGATTATTTCTTCCTGGGCATATGTGTATCCCATGGTGAAGGTTGCATCCGCCAAGGTGTCAAACCCTTTATGCTGCAGCTCTCTTGCCATATTCAGCTGGGTTTCATAATCGGAGGTCTCATTGAGAATGTCGGCAAACCGGCTGATCTCAATCTGCTGTTTTTCCAGATTGCCATCCCTGGCCCAGTGAGCGTCAAGCAGATTTGAGTATGCCTTAAGACAAAAAAAGGTCTGCTGCGGATATCTCTCGATGTATGTGGCGTAGTGATTTATAGCTTCATCCCAGTTCTCTTCGCTCAATGCCTTTCTGCCTAATAAAAAGAGAGCCTTTCTGGCCCAGATGGTATCCGGATGCCGGGTGCTGATCTCTTCCAGGATCTTTCCGCCTTCGTGCTTCTCTCCAATTTTTAAATAAGCAAGTCCAAGCCGATAGAACGCTCCGGGGGGAGTCCGGTTGCTGCTTAACTGCTTCGTTTTGCGAATGGTGTTTTTGAGGCCTCGGATGTCCTTTTTCTGATGCTGCACCTCCATCATTTGAATGGAGGCTTTCAAGAAAGTGGATTTGCCAGAAGCTGCGTCGGGTGCTTGAGTGAGAAGGTCTGCTAAAAGAGCCTCACCCTTTGTTTTGGTTGCATCATTTTTCAGGAAAAGAGATGCCAGTTTCCTTCTATCTCTAAAGTCGAAATCGGTGAGTGGACATTGGCTTAGGTTTTGATAGAGGTGTTCCAGTTGAGCGGTGTTTCCCCTATCCGTATATATCTCGAATAGTTTGCTTGCAGCTCTCAGAAATACCTTGTTGTTCCCTGCCCAGTAATCGTTGATATGATCATCAACAATTTTTTCGAAGAGAAGAATGCTTTGCCTGGGCCGGTTATTTTCGTACAATACTCGCGCCAGGGTGTATCGATTTTTTGAACGGAAGGTTTCGGGTTGATATGTGGCAGCGAGTTTTTCCAGCCAGACGTGCAATTCTTCTAACTGATTGTCTTCTCGCAGGATATCAAAGAGGTGGTTATAGGCGGTAAGGAGATTACGTAGATGAAACTGTCTGTTTTGCAGAGAGGAGCGCATACTCCTCCCGGTATCC
This sequence comes from uncultured Desulfopila sp., assembly GCA_964446655.1. Taxonomy (GTDB): domain Bacteria; phylum Desulfobacterota; class Desulfobulbia; order Desulfobulbales; family Desulfocapsaceae; genus Desulfopila_A. The sequence continues at coordinate 5,443 of CAYUPL010000104.1, forward strand.
TTTGTAAGTGGATGGGTACGAATGTAATCCTGATAGTAAGAACGGGCAGTGGCCGGATTCCCCAAGGCTCTTTCTTCGTCAGCCTTTTTTAAGAGAAAGAAGTTATCGGCCGCGGGAAGATCCCGGCTCTCATAAGAAATCAGGCAGGAAACCGTGAAGACGATGATTATTACTATTCTTTTCATTTTAACAGATTGGTTTGCCGGGGTTTATTTTTACTGATTACACTAGTGCTCAGGTGTAGAATCAGCTCGGATATTGCAATATCCGTCTGATAGGTCGGCGTGGAATCCGCAAAAGTGACTCGTGCATTTTCTCCTGCAAAATCAGTTATAACTCGAATGATGATTACTGGTGTATTGCTGCTGTAGCACACTTGCACAATTGCGGCTGCTCCCATATCCACAGCATCAGCCTTGAATTTTGTATTGAGCCAATTTCGTTTGTCAGTGGCGGCAATAAATTGATCTCCGGAAACAATAACTCCTCCAGTTATTCTGTTCTTGCCTGTCGTTTGTGCTACGATGTCGATAAAGTCATGAACAGGAAAGTTATTGTATTCGAAGTTGATATCTTTATTCTCCACCGGTACCTGTCCCCAGATGAAACCGTATGGTTTCCAGGTGCCGAAATCGTGCTGAAACACCTTTGTCGCGACAAGAACATCTCCGATCTGTACAGAATCCACCAGCGCTCCGGCAGGAGAAATAGAGAGTATTCCCTTAACTTCAAAGGAGGAGATAAGTAGCTGCGCCGTAATGGCATTGTTGACTTTTCCCATGGGAGATCGCACCAAAGTAATGCTTCTTCCATTCAACTTTCCCTGGTAGAAGGTGCGTCCACTCATCACTGAATGATCGGTGATTTTTATCTTCTTCCTGATCTGCTCAAAGGTGTCGTCCAGGGCGGTTATTATGCCGACATGCGCATAGCTGACTGCCGACTGGTAAGCAAGAATTGCAAGGCACATAATGCCAGTGAAGAGGCAGAGGGGAGAGTGTAATTTCATGCCGGCCAGGATATTGAATGAAAGGATTCAAGCAGCTTTTCTCCGGCAGAACCATTAATCATTTTGATATAGTGGACCTTTGCTTGAAGAGAGCGTTTAAAGTCAGATATGGAACAGGTGGAATGCGGTATTCCTTTTTGTTCTCTGGCCCATTTTTCTTTCTGCTGAGAGAGGTTGCCTGTCCGACAGTTATGCAGTATGGCCCTGAGAGTTTTTCTCTCGTTCCTGCTTATATTCGGGTGCTGATTCACCACTACACCGGTAACAGACTGGCGCCTGCCCCTTCGCAGGATCCGGAGTTTAGGTTCATTGAGTTCAAAGCCCTCATCATGGATGATTTCCTTGAAAAACGGTATCATTTTGACTATGTGCTCTTCATTGCCGGAGATCGTCATATCGTCGGCATAGCGTGAATACGAAAAACCGGTTTTCTTGCCGAGATTCACTAGTCTTTTGTCCAGCTTTCTGCAGATGATGTTGGCAATTACCGGACTGGTCGGTGCACCCGTTGGCAGCAGTTGCTTATATGTTGTCAGGGAACTCAAAAGGATTGCCACCTGTCGTGGATACCCAAGGTTAAGGAACATTCCCAGGACACGCTGATAATCAATGGAGGGAAAGAAATCTTTAAGATCAAGTTTGAGAACGACTTTTTTGTTCACATGCCGTGCAGCATTACTGAGTATTGATCGTTTGCGGCGGAACCCTTCGGCATGGTCATTCAGGGAGATGTATTGCAATATCTGGTCGAGAATTTTTCGCTGAACCTTCTTTAATTGTCGGTTGGGCGCCTGGATTATCCGTTTACTACCGGTTGATTTTGAAATTGAGAAAATCCGATAATGTTTCTGTGGTGCTTTTGCCAAGGAATGCAAATCATCAAGAGAATTCTCCAGCAAGTGGGCAAGATGAGAAGTGTTAAAAACACAGACTAGATTGTGCACCTGCATTTCCTGGTAATAGGCGGTAATGAAGTTTTTTGCCCGCTTGTCCAGGTGTCCATTGTTTTCTATAAAATGTGTTAACCGTTTGTCGGCTGGGTTAACAGGTTTGGCGGAGTTGTAGAAATCGATCTCATTATTGTTTCTTAAGCGCAGGAAGGAGTAAGATTCAATAAGGTCAATGACATCAGGGGCAACGCCGGCGCGTTTGTTGACTTCAACGATATTTTTTATGAAGGTGGTTACGTCATCGCATTGCATTATTTGGTCCCTAAAACATTTCTGAAAAAAATTGATGCCGGGGCGTTTTACTTATATACCGGCCGCTTGACAGTAAGCGGCCGTGCGAAGCAAGATTCGGCCTGTATGGCGTAGCACCATACGTAACAACTAAAACAATTTACCCCGGTATCAAAATGTGAGAGATGCCAAGTTCAGACTTGGCCTGTTCATTTGTTCAGCGACTTCCTTAACAGGGAAGGGTACGGTGCAACAGGGAGACGCCTTTGTCTTTTCTGCTGTATTTGGTGGTGTTTTTACGCAAGAGCAGTTTGCTGCATTAAAATGTTTTGAGATCTGATCTATTCCACAACTTGAGCAATAGCGCCTGTAAAACGGCATCAGCGAGGAACCTGTTGGGGAACTTTTGCTCAGGTATCCGCAGTTGAAACAGGATACGACATCACCATTGATCGTAAGTGGTACTATTCCCAGGCACGATAGCGATACAATCCCGCCGGTATGGAGGGTTTTTTGGATAAAACTGCGTCTGTTGAGGTGGAGTGTCATTCTTAGTGTTATGTCGTAAAAATGGGTTTAGATAAATTT
>CAYUPL010000105.1:0-8131 GCA_964446655.1 uncultured Desulfopila sp.
GGCACGGTAAGATCGGCTGGCCTTCGGTGAACATTGTGTATGATTTTCTTATGAAGGTATACTGCTTGAACATATTGGAATATCGACTAATATATGGAAATAGACACAATGTTCATGAGGAATTCGGGTTAGTTGTTGTTGTCCTGCTGTACGCGTTTTTTCCATGTTTCAATTTCCATTTCAAGTCGCTGGATCTGGGATAACAGCCTTTCTGTGGCGACGCTTTCCGAATCGCTCTGCACTGGTAACGTCTCCGCCATCGCTGCTCTCCACCTGAAACCCCGGCATCTCCGCCCGCCCATAAAGCTGCCCCGGCCATAGCCTGGCGTGCCCCATGCTGAACTGGGGGTTGGGTCTACATGGTCACCTCCTGTGGCGCATCTCCCCATTTGTCGTCCCGTCATTGGCCCTTCATTCATTGGTCCTCTTTGATTAAATCCCGGCATAATAGCACCTCTTCGAAAAAGTATTTAATAAAACAATCACAGGCAGCCTTTAACCCGGATGAGAAACCCGGTTTAAGAGCGCCTGCAACTGCCATCACCTTTACCGCCACCCTGGCCACGCCCACGTCCACAGCCCTTTCCCCGGCCACCTGCTGAACCGTTTCCTTGTCCCTGGCCGGAACCTCTGCCCTGGCTGCTGACGCGGGTATTCTTTGAGGTGTTGTTGGAATTCTGTTGCGGTAATGTTGTTTTGTCGTCTTCCATGTCGTTTTCTCCTGAAAGTAGTGTTGATTCGATAGTGTCTCTGTGAGTATGATGTCGATGTCTTTGTCTGCCGACCCCGCCGCCGTGTCCTTGTCCATGGCCACGTACCTGGTAACATCCACCGGTCACTATGAGCTGCAAACCTTTGACAAGGGCACTGGAGAGTATAAATCTTCCTGCTCGCAGGACACGTCCAAAGGTTTGACGGGAAACCCCCATATGCACCGCCGCCTGGGCCTGGTCCAGCCCTTCAAAGTCCACCAGCCTGATTGCCTCAAACTCTTCAACGGACAGAACAATCTCGGCCGCCTTTCCGGTTCTGCTGGGCTTGAATCCATCCACCGGGGGTGGGGCGAGGATATTTCTACGTAATTTTGGGCGTGGCACCGGATCTCCTTGTGATGTGTTTTGTTATGATCATTTGACCATAATATGCCATCTCTGCAAGACGATGTCAAGGGGTGTAGTGATCATATGTGCAAAATAAAGGAGGCGCCGACAAAAAACTGAAGGAAAGAGAGGAGAAGGCTGTCTGCATCATTTTCATGCAGCGGTAAAGAAGGGTGGTTACTCTCTGGGGGGCCGCAACGAAAAGCTGTCAAGTTTTCGTTATGAACCCTGGAGATCGAACTTCCTACTGGAGAGTATCTGCAGAGAGAATTTCGCGAATCTTTTTCATGGTAGTGTCGTCCAGCTCATGATGAACATTGCAGCCCAGCGATTGCAGGTGGGCCCTGATAGCTTTTCTACCGGCTTTGCGGCTGAGCAGGAGTTTGCGAGTGGCTCCGACGGTCTCAGGAGGGTAAGGTTCATAGGTGGCGGGATTTTTCTGCAGGGCGCAAAGATGCAGGCCGGTTTCGCAGGTAAAGATATCTTTGCCGGTAAAAGGCTGGTTGGCGGCGATCGGACGACGTGTTGCCGATGCGATATAACGGCAGAGCTGCGGGAGCGACAGCAGATTGAATGGGACGTTTTTCTTTATACGGAGATATCCGGCAACCTCCTCCAGCCGGGCACAGCCGCATCTCTCCCCCAGGCCTAGCAGGGTCGCATCGACACTGTCTGCCCCGCTTTCCAGGGCCGCTATGGCATTGGCGGTGGCCATGCCGAAATCATTATGAGTGTGTATGGCAACACCGCAGTTCACTTCAGATAGGCGGATGCGAGTGACCAGTGCAGCGACTTCGCCCGGGGATGCTGTTCCCACGGTGTCGGCAAATCGTAGACGAATTGCACCAAGCTCTTGGGCCAGCAGGGCAATGTGTTGGACAAAAGCAGGTTCGGCTCTGAAAGCATCTTCAAGGCCTACCGCCACATTCATGCCCAATTGGCGGGCAAGGGTCATGGCACCGGCAAGACAGGCTTCGGTCTCGTTTTTATTTTTCCCTATTTTCTCTCGCATCAGGATTTCTGAAACGGGGAGAGAGAGCGAAAGAATGTCGGGAGCCAGCGCGGCGGCATGTCGTATGTCACCGCTGTTGCAGCGTGACCAGAGGGAGCAGGTCAACTGCGGGTGGAAGTTTCTGCAATATTGAAGTAGCCGTATGGGGCAATCAATCAGGCTAGAGGCAATGCCGAGTTCAATTTCATTGATTCCGATTGCTGCCAGGCCATCGATAATATATTTTTTTTGCTCAAGCGAGAAGTTGACTCCGGGAGTCTGTTCTCCTTCCCGTAGGGTACTATCAATTATTTGAATATTCATAGACATGTTCCTGAAAACCGCCGGAGATAGAGTGTTATATGGGTTGGGCCGTTATTGTCGATGAAGGCGTGTGCTCAACGAATACAGCCTGTATTGGAAAAGCAATAAAGGTGCCGGAATGCAGTTCAGCAGGCTTTGTATATATTACGGTTTAAAGACAGGCGGTTGAGTGTGCTATTCTGCTCGAATATTAGTGGTCTCTCACTCCGGCGCGGCAACGAGACCAACAAAAGAGAAGAAAAAATACAAAAATGTAAGGAGAAAAAAGTGAAAGATCTTCGCCGAAAAAGGCCGCACTTTGCGGTAGCGGCCTCTCCCGGTGGTAGTGCGGATCAATCTTCCAGAGCCTGGAAATGGCGCATGAATTTTTTGTCGATATAATCTTTAACGGAAAAAGCGATTTTTCCTCCCCAGACCAAGGGTCCCTTTTGCAGGGCGCCGAATTTTTCGCCGAGATTAAAAATAAGGAGATAGTTGCCGCCGGGATTAAATTCCTGCAATGAGGTATTGTTCAGGCAGGCAAGGATGTTGTGAAGCAACACAGGGTTCTGGCGTACCGCATAGACGCCAACCTTGTCGAGAGGCTGGGCCGAATAGTATATGCAGTCTCCGCCGCCGAAAATATTAGGATAATCCGGGCTCTGCAGGAAAGTGTTGACCGCCAGCCCGCCGTCCGGTCCGCATTTCAAGCCTGAATCCGCGAAAATGCTAGATGGTTTCACTCCCGTGGCGAGAAAAACCACATCTGCGGCAAATTCACTGCCATCGGCAAGAAAAACCCTATTGTCAACCACCTTGTCGACATAGCCGGACTCATTGATGGTAATACCGCGCTGCTCAAAATTGCGGCGAATGATTTTCTCAATGGATCCACTGAAACCGGCCATCATTTTTCTGCCGGCAAAAAGGCGTATATCGCTCTTTCGGCATCCACTCAGCAGTGCCAGATGAGAGGCGTTGCCGGCTATCTCCACCGCAGCCGGGCCTCCCCCAACGACGGCTATGGCTGTACTGTCCCTGCACTTTAAGGACATGATTTTCCGTTGGGCCTCCATGAGTCGTTCGATCGGTTTGGCGGAGAAGACTGTGTCTCTGCTACCTGAAACGGCATCAAAGGGTACAAAGCTTCCGACATTGCAGGATAGAACCTCGTAGGATATTTTCTCGCCGGAATCGAGGATAATTCTGTTCTGCTGAGCTTCAATACCGACAACCTTGGCTTTGATAAACCTGCCACCCTGCCGTTCGACAACAAAGCGGGTTCTGAAGCGGATATCATCGGGACTGTAATGCGTACTCAACATCCCAGGGCCCATGCCGGAATAGTAGTGATGGTCTGAGGGTTGAATCACGGTGACCTGGTGGCCTGCAGCGATAATTTTCTCTATATTGGCCAGGAGCATCATATGGGCGTGACCGCCACCTGCCAGTACCAACCTGCTACTCATGACTTTCCTCCGCGATAGCATCGAGGAGCGAGCCGAGTTGTTCCAGATGGTATTTTTCTTCGGCGGCAATCCGTTCGAGCATCTTGCGGTTATCGTCGTCTTTGGTCTGCCGACCGGCACGGGTATACAGATCAAGCGCCTGTGCTTCAATGGACATGGCGAGACTGATGACGTCAATCTCGTTATTCAAATCGGGCTTGAAGCGGTCCAGGTATTCTTCGGTTGTCATGCCGCCTTCGAGATTATTCTGCTGAAGTTCCTTTTCGAAAGCCACCAGGTCCTCGTTTCCGGTCAGTCGGGTATATTCCTCGAAAAGCTTCTCTTTGTGGATATCCTCTATGTCGGCCAGTTTCCTGAAAAGCTTGATTACCTCCGGTTGGCTGACCTCCTGCATGGTGCGCAGGTAGAAATCCTGAAGTCCCTCTTCCAGAGAATATGCGGTCTTCAGGATATCTTCGGCGGAATCCGGATTGCTGAAGAGTGCCAAGCCCTGGTCTATCGGACCGACGGCCTCCTGTCCGTCCCAGCCTTTTATGCCGCCACTGAGATTGATAACGTTTTTGAAACCTTCGCCGGCAAGTTGTTGAGCCGCCACGCGGCTCCTTCCGCCGATTGCTCAGTAGACCACAATCGGTTTATCCCGGTCGAGCTGGTCGAGCGAGTCACCGAGATGTGCCAGCGGGATGAGCTGAGCACCGGGAATATGAGAACGTTGGTATTCAGAAGGCTGGCGGACGTCGAGTATCTGCACATCTTCTTTGGATTCCTGGAGGAGTTCCCTGGTTTTTTCGCTGTTAAGCGATTTGACCGGGGTGAAAAATTGTTTCCAGCGCATGATTTTCCTCTCTTTCGGCTGAGTTGAATGAACGAAAGTTCAGACGTGTTGCAGTAGTAGTACGACTTTGACCGGGTTCGAAAACGAAGTGTATTCCGGCGGCTGAGGTGAAAAAATATTGCTTGTATATGCACCTTACAACTACTACGATTCTATCGCATGCGGAAAAAAGATCAAGGTCCATCGAAGAGGTGTTTTTAAAAAGGATGGCAAAAACCAAAAAGAGGATTATTTTCATGTCCGGCTTTGGTCCGTTTTATTCATCACGCCTGCTCTTTTGTTCCTGAAGCACTTTGCCCGATTGAGACAATGGGTATGAGAAATCCGGATCAGGGAGGAGGCGGAGGCCGATGAGGCCGGTTTCACGGCTTGAATGAGATATACACAAGGAAAGTGCAATGACAAAATACTGGAGTGCTGCGGTTAAACAGCTTGATCCTTATGTTCCGGGTGAACAGCCGAAAATAGATAATCTCATAAAACTCAATACCAACGAAAACCCTTACGGCCCATCTCCTCTGGCAGTCAAGGCCATGATGGCGCAGGCCGCCGATACGCTTCGTCTTTATCCCGATCCCGGCGCGGAGCATCTCAAGGAAGCGATTGCCCGGTATTATCACATTGATACGGCCAAGGTCTTTGTCGGCAACGGTTCAGACGAGGTTCTGGCCCACACCTTTCAGGCCTTGTTATGCCAGGACAAACCGCTGCTCTGCCCGGATATTTCCTATAGTTTTTATCCGGTGTACTGCAACCTCTATGGTGTTGCCTGTCGCGAGATTCCTTTAAATGCAAATTTTGCAATCGTCGTCGAGGACTATATGCAGGACAACGGTGGGATCCTCTTCGCCAACCCCAATGCTCCCACCGGGTGTTTTCTCGAATTGGACAGGATTGAAGCGCTCTTGCAGTCCAACAGGGAATCCGTAGTAGTTGTCGATGAGGCCTATGTCGACTTCGGAGGGAGGTCCGCTGTTGAACTGGTGGGAAGATATGACAACCTCCTGGTTATTCAGACTTTTTCCAAGTCGAGGTCTCTTGCCGGTCTGCGGGTCGGCTTTGCTGTCGGCCAGGAGGAGTTGATAGAAGCGCTGGAGAGAGTAAAAAACAGTTTCAATTCCTATCCGCTGGATCGTTTCGCCATTTATGGCGCCGCGGCGGCAATGGATGATACAGCTTACTTTGAAGAGACATGCGGAAAAATTAGAGTCAGTCGGCAATGGTTGACTCAGGAGCTTCATGATCGTGGTTTTGAAGTTCTCCCTTCACGGGCCAATTTTGTATTTGCACGGAATGAACGCTTTGGGGCGGAATACTTAAGTCAGGCCCTGCGACAGAAAAACATTCTGGTGAGGTATTTCAAAAAACCTCGTATCGATAATTTTTTAAGAATTACAGTAGGTAGTCAATATGAATGCCGGCAGTTGATTAAAGCTTTGGATCAAATCAGCACAGCTTGAGAAGAGAAAGTAAAATCGAACTGTTTTGAACTTATGCTGGAAAAAAAGAGCTATGTATGCTACGATGTGAGATGTTGTAGCCTCCTGAACAGCCCTTTTGTCACTGCATGGTGAGGGAAGGGATCTTTGTCCGAGTTTGATCTGCAATTGTTCGTGAATGTATTTCGCAGAATATCTGCTCCTATTTGCAAAAGGGGAAAGCGTGAAATCAAGAGATGAAATTTTTAAAGCCTTGGTAGTGGAAGAGACCACCTCCGGTAAGTTTGAACTGAATATCAAGAAAAAAGCGATCAAGGATCTGCCGCCCGGAGAGGTTCTTATACGGGTTCGATACTCCTCTCTGAACTACAAAGATGCTCTTTCCGCCACCGGCAACAGAGGTGTAACCAAAAAATATCCCCATACCCCGGGAATTGATGCAGCCGGGGAGGTTGCCGAGAGTGACAGTGATGCCTTCAAGGTCGGGGATGAGGTGCTTGTTACCGGCTATGATCTCGGAATGAATACATGCGGGGGCTTTGAGCAGTATATCCGGGTACCGGCCGGATGGGTTGTCAAGCTGCCCAGAGGGTTGCGCCTCGGCGAGGCCATGATATACGGTACGGCGGGTTTTACGGCGGCTTTATCCGTCCATGCCCTGGTGCAGGATGTCGCGCCCGGTGATGGAGAAATTCTGGTGACTGGTGCTTCCGGCGGCGTGGGCTGCCTGGCCGTATCGCTGCTGGTCCGGCTTGGCTATAAAGTGGTTGGTGTAACCGGCAAACCGGAAGGAAAACGATTTTTAAAAAAACTTGGTGCCGTCGGGACGATAGACCGGGAAGAGGCTCGCGATGAGAGCGGCCGACCGATGCTGAAGGCTGCCTGGGCAGGTGTTATTGATACCGTCGGCGGAGACATTCTGGCAACAGCCATCAAATCGACCAAACCATTTGGCGTGGTAACCTGTTGCGGCAATGTTGCTTCTCCAGATCTTCCCATGACGGTCTTTCCCTTTATCCTGCGCGGAGTCAAGCTGGTCGGCATAGATTCCCAGAACTGTCCCATGCCGCATCGGCAGAAAATATGGAATTTTCTCGCTGATACCTGGAAGATCGACAATCTCTTCGATCTCTGTGAGGAAATCGGCCTGGAAGGGCTTGATCATCATATCGATCTTATGCTGCAGGGCAAACAGAAAGGACGGGTGGTTGTCAACCTGGATGTCTGAGTTTGCCGGTTTTTCGAAACAGAAAAGCCCGTCCTGGGAAAGGACGGGCTTTTTTTATGTCACTTGTGCTGACAGTCTACGATAGAACAGAGTTATTTCGTAAAAGAAGATTCAAAAAGTTCCCGGATGGCATCTCGGCCGGCGTCGCTGAGGTAGCGGGTGCCGGAGCCGACAAAGGTGTCATATTCGATTTTGGGAATGGCTTCTTTCCAGGCCCCATCCTTCCAGGTGAACCATTGCTTGTTGGGTTGATCGTAGACATGCAGGGGGCGGTTGAACATTTTGGCAAGCTCTACGGCCCAGCCGGTACCGCCCTTGACAAAACCGCCTTCCTGAATTGTACCGATGACAAAAACCTGGTGGCCGCTGTTGACCATATGGAAAATGGTCTGCAGCACTTTTCTGATTTTGTCGGTTTCATAATAGGTCCGGTTCAACATGCGTGAGGCCAGCTCCATGCTGATATCGCCGCGTTCCAACTCATTCTGGCTCAACACCACGCTGTTGGTGTCCCGGCTCAGTTTATGCCCCTCAAAGGTGTAGATGACTTCCTTCAGGCCGTATTGTTCAGCAAGCTCGCCGAAGGTGGCTTCGGCTCCCTTGAGCCCACCGTGATAGAGGGTGCAGTTTGCTTTGTTCATCTTTGAACTCCTGTTGCAATTAAGATTGTTGGAATAAATGTTGTCGAATTGTATATCCTGTTGCAGTGAAAGGCAATGATGATTTTGCAATTTTTCCAGGAAAAACACCAGACCATTGCTAAAAT
>CAYUPL010000106.1:0-7769 GCA_964446655.1 uncultured Desulfopila sp.
CGTATTCAAGAAGAAAAATAAAATCAGTCCCCTAGCTGCCGAGTCACTGGCAGCGTATGCGATTTGGCTGAGCTTCGTACGTAATCAGAATTTTTTTTGAGCATCGTAAGGATTAATAATGAAAAGAAACCTTTTTAAAGTACGACAGGTCCTTGCCATTCTGGTACTCGTTACGTTAGGCCTGGCCGGTCCGGCCAAGGCGCAGGATTTTTCCCTTTCCGTTTACGGCGGTCGTATGACAGGGGAGAACTGGGAAGATACACTGAGCCAGGATATCGATTTCAGGGAGGCCTCTATTGCTGACAGTGCGAAGAGTGATGAGGAGACTTGTGCTGATAACAGGGAAGACATAAAATTTCCCGACCATATATAATCGTATGGTTTTGCAGAACCTGCTGTCCGCAGGCCGAGCAGGTCAGGTATATGCATGCCGATTCAGGAGGCGCGGTTTCTGCTGTTGTTTTTTCAATGGAAAACAGCTCTTCCACCGGGAAGGCTAATATTTGTTTTACACGGGCATCAAGGATCTGCTGAAATTGGGTTATATCTTCCAGCTCAGCCCGGTTTTCCAGAATTTTCTCCTGGAGAGCATGAAATTGCGTTTCAAAGACAAAACGGATCGGCTTCATCCTCAACTTCCAACCTCGATTTTCTTCTCGGCTGAAAAGGGTATAATTATGTTTGCCGTAGTCCATCACCAGAAGCCTTTGATTGCCAACCGTAACACCAAGCAGGACCTGTATTGCATCAAGTGCTGAAGTGGTATTTTCACAAAATATGGAAAAACCCTTTGGCGGGATAATGTTAGTGCCGAGAAGATTTTGCACAAACTCACAGACTTTGCCGCCAATCGCTACTTCGGGGCAAAGATGACCATGGAAATCGACAACTCGTTTGAGGGAGATATTGGCCAGCATTTTACGATCCTCCACATACCATTTCATTAATTCCTTGTCCTGAAGTACGCGAAAAGAGAGTACCCAGAAACTTGGCTCCACTGTTATTCTGCGTTGTACAACTTCTTGCTGACAGTAGAGACAAAAAACACCCCGGCCCGCGACGGTAACCAGGAATCCATTGGCTGGAAGGTCTGGATGTTTTCTGAATTGACAAAGCACTTCCGTCACCGGGTAGTATTGCCTGGCAAAGAAAAAGCCCGCAGGTTGTCGGCGATGACTGTTGAAATCAACGTTCACTTTCCGCTGAACATACTCAAGCTGATCATAATGAATCGCCCGCAATACTTCTGATCTGTCCATAAAGAAAACCTCACCATGCCTTTGTCCGTTTCATGCCCTTTGCCAGATAACGCCCCGGTATGTCAGTTATTTCAGGGACGGATATCCCTGCATCCAGAAACAGTTTTACCATATTCGATGGATTCGGCAGGATGTCATCTGCAACACTGTGATGTTTACCGTGATGCTCTGCCAATTCCGCCCGGCTCATCAGATGGGCTATGACGATGACCGACCCGGATTTTGCAACCCGGGCCATTTCTCGCAGAGCCATGACAGGATCTGCAAAATGAGGAAACGCCGCAAAGCAGATGATATGGTCAAACACCTCATCGCAAAATGGTATGCGGTGTACATCTGCTCGAAGAGTCAACACCGCCGAGGTAAGCGCTTTTTTTCCGGCCTCTTGCACCATTTTTTCTGAAATGTCAAAGGCGCATATGGTTCCCGTTGAGCCGATCGAGGGCTGCAGATAAGGAAGTAATATCCCGGGCCCCGTGCCGATGTCGAGGACTTGAGCACCTCTTTTTATCCCAAATTCAGGGATCAGACGTTCGAGGCGTTCCCGCACCGGTCCCGGATAGCACTTTTTTTCCCACTCTTCGGCCCTGCTGTCAAAAAAATGCGCTTGAGATGTCATCCCGGCAACCTCGCTCTGCTCTCTTGTTTCTCAAAATTGGACCTTGACACCTGCCATGGCGCTGATGCCTGCCATGGGATAACCGGCCTGATACTCATAGTCTTCATCGGTGAGGTTTTCCACCGCCAGGTATATCTCACTGTTTACGCCTTGCACGAAACTATCAAGCATATAGCTCAGTTTGCCATTAACCAGAAAATAGCTTTCCACGGTCGCGGCGATCATTCCCTGAATGCGGATTTGATCCACATTTACTCCCAGCCCCCGAGCACTCTCTTCGACCGAGGCGAGGGCATTTAAATCCCACCTGCGAAATTTTATTTGATCCGATACAAAAGCATCCTGTGTTTTGCTTTCTTTCTATAAATACGCTCTGCACGGGGGCAAGTAATACAAAATTTAATTATGTATTACTTGTTACCCGGACCGAGGCCCGGTGTCAACAGCAAATCATACAAAAAATGAAATGTTGTTATTTGCTGCCGCAAACGATGTGACAGGATGTGTCTGCTGGATTTTCTGTAAGAAGGGGGAGAATTATCGATCCCTGTATGGGGGACAGGAAAGGTTTTGGTGTGCTAATCAGGCATTGAGCAATAACCGTTGTCTTCTGCTTTTGCATGTTGTCCCTTTTTCTCTTGCAATGGTATCAATCAGGTAGCATTTTACCGTACATCGAGATAGGGTGTGGACCGAGCCAGGTGCCTTTCAACGTTATACCCGCTGGCGGAAATATTTGCATTGGACACTTTGTGTCTTATTGTAATTGTCGGCAAACATACTACACCAAAACATGTTCATCCTTCCCCTGCAAGGGAGATGACGATATTCAGCATGAATAACAGTAAGAGTGAAAGAGCCGATACATTTATTTTTCACAAACAACCTCAGCCTGCTCGCTTTTGGTTTTTTACTTCCCTTTGTCTCAGGTTTCGGGCAAACATTTTTGTTGTCGCTGTATGTGCCCTCCATTGAGCAGCTTTTACAGATAAGCAACACCGAATTTGGAGCAATATATGCCATTGCTACCATCGGCAGTGCGGCTACTCTTCCTTGGGCCGGCGGGTATTTTGATAAAAGTGATATCAAGCGTTACAGCTTACTGGTTACAGGCGGTCTGATAGCGGCACTGCTTCTGCTTTCCTTCTCCTATACCATTGTCATGGTTTTGCTTGCGTTTTACGGGTTACGGCTCTTTGGGCAAGGGCTTATGAGCCACACCTCCATATCGTGTATGGCACGGCATTTCAGCACCAATCGGGGCAAGGCCATCGGCCTTGCCAGTGTAGGGCACCCGGCAGGTGAGGCGATACTGCCCATTCTTATAACGCTGCTTATTGGAAGCCTTGGCTGGCGGGAGGCGCTGCAGGTCTCGGCATTTGTATGTGCACTAGGAGTAGCGCCCCTGATAGTTTTTCTTCTCAACCAATCGCAGACCAGGCTGAAGGCCTATCGCATCCAGGCTCAGCCGGCCCGGAAAGGCGGGGGGGCGAAAATATCGAGTCTGCGTGTTGTCAGGGAAAAGAAATTCTGGGTCATAACACCGGTTCTTTTTATGATCGGTTTTACCAATACGGCAATCTTCTTTTTTCAGCTCAAGCTGGGAGCGGCAAAAGGATGGAGCCCCGAATGGGTGGCCGCCTCCATCTCGGCTTTTGCCCTGGCCGGAGCGGCGGGCATGATGGGTGTTGGCCCGCTGGTGGACCGCTTCACGGCTAAAAGACTTTTCCCCTATCATATGATTTTTTACCTTTTTGGTCTGCTGGCGCTCATTCTCTTTGAGCACCGTTTTGTCTATCCCCTTGCCCTGGCATTCATAGGCCTGGGACATGGAACAGGCAACACCATAAAGGATGCAATGCTGGCTGAAGTCTACGGCTCCAGCATTATCGGGCAGATTCGCAGTATCTTTATTGCCGTGATGGTTATCAGCACTGCCCTTGGACCCGTTGTCTTTGGTATTTTTCTTGATATGAATATTTCTTACACCGCTATTTTTAGCGTTGTATTCATGGCGACGGTTATGGCTTCGTTAAATGGCTGCAGACGAATTTCATAAACAGTGCCATGCATATACTCACCCCTATCCAGACATTTCCCGTCTCGCCGTTACAGTTGTGGGAATTTATCGAGAATCCTCTGAACCTGAACGATATTACCCCGCCTGATCTCTGTTTTCAGATTGTCAGTGAGGTGCCGCCGCAGATGTATGAAGGGCTGATCATTGAATATCGGTTGAAGGTGGTTGTATGATCCGGTTTGGCCTCTGTTGCATCTTCCGGAAATATGGCATAAACTGCAGGTTAGCGTCGATGTCGAGGCCAAAGAGCTGGCTGTTCTTCAGCTTCGCCGCGATTTACAACACATTAGGGGGGACGGCCCACAATTGCCGCCGGACATCAAGAGGTGACCTGCACAAATTGTTACCCCGGTGCTGGAAGGGATATTTTTATTTAAGGGCCTCCTCTCCTTCTTTTTTGACCGTGGTTTCGCTCTTACGATCTCCCAAAATCTCTGGAAAAAAAGACCAAAGAAGGATACATTCCATCACTGTTTTAAAAGCGGCGGAATGCCCGTTAAGCGGAGCCTGCCATACCAATAGCGCACCAAACCCGGCGGAAAAATGAACGAGACAAACATATCACTGTCCACCCAGGCTGATCCGATAACCTGGCGGAAACGGCTTCACATTGCCCTGGAAACCCGTTTGGTTCAACGAACCATTATAGCTGTTATTCTTCTCAATGCCATAATTCTCGGCATGGAGACTGTTCCGGCAATCTTCAGCCGGTATGGCGATCTGCTCTTTCTGCTTGACCGTATTTGTCTGGGAATTTTCGTTGTGGAACTCAGCCTGGCCATTTTTGCCATGGGCCCCGGCCGTTTCTTCCGGGATCCCTGGCGGGTTTTCGATTTTCTGGTGGTTGGTATAGCACTGCTGCCGGCGACAGGGCCTTTTTCCATTCTACGGAGCCTGAGAGTGCTGCGGGTTCTTCGTCTGGCTTCATCCTCTCCGAGGATGCGAGCCGTGGTGTCCGCTCTGCTTGCGGCCATTCCCGGACTTGGTTCCATTGGTGCTCTGCTTGTCATTCTTTTTTATGTTGCCGCGGTCATGACCACAAAGCTGTTTGGCCAGGTATTTCCGGAATGGTTCGGTTCCATCGGCGCCTCGATGTATACCCTTTTCCAGATAATGACTCTGGAGAGCTGGTCCATGGGAATTGTTCGGCCGATATTGGAGGAGTTTCCCTATGCCTGGTTGTTTTTTGTGCCGTTTATCATAACTGCGACATTTACAATGCTCAATCTCTTTATCGCCGTGATCGTTGATGCCATGCAGAGTCAGGCAACAGCTGCCCAGGCCCAACAGAGGCATGAGATAGAAATACTGGCCGAGGAAAAAGAAATGGTCCTGCATCAAGAGATGGCGGGACTGCGCCGGGAGATCGGAGAACTGAAAGAACTCCTCAGAGCCAATTCACCCAAAACACCCCCAGCCTGAACCAATACTTTCCGAGGGGGCCGGCCCAGTCGTCATTGATTTACAATAATGTGACGTTATCTGCTATACTGATAAAAACTGTGAAGCTGTTACGTAGCATGTTTTCATGTCCCTGTAGAGCACAAGGCCCAATACGATGGCAGATATCTATCAAAATGTGATTTCTTTGGCGGTAGCGCTGGCGATCGGCCTGTTGGTCGGAATTGAACGAAGCTGGAGCGATCGTGACGGCGAAGAAGGTTCACGCATTGCCGGTCTCCGCACCTTCAGCCTGATTGGTCTGCTCGGTGGGGTGGCGGTTCTGCTGAGCCGTGAGGTTGGCGCATGGTTCGTCGGTGTCGCCTTTGTAATGGTGGCCGCTTTGAGCATCACCGCCCATGTGCTGGATGTTCAGGAAGACCAGGATCTGGGCTCCACGACGGCCTTTTCCATGATGCTGGTCTTTGTGCTGGCCGCTTGGGCGGCGTACGGTGCTGTTATTCCGGCGATGGCGGTTACCGTGGTCGTCATTTCCCTGCTCGGCTACAAGCCGGTGTTACACTCCTGGCTGAAAATGATCTCGCCGCAGGATTTTTACGCCGGTGCCAAACTGCTTATCATTTCCGTGGTTTTGCTGCCCCTGCTGCCGAATCAGGGCTATGGACCGTGGCAGGCGCTGAACCCGTTCTGGACCTGGTTGATGGTGGTGCTGATCTCCGCATTGTCTTTTCTCGGTTTCGTCGGAATGAAAATAGCTGGTGAACGTGCGGGCCTGGTCATGACGGCCATCGTCGGTGCACTGGCATCTTCTACCGCGGTAACCATCAGCCTGGCGAGGTTGGCTAAAAAGCTGCAGCGCTACCACCTTTTTGCCGGTGGAGTTCTGCTGGCCTCGGCGATTATGTTCCCGCGGGTGATGGTCGAGATTTTCATCGTCTATCCGGCTCTGCTTGCCAAGATGTGGCTGCCGTTGAGTGTTATGTGTGCCGGTTTGCTGGCGGGCTTTTTGTGGGTATGGCTGCGTCGTGAAAATGGCAGGGGGGAAGAGAGTCGGGATATCGAGGTGAAAAATCCTCTGCAGCTCGGCATGGCCCTGCAGTTTGGCGCAGTGCTGGCCGCTGTCCTGCTGTTGTCCGAGGCGATGAAAGCATGGTTCGGCGATTATGGTATCTATGCCCTGTCGGTGGTCTCGGGGGTGATGGATGTTGATGCCATCACTTTGTCCCTTGCCAAATCGGCGCAGCAGCATCAGGAATTTGATGTCGCCGTTATCGGCATTCTGCTTGCATGTGCCACCAACACTCTGGTCAAAGGGATTATGTTCGCCATCATCACCGGCACCAGACAGGCGATCCGGCTGCCGCTTTTTATGGGATGTGTGATGTTGCCGGGGCTGCTTATTGCGCTGTTCTGAGATGGTTGTGTTCTCTGCAGCATGCTTTTCCCTTACTTTTAATACCGATTGAGAAATGAGCGACTTTTTTAAACCTTCGAAGAATTGCCGGCAAGTGCAGCGCGCCGATCGCGTTGCCGTACTGATCGATGGCAAGGAGTATTACCAGGCCCTGCATGAAGCGATACTTCAGGCGCGCCGGTCTGTTTTCATGTCCGGTCGAATGGTAAGGTGCCAAAAAGAAAGTCAGACGACCGGCCGGACACAGAATCATAATAACAAAGGAAATACATCATGAGATACTCGGAAGCCCGACAGGGCAGGATCTTTATACTCCGTCTTGAAGACGGTGAAATTGTACATGAGGTCATTGAGCAGTTTGCCGGGGAGAAGCAGGTTGACGCCGCCTCGTTGATTATTCTCGGCGGAGCCGATGATTCCAGCAGGTTGGTTGTCGGTCCGGAGGAAGATCGAGTCCTGCCTCTTACCCCTATGATTCGGGAGCTGACGCGAGCCCATGAAGTGGTTGGCGTCGGCACCATTTTCTGCGATGAGAGCGGTGCTCCCATACTGCATATGCATATGTCCTGCGGCCGCTGGGATATGACTACTACCGGCTGCATTCGTGCCGGGGTCAAGGTGTGGAGAGTTATGGAGGTGGTCATATACGAACTGGTCGAAACAAGCGCCTCGCGTAAGGTGGAGCAGCCACTCAATATTCCGTTGTTGCAGCCGTAGCAATATCCGCTGACCTCGGCCGGAGCTTCCCGAACTCTTACCGATAAAATTTTACCTAACCCGGATTTCTCATGAACATTGTGCCGATTTTCAATAATTTAATAATATTTCAATATGTTCAAGCATTATGCCGTTATATGAAAATCATACACAATGTTCACCGAAGGCCAGCCGATCTTACCGTCCCTGCAGCGTTGCCGAAGCAAGGTGCATAGACCACTATAGCACCTTGCTTCGCGCCTCGCATCCACGGCAACCTCGGCTGGTGAGAAATCCGGG
>CAYUPL010000107.1:0-7321 GCA_964446655.1 uncultured Desulfopila sp.
CGCCCCATGTCCAGAACTTTTCCTAACTCCTCGCTGAGTTCAGGGGACAGCATACATATTTCCGGTGAATCTGCGAAAGACCACTTGGGCTGCAGATAATTATAAAACAGCAATGCCTGTTATCGGTGGAGGATGAGATTGCTCAACAATAACATTTGAAATACAAACATACTCTTCTAATAATGCCTTGAATTTTATGAATGAATTATTTGAAAGAAGAGATCACCGCACCATCAAGGGCTGACAAAAGTTGAAACAACCGTATTGCGCCCGCTTTGTTTGGCCGTATAGAGATTGTTATCGGCCTTTTCCAGAATGGATTCAGGCCGGGATTCATTGGTCAGCGTGGCTGTCGCCATACCGATGCTGATCGTGATATGATTGGCAACCCCTGAATATTGATGGGAGATATTTAATTCTTCTATGGACAGGCGGATACGATCGGCGACCAACAGGGCGGAGACCCGATCGGTTTCCGGGAAGATCATGACAAATTCCTCTCCTCCGTAACGGGCGACCAGATCGGCCGGCCTTTTCACCGAATTGTGTAATACCCTGGCAATGGCCTGTAAAGTACGGTCTCCCATGGCATGACCGTAATGGTCGTTATATTGCTTGAAAAAATCAACATCCGCCATTCCGATGGAAAGCGGGCTCCTGCTACGGATTGCCCGAAGGCACTCGTTCTGAAAAACCTCCTCGAACCTGCGCCTGTTGGGGATCTCCGTCAAGCCATCCAGGTAGGCCAGTTGATCCAGCAGCCGGTATTGATGAACGATGCGCAGATGATTGCGCACCCTCATCTCCACTATGGGAGGTGAAAAAGGTTTGGTTATATAATCCATCGCCCCCAGCTTCAGTCCATGTTCTTCGTCTTTCATGGAATCTAGAGCAGTGACGAAAATTACCGGAATTGCATTAGTCCGGTCGTTATCCTTGAGGCATTTAATGACTTCATAACCCCCCATATCGGGCATCATCACATCAAGCAGAATGAGATCCGGCGGATTTTCACCAAAAGCATGCTTTAATGCCTGTGCTCCGCTTCTGGCGAGAATTACCGAATGTTCATGTTTAAGGAGATCGGCCAGGACTTTGAGGTTCATCTTCTCATCGTCCACTATCAGAATGCGGGCTTTCTTCTCTTTCTGAATTATCATGGACTCCTCAACTCTTTTGCAGTTGTAATTGATGCAACAGATCAGTTGCCAACTCCGCCGCCTCTTCGAAATCTATGTCGTCAATCATTTGTTCGATCTCCGCCACAGCCTCCTCGTGTCCGGATCCTGCCAGCATCTCCTTCATTTGATGAAAATGTTCTTCGGCCGCAAGCTCCCCATGCTCCAGCAGTTGAATAAGATGTTTCGCTTTTTCCCTGATCTCAGACAAGCCGTGATCACCACTCCGGGAAACTCCAACCCTCTCTTCAACCTCCTCCGGCAACAGGGCTAAAGAGGAGAGCACCTTGTTCAAGGCGTCAATCATCAAAGGAAGCTTTTGCGTTGTCGATTCCCGGTTTCCCTCGATCAGAGCGGTTTCAAGTTCACTCGCTTCCTTAAATATCGATTGTGCGCCTATATACGCGGCAACTCCTTTCATTGTATGGACATGCTCATGTATCTTGGACCAGTTTCCCGCTATGGACAGCTCCTGCAAAGTTCCCGGCAGAGTGGAAAAGCTTTTCTTGAAGTCCTTGAGCATCCTCAAGAACAGTTCCGAGTTATCGCCGAGCCGGCGAATGGCCTCATCCTGATCGATTCCGTCAAGCGTCGGCACGACGATTCCGCTCTCAATTCGTTCAGCAGGCTGAATATCCATCTGCGCCGGAAAACACCTTTCGCATTTGCCGGGTATCCACTTCTTGAGAGCTTTGTACAGTAAGTCCGGATCGATAGGTTTGTTGATATGATCATTCATACCGGCGGCCAGACTTTTTTCCCGGTCTCCCGCCATTGCATGGGCCGTCATGGCAATAACCGGCAGATCCTTCAACTTATTGCTCTGGCGAATCCTGCGGGTTGCCTCCAGGCCATCCATCACCGGCATCTGAATATCCATGAGAACAAGATCGAACGACTTTTCCGCCAGAACATCCAGGCACTCATGACCGTTATTAACGAGTTCCACTACCATGCCGGCATTTTCCAGAAAGGCGGCTCCCACCTCCTGATTGATATGGTTGTCGTCAACCAGCAGGATGCGGGAACCCCGGATCGTATCAAGTTCCAGAATAGCCACGGTATCTTTTCCGGCCATCCGGGGACCTTCTTTTGAAGGAATTCTAAGTATTTGCAGGAGAGTATTATACAACACCGAGCCGTATACGGGTTTGAGAAGAAAGGCATCCATACCGACCTTGTCGGCCTCGATATATGCCTCTTCCCGGCCGTTGGCAGTCACCATCAGCATTGCGGGAACCTTGGCCAGAGATGCATTGGCCCTTATTCGACGGGCTGTTTCAACGCCGTCTATCCCCGGCATAACCCAGTCGAGCAGGACTACATCATAGGGTTTATCCGCCTTGACGGCCTCTTCCAGTCGAACAATTGCGGAATGACCATCCTCCACACTGTCAACCTTCATGTTGAACGCCGAAAGCATCACGCTCAACACATCGCGGGCGGCTTTATTGTCATCGACGACGAGGGCACGCAGGCCATGAAAGGCTTCAGGAATGGCTGGTTCGGGAAAACGTATTCCTCTGGTCAGCCGGAGTCGAACAGTAAAAAAAAAATTCGAACCCTCTCCAGGCAGGCTTTCTACCCAGACACGGCCACCCATCATCTCGGTGAGCTGCCTGCAGATAGTCAGCCCCAATCCGGTTCCACCGAATTTCCTGGTAATCGAATCATCCGCCTGACTGAAGGCGCTGAAAAGATTCTCAACCTGCTCCTTCTCCAGGCCGATACCGCTGTCCCGTACGCTGAACTTCAATTCTATGTCATCTTCAGTCAACTCTTCCATGGTAACGGTAACAACCACCTCTCCGCGAGCGGTAAACTTTACCGCATTACCGGCAAGATTCATCAGTACCTGACCGAGGCGCAGAGGATCACCAACGAGGGTACGGGGCACCTGCGACTCGACATGAAAAAGGAACTCCAATCCTTTTTCTTCGGCCTGCATGCCTATGACGTTGGCGACATTGGCAAAGACATCTTCTATATTAAAAGGTATCGACTCAAGCTCCAGTTTACCGGCATCGATCTTGGAAAAATCGAGGATGTCATTGATAAGCCGCAGCAGGGTATTGGCGGAACCGAGGATCTTTTCGGCATAATTGCGCTGCTGGGGATCGAGTTCGGTCTTTTGCAGAAGTTGGGACATACCGATGACACCATTCATCGGTGTACGTATTTCATGGCTCATGCGTGCCAGGAAATCTCCCTTTGAGGCATTGGCGGATTCGGCGATATCTCGGGCCTGACGTAACTCATATTCAAACTGCTTATGAGCCGAGAGATCCATGGCGGTAAACAGATACCCCTTCATTCGTCCTTCGGAATACAGACCGGTAATCGACAGATTTACCTCGAGGTATTTTCCATCGTGGCACTTATAGAGCCACTCCTGTCCGCGAGTTTGTTTCTCCTTAACATACTGAGCAAAGACGTTCATGCCGGTAAGGGAGGATTCAACTACACCGCTGACTTCATTGCCGTAGTTTTCAACCTCGTCTTCCAGATGCAGCGAAAGGATATTGACCTTACCCACCATATCTCTTGCCTTATACCCAAGCAGCGTCGAGGCTCCACGACTGAACAGCTGAATATTGCCATCAAGATCGGTGGCAATGATGGAAAGCTGGGTGGCTGCATCAAGAACTGCCTGACGCTCGGAATCGGCGATCTGGAAACGACGCAGCATCCGCTCCGTCTGCTCAAATTGTTTAACGACGAAGTCCGATGTTATATCAGCTGCTTCACGGGCAACTTTGATCTCCCGACGGAGCATCTCGTTCTCGGCCTGCAGTTCATACAAACTTTTTTCCATCGACTTTTCCTTTAATACATTGCCCGGCTGCCGCTCCATTTACAGCAATCTCCATGCTCATCTCCGCAGCCTTCTTTACCACTTGGTCGTTAAATTCGCCTTCACATCCTATCAGAAACACCTCATCGACCATATCTTTTTCACAAACCACGGGGAGCACTGCAAGCACATAGGCCAATCCGGGATCATGGCCGAAATGGACGTCGGCCACACTGTCGGTAACAGTTTCCCGGTCGAGCAAAATGAGATTACCTGCTTCGGTAAAACCCGAAACAGTATCAACGAAGATCACCCGTCCTTTTTCGTCAAGCAGGGACAGCAGATTAAGCCCGGCAGTGCCGCCTTCGACAACCTCTATTCCATCCGGAAGACACCGTGCCTGCAAGTCGTCGAAAACAGCGGGTCCGAAAGCGTCTTCGGGTAGAAGCCTATTGCCTATGCAGATAATGCGGCTCTTCATTCAACACCAATTTGGATGATTCACCTTTTTTTCCGAACTGCGTGAACTGCACAGACGAGGCATGGATCAAAAGATCGAATAACATGACCTGCCTCCACAGGATGTTTGATATCCCTGATGGGCGTAGTGATAAGCGCTTCTTCCCAGGCACCGCGATTACCCTCGCCATCTCGGGGAGAACCGTTCCAGGATGAGGGCGTAATGACCTGATAGTGGGCAATCTTGTCTCCTTTGATTCTGACCCAGTGGCCAAGGGCTCCACGGGCTGCCTGGATAAAACCGGCACCTTCACCGTCGGGGATTCCGCTGACCTTTTGATAAAAATCAGCATTGCAGTTGGCAACAAGCTCCTTAAGCCAGATCATCATCGTGGAGAACATTCCGGCGGGACGGGTGAGTCGAGCCAGTTCACGGATCAGAGTATTGGGCCCCCCCCGCTGAATCATATCCCAGTAAAGCGGGTTCTTAGCGATAATTTCCTCGGCCAGAGGGCCTGTTTCAACAACTTTGCCCCGGTAACGTGGCGCTTTTATCCACGAATAGAGTTCCCCTCCCATTCCGGAGGCGTATGGGGTTGTCTTCCCTTTAAAAGGATGAAGGGGTTCATCCGCCTTCTCAAACCAGGAATGGGAGACATCTTCTGTTATTTCAAGTGGGTCGAATTGAAATGTTTCGGTACCGTCGGCAAAGCCGGCGGCTGTCACTCTTCCCCCTATTCCGGCAACAGCTGTTTCTTCAGGCAAAGTAAGATTACCATAGCTGAGGTAACGGTTGGGTCCATGACCAGTGCTGTCGAGGCCGGCTTGACGGGCAAAACGGATGAAAAATCCGACTTCGCTGTTCCTGTGGCTGATTTTTTCCTCAAGCCACTCATCCAGTTCCGCTTCTGTGGATATTTGCTGCCAGCGTTCAACGGAGCAGCCCAGGATGAAGCGTTCATACCAGCTCTGGAAATGACGGAGAACCATGCGACATTGCATAATTTTGGAGGTATCGGGCATTGAAGTCACGCCTCCCGGAACCATAAAAGAGGTGTGCGGCCACTGTCCGCCGATTATTCCGACAATTTCAATCAGCCTTTTAGTCTCGCGGATTATCTCTATTGCGGCACTGCCCCGAAGAGGCGCATAGCGCTCAACCGCCTCCTGACTCAGAGGATGGTGAGCATAAGCCTCGAGGTTGGCGAAATCCACCATGAACATCAGGATAGCCTGACGGACATCACTCTGAATTGTTTCAACCATCAGGGCGAGATTCCTCAACCTGCGGGCATTATCCGGAGGTTTTACTCCGGTAATGGTATCAAGAGCCTCGACTGCGGCGGTCAAATGAGTAAGACTGCAGATACCGCAGATACGGGGAGTTATAACGAGCCCGTCCAGGGCTCCGCGGCCAAGCATCATCGCTTCAAAACCACGATACATGGTGCCCGAACTCCAGGCTTCGGTGATAACACCGTCCACGACCTCGACGTTAATTTCAAGATCACCCTCGGCTCTGTTGAGGGGTATGTTGACGTTCTTTGTGATTTTCGTCATATAAATCCTGTTTAACCACTACACTTTAGATGTTCTCTGTTGCAGTCGCTCCGGCGCGGCAGCGGCTGCCATTCCCTTGTATACCATATAATGGGCGCGATTGACTCCCATAGGCAGCGACAGTGGTATACCTTCGATATTAGGTGTTTGAAAAAACGGAGTAGACCTGGGGAACTCGGGGTCCGTACAGCCGAAACAGGGCACGCCTGCTCGCGGTTTCGAGGATTGTCGATTCCACAGCAGTTTATTGCAAGGCCCCGGAACCAGAGGTCCGGCGCATCCCATATGAAAAAAAAGACATCCCAGCTCACCGAAATCCGATTCTTCCACGCGGTATTCATGATATTCGTTGCGTGTGCATCCCTGATGAACCATAGTGCTGTACCATTCCAGCGGCCGCTGATATTTATCAAGCTCCAGGGGAACGCCGGTGGCAAGAGCACTGATTGCTCCCTGGGTCACATCATGATGACAGGGACAGCCCGCTAGGTTAATAACGGGCAGACCGGCTTTAGAGAGAAACTTTTCGCCCAGAAATCCACCCCGTTTTCTCTTGGAAAACTGCAGTCCGGTTGCCTCGATGATATGATCGGCGCCAAATCCACCGAAAGCGGCACAAGTACCCAGGGCGACAACTACCTGAGCTTTGGCAGCCAGAAAATTTATAAGTTCCTTTTTAGGTTGTCCACCTTTTGTATTGAACATGCCGGTGCCGGCCGGGCCGCATATCACCGACCCTTCGACAATCAGCAAATCCAGCGGCTGGTTTCCGACTATAATCTCATCAATCAAATGTTTGTGGTCCGCAGGACAGATGTTGGACAGAGATGGATGCCATAGCAGTTCGATATCAAGAGCGGTAAAGAGTTCTACAATATTGGGAAATTCACTGCTGAGAAAAGAAAAAGTGTCTCCTCCACATCCGCCGCCCTGAAGCCAATATGCTGTTGTCACTGGGTGCCTCCATTTGCTTGGTGATAGGTGATAGGTGATAGGACATCGCCTTATAAGCCGCTCTAACTTTTTCGCAAATTTTACCCTTTAGCCATCAATAACAATTAACCTATCTTTTTCCAACCGTTCATTCAAGCAATTTGGTGTTTTCCAAGGTGTTGCTCAACATATATGGGGGATAAGCTCTTTTCTCACCGCTGGTTCTTCTTCTCTTCGAATATGTTCAGATGGGTGAGAATCTTCATTATCACCGTCTTTTTATATATGAGACTGATGATGCGCATTTCACCAATGCACTTAGGGCAAGTAAGGGAATCGACCTCCGCAGAAGATTGAGTTTGGGTCAACCCGCCAGCCTCGAAACAGTATAATCGTT
>CAYUPL010000108.1:0-5700 GCA_964446655.1 uncultured Desulfopila sp.
CTTGGATTATCCTACTTGACTCTGCATATCTAAGATGCTATATTTGAATTGTACCCGCACTGCGACGGCATCGGGCATTAAGTCCACTCCGGTGGCCACTATACCAAGGAGATTGCAATCCCAGTATAGTGTCTGTAGTTTAAAAGGGGCTTCACGTTGTAATTCAATGTGAAGTCCCTTTTTTTGTATCTCAGCCGGATATATCCGTCACCATGGATGAAGACAAGACAGTTGCCGCGGTATTCAGTGCAATCATCAATACATACAGGGTTACCGTCATCAAGACGGGCAACAGTGGCGAACTGTGCCTGGTAAGCAGTGTCGATAGCGATGACCGTCCGGACGGAGAAATCTCCTGCGGCACCGGCTGCAGCACCGATATTGACCAGGGCACACGCCTTTCTCTGCGTATTGACCCCCTTCAAGGTGCAACCTGCACCGTAGCAGACAACCGGCATACCGCAACAGCGACCTATACCTTCGAGATCAATTCCGATACCGAAATTGCAGTGCATGGCGCAACCATGCCCTGGAACATCTTCCTGCCCGCTATGCTCACCTCGGAGCGGCGCCCACCATCGCCATAATCCTGCCGCTGATTTCCCGGGAAGAGGGAAAATACCGTGGACAACGGTAAAGGGCTTGAGTATTGTTGGGAATCGGAGCAATGGGTCACCCCATGAGGTGTTAGCCCGAAGGCTGGCCGATCTCACCGCGCCAGGAGTCTCCTTCGTTCGCTTACCTGCAATGTTGCCGAAGCTAGGTGCATGGAACTATAGCACCTAGCTTCACGCTTCTCATCCATGGCAACCTCGACAGGGGAGAAATCCAAGCCATAAAATTGGTGTGATTTGCCGATTTTGGTTGAAATGGCGGCCGTTGGACAATATTTTCTAGAAGTGGACAAAATGACGGGCAGGCTGCAGCGCTCAGGCTGACCTGCTTTGCAGCACTCTATGTGGATGAGATATGAAAGAAAAAGAAGTCACTGCAGCTGATAAAAGTCATGGCGCTTTACGTGAACGGTCTTCATCCAGTGACATTGCCTCGTTTCTCAAGGCTGCCGGTGAAGCGGAGCAGGCTCGGAGCGGTAGACTGATTTTTGCCCTTGACGCCACCATGAGCCGACAGCCCACCTGGGACCGGGCTGTGACGATCCAGGCTTCGATGTTCGATGCGGTGGGCAAGGCGGGTGGTCTGTCGGTTCAGCTTGTCTACTTCCGGGGACTCGATGAATGTCGTGCTTCAAGATGGGTTATCAATGCTGCTGCGTTACGTGATCTGATGCTCGGTATCGACTGTCGAGGTGGTCCGACACAGATTGCTAAAGTCTTTAAGCACGCCTCACGTGAAACCGCCAAGGCAAAGGTGCCGGCGCTGGTTTTCATTGGGGATGCCCTTGAAGAAGATGTGGAGATGCTCTGCCGGATGGCAGGGCAGCTCGGCATAAAAGGAGTACGCTGTTTTTTCTTTCAGGACGGGCATGATCCCATCGCCGAGAGAGGATTTCGAGAAATGGCCAGGCTTTCGGGTGGCGCTCATTTTCGCCTTGGTCCTGATTCAGCCAGGGAACTCGCCGACCTTCTCGGTGCGGTTGCCGTGTATGCCAGGGGAGGCCTCAAGGCTCTCTCCAGCAGTGACAGGCGTGAGGCACGTCTATTGCTGGCCCGGATGGAAAAGTGATCTTGGCGCTACTTTTATGTTGATTCGAAGGTTTAGATGATATTATACACCATTCTTCTGTTGGTCGTGGTAGTGGGTCTGATTCGCCTGGTTCTCACCGTACCGCCTCAGCAGACGGCGGCCTTTTTGACACATGCCGGACCGTTTATTCTGATTGTTACAGGAGGACTGTTGACTCTTTTCCGGCGCGGCTTTATCGGCGTACCTCTGCTACTGTTCGGGCTTTCCTGGTGGCGGCGTAATCAGGCGACGCGGCCTCTCTCTTCTCCCGGTGGTAAAAAATCAACAGTCCGTTCGGCATATCTTGAAATGGAGCTCGATCATGACACCGGGGAGATGGACGGCACAGTTCTGACCGGAAGTCAGCAAGGAGTTCGATTGTCTTCGCTTAACGAGGAGGAGCTGCTAGCGCTCTACCGGGAAATCCGTACCGATGCAGAAAGCGCCGCCCTGCTTGAATCTTTTCTGGATCGCCAATATCCAAACTGGCGCGAGCATTTTGATCCGGGCTCTTCCGGAGAGTGGGATGGTGCATCCGGATTCAACAATATGAGCAGAGAGGAAGCCTATCAGGTTTTGGGTTTGGATCCCGGTGCTTCGAAGGAAGATATTCACCAGGCCTGGCGTCGACTGATAAAGGGTGCGCATCCCGATAGCGGCGGTTCTGCCTTTCTGGCAGCGAAGATTAATGCCGCCCGGGATGTTCTGCTTGGCTAGGAGCCTGCCGAAGCACCACGTATATTCATATAAGGAAAAACAGCTATGCTGACCGCTCTAAAGATATGCGGCGTTCTTGTCCTGATCTATGGAGGCTTTGCGCTGTTGCTGGCGGGCTGTCAGCGGAAAATGATCTATTTCCCGACCCAGGCCTCCGAAAAACGTCTTCTCCAAGAGGCGCAGGGAAAAAACATGTCGGCCTGGCGGAGTGGTGCCGGTGAACTGATCGGCTGGAAATCCTCTCCGCGCCGCAATAAAGATGGGGGCACGGCCCTGGTCATTTTTCATGGTAACGCCGGCTACGCCCTGCACCGTGACTATTTTGTCGATGGTTTTCTTGCCTTGGAAAATGGTGAGATCGGCACGGTGTATATATTTGAGTACCCCGGCTATGGTGCCAGGAAGGGAACGCCATCGGAAGAGAAGATCAAGGCTGATGCCGCTGAGGCGGTTACCGGCCTGTTCGACCATCATAACAGGCTTTTTCTGGTGGGAGAGTCCCTCGGCACCGGTGTCGCCACTCATCTGGCTGAGAGGTTTTCCAAACAGATCAACGGCCTTCTGTTGATCACTCCATTCACCAGTCTTGTTGATGTGGGTAAAAAGCATTATCCCATCTTTCCCGTCGCCATGCTCCTGCGGCAACGCTACGATAATGTCGAGCCGTTGCAGAACTATGGCGGTCCAGTGGCTTTTATAATTGCCGGAGCCGACGAAATCATCCCGCCTTCACTCGGACACAGGCTTTTTGAGAGATACCAGGGTCCAAAAAGAATCTGGATTCAGGAGGGACGAGGTCATAACTCCCTGAATTATGCTCCTCGATCGCCCTGGTGGAACGAAGTGATGGCTTTTCTGCAGATGCAGGAGGGGCAAGATAGTGCGAAAAAAGAGCTGGATAAAAAGGGAAAAACACAATAGGTTATTGCAATCGACTGAAGATGAACAGCGCTGTTACCACCGTCGGTGAGATATTTTACTCCTGAAATTTTACGAAATATATCAGAGAAGATGCTATGAATATCGCTAAAAAGGTTTGCATTGCTGCTGTACTACTGCTACTCCTTGGAGGGGGATGTGCCTCCGACAAACCCACACGGGTTATACTAAAACATCCGGAGACGCAGGATTTTGTCAACTGTAATGTGGACAAATGGGAGTCGGCGCAGTCATACAGGACCAATGATGAATGCATCAGAAGGTATGAGGAGTCAGGATACTTTATCTGGGGGAAGCGCTGAGATCCGAACTGGGGCTAAGCCCATGACATGCCCTCTTTAACAAATACAGCAAGGGCTCGCATTGCTGTCTGTCTGGTCTTATGCCTTTTTCAAGGTAAAGCCGGGAAGAGTCTTTTCAAGCGGACGCTCCACTTGGCTGGATGATAAAAATCTGGAAAAAACCAAAAAGAAAAGATACGGTGTATCGAAATATCTGAGAATCAAGGGAATTCCAGCATATTTCAGCTTGACCTGGGAAGATGACGTACTTTCATTAACCACATACCTGCAGGGAGGAAAGAATGAAGACACCACGTTGGATCACGTTAAGTTTATGTCTGTCTGTGTTGAGCTTTTTTTGTACAGTCGTAACACCGGAGAGAGCGCTGGCAGAGCGTGACTATTTGATGGCGACGGCCTCTACCGGCGGGACCTACTATCCGGTTGGCGTCGCTCTGTCCACTCTGGTCAAAGTCAAACTGCAGCCTGGTCACAAGATCGGCATGTCCGCCATCAGTTCAGCCGGTTCGGGTGAAAATATCAAACTGCTCAACGACAACGAGGTGCAGTTCGCCATTCTCCAGGGGCTCTATGGCGCCTGGGCCTGGAAAGGTACCGGCGATTTTGCTGCCGCCGGCCCT
Source organism: uncultured Desulfopila sp. (assembly GCA_964446655.1). Taxonomy (GTDB): domain Bacteria; phylum Desulfobacterota; class Desulfobulbia; order Desulfobulbales; family Desulfocapsaceae; genus Desulfopila_A. The sequence goes on from CAYUPL010000108.1 coordinate 4,262, forward strand.
CAGCGGGAACTGCGTTCGGTCACCATGCTCTGGCAGAATGTCGAACACTTTACCATTCTGAAAAAATTTGCCAAAACCGGTACCATTGCCGATATGGTTGCGATGAAGGGCGAGAATATGGCCCTGGGACCGAGAAACTCAGGAACGCTTGGCTCCAACAAGGTGCTTTTAGGCGGCCTTGGTGTCGATATTGAAAAGGATTACAGTCTGGCATATGCCGGTTATGGACCTTCAGCGGACGCCCTGCAGAATGGACAGGTGTCCGGCATGAGCACTCCCGCCGGAGCTCCGGTCAGTGCCGTTACCCGGGCTCTTGCCGCCATGGGAGATGAAATTGTAGTCCTTGACTTCACCGACGAACAGATGAAGCAGGCCGACAGCGATATGGAGCTGTGGACCCGGTATGTCGTACCTGCGGAAACCTATCCCGGTCAGACCAAAGACATCAATACTATTGCCCAGCCAAATTTCCTCGGCGTTCGTGCCGATCTTGATGAAGAGGCTGTTTATTTGATCACCAAGACAATATACGAGAATCTGCCTTTCCTTAACGCAATTCACAGTGCAACCAAAGTGATGGCAATAGAAAAGGCTATAGACGGTCTGCCGATGCCGCTTCACCCCGGTGCCTTGAAGTATTACCGCGAAGTTGGAATCAATGTCCCCGAACGCTTGATTGCCAAGTAAGCGTTACCTTTTCGCGGCCGTTCATGAATCCGGGCGGCCGTGACCTTTCCCGCGGAGAACTCTGTTATGCCTGAGATTGCCAAGGAAGAACACCCTCTGTACAGATGGGCCCTGTTACTTCTCGGTATTGTGATTTCGTTGATGCATATCTGGTTCAATGTCTTTGCCGTTCTTCCCAGTCTCTGGCAGAACGCCCTCCATTTTGCGGGCTTTGCCCTTATGGCTGCCATTGTCTATCCGTTACGGTCCAAGGGAACGGTTGTCTGGCGTATTTCAGATATCGTTCTTGGTTTACTCGCTGCCGGCGGTGCCGTCTTTCTGATAGCGCGCGAGGATGCCATCTATGCCCGTGGGATTTATATGGTTCCGTCGGAGTGGGTCGCCGGTATCATTGTGCTTCTCTGCGCTCTTGAATTCACCCGCCGGGTGGCCGGCTGGTTTATCCCCTTTCTGGTTCTGGTGGGTCTTACGTATGTCGGCTGGTGGGGCAGTGAGCTCTCCGGAGTATTCAAGTTTTCCGGGCTTAAACCGGAAACGTTGTTGTTTCGCAGCATTTATGGGGATGATGCCCTGTTCGGCAGTATTGCTCAAATATCCTCATCCTATGTCTTTATGTTTCTTCTCTTTGGCGCGTTTCTGCTGCGTTCCGGAGCGGGAGAGTTTGTGATTGATCTGGCCCGTGCCGTTGCCGGACGTCTGGTCGGCGGACCCGGCCTGGTAGCGGTGATGGCCTCGGGATTGATGGGGACCAT
>CAYUPL010000108.1:5800-7315 GCA_964446655.1 uncultured Desulfopila sp.
CTGGCGTCGCTGGTGTTGGGCATGGGATTGCCGGTCACGGCTGCCTATATCGTTCTCGGTACCCTGTCTGCCCCGGCTCTGCAAGGGCTGATAGCTGACGGCATGCTGGCCAAGGCACTGGTCAGCGGTGAGATTCCCGAGGCGGCCGCGACCCTGTTCATGGTCGCCGTTCCGGACAGACTGGCGGAGATCGGGCAGCCGATGACGCTTGCTTCGGCACGGGCTATTGTCGACTCCATCCCCTTCGAGATGGCAAGCATGGTTCGTGAAGCGGTTCTCAGCGAGCATACCCTGACCTTTGCTCTGCTGTCCGCCCATCTTATCGTGTTTTGGCTCAGCCAGGACTCAAATGTCACCCCGCCTGTCGCCCTGGCGGCCTTTGCCGGTGCAGCCATTGCCGGATCGAGACCGATGCAGACGGGATTTCAGTCCTGGAAACTTGCCAAAGGGCTCTATATCATTCCATTGCTGTTCGCCTATACACCGTTTATCGGCGGCACATTGGCTCAAGATCTCTATATCTTCTTTTTTGCCCTGTTTGGTCTCTATGCCTTTGCCGCAAGCATAGAAGGTTTCATGGAGGTGAAGCTTAATCCGGTTTTTCGCCTGCTGACGCTGCTGTCCGCCGTGCTGCTTCTGTGGCCCGCCCCCTGGTGGACGCATACTGCCGGTTTGCTGCTGTTGATAGCTATGTTTTTCTTCAACAAACATAAAGAAAAAAGCACCGTGCTGATTTCAGCACCTGCAAAATGAACTGTTGCAATATATTCCTTTTGTCCAATCTCTGTGTTGAACGAGGATATTGTCCCCTCACGAGTATACTTGTAAGCCCTTGGTATAATAATAATCTTCGTTACCGTGCTGAGTTGTTGTGTTGCGCTGGTTTTCGATTTTAGCTGTGATTGTGTCAACTGGGTCAGCTGCATTATTACGTTATGCCTTGACACATTCCCGTCAAATTCGCTACAATTAATACTGAAACAGTGACGCAGAATCAATGAGATTGCTCAGTCCGTTGCATTGAACAGATCTTTTTGATTGCAGACGAAGAAGACGAAGAAGGAGAAACTGAAACAGTTGACACTGCGGTTTCCAATAGGGCTTCATCGAGAATATTAGGTCAATACGGCAAAAATGGGTAGCGCATGGGAGCGGTGGCCGTTGACCTGATCTCAAGATTTATCTTGAGAAAAATACCGATCTCATGTGATTTTCTTCAACCTCAACAGAACAGGAGGTAACGATGAAATTCAGAGATTTTTTTGTGCCGAAGTATTTACATTCCGATCCCGATGTCCGCCTGAAGTTTGTGGAAAAATCCGACGACGCCTATCTTCTGAAGCAAATGTCCAAAAAGGATAAGAGTGATGCCGTGCGCAAGGCTGCGGCAGCACGTGCCGGCAAGCTGGAAGGTCATCGGCCTGGCGCTGGTGCAGCTGCTTAACCAGCGAGTACCGGGGACAGTATATTTATCTGTTGTCAAGAATCGCAAGTCTATGTCGGGCGAAATCGACT
>CAYUPL010000109.1:0-7303 GCA_964446655.1 uncultured Desulfopila sp.
AATCGCCGTTTCAGATCTACAACGACGTAGATCGAGCTTTTTACGAGTCCATCAAATATTATATCATCGCTAAGGCCTCCGCAGAATGAGATATCCAACGAGTCCGCAGATCAACGAACCTGTAATGATGCCGATTTTGGCATATTCAAGATACGCCGGCGTGGCAAAGGAGAGCCCGGAGATGAAAAGCGACATGGTAAAGCCGATGCCGCCAAGACAGCTTACTCCAAAAATCTGCCGCCAACTCACCCCCTGCTGCAGATCCGTCCTAAACAGCTTTGACGCCAGATACGTAAAAGAAAAGATTCCCAGCGGTTTACCAAGAGCCAGACCTAAAGCAACCCCAAGTGTTACCGGATGATAAAATACCACGGCAAGGTCAATGGATTGAAGGACAACCCCGGCATTTGCCAGAGCAAAAAGCGGTAGAACCAGAAAACCGACCCAGGAAGAGAGATTATGCTCCAGCCGCTGCAGCGGGGTTGCAACCTCCCTGCAGCTCAGCTCAATTTCCTGTACCATCCGGAGATGTTTCTGGTTGACCATTATAGAGAAGCTGCGGTCAATATCGCCGTTCTCCATATTTTCCACTTTTTGCCGCACCATTTTGAGAAAAATGTCAGTATCGTACCGCCCTACTGCAGGGACAAACATAGCAACAATCACACCGGCAATGGTGGCATGCAGGCCGGAATGGGATACCGCAAACCAGAGGAGCAGGCCGACCACAACATAGGGAAGGATACGCAACACCCAGAAACGGTTGAGAAGATACAGGCAGCCAACCAGGCCAAGAGCCAGCACAAGATAGTCCAGATGAATCGTGGGGGTATAGAAGAACGCAATAATCAGAATTGCTCCAAGATCATCGGCTATAGCAAAGGCAGTAAGAAACAGACGGAGACCAAACGGGACTTTTTTTCCCAAAGTGCTCAGTACCGCCAGAGAAAAGGCAATGTCTGTGGCCATGGGAATACCCCAGCCGGGGCTACTGTCACCCCCGATGTTTAAACCGAAATAAATTAATCCGGGAAAAGCCATGCCGCCAAGAGCGGCGGCCAGGGGCAGAGCGGCACGTTTGCGGTCGGAGAGGGCCCCGACCAGCATCTCCCTTTTAATTTCGAGACCGACCGTAAGAAAAAAAATGGCCATTAAGGCCTCATTGACCCAATGAACCAGAGAGTGCTGCAGCAAAAAGCCCGGCACACCGATGGTCAATTCCTGGTGCCAGAAATGATGGTATCCCTCGGAATCTATATTTGACCAGATAAAAGCGGCTACAGCTGCCGCCAGAAGCAGGAATCCGCTTTGTGATATTTTGGTGAAAAAATGTTGAAAAGCGCTTTTTTTAAGCACTTTGGCGACCACGGCCACCGGACTTATCAGACCTTCAAATTTTCCTTCCAGATGTTTGATCGACGCCATGTACTATTTCCCGGATGGGTGCTCTGTTTTCGTAGTAAGGTAACGATGACACATCTGCTGTGACCTCGATATCGGCGTTGACGGAGCAACTACTTTTTCGAGGTAGGGTGCTTGCGGACCCTGTCAAAGAGAAGCTTATCTTCAGTATGTCCGTCTTTCTGTTCGTCGGGGTAGCCTACGGCAATGATGGCCTCGACCTCCACACCTTCGTCGAGACCGAGAAGGTCAGCAACATATGCCGATGCCGTTTTACCACTGTCGTGCTGCCGGAGACGAATCTGTATCCAGCAGCTGCCGAGCCCTGCATCCGCAGCTGCCAGATGTACAAGAATGGCGGCGATAGAGCAATCCTCCACCCAGACATCACATTTTTGCGGATCGGCGCACACCACAATTGCCAGCGGTGCGTCTTTCAGAAAGCCGGCTCCGTGGGGTTTGGCTCGAGACAACAGCTCGAGAGTCTGTCTGTCTTCAACGACAACGAACTGCCAGGGATTCAAACTCCTGGAGGAAGGGGAGCGCAAGGCTGCCTCTATGAGATAGTCCACCTTGTCCTGTTCAACACTCCTGGCCTGATATTGCCTGATCGATCTTCTTTTACGAAGTAGCTCAACAAACATGGTCACTCCTTCCCTTGACGGGATCATTTTCTTCAGCTCAATAGAGCTACGAAACAACTTTCAACGTCTTGTAACGTATCTGCCATCCTCTTCAAAAAGAAGAAGGTGGATAGACACCTTGCTCGGCAGGCGTCGGCATAAACGCGCTGTTTCAGACTGCTCCATCACTTTTTTCACGTTTCAGAAGGAGATACTCTCGTAATTTCCCATCCTCCTTGACAATATGACCGATAAGCCAGTTTCTGATCATATCCAGAATTTCACTGTTTAAAACCACAACTCCTTCATGATGATCTCGAAAGACACGATACAACCGGTTACGAAAATCTTTGTGCATCCGCCAGTGCCTGTCCGCGTCGGGATAGCCGATACTGCGCATATACTCTTCTTCAAAATGAAAATGATAATCGACATAATCATACATCTTCCGCAGGACTTCACCTCTGGTCTTACTCAGTTCATCCTGCCTGCTGCTGTTCATTATCTCATCAAGCTGGTTATAAAAATTTATCCATTTCCTGTGCTGCTCATCAAGCTGTTCGTTTCCTGTTGTGTAGGATTCCTGCCACTGAAGTTTCACAAACACCTCCATCCATCGCAGACCATTTAATCATGAACAAAAAAAGAAAACCATGACCTTCTTTCGGTATAGAAAAATAATCGTCTCTAAAAATAGTACAGCATTCTTATGATGCAATATTTTTCCATCGCAACGAGAACGAGCGGGAAAGCGCTGTAAGGCATCCCCGCTCTTCTCGCATCAACCAGGCCTTATACCGCCCGGCTTGTTCTCAGTAAAAAGGATTGGGAATATATTTTTTCCCATCAAAACTGGTGAAAAACACATTGGGGGGTTTAGGGAGGCCTGCTATCTTCCAGGCCTTCATGGGATCGAGAAACTCTTTTGTGACACAGTCCTTGGCCTTGTTGCCCGCCTTGCGACAGATATTTCCAAGTATTGGAAATGATTCATGTTCGGCATAATATTTGCGCATGGATGTCACAATTTCCATTTTTTCCTCGTCAAGATCCTCTATGCCTTCATGCTGCGCCAGCAACCTGGCAACGTCCTCATTCCACGTCTGCGAAGCATCGAGAAAGCCTTCTTCGTCAACCACGATCTTTTTCGCACCTGAGCCTAAAATTGCCATATCGAACCTCCTTGATAAACGACCAGGACACTCTCTGCAACTGCCTTTTCCGCCGAGCAGATCAGGCTAACAACACGTCACCTGTCGGCTGTCAGCGCCCTGATTCTTTTTCACTTGTCAAATGGAGCTATAGGTATACAATAGGATATTCGAGGCAACAATCAAGTAGCAAGGCCGGCCCGGACTTCTCATCTCTGCATTTCCCTGTCCTTATCCGGATTTGCCGACCGTAGTCTGATTTTCTCCACGGCAATCATCGTCAATGGGTCAATTAACTGTGAACGCGTTGATTTATTGATAAGATCCCAATCATATTCTGCCGGCGAAACCGACCGTTCCACCTGCATCACCGTGATATGGAGATGAGCAGCCATTCTGTTCTTTCTTCCTGTTGTATCGGCGATGCTGCCGACAACATCACCCGCTTGAAGGTACCGGCCCGCAATGATATTTTTGTGCGGCACGATATGGGCATAAACGGAGAGGAATCGCAATTCATCCCGACATTCATGATCGAGAAAAAGTGAATAGCCCAGATAGTCCGGACAGATGGCCGCAACTCTGCCGGGAGCCATAACCGGGACACTCGTTGTAATGGACACAGCCCTGTCAACTCCTGCGGCGTCACGATAATAGCAAATATCAATGCCTTCATGGGCAGTGGGCCGCAGCCCGGAGTCAGGCCACCACTTCTCTCTGCTGCCAAACTCCATGCCGGAGTAGAGGGAATACCACTGCGCTCCGTCAAGGGTTTTGTTACACATCTCCAGATACTGTAAATATTGGAAGGGGCTTCTCATCTCTTTTCCTCCGCCGGAAGCGAAAAAATTGTATTCGTGATTACTGTAAAAGAAGTTACAGAGCACCTGCCCTTTTACTTTTCCTGCCGGCAAAGCAGGCTTGAAGGAGAATCACATGACACAACTGAGCATTCCCCTGCAGCAATTCGGCAAAATAACCGTCTATGACGAGAATGCAGCAACCCACCCTATGGCCGATCTCTGGCGGGAGACAACCGCAGCACTCTTTTTCGTGCGCCACTTCGGCTGAGTCCTTTGTCGACAGCAGGTGGCTGATCTGGAACAACGCCGTCATCTCTTCACCGAAAAGAAGGCCGTGCCGGCAGTAATAGGCTCGGGAGCAGTCTCTCATCTGCAACCATTCCGAGATGTAACCGGATACAAAGGGAATTTATTCACCGATCCCTCGCGAGAAACGTTTCGAATGCTCGGACTCACCAGCGGACTGGTCGGGCTGATGGGACGCAAATCCATAAGCCGGGCCTTTACTGCCCTGCGCCGGGGAATTCTGCCCGGATCCATCCAGGGAAGCGCCCTCCAGCTTGGCGGCGCTCTGGTCGTCAGCCCACAGCAATCTGTGCTGTATTCCTACCGCAGCAGTGAGGCAGGAGACGATCCCCCTGTGGATGAGGTTCTGCAAGCGATTTCCCTCGCTGAGACGAACAGCTCCTGATCTCTTTATTGACCACTGCCTGCGGAATGCCGCAGAAGCTGTTCCAGAGTGGCGTACTGCAGAGCCGCTTCATGAGTCGCCATCAGATCAACCAGAGGCGCCATATCATGTTCCAGGGCCTCCTTCCATCGCGGTGCGCAGAGGCACCATCGATCACCCGGCTTAAGACCTGGAAACCCATACAATGGCATGGGGGTAGAGAGGTCGTTTCCCATTTTTTTGGAAAAAAGGAGAAACTCTGCTGTAACAATCACACAAACACCATGAACTCCAATATCACCATCGATAACCTTGCAGCTCCCCTCACGGGTAAACCCGGTCATGGGATCAAGACTACAGCTCTGTAGCGGTGTGCCAAGCACATTTTTATGTTCCGTCATAAATCATCTCCCTTTGTTAACCCGGATTAAGCCTTGCTTTTGCTATATACTAATCAGCAGTCCTTCGGAGACAAGATTCTTTTTCCTGCTTCTCGCAGGTCTCCGTGCAGGCCCGATTTCCCGCGACCGTCTCTTTTTCGAGCCCCCCAAGGTTAAATAGGGTATCGTTTTCAAGATACTTCGGGTAAATACGGATTCATGGAGTCGTTTACATATACCATAACACGAAAGGCAAGAAGGAAGACTGTTGCCATCATCGTTCATCCCGATAAAACCGTGGAGATCCTGGCGCCTGTCTCTCTTCAGGACGCCGAGATCAATGCCGTTGCCGAGCGAAAGCAACAGTGGATCACAGCCAGGCTCAACGAGCTGGACAGTTGTGAATTTCAGATCCCCCGGCATCACTTTGAAGAGGGAGAGCAGTTCCTGTTCAGAGGAAAACCCCTCTCTCTGACATTGGTAGACGGCAGAGACGATGTCTGTATCAAGAACGATAGACTGTCGGTGGCAGTGCCCTATGTTCTGACAAAAGAAGAACGGAGCAACTATATACAGGAACGGCTGCATCGCTGGTTTATCTCGCAGGCTCGCCGAATTCTGCAAAGCAAAACCTTTGAGTATGGTCTGCTTTGCGGCTACGCACCCGTTTTTGTTGCCGTAAAGGAATACAGGTCACGCTGGGGCTGCTGTTTCAGTGACGGCAGGATCTATTATAACTGGAAAATTATCATGGCTCCTGAAGAGATCATCAATTACGTTGTCGTTCACGAACTGTGCCATTTGCAGGAAGCAAACCACTCCAGCAGATACTGGGCACTGGTTGCGAAACACATACCGGACTGGCGGGAGAAGAGAAACTGGCTGCGCCGCAACGGACATTGTCTGCTTCTCTGACTTGGAACAGCCAGTATTCTAGGATTTTATCGGATTTACTTCTCAAGATTGCGCAGATAGGCCAGCACCTCTTCCGCCTGCCCCTGAAACAAAATCTTTCTGCCGCTTTTTTCGATCTGGTAATCATACATGGGGTCATAATACTCCAGAAGCAGCAATTCGATCCATTGCCGGTGGGCGGCCTGTTCCCCATGAGTGAGTTGGAGGTGTTGCGCCTCGGCAAGGAGCCGGCTGACTCTCTGCAACCGCTCTCCTCCCAGTCGCTTACGTATACGATGGAGCCGCGACTCGATATGTTGGTACCACATGGCCAGACCCTGTTCGGCACCATAGAGAGATTGGTAGCTCTGCTGAGCATCAACCACATATTCCTGCCAGGTGATATCTATACGACTATCCTGTTCGCACTGCAATACAACCATGCTGTCTCTATTGAAATAGGCGGCTAATGGGTGTGGAATATAGCGGGCTCCGATGTAACTCCCTTCATCTTCCAGGACGACATATCTGCATCCCTTATGTGCATGCTTGATAAGCGAAACGGCCAGAGTGTTCTCAAAATCGATCTGGGTAGGCTGCGGTGACAGAAACCCACCGAAAGCAGAGCCTCTATGGTTGGCAATGGACTCGAGATCGATGCTGTTCTCCAGACGGCGCAGCAAAATTGTTTTGCCGCAGCCCGTCCGGCCACCAAGCAGCACCGGCACCGCGCGTATCTTTTCAGGATCGAGCGCCTCAAGCAAAAAACGCCGGTAGGCCTTATAGCCGCCCTGAAGCCGTGCAACGGTTACACCGCTCTCCTGAAGGAGCCATTGCTGCGCCGTTTGGGAGCGCATACCTCCTCGAAAACAGTAGAGCAAAGCATCCGGGTGCTTTTTCCGAAAAGCGAGCCATGCAGCAATTCTGGCCTCTTTCACTGTGCCGCTGACCCGGTTGTGGGCAAGCTCAAAAGCGGCTTCCTTGCCGTTGCGCTTATAGCAAAGGCCGACGAGATGTCGGTCTTCATCGTCCAGCAACGGCAGGTTGACGGCACCCGGAAAGGCTCCCGCCGCAAATTCAACAGGTGCCCGTACATCAATAAGCGGGATATCGTCAACAGCAATTCTGGTGAAATCGTGCGTCGTCGGCAGGTTTTTCATTATCGCCTTCTCTACCATGAAAGAAATGTGGGTCAATTATAAATCTGATTACGTACGAAGCTCAGCCAAATCGGATGCGATGCTAGTGACTCGGTAGCTAGGGGACTGATTTTATTTTTCTTCTTCGAATACGGGAGACAGATTTATTTTCACAAAACAACGTGAAAAAAAATCAGTCCCCTCAATCTTTCCTAGAAAAATTAAATCTGTCTCCCGGACAA
>CAYUPL010000110.1:0-4229 GCA_964446655.1 uncultured Desulfopila sp.
GCATACAATTTGTCAATGCGGATGTGATAGCACGAGAAATCGATTCGGAAAACACCGAAGATGTAAGCTATCTCGCCGCTACAGTTGCCGCCAAAATTCGAGAAGATCTTATTGCAAAGGGAGTATCATTTTGTTTTGAGACTGTCTTTTCGCATGAATCGAAAATAGATTTTCTTGCCCAGGCAAAAGCTCATGGTTACAGAATCATACTGATCTACATACATTTACGTTCCTCGTCTTTAAATGAAGCTCGAGTTAAACAGCGTGTCTCCGAGGGAGGGCATAACGTACCTGTTCAAAAAATACATGCCCGCATTCCTCGAACAATGAAAAACATCAAGACCGCTTTAACCCTGGTGGACGAAGCCAGATTGTTGGACAATTCCCTGAGAGATGATCCCTTCCGCCAAATAGTCGCGCTCAAATCAGGAAACTATAATATGCTGGTATCCCCTTTGCCAACCTGGGCGAAGGAGATATTACCACATGATTTTACTACGTGAACACCTTGGAATACCATCAAGTGTATCGAAATCGAAACAATTTTTATGAGAAGTTCGGGTTGCCCCGGTTCTCACACCCCCTCGCGCCATGTTTTTACTAAAATTATTTAAGATGGCCTTTGCCCTGCTGATCACCCTGGTACTTCTCGTAGCCATCGCGCAGCTCTGCGCTTTCTACCTGCTGGCCGACGACAGCAAAAGTCTGCACAACGCCGACCACATCGTACTCTTCCCAGGCGGCGGCAAAGAACGGGAAATCAAGGCCTGGATACTGGCCCAACAGAGCTTGGCGCCAAATCTGATAATAGTCAACAGCACCGCTAACCTGCTGAAAAATAAAGCGGAAAAATACGAGGGCCTGGCTCAGTTACAACTACTGGAGGGAGGCAAAAGCCGTTCCACCTTCGAAGATACCTATGTCGCAGTGCAGAGAATTGAACAACACAATTTCAACTCTGTCATCTTGATAACATCTTCCTACCATATGCCGCGTTTTCTTTTTCTTCTTAAAATGCATTTGATAGGTCTTGGCCTGGAGGTCGATGTCCAATATATGCCGGTCCCGCTGGAAGACCGGGGACCTTTTGCCGCAAGAATGGGACTATACTACAACGAAATGATAAAAATCTGGGGGAGTTTTCTCGAAATTGCCGGACACCATCTTACCAGAAAACTGATGTATGATGCACCGCATATCCAGGAGATAAGCAAGTTTGTGCATAAATACCTGATCTACAATCCTTGAGAAGGTAAAAATAAAATGATACCAGGGCCAATAAATACATTGGTCAAGCACGCTTAACCGGTCTATTCATATAAAAATAGCAATACCTTTTTTAAAGGCCCTCGACAAGACAGCCCCAGCCACCCGAAAAGGTCGTATAATATAATACATCCACCTAATCACTGAAGGAAAAAGCACTGCCTGCCATTCTGCTTTTGAAGGGATAAATACAAGGCGGAGAATATATAGAACTAAATCAATCCTCGAATCACGGATATTCATCCGTAAAAGCGAAAACCTGGGGTCTGTCACTTTGCTGTTTTCAGCACTCGCAGCATAGACTTTATTGTAAATCTCTTCGCTTAAGGCTACAGAACTTTCATCCAGAATAATTCCCCGGCGAACCCCGTAAGGAACAGCAGTACTAAACAGCTTCTCCGCCAGAAGAATACCAACAAAAAGCATCCTTTTACATCTATATTCAGTGGCAGTGCCAAAAACATACCGCCAGTCAATATTTTTCGCTTTTCCCAAAAGTTCAGCCACACAAGAAACCAGATCAAGCTGCTCCCAGCAGTGCTTGGTACCGTGCAGGCAAAAGTAGATAAATTGATTTTCGTCAGAAAATATAGGTACTTCCCTATTGGCCAATTTAACCGACCCCAAGTCCCTGCAGACAAAATCCATATCCATCGGCTTTCTCAAATACCTTCCGGATAATTCCCAGTGAATCTCAAAGAGAAGTCCACGTGGGCTCCTGAAAGAAAGATTATCTTCAACACTGGAATATAATACAAGCTGTTTGGAGGGTATATCAATTTCAGGGGCATAACCATTTTCAAGCATAACCTGAAACACTCTGGGAAAATCATCGCGGGAAATGAGCAGATCAAGATCACCGTATGACCTTAGAGAAATATCACCATACAGATACAACGCTGCTACCGGTCCTTTATAGGGAATAGAGAATATACTTTTTTGCTCAAACAGGACCAGAACCTCAAGCAAATGCTTGACCATCAAGGCGCAGGTAAGAAAATGAGATCGACCGGCAGCTTTCTGTAACGCGGATATATTCTCTGGTATTAGCTCGAAAAACTGAGCATTCAGATTTTCCCATACACGAGGAAGTACCTTGTGTTTGTTGGCTAAATCGATAATCAATGACCAGTCCGATTCACCTTGCAGCAACTCCTCTACCCTGGTCAAATCACCAGGGTAGAGCTGTGATTTTGAGCACAGCACTACAATTTGCAGCTCTTCGGACAATTCCTTTGACATATTCATAAACGTCGCCCCCCATGCGCATCATGCAGAGGGATATAATTCAGGCAACATTCCAGTTCTGCACCAGCCACTCCACAATCCGCTGTGCCGCCCGGCCATCCCACTTCTCCGGAATTTCGCCACTGCGCCACTCGCCACTCATCACTGCTTCCCCCGCAGCCAGAATCCTGGCCGGATCATTACCGACAATCACATTGGTGCCCACCTCACAGGTTACAGGCCGCTCGGTATTATGGCGCATGGTGATACAGGGCACGCCCAGTACCGTGGTCTCCTCCTGAATACCGCCGCTGTCGGTCAGCACCATCTTCGCATGCATATTCAGATGAAGAAACTCAAGGTATCCAAGCGGCTCAGTCAACCAGATACCTCTTGCCTTACCACCCTCGGTGAAAAAATGCTCCAAACCAAACTGCTGCACCATCTTCCTGGTCCGTGGATGTATGGGAAAGATAATGGGCAAGGCCTCACCGATTGTATGCAACGCTTCCAGAATTCCCTGCAGTATCGATTTATCATCAACATTGGAAGGCCGGTGCATGGTGAGCATGGCATATTTGCCCTTTTCCAACCCCATTTTCCCCATAACATCCAGACTCTCCGCCATCCGCCGATGCTTCAGCAAAGTATCGATCATCACATTGCCGACAAAAACAATCTTTTCGTCAGCCACACCCTCGGCCCGCAGATTCTCATCGGCAAAATGATCGGTGGTAAAGAGATAGTCACACAATACATCGGTGCAGAGCCGGTTAATCTCCTCCGGCATCCCCATATCCCGCGAGCGCAGCCCGGCCTCCACATGGGCCACCTTAATGCCGAGCTTCTTGGCCGTAATGGTGCAGGCCATAGTGGAGTTAACATCCCCCACCACGATCGCCAGATCAGGCTTCTCTCGCAGACAGACCTTTTCAAACTCCACCATAACCTTACCGGTCTGCTCCGCATGACTGCCGGAACCTACCCCCAGATCGATATCCGGCTTCGGTATGCCCAGATCATCAAAAAAGGCCTTCGACATCTTCTCGTCATAATGCTGCCCGGTATGCACCAGCAAATGCTCGATAGCATCAGGATAGGTATTCATGGCCTCAATAATGGGAGCCATCTTCATAAAATTCGGCCTCGCCCCAACAATATTCAATATCTTCATCACAAAATTTTAAAAGAAAAATGAATCAAAAAATCCAAAAAAGTTCCACCTCATTCCACACACCCAACCTACATCGGACCGTACCCCGGTTTTTTCATCAATCCCACATCCTGGCCAGAGCGTCCGATCTACATCGGATCGTAGGTTGGTGCTAAGCGCAGCGCAGCCCAACACCAATTCACAACCACATCAACAAGTCCGGACAAAAACCAATTCCCCGACCCAGGTCAACAACAATTCTTAAACCTGCTGAGTTCCCCTCCAAAACTCACTGGTTTTTCTTTTCCCTCTCAATGGTCATTTGTCCTTTTTCAGAAAGAAGATATTTCTGATTGGGACTATTGGGTTTATCCGGTATTGATAATTCAATAAATCCAGCTTCGAGCGCCGGCAGCAAATATTTTTCCCGAAGATATTTCCGATCCTGCAACCCCAATCTATCCTGAATCTCTTGCCTGCCTAAAGGCTTATCCAACACACGAAGAATACGGAGTATTTCTGACTCAACTTGGGGGGTAGCTTGGGTACTGGTTTCCTGTATCTGCAAAACAACCATGAAAAA
>CAYUPL010000110.1:4329-7168 GCA_964446655.1 uncultured Desulfopila sp.
CTTGGGGGGTAGCTTGGGTACTGGTTTCCTGTATCTGCAAAACAACCATGAAAAAGTCTGCAAACTCTTCCATAGAAATCTCAACTTCCGGATAATCCAGTAAAACTTCCCTGATCCGCACAAAACCGGTACCATAGCGCTCAATATCGCCAGACAGGTAGAAAGCCTCCGCAAGCAGCCGGTTCCGCAAAGAAGACACATAATCATTACGTTGCAAATCAGCGATCCGTAGTTTCCCAAAAAGTAATCCCGGGTTCGTAAACACTATCTTATCGTCAAAAATTTTAATTATGATATCCGATACATTCTTATAATCCCGGTGTACAACAGAATTAAGCAACAGTTCTCTTATCACCTCGAGAGGATACTGCCAACGCTCCTTTCTTTGCACACTGCCGTCAAAGTGATATGAGAGATTGATGTGCTTCTTGATATATTTCATCGCCTCATCAACCATCGGATACAATGGACCCGACAAAACAATGTCATCTATGATGGTGGCTTCGGTTTTAAAACGCCCAATTCGTATGGAAGTATCTGGAACACCGAAGAGGAGATGAGCAGCAAAAGTTATCTTTTCATCACGGATGAATTTTAACTTTTTCAGACTGGTAACCACATCGCCCTTGAGTTCGAGACGGCCACGTTCATTTATGCGCTGAAGAAAAAGTTCTATAAGTTTCAAATCTAAAGAATCCAGTTTCTCCCCACGGGGAACGGCGTCAAATGAAACAGCCAACGACTGCTGCTGAAGATCTACGATTTCTTCTAAGCTTAGCAAATGGTTACTGTTATGTATTCTCTTATAATACCGATTCTTGTAAGCGACCGGCTTAACAGGATATTCACTTATTTCAAACACTAAGATGGTTTGCCCATCCCTCTCCATGGATTGAACAGAGGGGAACAGCTGCGGATAGGTCGAAGTCTTGACTTCATTGATATAGCGCTGCACTGTTTCCGGGCCAATGTGTACACCACAAACCTCTCCATTATCCTGGACTCCAACTAAAACCTTACCACCTTCACTGTTCGCAAAAGCCACAAGGGTGATAATGCCAAACGATTTTTTATACTCTATTTTTTTATCTTCCATCACGAGTCCAATAAATCAACAAACCCTATTTAAACCCCATCTTCACCTTCGCCACCAACACCTGCCAGGCAAAAACCGGTAAAACAAGCTGCCGTTTCCATCGTTTCGGTTCCGCCAAAAGCCGATACAACCACTCCAGATCCAAGCAAACGAAGCTCTTCCTATCTTCCTTGCTTTGTCTTTTGACTCCACGCCGAGAAATCCACGGGACGGATACCAAACCGGATAGCATTTTCCTCATAAAGGTTTTCAAATTCGTCTAGGACAAGACCTACGAACTTATCACAATCCAGCGGTGCAACCGAAGAAGGTATTGCAGCCATAACCGTTTCTCTGCTGGGTTTTTTCAGCCGTAAGACAATCGCCTTAACTGTTTCACCGAGCGCCTGGCGGTAACGCAGACGGAAAATGTCCGGCGGCACCAACTGGCGTCGCACAGCAAGATACTGCTGGCATGATCGCTCATAGGCCCAGGCGAACACGTCTCTCAAAAGACCGACACTATTCAATTCGTATACTCCCAACATAGCATCGATGTACGCACGTTCCGGTACATCGATAAAGGAGAGTGGGCAAAGGTTATGCCTGATCAGCGGAATATTGGCGGCAAGCCGGGAAACCCGTTTGTTGACATCCTCGAAAGGTTGCAAATATGGCAGGTGAACCATGGCGAAAAAAGCCTGCTCGAACGGATCACGAATCTCCCGCGCCATGGAGAGGATGATTTCAAAAAGTTCCTCAAGACGTCGAGGCATGGCGATCGGCCGGTAAACACTTCCACCGATCTCGACCGGTCGTTGGCGAATGCGCCCGCAAGCACTGCTGTCCTCAAGAAGGCCGTCGGAAAGAAGGGCGTGCAGGCTGCGAATGGTGTAAGGAGTAAAGTCGACCAGGTCGGCTTCATTCAGCAACAGCTCGATTGCTGCTTTGTGATTGAGAATCATCTGCGTTTCCAGCGCCTCTTTTCCCTCGGCAACCTGACCAGACTCAATCAGTCTTTCGGTATCGAGTCTGCTGTAGGTGTTGCCTTCGAGACGTGATGACGACCATGAGAGATCTATCAAAAGTCGGTTTGTGATGTCACGAGCGAAGGTGCCCGCGGGCCGGTCGCCATCCGGGGGCGTGCCGAGTGTATGAAGCTGCTTGCGCAGTTCGGTTGGCAGATATGCGGTCTCGTTGGGATAATATGCTTCCAGAAAATTTTGATTGTAGCCGGCGGGAGTGCGCATATGGCGCGGACGACGGACCCGGCCCTTTACGTCCTGTCCTTCAGGCGAAAGAGGAATATAGTCAGCTGATATTTTGTCTGTGAGACCTGGGCCCTCTCCATCAATCTCACCGATATTCAGCGCAAGCTGGTAACGAAGTCCCCGCCGTTTGCCTTTTGTGACAACTTTTCCTTCTGAGACGAATTGTGCCAGTCGTCGCTGCAAAGTTCGCCGACTGATGTCCTCCGCAAAACGGGCGTGAAGGGCTTCAATCCCAATCCCTTCAGGATGATGATCAATTTCTTCGAGAATTCGACCATCTACACCGGCGGCAAGTTTCTTTGGCACAACCTGACTCCTCAAATTGTCAACGGATGAGTTAAAGAAGTGAAATCATATTCTGATTGGCGCACAATGTCAATAATTGCGCCAATCAAATGACGCAATAGTCAATTTGTGCGCCAAATAGGTTACAAAAAACCATGCAAAAAAGTTGACAAAGTATAAGCCGGTTGCAAATAATTCAATATACTGT
>CAYUPL010000111.1:0-7098 GCA_964446655.1 uncultured Desulfopila sp.
ATTCTGTGAGGCGCGCGATTGGGACCAGTTCCACACTCCCAAAGATCTGGCCATCGGGGTGATTACCGAGGCCGCGGAACTCTTGGAGCATTTCCGCTTTCAGTCGGATGAACAGGCCTTGGCCTTGTTGGATGATCCCCGGAAAAAGGAGGAGATTGAAGATGAACTCGCCGATGTCTTCTTCTTTTTACTCCGGTTTTCGCAACGGTTCGATATCGAACTGGGCAGGGCCTTGCAACGCAAGATCGAGAAAAGTGAGCAAAAGTATCCGGTAGAAAAGGCAAAAGGAAAAAACACCAAATATACGAATCTGTAATGCAGGGTCTGTTACTTTGAGGTCAACATGCTGGAAAGCGTGAGTGTTTTTCGCCAACGATAACCGGCTGGCCCGGGGCGGAAAGGTAAATGGAATGACAGTCAGGACTAAATTATGTTAACAGCAACAGCTGCTTTGATAGCCGGTCTTGTACTGCTTGTTTGGAGTGCAGACCGTTTTGTGGAAGGTTCAGCGGTCACGGCACGTCATTTCGGCATGCCGCCATTGTTAATCGGTATGGTGATCGTCGGCTTTGGGACATCCGCTCCTGAAATGGTTTATGTGGGCTATACCGCATGGCTGATCAGCACGGTAGTGAAGGTGCAGACATGAGTTGTAACAAGGCCGCTGAAAATTGAACGGGATATCGTCTGCGGAAATCGAAACGGTCAACCGGAAAATCCAGGTGATTTTTTCTTGGCGACGCTTTCTTTCAGGGTGTGAGGATACCTTGAAATACGGGTGAGTGCCATTGAACCATGGTCAGAGCTTCACCCCTGTCAACGGATCTGATCTCAGCTCTGTCTTTTCAAACTGGAAGGATTCTTTTTCAAAAAGATCAAGACAGGCATCAACGGCCTCGCTGTCATATATTACTCCTCTATTTTCTCGCAATTCAGCCAGTGCCACTTCGATGCCGAGGGCCGGACGATACGGTCTGAAAGAGCTCTTCGCCTCGGCAACATCGGCTACAGCCAGAATCTTCGCTTCCAGGAGGATCTCATCTTCCCGCAAGCCATAGGGGTATCCCGAACCATCAAGTCGTTCGTGGTGCTGTAACACTATCTTGGCACAGGGCCAGGGAAAGGAGATATTTTTCAGAATTTCAAAACTGATCTGAGGATGAATCTTGATAACCTCCATTTCGGCATCGAGCATATGGCCCATCCGGTTGAGAATAGCGACGGGGATTCGTATTTTTCCGATATCATGGAGAAGTCCGGCAACACGAACCCCTTCGATGATTCTTGCCGACAATCCCATCTTCAAGGCTATGGCACCGGCCAGTTGCGCGACCCGCTGCTGGTGTCCGGCAGTGTAGGGATCACGAATCTCAACCATCTGCGCCATACAGCAGATGCTGCCATGAAGCATCTGCCGTAATTCAGAAGTTTTATCTTCGACCATCTTTTCGAGAAGCGTGTTCTGGGAACGTAATTTCTCTTTCATGTCCTCAAGGGCGATGTGGGTACGAACCCGTGCGCGGACCTCGGCACTATGAAAGGGCTTGGTGATATAATCGACCGCTCCGAGATCAAACCCTTTGGTCTTGTTAATCGTGTCCGTCATGGCAGTGATAAAGATGACGGGAATTGACTGGGTATCGGGAGAATTCTTCAGCCGGTCACAGACCTCATAGCCATCCATTTCCGGCATCATGATATCGAGCAGGATGAGATCGGGATGAAATTTTTCGGCATACTCAATGGCCTTTATACCTCTTTTGGCAATACCGAGGCGGTAATCATCTTTCAAGGTATTGACCAGCAGGTCAATATTGGTGGCATTGTCGTCAACTACCAGGACCAAAGGCCGGGAGTCATTCATTGGTGTTCCTCCAGAGAGTCCTTTATACGCTGCAATGTTTTGCGGGCTTCGTCATAATCATAACGGCGGGTCTGCGTCTCAAGGGCCAGAAGGGTGGACTGATCGCTGAGACCCAGGGTCCTGAGCAGCTTGATAACTTCCGTGGTATCGGCCCGAATTCGTTCCGGGTCGGCCTCATCAATTGCCCGGCTGAGATCGGCAAGGAGCTTGTACAGATCGAGGTCCTCATGGACGGAGCTCTTGTTGCCTTCTCCTGTTGAGTCCTCAAGTCGAGATCTGAGTGAGAGGACCAGGGCCAGCTCCTGCTGTAAGGTTTGTACCAGCACTGCTATCCGGTCTTCGGGAAGGTTGTTTCTGCAACCGGATTCGAGGGCATCTGCTGCCAGTTGCAGATCGCGGGCGCCGATATTGGCACCACTTCCTTTGAGACCATGGGCTATTTTCCGCAGTGACTCCAGATCGCCGTTTTTTTCGGCCTCTGCAACAGTCAATCCTGTTTCACGGTTGTCGTTGAGAAAACCGATGATGACATCCCTGAATGTCGACCAGTCAAGTCCGGTTGACTGCAACACATTCGCAACATCAATTCCCGGAAGAATCGGCGGTAAAATCGCCTTTTCCGTCACAGTGTCAGCAACTGCTGCCGCATCTTCAGGTATGGGCCGCACCACTCTTTCCTGCCCATGCGGAGGGGTTCCCTCATCCGCCGTGCCATCGGCGCCTTCAACTCTGTTCCGGCTACGGAGAAGTCGCCAGAGGGTGTAGAAAAGACGATCCTGATTGATGGGTTTAGCAACATATCCATCCATACCCGCTTCAAGACATTTTTCCTCATCACCTTTAAGGGCATGTGCCGTCATCGCCACGATGGGCATGGTGTCGTATTCGGGGAGTTTTCTGATCATCCGGGTTGCCTCATATCCATTCATCTTCGGCATCTGGATATCCATGAGTACTGCATCGTAGTTTGCTGTCTTTACCGCCTCCAGAGCCTCTTCTCCGTTTGCCACTATGCGGACCAGGATTCCGGCGGAAGCCAGGATAGCCCTGGCAACATGCTGATTGGTCAGATTATCTTCCGCCACCAGTATGCGACAACCGGTCAGGTGTTTTTTGTACATTGAGGCCCTGGTGGTAAAATCACTCTTCACGCCGCTATGGTGCGCACCTTCCTTGCCGAAGGCGTCCATAATTGCATCAAACAAGGTTGACTGAAAGATCGGTTTGGTCAGGAATCCGTTGGTGCCGACCTTCTCCGCCTCCAGTTTGTGGATTTCCCTGGTAAAGGTAGTCATCATGATGATCGGCAGATGCAGTTGCAATTCCTGACGAATTCTGCGGGAGGTTTCAATACCATCAAGTTCGTCCATCTGCCAGTCCATCAACACCAGTTCGATTTTGGCCGGTACATCTCCTTTTTTCATGCGGCGGATTGCCTCAGCTCCCGAAGCAGCGGTTTCGACTTTAAAACCAAGAGATTTCAGCATCCGGGTCATGATCTCCCGGCTGTCGGCACAATCATCAACCACCAGGACATTGAGTCCGCGGATATCGGGAGGAAAAACGAATCGTGACGGGAGGGTGGTGCCGGCCTTGACCAGACGCACGGTGAACGTAAACGTCGCCCCCTGATTGACGGTACTTTCTACGCCAATGGTGCCGTGCATCATGGTCACAAATTTTTTACAGATGCTGAGACCGAGGCCGGTACCCTCGTATTGGCGTGTTGAAGAGGAATCTCCTTGAGTAAACGGCTCAAAAAGCAGGGGCATATACTGCGGAGCAATGCCGCAGCCGTTATCCCGGACGGCAAAGGCGAGCATGACCTGGTTGTCGAGCAGTCCTTCGGTAGTAGCACTGACATCCTCGACGCTGGTGAGAATGATGCCGTTGACACCGGTGAATTTCATCGAATTGCCGATCAGATTGATGAGAACCTGTTGCAGCCGCAGAGAATCGCCCAGAAGAATCCGGGGTGTGCCGGCTTCGATATCGACAAGGAGTTCGATGCCCCTTTCGGCTGCCTGGTTGATAAAGACATCCATAACCCGATCCAGCATCTCATCGAGCGTGAAAACTCTTTCCTTGAGTTCGAGCTGCCCGGCTTCAATCTTGGTAAAATCCAGAATATCATTGATTATCCCCAGCAGGGCATAGGAAGAATTCTGAACGATATGCAGATACTCCTCCACTTCCGGCGCCAGCGGTTCGGCCAGGGCCAGTTCGGTTGCGGCAACTATGCCGTTCATCGGGGTTCTGATCTCGTGGCTCATATTGGCCAGAAATTGCGTCTTCGCCAGCGTAGCCGCCTCGGCCTGATATTTTGCCTGTTCCAGTTCCTTGTCTGCTTTATGATGCAAGTCTATCTCGGCCAGGAGCAGATCGCGGGAGGCTTTGATCCGGCGATTCAACCGGAGAGTAATACCGGTGAAAACGAAAAGAACAGTGAAAAGGGTGCAGGCAAAAAAGATCCATGGCCCATAATTGCGTAGGATATCGGCAACGGAAACCTGCCCCAACTCCGTATATGGTCCCACCCGCAATTCCATCATGCATTCCATGACCGGCTGGTAATTCAGTGGTATGGTCCAGCCGGCACATCCGGCAGCGACTGCCTCCGGGGAGTCAGGAGTCATTTGCAGCAATGCCACGGCCACCTTTTCCGCCAGATGGTCCGACGTTTTCCAGGTTTTTGCCATCGGCCAGTCCGGATATTCCCGGGTTGAGAGAAGGTAGGGTGTCTTTCGTTCAGGATCGTGAAGTGGCGGAAAAGCGGAATAGTCGGCAAGGCTGATTACTCCTTCCGCATCAAGGGTTTCCAGAGTATTGGTTCGTACCGTGCCGACATCGACAAGACCATCACGAACCGCAATAACGACTTCATCATGGGTCTGTCCGAATCGCAGTTCTTTAAAATGGCGGTGCGGCTTGATGCCTTTTTCCTGAAACTCACGCCAGGCCATAAGCCAGCCGCCAAGGGATTTTTCGGAGACCGCCATGAAGGATTTTCCTTCAAGATCGGCAATGGTTTGAATATCAGTGCGGTCGGCACGACGGAAGATCACGCTGCCGTAGGTTGAATATGTTTTCCCCAGCCGCAACTCCTTCATGGTGACAATCCTGCTGATTCCATACTGCTGCTCAAGTCCAACATACAAATATGAATTGGTCAGGACAAAATCAATTTCGCCGCGTTTGACGCTTGCGGCAACCTGATCATGAGAGAGGGGCACAATGGCAAAGCGGAAACCAGGTATCTGTCGGGTGAGATAGTCGGCAGTAGGGGACCAGCTCTTCAAACACTGTTCTTCCCCCCGTATGGCCAGCACTCCTATTTTTATGGAGAGCTCTTCTGCTTGTGCGCTTGCGGTCGGGGTCTGAAGCAGCGTAAAAAAGAGAAGGAAAGTGCATGTTCCAAAGAAAATAACCGTTTTACTCAGCACGCTTCTCATTGCATTCACCATCGGTTTTCGCCGGCACTCTTCGAGGATACATCTTTCCCCCGGCCAACCGGACACCATAGCGGAGGTCAAGGACACAAGATTGTCAAGTCACTGACCTTTCTGCAATAAATATATCACAAATAAATGGTTTTTGCCTGGATAAAGAAGAGAGTGCAATCAGGCAGCAAATCAATGGCCATGGTACTGAGCAGACGGGCTGAGGCCTCATGCCTGCAGGCTTCATCGCATCCGGTAGGGTTTGGTGACCTGGGAAAATATCAAAATATAAACGCAATTATGATAAAAAACTGGTAATTGATTACTCTTGTTGGAGAGGATGTGAGGAAAGCTGTTCCGGCTGTGCCAAGCAACTCTTCTCGCCTGTTAATGTGTTACAGACAAGACGGTATATTACCTTTGGAGCCCTGGTTGATGAAGATTCTCCATACCTCGGATTGGCATTTGGGACGCTCCCTGTACGGGCGGAAACGCTATGAGGAATTTTCCGCATTTCTCGATTGGCTGGCAGATACCATTGACGAAGAAGGTATCGATGTGCTGCTGGTTGCCGGAGATGTTTTTGATAACGGCACGCCCAGCAATCGAGCCCAGGAGCTTTACTATGGTTTTCTCTGCCGGGTTGCAGCCTCATGTTGTCGCCATATTGTTGTCATTGCCGGGAACCACGATTCTCCTTCATTTTTGAATGCGCCCAAGGAACTGCTGCGGGCGCTGAATGTATATGTGGTCGGCTCCATCTCTGAAACCCTGGAAGATGAAGTGATTGTTCTGCGGAAAAATCCGCAGATTACGCCGATGAGCGCAGAAAATGTTGAAGCGATTATATGTGCCGTGCCCTACCTGAGAGATCGCGATATTCGCCTTGTTGCGCCGGGAGAAACTATTGACGACAAAAACCGGAAACTGGTGGAGGGTATTCGCCAACATTATTCTGCTGTGGTCGCAATCGCGGAACACAAAAGGGATACCCTTTGGAAATCAGCACAACCTGTGCATAAACATATTCCCATAATTGCCATGGGACATTTATTCACCGCCGGCGGCAGGACCGTCGAGGGAGATGGTGTGCGGGAGTTGTATGTCGGTTCGCTGGCCCATGTCGGTGTGGAGGTCTTTCCTTCTTCAATCGACTACCTTGCCCTTGGACATCTGCATGTGCCGCAGGCGGTCGGCAGCGCGGAGCATATACGCTACTGTGGTTCGCCCATACCAATGGGCTATGGTGAGGCGACGCAGGAAAAGAAGGTTGTGCTCATTGAGTTTTATCCGCAGATTACGCAGATGAACGCAGATGTTAAAGTTGAAAAAATAATCAGCGAAAATCAGTGTAACCTGCGGATAACAGAAAAAGTTATCCCCTGTTTTCAGCAACTGGTCCGCATCGTTGGTTCACTGGATGATATCTATGCCGGGCTGGAAGAACTGAAAAAAGATGCAAGCCGTGCCTGGCTGGAGATTGAATATACCGGCAGCGACATCATCGGCAATCTGCGGGAGTTGCTGGAGGATGCCCTGGCAGGCACAGACCTGGAGATCAGCCGGATTAAAAACAGGCGGGTTATGGACCGGATCCTCAGCGCCATGCAGGAAAATGAAACCCTTGATGACCTGGATACCGGAGATGTTTTCAATCGTTGTCTGGATACATTCGATGTTCCGCATGAAGATCGGGAGGACTTGATTGCGTGCTATAAGGAAGTAATTATGGAATTGCTTGAGGAGGACGCAAATGCTGAGTAATCCGCAGATTACGCAGAAAAACGCAGATAA
>CAYUPL010000112.1:0-7006 GCA_964446655.1 uncultured Desulfopila sp.
ACCTGGCCCAGGATCTCCAACGAGCGGTGTTTTATCTCACAAGTGATATCGCCACAAGGCTGCAGCTTACAGCCGTCCCTTCGGTTGTGATACAGCAGGACCGTGATCTGCAGATATATGAGATAGCCGTGCCTGATGAACCTTCAGCAAGAACTCATCCCTGATTTGTGTATTAGGATGTAGAGCTGATACAGGCTCATATAGATCACCGACATTTTTTAGTGAGGTCTTGGCTTTTCTGTGGGTAATCAGAAGTTGGAAATTGTTTCTGAGGAACAAGGACAAAGAGATTAAGGACAAAGTTCGTGGGCGCAGAAGCCGGGTAACAGGACCGATTTCTTTCACGAATCGCTTGGCAATCTCTCAGGTGAGAGGGAAAAAACAGAGACCAAGGCTGAAGAAGATGGACTAATTACATCCTTTTACATCCTCATTTCTCGTTTTGCTTCCAGTTGCTGACCTAGCCGTAACTTTTCGTAAGCTGTACTCGGCCAATGAAAAAATTGATCAAAGAGTACAAAGCATACCTTTCTGACAAATTGATTTACCAGAATGGCATTGTCTTCTACCGCGTTAACAAAACACTCGGAATCGATAAGTCAGGTCTTCAATTCAAGCATACCGAGCTGCTGCATTTTCCGGTAAAGCAAAGTGCGGTGGATGCCGAGGAGCTCTGCTGCTGAAGTTTTATTCTGCTCTGTTGCCGCCAGGGCGTGCCGAATGGCAACCTTTTCTGCTTCCCTTACATACGATTTCAGATTCTGACGCATTTTCCATTCCGGTGGATTCGGCAATGACATTTGAATATAGTCAGGTATATCAACAGAAGTAATTACAGTTCCACTCATGGCAAAAATCGCCCGTTCCAAAACATGAAGCAGTTCCCGCCCATTGCCCGGCCAGCTATAGCCTTGAAGGTGGCGAACGGCTGCCGGACTCAACTGAATTTTCTGCCTGGAGCGGTCAGGTGATATGCGCTCCAAAAGGTACTCAGCCAAAATGCCAATATCTTCGGGGCGGGAACGCAAAGGAGGAATATGCAAGGGAATGCAATTAAGGCGATAATAGAGATCACGCCGGAAAGATCCATTCATCATCGCTTGCTCTAAATCGAGATTGGTCGCGGCAATGACTCTAAAATCTGATGATATTAATTTATTGCCGCCTACCCGCTCAAACTCCTTGAGTTCCAGAACACGAAGCAACTTAGGTTGGAGTTCTAATGGCATATCCCCTATCTCATCGAGAAAAATAGTACCCAAATGAGCTAGCTCAAACTTGCCGGCTTTTCCTTTTGGATGCGCACCGGTAAAAGCGCCTTTTTCGTATCCAAAGAGTTCTGATTCAAACAGTTCTCTAGGGATCGCCGCACAATTAACTCGAACAAAAGGAAAAGGCTTTCTAGAACCTTCCCGGTGGATAGATTGGGCGAATAGTTCTTTCCCGGTACCGGACTCACCAGAAAGTAATACAGGCAGGTTACTATGAGCCGCTTTCATTGCCTGGTTTTTTATTTCACTCATCGCTGATGAGACAGCTTTAATGTCGGTAAAGGAATAACGAGTGGCATGCATTGAAGCGAGTTCACCCTGGGCCACCTTAAGCTTGGTCTCAAGGTGAGCCAGTTTTTCAGCTAGATTGACTGCAGTAGTCGCCCTATCAAACAGGACAAGTCCCAATACGGCTACAACCTGATTATTCTTTTTAATGGGAGTACGATGGACGAGCAAACCGATATTCTTGTGCTTATGAGGATAATTGATTTCTGCCTTACCAGTTTCGGCAACAATGTGTAGTCTGGAGTTGCTAACAACTTTGGTTACATGTTTTCCAAGAGAATCATCTACGCCAATCTCAAGGAAGCGAGCATAGGTTTCGTTTATATATATGATAACTCCATGCACATCGACAGCTATAACGCCGACCTGCATGTTATCGAGCAGTGTCTTGTAAAAGTCCGCAATAATGTTTGTAGCAAGCATAATAATGATCGGCAAGTTGTAGTAAATTTAATACAACACTACCGCGAGCAGAGTACTAAAACAAGGAAAAAATATTGAAGTGTGGAGAAAATCAAGGACAATGTGGTGGGATTATAGCATAAAGCAGATTCCTTCGGCAGATTGGATGCACAGGACTGGCTAGTTCCCAAGAGGGTGTTGCTCCTCTTGGGAACCAATAAATTTGTTGATCAGCTTCTTCTCAAGGTTGTTACGCAGTTAGTGGCGGCCGAACCTCCTACATTAAATACAACACCGATCTCTGGCTGTCCTTTTTCAGGCCGAGCACCTATCGGCTCACCAACCAACTGTTTGTATGCCAGAGCATGCATTGATGCACCAGTGGCTCCTACCGGATGTCCCTTGGCTTTCAGACCGCCGGAAAGATTCACTGGACACTTGCTGTGAGGATCAAACTTCCCATTGATAAAGTCCCAACCGGCCGAGCCATCCTCAGACAATCCCAGAGCCTCTGTAGATAGCAGCTGATTAATGGTGAAACAATCGTGAACTTCTGCAAAATCAACATCACTGATAGTAATTCCAGCCTCGTCAAAGGAACGATTAACCGCGACTTTGCCTGCGATAAGTTCATGCATATTGGGACGGACGTTTTCGGCCAGGCGTTCCGTCGCCATGCCCATACCGGCTATCTCCACTACCCGTGCACTCATCGATTTGGCGATATCACTCCGGGCAAGCACCAGCGCAGCCGCTCCATCGCTAATTAGAGAACAGTCATGTAGCCGCAAAGGATCTATGATCATCGGATTAGAGCCTTTACCTTCCGCAGGAAGATTTAGGATAGCCTCCGCAGTGGTGAGGCCATAACGATCAGGTGGACTACCTTTACCAAAATGCGCTAATGGATTTTCCAGGCCATTGCGATAGCAGAGAGCGGATACCGCTGCCAGCATCTTTTGCAGTTCGTCCGAAGTATAGTTATACTGTTTCCGATACCCTTTTGCATACTCCGCAAAAAGTCCCGGAAAAGTCATACCTCGGGACCCCTCATCGGGCCAAAAGGAAGAACAGGCCAGGGCATGGGTGGTCTCTCTTGTGGAGAGTAAAGTCATCTTCTCTACACCGATTACCAGTACACAATTAAATCGACCTGATTCCACTGCCCAGGCAGCATTGTAAAGAGCAACAGAAGAAGAGGCGCAGGCACCTTCAGTTCGTGTGGTGGGGAGAAAACGAAATTCTTCAGGGGCTACCTCCAGGCCAAGAGGAGCCACATGTTCCTGGTTAACAAAAAGTGAAGGAGAACAGGAACCAATCCAGATTCCATCGATTATTGATGCATCCAACCCGGCATCCGTTAACGCTCCTTTTCCTGCTTCAACAAGAAGCTCATAATAACTTTTGGTATCTTTTATTTCCCCGGTTTCTTTGTTTTTCTCGACAAAGGCACCGAATTTGGTGTTATAGGCGCCAATAATGCTAACGTTACTCATAATATCTCCTTCAATTTATTTATTTATGAAAGTTCGAAGAACATATAGGTATTTTTCTTTAAATTTCCTCCAAAAAATTCATGCCTTAACCTCTAGAACCCAAACGAAGACCACCGTGAACAAAGTAGACATCCCCACTAAGAGCTTCATTGCGATACAGTTCAGCAGCGAGAGAAGCTATTTCTTCAGGCTCTACAAGCCGGCCGATAGGTACCTCGCCAAGAATTTTATCAAGGGCAGCCTGGTTCATGTTTTCCAGAATCGGAGTTCGAACATAGCCGGGAGCAATGGCAACACAGCGGATACGATCTGAAAGACCGCGCCGCAGAAATTCTGCGGTTAATACCTTGGGCATCACTGAGACGGCCGCCTTGGTGGCAGAATAGTTAATCTGGCCGGCAGTCCCCAATGAGCCCGTAGACGAAATGAGACAAATCAGCCCTCGACAGCCGTGGTCAACCATTTTCTCGGCACATTCCCGAATGGTGAGAAAAACTCCGGTGAGGTTAATATCGATGACTTTCTGAAATTGAGCAAGGCTCATCTTGCTCTTTACCTTGCCGGTTCCCTGGTCGGTATTGAGCATCAGACCATCACTTATTATTCCGGCAAAGGGGGCTACCATATTGATTTCGCCGTAGGTATTAATGGCTGTTTCGGCAAGGCGGCAGCAATCTTCTTCCTTGGTAACATCACAGCTTTGGGTTGTGAAATCACCATCAAGTATAGAAGCTGCCTCCTCTAACCCCTGATCGGAAATATCTGCCACCAGGGCCTTGCCGCCTTGCTGCAACCAATAACGCGAAAAGGCAAGACCGATCCCGCTGGCACCACCAGTGACAACAGCCACAGAGTTTCTGATTTCGAGCATTGTTGTTCTCCTAAAAGTAAAACATCAATTCTGGATATTGCGCTGATTTGAGACGCATCTTCTTTCAGTTTTAGAAACAGCAACAACCATGCCATTAAAAGCAGCAGCCTATAGAAAATGACAAAGGAACAACATGATTACTGCAGACACTACGATATCAGCCATATCAACCTTGACCGTGAGCGGATACGTCTACAGAGACTGCCGCCAAAATGCTACACGTTGCAAAATTACTACAATTCAAAACCAGATAACTGCAACCAGGTAGACTAAAGGGCTCCTGCCAAGCCCCGCTATACTTAAAAAAGTCCCTGAACAGGCGTTTAGATATTATTGGCACATGATTTGCTATTTTAAGGAGAAATAAATCCTATTGCCCCTTTCTTCTCAAGGCATGCGATATGAGGAAGAATACTAGCAGGCTTTGCAGGGACCAAACAATAACATGGACCAAAATTTCAGATTATCAGATTTTCTATGAGGTAACTAAAAGCTATGCTGATCAACAAAATAGTGACAGCGGAAGAAGCCATATCTGTTATTCAAAATGGGGATACTATTGCATCCGAGGGATTCGTCGGCAATGCCTTCCCCGAGCATCTGGCTATTGCCCTGGAAGAACGCTTTTTGAAAAGCAGCAGTCCGCGTGATTTGACGTTCGTCTATGTAGCTGGTCAGGGTGACGGTGTTGACCGCGGCATGAACCACTTTGCCCACAAAGGTCTTGTCAAAAGAATAATAGGCGGCCATACCGGTCTTGCTCCTAAACTCGGTACCATGGCTCTGAACAACGAAATAGAAGCGTATAACTTTCCTCAAGGATCGATTGCTCATCTGATACGGGATATTGCCGGCAAGCGACCGGGAACATTTACTCGAGTGGGGCTAAAGACTTTCGTGGACCCACGGGTTGAAGGCGGTAAAGTTAACTCCATTACCACTGAAGATTTGGTGGAGGTCGTATACTTTGATGGTGAAGAATATCTTCGATATCGACCTTTCCCAATCAATATTGGTCTTTTACGTGGTACAACTGCAGATACCGCTGGTAATATCAGTTTCGAAAAAGAATGCCTGGTATTAGAAAATCTGAGTATGGCTATGGCCGTAAGGAATAGCGGCGGTAAAGTTATTGTACAGGTCGAGCGCATCTGCGATCACGGTACCATGGCGGCAAGAAGTGTTGTGATCCCAGGAATCTTAGTCGATTATGTAGTTGTAGCACCCCCTGAGCACCATATGCAGACTTTTGCCGAACTTTATAACCCTGTTTACAGCGGTGAAATACGAGTACCTCGACAGCACATAGCACCGCTGGATCTATCTGCTCGCAAATTGATCGGCCGTAGGGCTGCCATGGAAATTCGTCCCGGTATGGTTGGCAACCTAGGTATTGGTGTACCTGAAGCGGTACCACGGGTTGCGGCAGAGGAAGGTATTCTTGACTGGATAACCTTTACCGTTGAACCTGGCCCCATAGGGGGCATGCCTGTAGGTGGTCTCAGTTTCGGGGCCACCATAAATATGGAATGCCTGATAGAAGAGCCGCAGATGTTTGACTTTTACGATGGTGGTGGACTCGACATAACTTTCCTTGGTATGGCGCAAATAGACAAGGCCGGCAATAACAATGTCAGTCGATTTGGACGGAAATTTCCAGGCTCTGGCGGTTTTATCAATATCTCTCAAAATGCCCGCAAAGTCGTGTTCATGGGCACTTTTACCACCAATGGCCTGCAAACTGAAATAAGAGATGGCCGCCTGCATATTCTCACCGAAGGTAAAACAAAAAAGTTTTTAGACCATGTGGAGCAGATCACCTATAGCGGAGAATATGGGTTTGAACGTGGTCAGGATGTGCTCTATATCACCGAACGAGCTGTTTTCACTTTGGGAAAAAACGGAATTGAGCTTATCGAAGTCGCCCCCGGAATTGATATAGAGAAAGATATCATTGAGCAGATGGAATTTACTCCTGCTATAAGCAGCGAGCTGCGCACGATGGATAAAGCACTGCTTATGGAGCCAATATTAGGCTTAAAGCATTTAAATCAATCTCTGGAATAAACCCAATTTCAACTTTCAATATCTGGATTTTATCATGCTGAATATCAGATTTTTTAAGATATTTTCTCATGGCAAAATTAGCCTCAATATGGAGCATCGATAATTAAAAAAACAGATCCTGACAAAAAGATAACGACATAAGAGTTGCGAACCCGACACACATGCTGGTTAGATATCATTATTGATGTCTCCTTTGCTGATCGTTGAAATGAAATCCTGATAGAATAACTGCAATTCAACCAGGTATAAATCTTTGCGAAAGGCTCACCCGCATGTCAGATCAACTTCCTAATAGGAGATGGATGATGAAAAAATGTTTTAGATTAGCAGCTGTTCTCACATTAACTTTTTTATTTATTGCATCAAACATGGCGTTAGCTGAGGACAAGAAAGCAAAATCCACCCGACAGAAATTCGGCGCCGATCCCAGGATCGAAGAGGTAAAAAACCTTAAGGTTGAGACCAGCGACAAAAAACACCGATGGAAGATGGTGCTTCCTTGGACGAAAGGTCTGCTTTTTTATGATATGGCGGTCCATTTCGCCGATACCGTTCGTCTGACGTCAGGGGGCCGTCTGGATATCAAGGTCTATTCGGCGGGCGAACTGGTT
>CAYUPL010000113.1:0-6843 GCA_964446655.1 uncultured Desulfopila sp.
GCGGCAGCGGCGCGGATGTGCTTGACGGCGGAGAAGGGCGTGATACGGCGGACTATCGCGATTCGGCAGAAGGAGTGGTGGTGGATCTCCGGACGGGGACCGGATCGGGCGGTACGGCGACGGGCGATACCCTGCTTTCCATCGAGAATGTGTACGGTTCGGAGCACGATGACGAGCTGCACGGCAGCGATGAGAACAACACTCTGATCGGCTTCGGCGGCGATGATGCTCTCTTCGGTTACGACGGCAACGACCACCTCCAGGGCCGTGACGGCGATGATACGCTCAATGGCGGTCTGGGCAACGACATTCTTCGCGGCGGCAGCGGCGCGGATGTGCTTGACGGCGGAGAAGGGCGTGATACGGCGGACTACCGCGACTCGGAAGGAAGGGTGCTGGTGGATCTTGGCGCCGGGACCGGATTCGGCGGCACAGCGACGGGTGATACCCTGATCTCGATCGAGAACGTGTATGGCTCAGAGTATGACGATGAGCTGCTTGGCAATGAGGAAAACAATACCCTGATCGGCTTCGGCGGCGACGATATCCTCAGGGGACTTGGGGGCAACGATCATCTGCAGGGCCGCGACGGTAATGATACGCTCTATGGCGGACTGGGCAATGATGTCCTGACAGGAGGAGAAGGTTCCGATATCTTCGTTTTTGATTTGGTTCTTAATGCAGTGGAAAATGTCGATACCATAACGGATTTCACCGCAGACCAGGACAAACTGGCGTTGAACCGCTCAATTTTCGATTCCCTGATTGCCGAGGGTACCCTTGCGGAGGGTCATTTTTACGCAAGCGACTCAGGCCTTGCCGCGGATGAGAACGACTACATCCTGTATAACACTGCAACAGGTTCACTTTTCTATGATTTTGACGGCAACGGGCAGGGTGTTGCTGTTGAGTTCGCCAGACTTACCTCTAAACCGGAGATAACGAACAGGGATTTCGTTGTTGTTGCGTAGTATAGACGAGTGGTTTTCCAGTTTTCAAGGAAAGCCGTCCAGCTTGCCGGCAAGAACCCTGGAAGAGATGAGGTGAACTGTTGAAGCGAACTATTGTATGAATATTCAAATTGATACGCAGGATGAAAGAACTATTTCTCCCTTGCAGAATTCCATGTTTATCTGCTGCAGCCATCTGGCTCGTCTGTGTGGAATAGAAACACTGGCATTGCGGTTGACAGATCAGGAAAACTATCTGGCCGGGGCAACCAGCAAGGAGTCTCTGGAAAAGATTATTGAAATAGGGCGCGGTGAAGGGGTTCGTACTCTGGTCTATCGTCCCAAAGCCGAGCAAATTGTCGGTCTTTCTTCTTTGCTGCCGCTTCTTTTTGAATCTCGAGAGGATGGTTTTTTCATTGTCTCTGCAATCAAGGTGGACGATTCGCAGGTACCAACTTCCCTGAAAATTATTCGACCAGATGAAATTCCAGCAGTTCAATCCGACGAAATTTCCTTTGAGGAGCTTCTGAAAATATGGAGCGGTGCAGTTCTCCGTTTTGAAAAGGTTAACACCGCATTGACGTGTTTGGCGCTTGTTGCCCGGGAGCATAAAATTGAAATAACCAGGGAACGCCTGCAGCATGACTATAGTCTGGATGAATGTGAAATTCCCCGCGACACTTTTCTGCGTATAAGCAAAGATCTGGGGATGAAAGCCACCTATCTCCATCTGGGTTGGGATCGTCTTGTTGCCCTGAGGAAAGCCTATCCTGCCGTTGCTCGCCTGGATACTGGAAGACATGTGGTGGTCAGTGGTGTTGTTCCCGAAGCTGAAGGCAGAGAGGAGATGGTCGCTTGCTACGATCCCCTTGCCGGCGGTGGCGGGGGGCATCTTCGTTTCACCCGTCGTGAGTTTGAAGTTGTCTGGGATGGCGGGATGTACCTGCTGAAGAGAATCTATGCGATCACTGATGCCTCACAGCCCTTCAGTCTACGCTGGTTTGTTCCTGAAATGCTGCGTCAGAAAACCGCCTTCTTTGACGTGGGGCTCGCTGTTCTATTTATCAATGCCATTGCCTTGATAACTCCCATTTTTTTTCAGATCGTGATTGATAAAGTTTTGGTCAACCAGGCATTTACCACCCTTCATGTCCTTGGAGGGGGAATGGCCGTAATGCTTGCTGTCAACGCCTGTCTGGATTTTCTGCGTGATTATCTGCTTTTGCATGCCACGAATAAAATAGATATGAGAGTTACGGCCAGGACGTTCAGGCATATGCTGAATCTTCCTCTCGACTTCTTTGAGCGGGTAACAGCGGGAGTTTTGACGAAACATATGCAGCAGACGGCCAATATTCGTGGTTTTCTCACCGGAAGCGTTTTTCTCACCATGCTTGAGGCGACCTCGCTGTTTGTCTTCCTTCCCTTTCTCTTCTTTTACAGCGTCCATCTCACCGCTATTGTTGGAGGTTTTACGCTGGCAATTGCTGCTGTAATACTTGCTCTCATAATACCGTTCAAACGGAGGCTTGATGCTCTTTATGATGCCGAGGGGAACAGGCAGGCGATGTTGGTTGAGACCATCAACGGCATGTCCACTGTCAAAGCCATGGCGATAGAGCCGTTGTTGCGGAAGCAGTGGGAAGATAAAGTTGCCTGCGCCATAAGCATGCAGTTTCGAGTAGGTAAAATTTCGATTACCGCAAAATCCATTACCGGCTTTCTGGAGCGATTGATGATCATTCTGCTTATCTGGATCGGAGCAAGCAAGGTTTTTGACGGCACTATGACCGTTGGGGCGTTGATAGCCTTTCAGATGCTTGCCGGACGTGTCACTTCACCTCTTGTTCGACTTGTAGGGCTTATCCATCAATATCAGGAAGTGGCTCTTTCAGTGGAAAAACTCGGAGCCGTGATGAATGCCAAAGAGGAGTGGGGGGCGGACAGGCACGGTGCCCGAACATCACTTGAAGGTGATATTGTTTTTGATCGGGTAAGTTTTCGCTATGCACCTGATCAGGCTAATATTCTAGAGGCTATCTCACTTGCCATACCGGCTGGGACCACCCTGGGAATCGTTGGGCCAAGTGGATCCGGCAAAACCACCTTGACGCGAATGTTACAGAAAGCATATTTTCCAACTGCTGGGACTATACGTATAAATAACTGCTATCTCAATGAAATTGATACGGCTCATCTGCGGCGCAATACCGGGGTGGTGCTGCAGGAAAGTTTTTTGTTCAGAACGACGGTTGCAGAAAATATTCGTGCGGGACAGTCCGGAGCTTCCCGACAACAGATAATTGAAGCTGCAATACTGGCGGGTGCCGATGAATTTATTGTTACGCTTCCTCAAGGTTACGATACCATGCTTGAAGAGGGCGGCAGAAATCTGTCTGGAGGACAGCGGCAGCGTCTTGCCATAGCCAGGGCTTTATTGACTCGGCCGCAGATTTTGATTCTCGATGAGGCTACCAGCTCTCTGGACCCGGAAAGCGAAAGAATAGTGCGGGAGAACCTGGCTCGGATTGCTAAAGGCCGAACCGTCATCGTGGTTTCGCACCGCTTATCGATGTTGAAGGATGCCGATAATATAGTGGTTTTGAATCGCGGAAAAGTAATTGGTTATGGGCCTCATGACCATTTGCTGAAGGATTGCGGGCTTTACGAGAATCTCTGGAAACAGCAGATGGAGATGCAGTAGCCTCAGTTTTTGATGAAAAGAACGGCAGAGCAGGAGCAATGGAAAATACGGATAAATCATCAGCGGAAAAGATCCTCGAATATCAGCCGGATGCTATAGAGATAGAGGAGAAGCCCGTTGCAGGAAAAGTACGATGGGTTTTGTATCTCATCCTGGCAACCCTGATTGCTATTGTCGTTGGCGCACTCATTTTTCATGTTGACAGAATTATTATCGCCGAAGGGAGACTGATCACTACAGCACCGACAATTGTTGTTCAGCCTCTCAATGCGGCGGTTATTCGTTCAATTGATATCCAGGTTGGAGATATAGTAAAAGAAGGACAGATACTTGCGACGCTAGACTCCACCTTTACCAGTGCCGATCTCAATCGCCTGGAACGGCAGCGGCAAAGCTTGAGCGTGCAATTACGGCGTATCAAGGCGGAGTTGAACAATACGCCATTTGCAGCTCTAGTGGAAGACGGCGAGGACGGTAGGCTGCAGGAACATTTGTTCAGACAAAGGGGAATAGTTTTAGAACGTCGAAGGCAGATGAGTAACGATAAGAGCGCTGCACTTTCTGCCCAGCGCGATTTGAACCGGGTTAAACGTAAAGGACTTGAAAAAGAACAAAAACTGTTGCGGGATGTCGAAGGAACGACGGCAAAAATGTCACAGTCCGGCACAGAGCACAGGCTCAGACTGCTTGAAACGCAGAAAGCCCGAGTGCGGGCATCCAATGAAATAGAGAATCTCACAGCGGAAGAACAGGTCATAATTCATCAGCTCCGGCAGGTTGAATCAGAGTGGCAGCAGTTTCTTGGAGAAAGAACCTCGCAATTGATGGAGGAGGAAGTCGGACTGTACAGCGAGCTGGAAAAGTTAAATGAAGAAATTAACAAAGCTATGCGTCTGCAGGAGCTGGTTTCTTTAAGGGCTCCCCAGCAGGGCATAGTGCTGAACATAGCAGAACGATCGGTTGGTTCGATTTTACAACAGGCGGAACAATTCATAACGTTGGTACCGCTGGACAGTATTATTGAAGTCGAGGCAAGGGTGCAGTCCAGGGATATTGCCAGAATTCGGGTTGGCGATCAGGTTCGCGTAAAATTGGATGCTTTTCCTTTTCAACGGCACGACACGTTGTCTGGTGAAGTCAGAATCATAAGCGAGGACTCCTTTCAGCACAACAGTTACGCTAAAGCCGATCCCAAACTATCCGGCCCGGAGCCTGGCGCTGCATTTTATCGAACCAGGATCAGCTTATTATTTACACGTTTGCGAAATGTTCCCCAGGGATTCCGTTTGATGCCGGGGATGAAAGTCCGTGCGGAGATCAAAGTAGGCAAGCGAAGAATAATCTCCTATTTTCTCTACCCGATTATAAGGGCATTGGATGAGAGTTTGCGGGAGCCTTGATATAGTACTGTCAAATTGTGGAACAGAACGTTCTGCCGAATTTTCATCAGTGAATAACTATGAAGATATTTAAAGAAGGTGAAGTATGAGACTTGTCTGGTACATGGTTTTCTGCAGTATGGTTCTTCTCACTGGCTGCGGCTCTTTGACCGGTATTCCAGGTCATGGTGGAGGGAAACGTTTTGCCGTTGAGCAGGAGCTGGTGGCGGCGGCAACTCGGGCGACCATAAAAAAGATCGACCTGACAGTGTTGCGAGGTAGAAAAGTCAATTTATTTATCAATGCCATAGATGATGCCGGATCTGGAAATCTGGTGGGCGGCCGTTTTTCTCTGGTTTCCCAGATACGAGGAGACTATCTGCATTCACCGACGGTTACGGAAAAATCTATTTATCCTCGTTTTGATTCTACAACCAATACAAGATCATCTTCTCAAAGCAGCAGCGACAGTATTCAGGATTCATATACTCCGGGGGGTGACTATAGTGAAACCGAGTCTGCCAGTTCTTCTTCGTCTACATCGAGCAGCAGCAGTACAACCAGTACTCTGCTTACCGCCCCGGAAAGGAAAAGTTCCTACCAAAAGGGTTATGGCAGCGAGGTACAGGTAGGGCTGGAATATAACGGTTTGGGGGCCTATCGCAATTCAGAAGAGATATCTTCAAGTGATATTCTGTATCTAACAGGACTATTACAGACATACTTCTTCCTTCAGGGTGTCCATATTGTTCCTCCGTCCGAAGCTGAGGTTGATGTGTATGTTATCGTGGATGTTTTCGGTACAATCCGAACACGAATTGAATGGTTTTTGGCAAACAACGAGATTCTCTGTGCCAAAGCGGCGCTTGAGGTAATGGCGGTGGACCACTTCAGCGGTAATTTGATTATGCCACCGCAATCAGCCTCTGTTGAAGCTGAATATAACGAACAATATATTTTCTGGGCCGGTCCTGTCAAGATAACCAAGCATCTCCGCAAATCTTCTCCTCTCCTCTCCGACTATTCAGACCTGAAGGCAGATGGAGGTGAGTGGGAATATGCTGATCAGGAGGAATCTGTGCCCTATCCGTTCCGGTATCAGTATGAGAAATGGCAAAGAGAGCAGAACAAATAGTTGTTTTTCCTGGAAAAAAATAGTAGTGCATTTTGTGAAAAATGGAAGAAACCAGATTTTCAGACTTGAAAATAGAGATTTAAAATGATGAAACGAAAAATTGTATACTGCATAGAATTACGCTGCTTTCTGGTCCTGTTTTTCGGATTGACTGGAGGGATGCTGCCTCAATCCGTAACAGCAGTGATGGTGGATACTATTATCGAAAAAGAAGAGATTGCAGCGCCGGCTCGAAACGCATACGATCATTTCGGTGCCGCAGTAGCAGTGGATGGCGGTAAAATGGCGATTGGGGCGCCCCGTCATGACTCGTATTCTGGAGATT
The DNA here is from genome assembly GCA_964446655.1 of uncultured Desulfopila sp. Lineage (GTDB taxonomy): Bacteria > Desulfobacterota > Desulfobulbia > Desulfobulbales > Desulfocapsaceae > Desulfopila_A. The sequence goes on from CAYUPL010000113.1 coordinate 6,494, forward strand.
CAGGGGTTGTGTATCTTTATGAAAAGAAAAGTGGTAAATGGCAGCTGCACAAAAATATCCTGCCTCCAACTCCGCGACAGAATGGCTTATTCGGACATGCTATTCAAATTGAGGGCGATTATCTCATTGTTGGAGAACCTGGGGATTTGATCAGACAGAGTGGTTCTGTTCATGTTTTTCATCGTAATCGTGGAGGGGGCGGGAAATGGGGATTGGTCCGGACCATTACTCGGCCTGATGATTGCCATCTTCGGAAGAGAGACAGATTTGGATATGCGGTTTCGCTTGATAAGGGGAAGTTCAGAACTCTTGATCTGGGTATTTTTCCCAACATCAGGAGTTGCAACTCA
>CAYUPL010000114.1:0-6805 GCA_964446655.1 uncultured Desulfopila sp.
GGGATGACGTTGCCGGTGTCAAGCTCAAGGACATCGAGAACTGGATTATGCCTCTTTTTCAGGATGCGGTACCACATATCTCGGTGGTCGGAGATTTCGACAAAGAACAGGTTCTCTCGCTGGTAAACACCTATTTCGGACCTCTTCCCCAGAAGAAGCCCTCACTTTCCCGTGAAGAAAAAACCACATTCCCGGTGGGTGAGGAGTTGCAGGTCAGGTTAGAAACAGTGCTTGATAAATCTTTGATTGTGCTTGGCTGGAAAACGGAAGGATTTGTCGATATTGGCGTGGTACGCCGATTAGGAATGCTTGCCTCCATTTTTGAAGAACGGGTTCGGCTTGCGGTGCGAGAGAAGTTGGGAGCCGTCTATTCACCTTCGGTATATAACTCTTCCAGTAGATTCATAGAGGACTTTGGGGCCATATATGCTCGGATCGTGGTAGATGTGGCCTCTATTGATGTGGTAAAACAGGCGGTGTTACAGACCGCTAAGGATCTTTATACCAACGGGGTAACCGCAGAGGAGCTCGAGCGTGTGCGTAAACCATTATTAACCCTTCTGAAAGACCGGGTTCGGACCAATGAGTACTGGTTGCGTACCGTCTTGTATCAGGCAGACAGATACCCTGATCAGCTGATTTGGCCAACCACCATCATTGAGGATAATGCAGCTATACAAGCAGAAGAAATGACAACCTATGCGGCTAAATATCTTCAACCGGAAAAAGCAGCTGTCGCTGTGATACGACCCCGATAAAGTAAAAATGTTCAGGAACATCTTCCCTGATGGAATCGCAGAAACGTTTCGATTGCTACTGTAGGTCTCGATAGTAGACTCTTTTTCAGATCCATTTTGATGGCTCTTTTCCTTTGTAAGAAAATAAGGGCTGAATGGAATAGAAGGTTAGCTGGGTGTGCACGCTTTCATTGCTGGGTCTATAACATCTGGAGGCTCAGGGCGTCGCCTTGAAGAATGTACGAGGAAACGATATACTACCCATAATCAGGAGGCGCTATGCGGGACGCGACGGAATTTATTCATCTGCACGGAATGAGGCTGGCCTGTCACTACGGTGGGGAAAAAAATATATCGGTTGTTTTCCTTCATGGCAATTCCTGCTCAGGTCGCACTTTTGCGAGACAGTTTTCTGGTCAGTTGGCAAAAAAACATGGTTTGCTGGCTATTGATCTTCCCGGTCACGGCCTGAGTTCAGAACCGGTATCGACTGATGATTATAGCCTTGAAAGCTCAGCCGGCCTCGTAAGAGATGTGTTGTCCTTTCTCAATCTTACAAATATTATTCTAGTCGGTTGGTCGCTTGGGGGGCATATCGCGCTGCAGACATCTCTGCTTTTCAAAGAAATCAAGGGAATCCTGATCTATGGAACGCCGCCACACGGCAAACCTCTTGATGTGAGCCGAGGCTTTCTTCCCAATGAAGCAATTGCCCACATTTTTCAGGGAAAACTCACTGCGAAACAGGCACAGGAACTCGCCCGATCATTTTTCAGAGCCGGATCAGATGCAGATATCGAACCATTTGTCAGGGATATGGTTGCGACAAGCACATTGGCCCGTCCGGCGTTCATAGATTCGACTCTCAACAAGGGTCGATATGAGGATGAACAAAGCATTGTCTATAAAATGAAAATCCCTTTGGCTATTCTCCACGGAGAAGGAGATCAGCTGGTAAACGGCAAGTATTTCGCTTCCCTTGACATGCCTACTCTCTGGCGCTCCGGTGTCCAGAAAGTTTCGGGTGCCGGACATGCCATTCATTGGGAGCAACCGTATGTATTCAATACTCTTCTCGGGGAGTTTATAGCTGACTGTATTCGAGCCTGAATCAAGACATAGCTCAGTTCGCTGATAGTGGATTTTTTTATGGGACTTCATCAGGTTGTGCAAAAAAGCCGACAGAGCAACAGGTTCTTTCCACCACGCATAGCGCCTGCGCAGCTCGTCTACCGCACCGATCTCCTGGAAAACGAGTTGTCGCGTAATGCCGGCTGGCAATATGTCTTTATGGAAGCCCGGGCCGGCCAAGGCAAGACGACAACTGCTCTGCAGTATATTCAGAAAATTGATGGTCAGTCCGCCTGGTGTCAACTTGGTGAGGAAGATCGTGATCCGCTTTTCTTTCTCTCCTCGGTAATCGAGGCCATTAACTACACTTTGGAGTGCAGTCGGTTACCACCAATCCAGCTACGTAGTGGTGGATTTTCGCAAATGGACCTTTGCTGGGCCGTTGAGGTTTTGTCCTCAGGGGTTAGGATGCAGGAACATTTTAAAATTACATTGGTTCTTGATGATCTTCATATTATAACCGATGCTCCTGAGACCCTGGCAGTTCTTGACAATATTCTTGACAGTGCTCCGCCAAACCTCTCCTTTCTCCTGCTCAGCAGAACACCACTGCCGTTAAAGTCCAAAAAACTCAAATTTGGTGATTCCACTCTTTACTTAACGAACGATCAGTTGAGATTTTCTCTGCACGAAACTGTTGACCTGTTCTCCCGCATGGAAGATGTGGAGGCCCCGCCAGAGACGGTCTACGATCTCCATGCAGCAACGGAAGGCTGGGTTATGGGGATGATTCTGGCAAGAACATCCGTAAAGAGAAGCATGGGCGTCAACAGAAAAAAGAAATCGCCTGATTTATACAGGTTCTTTTATCAAGTTCTTCTTGAAAAGCTACCGCTAAATCTTTTGAATGACCTGCTCAAACTCTCTCTTCTCGAGGATATTCCTCTTGATCTTGCTGTGAAAATCACAGGCAACGACAACCTTGGTGATACTTTAGAAGAGTTGATGGAAAAAAACCTCTTTGTCCGACTTGAAGATGACGAAGGAGAAATTTTCAGCTTCCATCATCTGATGCGGGATGTGTTACGGCAGGAGTGTATCAAGAGGTTGGATGAACAGAAACGCTATAGCATCCTCAAGCAGGCTGTAGACTATTCGCTCGCACAGGGCATGGTCGAACGAGCTGTGGTCTATGTTCTGAGAATGGGTAATATCAGTGATATTGAGATACTTCTTGAGAAGCACGGCTTGGAACTTGTGGCAGGTAACCGTCTCGATACCCTTATGCGGATTGCCGGGAAAGTGGAAAAGTCCACGCTCTGCTCTTCAGCCTGGATTGAACTGTTCCTTGGCTTAACCCTGGCCGACTCCAAACCGGATACCGGGGTCTTCCACCTTGCACGGGCGGCAGAACTTTTCGCTGTGCAGGAAAACAAGCATGGCAGGTTGCTGGCCATAAGCCAGATAGTTTACCACCACATTCTGACAGCTTCTTGCCTCCGCGAAGGTGCCGTTTTCTTGGCAGAGGCAGAGGAACTCTACCTGGATATCCAGGATAGTATCCCCATGTTTAATGAAATGTTTGTCTGCCGTAATCTCGGTGCAGGCCTGGTGGTATTTCAAGGACATCTGGAAAAAGGCCGTGCCTGTCTGAAACAGGCTTTGAAGTGGGCCCAGGAGCTGCAGATTCCCAATATGGTTGTTTCCGGATGGGTTTTCTGCGGATACTCGTATGTCCTTGCAGGAAACTTTCCCTCGGCAGGCAGGATGGCTGAGTCTATCTACAGGTATTTGCTAAAAAAAGAAGTCGGAACCAGCAACAAGGCTTTTGCTCACCATTTCCTGACGGATCTTCATGAGATTAGGGACGACTTCTTAAATTATGCCCGGTGCAAAGCAGGTTATTCGGTCCTGCTTGGCAACAACTATATCTCACAAACCCAGATGAAGCCGAGTATTCTCTTGTGGGATGTAAAGTTGCTTATCGCCCGCGGAGAGCTTGAAAATGCCTTGCGTTGTATCGAAGATGCTGAGTACATGGGACCACTCTATAATACGGCTCATATTCGGAGTAGGGTGCTGGAATTCAAGGTGTTGATTCTTGCCCTCCTGCAACAGGATATCGATTTGATTCCCGCGATGGTCGAGGAGTCTACTGCTTTACGGGATACTACATCCTGGAGGGGATTTTTTACCGCTCGCCATCATATTCTGATGGGAGCAGCTCTTGGTCTCACGTCTTCAGATAGACAGGCTGATACATGGATGGGCAGAGGCATTGATAGCGCACAAAAAGGTGGGTACGTACAACTTGAAGCCGGTGGACTGATGTTCCGGTCCTACATCAATCTAGAACACGGCAAGAAGGATGAGGCGCAACGAGATTTACTCAAAGGCCTTTTGGTCATGAAGCAACATGGTCTGGACACTTTCTGGTGCTGGACCCCGAAAATAATGCTGCGGCTCCTTAGTGAGGCGTGGAGCGCGGGTATTGAGCAAACGTTTGTCGGAAAGCTTGTCCGCAAACGTTTCAAGGCTTTTATTGACAAAGACGGCGACCTCTGTCCATGCCTTGAAATTCATATTCTTGGGAATTTTCAGTTTCTCCTCCATGATAAGGTGATTGCGATAACAACCGACTTTTCTCCCATGCAGAGATCTTTTGTTCTTATGGTGCTGGCCTCCCCCGGCTGCCAACTCAGTCAGGAAAAGGCCCAGACTCTCCTGTGGCCGGATGTTCCGAAAGAAAAAGCTAGACGAACGCTTGATACGCTTATTTCAAGATTGCGAAGCATGCTGCGTCCGCTTCTTCCCAAAGCGCTTTTTGATAGTTTTCTTCAAGTGGGCAAGGGGATGATATCAATGCGCTACTGCCTCGTAGATGCTTTTATCTTAGACAAGCTTCTGCAGCAAGGGGAGAGCCATGCCGATAATGAGGAGTGGTGGCAGGCCGGCAACTGTTTCGCTTCTGCTGGGGAGCTTTGGAAAGGGTGCTTCGGCATGGACAACCTGCTGGACGATAGTGCATATGAATATTGCCGAGATCTGCAGGGCAGGTATTATAAAATGGTTGATCAATGGAGCGCTTTTTTTATAAGAAGCGGCCAGCTCAGGGAAGCACACTCTATTTTAGAAACTGCATTTAAATTCGACCCCACCTATGAAAATATTACCGCAAAACTATACCGTCTTCATCTGTTAGAACGAGAGGCAGTCGCGGCAAAATCCGTCCTTGATAAATACCGTAAAGGTCTTGCCGCTCAGGGACTGACGGCTGAAGAGATTGAAGATCTAGTGGCACCTATAGTGCAATCTTTCTCCCGAATTAACCAGTAGTTATCCTTTTTTCGGATAAAGCAATATCCTTTCCGTGAAATTTCCTCTTAGCTTTAAGAGCATATCATATCAGTCTTCTGTCGTTCTGGTAGCCCGGATTTTCATCAGACAAGGTTGCCACGGGTGCGAGGTACGAAGCAAGGTGCTGTAAGAAAAATGTAAGTAATCGTGAATATCCTAAATAATAGCCGGAAAAACAAGTGCGTTGATGGAATATTGTATTTTTATTCCAGGCAATTGTTCAACGAGACGTAGTGTGCGAACATATTGGGCAACAGGTTTTGAAGAGTAAGACGATAGGGTCGAGAAACCAAAAATATTGGAGGAACAAATGAAAACAATAATCGATTCGAATAAAAAAACTGCAATTGTAACTTTTGTTTTCTTCGCGCTGATTCTTGGAGGTTGTGTTTCCGGAAAACAGAAGTTGATTGACCAGGGCAATAAACCTTTAACCAATATGGAATTGATAGAACTGTTTGCAGTGAAGCAAATCACAAATGTAACCTCTTCAGAAGGCAATTCTAGCGTGGTCACCTATTTGCCGGACGGAACTATTTCAGCCGTCGGCTCCAATGGTAAAACCTATCCGGGAACATTTTCCATTGAGGGAGATAAATATTGCTCAAAAATGGCTTTCCGCGGTGGCGCAATTAAATGCACTACCTGGTTTAAAGTGGATGACAAGATATACAAACTCTTCAACGATGATGGAAGCAGTGACGCTACAGTGACTTTTCAGTGAATTGATCCGGTAAAAAGAGACGCGCAAGATAACAATTGCCGGCTTGCGCTTCATTTCCATCTTACCAAGAACGTTTAGGCAGAGTCAAATGGCTCTTCCTTTTGCGGTGCCGTCCATGTTCCGACAGCAGAGACACAGCCGCCGTTTATGGAGTTGCGGCACTCCTTCTTCCGCTACGATGTGACTGATCAGACTAAATGATGGAAAATCTAGAGAAAATGTCGAGACACGTGAAAGATAGGTGAAAACCGGTTATTATTTATTCCCTCGAGGTAATTCAACATCAATAAGTAAAAGAAAAGATGTCAATTGGAAGGTGGATAGGTGTTTACGTCTATGACTTTTTCTTGGTAAAAGCTGAAGAGACTGATTTGTCTATCTTCTATGCACCGGCAATCCTGACCATCGGCACCTATGAGTATATCTACGGGCGAACAGGGGAAGCAATACGTCTGTTATTGGATCTGGTTAACTTACCTGATGATACGGAAGATTTAGTAATCATAATCGGAAAGGCGGCAACCTTTCTGCTTGAAAGGCATGATATCGGCATGGCCATGAAGCTGTATTCTGCTGCTTTGGAAAATTTTTCCGACGAACAAACATTTCAAGATGGTGTTGTCTCTTGTACAGAGAGGGAAAAATAAAAGAGGGCAGATGAGTACGAGTCGGCCAAGAACAGCAAAATCATCGATATCCGGAACTATAAGCCAAAGCGAATACCAAAACTGATGCGGCGTGAGTGCATCAAGAAGGTACGAGGTCGGCGCTTATCTGGGAGATCGATCCACTGACGTGCCCCAAGTGCACCGGTGAAATGCGCATCATCAGTTTCATATATAAAAAACGGTGATAAAGAACATATTCATGAGAAATTCGGGCTATAGGTGCGAACGTTTTATAGCAGTAGTGGAAC
>CAYUPL010000115.1:0-6748 GCA_964446655.1 uncultured Desulfopila sp.
AGGTGTTTATCAGAAAACATTAGAGGGGACTGATGTATTTTACCTTGTTTTGTGATTACGCATAAAACTCAGCCAAATTTGTGAGCATAAACACAATTTTCTGATAACAAAAGAGAAATAAAATACAACACGGTCGTCATCCCCGCGCAGGCGGGGATCCATTTGCTCGCATAATCACTGGATTCCCGCCTACGCGGGAATGACGGAAAGAGCAGCTGAGTTTCATAGGTAATCACAAATATCTATGCTTGACATTGATACAGGAACATGGTCAATAACATGAATATTTAAAACGTAACACATTTGGGTTTTCTACTACCTCTCTGCAAGCTTGGACACGGAAGGTATCGGTAGTGCCCAAAAAAAGAGGGAAGATGACCTGCTCCGGCCAGAGTCCGATCATCTCCCCATCAAGCCCCCTGTATAAAGAGGAAGCTATTCTTTTGTATACCACAATTACCGGGAAATAACCAGCCCGCAGGCAAAGCTTTCAGGCTGTGCCTCGGTAAGGCTTTTGTTGCAACGGTTCTCTCAGGTATTGCCGCGGAATACCACTCTTTCTTCAGGGACAATCACAATGGATCGCCAGGGGCTATTGCCGTTGGCCATCAACGGGAGGAAGCAGGTATGAAGTGGAAGTTTATAGGTGCAGCCTGGGCGGCATTTGCCTTGGCCGCACCGGGATTTGTGTATGCAGAGACGGAAGAGGGCAATGTCAGCCGCCTTGATGAAATTGTTGTTACCGGAACGCGAACTCCGCATGCCCTCAAGGATGTGCCGGTGGAGACGGTGTTGATTAATCGTGACGATATCGAAAAAAGCAATGCTCAGACCATAGGAGAGGTCTTGAAAAATGTACCGGGACTGAACGCCTCCGGAATTGATGATATATTTGGTACCGGAACCTCGCGGGCGCGTCTGCAGGGTCTCGATTTCAACAGTGGATATGGCTTGGTTCTGATTGACGGCCAACGGGTTCATGGCGCCACCCAGAGTGGTTCCCATGGTGAATATGCCATTGGACTTAATCAGCTTCCCATGGCGATGATCGAGCGGATTGAGGTTGTCAAGGGTCCTGGTTCGGTGCTCTACGGCAGTGATGCCATGGTTGGGGTAGTTAACATCATCACCCGTAAAACTCCGGCTGAAATGGCTGCCGGCGCTTCTGCTTCGCACGGCTGGTATTCCATGAACGATCAGGTTAGAGATGGCGAGGTCACCAATACTACAGATGACGGCAGCCGCAACCTCTCGGAATATTCCCTGTATGTTGGAGACCGAGTTCATGAACGGCTCGGCTATCTGGCCACTTATGGGTATGAGAGTGGCGAAGGAAATGGACAGAGTCCGATTGATTCTGAGCGGCATTCATTGATGCTGAAAACCGATCTGGCGGTCAGTGATGATATTGATGTCTGGCTCAAGGGAGAGCTCCTGGATTTTGAAAGGGAGGGTTCAAGCCCAAGAGAGGAGGAGAGTTATCGTCTCTCTTTAGGCAGTGACTGGCAGGTTGCGGAGGATCAGACGCTGCAAATCAAAGGATACCTGTATAACAACAATTTTGATCGATTGAGCAGTAGATCAAGATCCTATGGCGATATCGGCTATAATCAGGTGGAAGGCCAGTATACCCTTTATCTCTCTGACCAGGCTATTACCATCGGGACAGAGATCCAGGAGCAGACCATCGACTATTTGATTGACAATTTTGCCGACGATGGGTTGCGGAGGACTACAGTCAATGAAGACGTGGTTACTACCAGCGTCTTTGCTCAGGATGAACTAACCTTCTTTGATGATCTGACCGTGATTCCGGGTATTCGTTATGATCACCACTCCACCTTCGGCAGCTCCGTTAATCCGAAGTTGAGTATGATGTATCGTCTTTTCGAAAGCACACGATTACGAGCCTCAGTGGGCCGTGCCTTCAAATCCCCGACCATCAGACAACTCTACTATGATGTGCCCTTTTATCATACACCCTTCTGGATCCAGTCCAATCCGGATCTGGAGCCGGAAACCTCCATCGGGTATTCGTTCGGTGTGGAACAGTGGCTGCTGGACGACCAGCTCAACATCAACCTGGGCCTGTTCCGCAACGATATCGATGATAAGGTGGTCAGTGAAACCGCCGATACCACTTATCTCGGTGAAGAGTTGCGTATCTATAAAAATATTGAAGCGGCCATGACCCAGGGTTTTGATCTTTCAGCGCGCCTGCTTTTCAGTGAGGCCTGGTCTCTGACTGCGGCCTATACCTTTACCGATACAGAAGACAAGGAAAACGGCAACGATCTGACCTATAGCCCTAAGCATCAGTTTACCCTGAGTCCAACCTATGAGCATGTTCCCTGGGGACTGGGGACTTCCGCACTGCTTACCTTCAACGGCAAGCAATATGCCGATACTGCCAATACGAGAGAAATCGATGACCATTATGTCTTTGATTTCAATGTGTATAAACGACTAGGCAGCAAGGCCAAACTGACCTTTCAGGCAGATAATGTTTTTGATTCCGATATGGGCAGCGAATACTATTTTCGTTCCGGCAGAGCCTTTATTCTCAAGCTGGATATAGAGCTCTAATTTGATGGAGTGTGATTTTGTGCGTTGACTTTTACGGAGTAACACATTGCGAAGGAGTGTTTTCCTGAAAAGAGAGGAAGACACTTCGTACTATACTACAAAGGAGCGAGATATGAAGAATGTACAGAGAAAAAAACAAATCGGACTGACGGTTATTACTGCTATGACACTGCTTTTTAGCGGTGCATTTTCAGCCCAGGCCCATTTCCCCTGGATCAATCTGGAGGATAGCGGCCTCAGTACCGGCCGAAATGTAAAATGGACCATCGGCTGGGGGCATCGTTTCCCCGTGGCGGGCCTGATGAACAAATCCGCGGTTGGGGAGATGTTTGTAATCGGCCCCGATGGTGGCAAACTCACGGCTGAATCGGTAAATGAGCTGCAGTTTCAGTCCAGTGAGGGGTTAAGTGCACCCGGTGCGTATATCGTTGCGGTAAGCCGTGCGGCAAGTTTTTATACGAAAACAACGGAGGGCGCTAAACGCCAGTCAAAAAAAGGACTGGAGAATGTGTTGAGTTGTTCCTATTCCAACTCCTATATGAAGGCTATTGCCAATGTTGGAGGCGAGGCCGGGCCGGTTGACGCGCCCGTGGGGCATGAGATGGAGATCATTCCAATGGTTAATCCGGCGACTCTCAAGGTAGGGGACTTTCTGCCCTTTAAGGCGGTGCTCAAAGGAAAACCGTACAAAGGTGATTTTTCCGCCACCTATGCCGGCTTTTCCCCTGAGAATAATGTCTTCGCCTACTCCTCGAGCACCAATGCCGAAGGCCATGGCAAGATTAAAATATTGAGTTCAGGTTCTTGGCTGATTACTATAAGGTTCAAAGAGCCTTTTGCAGATCCGGAAGAATGTGACGTTCAATCCTTTCGTTCCAGTCTAACCTTTGATGTCCTTTGAAATGAGGAGCTGCATTATGGTGCGTCACATTGAGAAGCCCAACGAAATGGTCGGGTCGTTCTGCTTCGGAATAGTGGCTCTGTTTATGGTCCTGTTCGCGGAAGCTGCTCCGGTAATGGCACACGGCACCGGAGCAGCCATTGTCGAAGGGAAGGCGATTTGCGCCTATTTTTACTATGACGACGGCGAAGCAATGGCCTATGTCAAGGTGACGGTCAACGCTCCGGGCGTGGAAATTCCTTTTCAGTCCGGTGCCACGGACCGCAACGGTATCGTCTGTATTACCCCGGATGGAGACGGCGACTGGATTTTCAATGCCAATGATGGAATGGGGCACATGCAGAAACTGACCATTCCGGTCGTTGGTGGAGCACAGAACATGGCCGCCCTGGAGCAGGCGATTTCAGCCGGAGACAGCCCCGACCGCAGCGGTAGAATTGCTACCGGGCTCGGAATTCTGTTTGGCACCACAGGTCTGCTGATGTGGTATCAGGCAAGGCGACAGTTAAAAAATGTGCTCCAACCTGAAGGAGGGGCTCAAAAGCCCACAACCTGAAGGCTATCGAAATCCTGATGTCACCCTGCGGTATGACCCGGAAGGCCCTGTAAAAATGGGTCTTGCCGGGTTGTGCTGTTTTTCCGCAAGAGCCTGCAATACTAAAAATACGCCAATGTTGACCAATCCTTTGCGGCGTCGCCGCCTTCTGGAGGCGCTGTTCTTTCTCTTTGTAGCGCTGGCAGTCACCTGGCCATTAGCCAGGGAGGCCCAGGACCATCTGCCCCTCGGCACGGAGCCGGCGGCCACCGTGCCGCTGTTCAATGTCTGGTCGATCTGGTGGAATGTCGACCGGGCGGTACAAGGCTATACCAGCTTCTGGGACGGGCCGATTTTCTATCCGGCCGAGAAGACCTTTGCCTATTCTGAACCACAGCCCTTGTCCGTTGTCGCAGCTCCGATTCTCCTCTTTGGCGATAATCGTATCCTCTCGTATAATGTCCTCCTTCTCCTCGCTCTTTGGTTGAATGGCTGGATGGCCTGCGCTCTGTTGCGCTGTTTTCATCTGCATCCGCTACTTCCCTGGCTGGGAGGGGCTATGATTGCCATGTTGCCACTAGTCTATTCGTGGCTTGGCGTCTTACAGCTGGTTCCGGTTTTCGGCATCCTCCTCAGCCTTATGGCGCTATACCGTCTCTCCCGTCGGCCGACTATGGGCCGAGGGATAGTATTGGGTCTTGCTCTGGCAATGACCTATCTGCTCTGTGCCTATTACGGCTTATTCCTGCTGCTGATCCTGCTGGCGCCGGGTAGCTGGCTGTTGCTACCTCGGTTGGCGGGTAAAAAAACCTGGTTTGCCCTGCTTGCCGGTGCCACGGTTTTCGGCATGCTCTGCCTTCCCTTCATCACAGTGCAGTATTCTGCCTTAGCCGGGATCAGTCCGGAATATCCCGTCTCCTATCTCGCTCAGTTCTCGGCGCATCCGGCGGACTATCTCCATGCTCCTGGGCGCCATTTCCTGGAGGGGGTTTTTACCGCAACTGAGCAGAGTCATCTGGGGTTCGGGCTTCATCCGGGATATCTGAAGACCATTCTGGCAGCAATAGGAGTACTGGCGGGGCTGCTGTTTGTGCGTCGGCGCTGGACGATATTCTGCCTGGCCATGGCGGTGGTTGCGCTGCTGCTGTCCTTCGGTCCCCGGCTTCAGGTTGGCGGTTGGGCTCCTTACCTCTTTCTGCTGGACACTATTCCTGGTCTGTCCCAGGCGCGGAATGTGTTTCGTTTTGCCATGTTCTTTCATCTGATGATCACTCTGCTGGCGGTGCTGGGCTTACAGGCAGTCATGGTTGCCTCTCGCCGGCTTCCCGGTGGGCTGGAGGTGCGGAAATGGTACAGATTTGGTGTAGTGGTTATCGGCCTTGCGGCCCTACTGGAGATTGTTCCGGTTTCGCAGGCTTTCTACCGACCACCTGATTCAGCATTGCAGCAGGACTGGGTTAACTGGCTCGAGACGTACACTCCTGAACGGGGCGTAATTGTCTGCCTTCCCTTTGCCCTGAAGCCGGATGTGGTGTCCTATGAGCAGGAAGCTCTGTGGATGTACTGGCAGACCTTTCACCGGCGGCCCATGCTCAACGGATACTCCGGCTTTTTTCCCCGCCATTTTCATGATCTGAAATGGCCCATGGCGGAGTTTCCCGCTTCCGGAAGTGTTGATCTGCTGCAGGATTATTCGGTAAATCATGTGGTGGTTCGCGCTGATTCCATGCAAGGCGCCTATGTCCGACAGAGGTATCGTCAGGATCAGAGAATCGAGCTGGTCCTGCAGGACAGGATGGCGGGTATTGATATCTACCGTCTGCACTCTTTATCGATACCGGATTCTTCAAATGCTATCCGGTAGAATGAGCAAAATGACGGAAATATGTTGCGTTGTTAAAGAGTTTTGACTCACTCCGGCTCAGCAAAGCAGAAATGCTTTGTTGATGTCAGACACGTAGGCGATCATTCCCCTTCAAATGCGCAGAAAGTGTGCAGTGTCAGACCGGCCTGGCGCAGTCTGGTACTGCCGCCGATATCGGGCAGGTCGATGATGGCGGCGGCCTCCACTATTTCTGCGCCCAGTTTTTCGATGAGCTGTGCTGCCGCCAGCATTGTTCCGCCGGTGGCGATAAGGTCGTCGATCAGGAGGACCCTGTCGCCTTTTTTCAGGGCCGCTGTCTGAATCTCCACCTCTGCTTCACCGTACTCCAGGGAGTAGGCCTGGCTGATGGTTTCACCCGGCAGTTTGCCTTTTTTCCGTACAGGCACAAACGAGGTGTTGAGGAGGTAGGCGAGTGGGGCGCCGATGATGAAGCCTCGTGCATCAATTCCCACCACCGCGTCGATCTTGGTGGTAAGATAGCGGTACACAAAGGCGTCAATTACCTTTCTGAAAATCAGTCTGTCCTCCATTAATGTGCTGATGTCTCTGAAGATAACACCTTTTTTGGGCCAGTCCGGGATGGATCGGATGTGATTTTTTATTTCTGTATAGTCAGTATTCATATCCAGGTTGTGTTTTCCTTCTCGTGACGTGTGATTACAGAACTTCTTCCGATTGCAATTCGAGGAGAGTGAATATATTATCTGATTACGTACGAAGCTCAGCCAAATCGCATGCGCTGCCAGTGACTCGGCAGCTAGGGGACTGATTTTATTTTTCTTCTTCGAATACGGGAGACAGATTTATTTTCACAAAACAACGTGAAAAAAAATCAGTCCCC
>CAYUPL010000116.1:0-6656 GCA_964446655.1 uncultured Desulfopila sp.
GAGCCGATATTCAGGGTCTTGCCAATCACATCGTCCGATTCTGCCGCAGCGATCAGGCCGCGGGCGGTATCTTCGACATAGGTGAAATCCCGTGTTTGTGAACCATTCCCGAAAATAACTATTTTCTGTTGAGAGAGAAGGCGGACTATGGATTTAGGGATAAATTCTCCGGCATCTCCTTCGTGGTGAGAACGGGGGCCAAAGGTGTTGAAGGGGCGGATAACGACCGTAGGAAAACCATAAGTTTTATAGTAGGCACGGGCATAGGCTTCACCGGCCAGTTTGCTTGCACCATATATGGTGCAGGGATGGGTGGGATGAACCTCCGTCATCGGCACAAAATCTGCGGTGCCGTAAACCTCCGATGAGGAGCAGTGGACAAATTTTGTCACACCCTGCTGCCGGGCTGATTCGAGCAGCAGCAAGGCACCTTCACTGTTAACGCGTTGGTTTTCGCAAGGATGTGTCAAAGAATGGCGAACACCGAGGCAGGCCAGATGAAAGACGACATCGATATCTTTCATGGCTCGGCCAACGTCGAAGGGATCGGTTATGGTACCTTGGAAAAATTCAAAAGACGGTGTGGTGAGGTGATGCTCTATGTTTTCTATTCTGCCGTTGGCAAGATTATCGAAAACCCTGACTTTACACCATTTTTCCAGCAGTTTATCCACCAGATGAGAGCCGATAAAGCCGGCGCCGCCGGTGACCAGGCAGGAAGTTGATGCTGTCAGCTTCATAGAACCTCTTTTACGCTTTTATAGACATACTCGATCTGTTCCGTGCTTATCTCTGGATAGAGGGGCAGGGAAAGCAGCCTCTGGGCGGTGATTTCACTGATAGGAAAAGAGCCTTCAGGCAGCATCAAATGTTTATAGGCCTTCTGCAGATGGAGCGGCATGGGATAGTGCAGTCCGGTGGAAATACCTTTTTGATGCAGATGGGCGGCAACCTTGTCTCTTTCTTCCACCAGGATGACAAAAAGATGGAAGACATGTGTTCGTTCCGGTGCAATCCAGGGGAGAACCACATTTGTGTCGTGCAGCAGTTTGCAATAGTGCTTCGCCTTCTGACGGCGCAGCTTGCACCAGCTTTGCAGGTGGGGAAGTTTGAGGCGCAGTGCCGCGGCCTGGAGCGCGTCACAGCGGCCATTATAGCCTTCGTAGTCATGAAAATATTTTTCAGTCTGGCCGTGGTTGCGCAGGGCTTGTATCTTTTGAGCAATTTCGCTGTTATTGGTGGTGACCGCACCAGCCTCGCCGCAGGCGCCGAGGTTTTTGCCGGGGTAGAACGAAAAAGCGGCGGCATCGGCAAGATTTCCGCAGGATGCTCCTCTATATTGGGCCAGATGCGCTTGACAGCTGTCTTCCACAACCCATAAATTATGTTTTTTCGCAATACGATTAATGCTGTCCATATCGGCCGGCTGGCCGTAGAGATGCACCGGGACAATGCCTACTGTGCGCGGGGTGATCTTCTCTTCAAGGAGGGCAGGATCGATGGTATAGGTTTTCTCATCTATATCACAGAAAACGATGGTTCCCCCCGCTTGAGTGATTGCTTCCGTAGTGGCAATAAAGGTATTGGGGACGGTGATGACTTCATCGCTATTCTGTAAGCCAAGGGCCAGGAAGGTAAGCCGCAATGCGTCGGTGCCGCTGGCCACGCTTATGCAGTATTTACTTTGGCAGGCTCGGGCAAACTCTTCTTCAAAAAGCTCCACCTGCTGCCCTCCAATAAAGGAGGCGCTGTCGAGCAGTTCTCCCCAGACGGACAGAATTTCGTTTTTCAGGGCAGCGTGTTGTAGCGGCAGATCAAGAAAGGGGACGTTCACAGTATATCCTTAACGTATTTTTTTTGCTGGATGACCAGCCCATGTCTCGCCGGGTGGGATATCGCGGAGGACGAGACTTCCTGCTCCAACCATGGCGTTTTTTCCAATGGAAACACCACACAAAATAGTAGCACCGGAGCCGATTGAGGCTCCGGCCCCGATAATGGTTGGGATAACCTGCCAGTCGTCGTCTGATTGCATGGTGCCATCCAGGTTGGCTGATCTGGGATAGCGATCATTGATGAAGGTTACATTATGCCCTATAAAGACATTATCTTCAATTGTAACTCCTTCACAGATAAAAGAATGACTTGATATTTTACATCTACTTCCTATGGTGGCATTTTTCTGTATCTCAACAAATGTGCCTACCTTGGTATTATCACCTATCTTGCAGCCATAGGCATTGACAAAGGCGTGGATGGTGACGTTTTTGCCAAGTTGGACGTCCGGAGAGATTCTGCAATATTCCATACGGGTTTAAACCTCTACGCAGTTATGCAACTACCGCGGTTAATGTACATAATCAGGAATCAAGGGGAATATTCATGCCCTTTGCCTTAAGTGATTTATCGGCTGCTTCCAGTATTTTCAATATTCGCAATCCTGCTTTGCCGTCCGTCAGGGGTGTTCTGTTTTCCGTTATGGAGTCGGCAAATTCCTGTATTACCAGGGCAAGCGCCTCGGTATTGTCGATGTGAGGAGAGTGGATATCACCGGAACGATAGGAAATACGCAGCTGTTTTTCTTCTTCTTTGTTGTCTGGAGGGAGGTTGATACCTTTATCGTAAATTTTTATCTTTTCAGCCGGTACCAGGTCGTTCCATTCAATCATTTTTTTGCTGCCGCCGATAATTGTCTTGCGAATTTTCACCGGTGCCAGCCAGTTGACATGAAAATGAGCAATAAAGGAGTTTGAATAATTGACGGAAAGATAGGCAATGCTTTCATGGCTGCCGGCATGCACCGTGCCTATGGCATTGACACTCAGTGGTTGCGCCCCAAAGATAAAGTCGACGATGGCAAGGTCATGAATGGCAAGATCCCAGATGACGTTGACATCAGTTTGAAAGAGACCGAGGTTGATTCTGATGGAATCGTAATAGAGTGTGTCGCCCAGCATGCCGTTTGTGACGATCTCTTTGATCTTGCGAACCGCCCCGGTGTAGCAGAAAGTATGGTCACTCATGATCTGCAGATTTTTTTCATCCGCCAGCTGCAGCAGCTTTTCCGCCTCAGCCACGCTTCTTGTCATAGGTTTTTCGAGGAAAACATGCTTGCCGTTCTCAAGACAGAGCTTGGCTAGCGGGTAGTGGGCTGATACAGGGGTGGCGATAACAACACCGTCTATAGCAGGGTCGTTGAGTATGTCCTGAAAATCGGTAGTACCCTTGATCCCCGGATACGGTGCCAGAACAGACTTGAGACGGGTTGCGTCAAGATCGCAGGCCCATACCAGGTTAGTGGAGGGACCGGCTATGATATTGCGGATAAGGTTCGGTCCCCAATAACCGCAACCGACTACTGCTAATTGTACCATAGTATACGCCTTTTAATTATCCAGGTTAACGGTTGAATTTTGAAGAGCTGGCTTACTGATGAGGCCCTTCATGTTTGGCCAAATCTTTAAGCATTGCAATAAGTATGCATTTTGTTCAAAAAATTATGGAATTCCAGATGTAATGTGGGCAAGCATAGAACATATTGAAAGAAAAAAAGTGTATTGAAAGCAGGTGTCGTCTGAAAATTTTAGATTTCGTAGTGTGTGCTGCTTTCTTAATAGCCAAATTTTTAATGTGCCGCAAGAGAAACATACATAAAACTACTGAAATTATATGATATTTTTGTTGTAGCATGACTAATCTTCATGCTGCAAATATAAAAAAAATTTACAATTCAATTGTTTTTTATATACCTGGCTGGCATTATATACAGAGGTTTACTGAGGTATCCTTCTGATAATATGTTTAAATATTTTTGAACGAACTGATTGGACTAATATTTGCATCACTGATAGTTGTTCTATCATCTCTTCTTGAAACTGACATTTTTTGTCAATGGAGCGCGTGAAACACAATGAGATTGAAAAATTCTAATTTTTTAAAAGTCCCGTTCAGACAGGATGGTTTTACTTTGACTGAAGTTTTGGTGGCCGCCAGTATCATCGGCATTCTTGCTGTGGCCGCTGTCGGAAGTTACTTTACCATGCGGCCGACCAGCAATATGCATTCTTACGGGCGGGACTTGATTGCTGCTGCACAGGGTGCTCGCCTTGAGGCTGTTAAAAGAAACGCATGTGTGGGGATTATATTTGATCTTCCCAATAATGGGTACAGGGTCTTTCTCGATGACGGTCTGGGAGGTGGAACGGCATGTGATGCGTTGATGCATAACGATGAACAGAACAATCCTCAATTTCCAGCAAGGTTGGTTGGTGTTCCCGAAGGTGTTTCCATTGCTGCTGCACCTGTTCCTCCAAATGCATATGATCCTGTCCTGTTTACTGGGGACAAAAATTTCCGCGGTGCTGCAGATCATGATTTTTTCTCAAGTATAAGTTTTAATGCTCGATCATTGGTAGCAGCCAGAACTTTTGTTGGGAATCCTGTTGTTTTTCGAAATGATCCTGTAAACCCCACATGGTGGGGCAGGGTTGTAGTAAATAATTTTGGTGGATCAATGGCGTACCAGACGAATAATAATCCAGCTAATGAGGCCAACTGGAGTGAATAGGATATGACAACTCGAAGAACCGGATTGAACAACAGAGGGTTTACCCTAGTTGAACTGATGATAACGGTGCTGCTTTCCGCTGTGGTTGCCGGAGTAATCTATGCCTCCTATACCAGTCAGCGAAAGATTCACCGGCGTCAGGAGGCAGTTGTGGATATGCAGCAGAATGCGCGTGCTGCCCTTTATCTGATCAGTCAGGAACTTAGGATGGCTGGTTATGATAGATTTGGAACGGCTGGAGCGAGCTTTGTTGCTGCAAATACGGGAGTCAACTCTATCAGATATACGCAAGATCTTGATGACAGTGGTACAATTGATCCACTCCTCAGTCCCGGAGAAGATATTACTTTAGCCTATGTTGCTCCTGTCGCGCCGGCAACGGTTGGAAGCATCACACGAGATACCAACACAGGTGGAGGAGCCCAACCGTTTATAAATAACGTCGAATCATTCCAGCTGGTATATCTTGGTATTGATAACACCGGAAATTATTTCGAAGTTATACCGCCAATCACTGCGGCTAATGTGGATGATATACAGCTAATACAGGTATCGCTGTTGCTGAGATCTTCTATTTCTGAGCCGGAATTGATGAATACTCTTCGGTTTGATATTTCGGACGCAGTCCCTGGATTGGCCGGGACAAATATTGTCAATCCGATACCGGCATTCAATGATACGTTTCGCAGACGGATGGTGACGACAACAATTCAATGCAGAAATGCAAGTATTTAACAAGGCAAGAGTATGAAGAACAATGACGGTTTTACCCTTATAGAGGTGCTGATCGCTATAGCGGTGCTCTCCATTGGTATTCTCGCCATGCAGGCCATGCAGGGAATATCGATTGATGAAAACACTAAGTCTTCCAGTATCAGTAATAAGTCCAATCTGGCCTCGACCCGGATTGAGCAGATTATCAATCTTGACTATGACGATCCTTCTCTCGACGATACGGATGCGGATGGAACAGGGCAGGACATTGCTCCTCTTAATGGCATCGATGATGATGATGATGGCGACCCCAATACCATGGGTGTCAATGAGGAATTCGGCCTGCGCCACTGGGAATGCTGGGATAATGGTGGTGTTTTAGAAGATGCCTTTGGTGTTGCTGTGCCCGGATGTACACGGGTCGCGGATCATGCCACTGTTTTTGAAGACTTTGCCATATATTGGAATGTCGCTGAGAGTCAGCCAGCCGAAAATACAAAAACAATCAACATAATTGTAGTCGATCCGGGTGATCAATTCGATGCCAATAGAATGCCGGAATTGAGGGCAGAGTATACCTACGTGAAGGCGGATATCATATGAAAGCTGATAGAATTGATGATGGTACGGAAAAGTGTGTTCTGGCCGGCGAAGGTGGTTTTGTTCTGGTGGCTGCACTGTCATGCCTGGTGGTGCTTTCTTTTATCGGCATCGCCGCCATGAATACCTCAAATGTGGAGCGCCAGATAGCGCATAATATTAATCTGGCGGAGAAAAACTTCTACCGAACCGATGGCGCAACCGAAGCCGGCATTGAGATGATTGAGTGGAACATCAGTTGCCCATTGGGATTTAGTGGACGGGGAATAAACAGTAATGACCCAAACCAGTTCTATCAGGTACGAGGTGTAGAGGTCGCGGACCACCGCTTCGCCCATCGTGAAGATGCCTATGGATTACCCTGGGACTGGACCCATCCTTCCTTGGCTCCGTTAGGGCTTACTGCTGACCCTAGAGATACAGGCAATCAGGCTGCGCTGAGTGCTTTTATGGATGCCTATGTTCCTTCCGATGCCGCCAGGAGCATGCGGCTGGCTTCCGAGTTCGGCGTGCCTGCCGGAGACAATGTTCCTCATACAAACCTGGCTACGTTCGGAGGGACATCCTTCGGCGCTGGTGGTTCTATCCAGATGGCGGCCGGCTATGAGGGAAAGGGTAAAGGTGCTGCCGGTGGCGGCAGTGTTATCAACTACCAGATATGGGCGCAGACCTTTGGTTTAAATAATGCTCAGTCGGTTATCCGGCTCGGTTGGCGGCATTTGATCGGTACAGAGGGTGAGTGCCGCCCCTATTGAGATCTTCCTGAGGGAGTACG
>CAYUPL010000117.1:0-6616 GCA_964446655.1 uncultured Desulfopila sp.
AATCAGCCAACCCTATCATATAGGGCCAGGCTGCTTTCTTCAAGTGCCCGAGTTTAAAGGAGAGGAATTATGGCTACTGATCGTAAACAGGGGAAGCGCACCCCGCCTACATCAAGCGATGTTCTTTCACTTACTCGCACTTTTAGTTGATTTTTGTAGTGCCATGAGCTTTAATCAGCGTACAACTGATCAATATTACATTTTTAATGGTTAGACGGGAGTACCTTTGGGCCTATTGAGCGGAAAGAAAAAAGAGAGAAATGGCTCTGTCGGGGTTTCCCTGCAGGAAACCGGTGCCAGCATAGCAGGCATCAAGCGGCAGAAAAATGCGTTACCTTTGCTAATCGCGGATAGTGTTGACTTTCCAGCCTTGGGGGAAAGTCGGGCACCTTTGGAACAGGCCCTTCAAAAACATTCTTTACGCAATTCAAGCTGTGTTGACGTACTGACTGGTGATTCATACCACGTGATCCAGGTCGACATGGCCGGCTTTTCTCTTGAAGAAGCCCGTGCCGCCGCACGTTGGCAGCTTGGTGAGCGTATTGATTATCCGCCGGAAGAGGCGGTAATCGACCTGTTCGACATCTCCCCTTTCGGCGGCGATAGAAAACCCCAGACCTATGCCGTTGCTGCCCGACAGGCCATGTTGCGCCGTCATTTACAGGTGTTGAATGAGACCGGGCTTAAAACTATCGCCATAGATATCCCCGAGTTTGCTTTGCGTAATGTCTGCGATCTTTTTGCCGAGGATTCCCGAGGACTCGGGCTATTATTGCTGCTGGAAGAACACGGTATGCTGGCTATTGCTCGTGAAGGTGTCCTCTATCTGTACCGGTTGTTCCATACCGGCATGAACAGTCTGCTGCCTCATGCCGATGGAGCCTATGAAGCTCTTACCGACCAGCTTGACGCCATTGTCCTTGAAATTCAGCGCTCTTTTGATTTCTGCGAAAGTACTTTCAACCTGCCCATGGTTTCCCGCTTGCTGGTTGCGCAGACCCAGCGACATATCCCGGCCCTGATTACCTATCTCAACGAATATTTGGCAACTTCGGTTGAACCACTTGATTTCTCTGGTGTTCTTGATGTTCCGGCAGCCACGGATCATATCGAGATCAACCGTCATCTACTGGCCATAGGCGGCGCCTTGCGGCAGGAGAGCAACTGATGCGGCAACAGATTAATCTGTATCAGGACACATTAATCGAAAAACCGAAACCGTTGCAAAGCCGGCAGGCGGGAGTGATTCTGCTTGTTGTTATATGTTGCCTTGGACTGCTCTTTGCTTTTTCTTTCTACAGAGCGAATGCCCTTACCGACCGGTTGAACGAGTTGCGCCACAACAACGCCCTTGCACGTGCTCAGCTTACCGAGTTGCAAAAGCTCTATCCCGAGCCACAAAAAAGTGTCTTACTGGAAGAGAAAATCTTCCGCCTGGAGCGTGAGATCAAGAACAGCAGAACTACGCTGAAGTTTTTCGACCAAAATGACGAGAAGAGCAATGCGGCAATTCTGGAATCGTTAGAAGGATTAGCGAGACATCCTTTTGCCGGACTCTGGCTGCACCGCATCCGACTCTATGCCGGAGGAGAAGAGGTGCAACTTAGCGGCAGTGCTGTTCGGGCTGACCGGATTCCCGACTATATTACGCTGCTTAGTGAAAAGAATATTTTCGGCGGTAAGCTTTTTTCCCGTCTCAAGGTAGAACTCATTGAAGAGAAAGAGGCGGACAAAAGAACGGATGCGACCGGGCTGGTCGATTTTGTACTGGAAAGTGCATTGGAGAAAAACCGGTGATGGCCAGGATTGCTTTCATAATGCAATGGTATGACCAGCGTCCGCTGCGCGAGCGTATACTCTTGCTCTTCTGCATCTCTGTGGTAGTGCTTTATCTGACGCACCTCCTCATTCTCCTGCCAATGGAGGTGAAAGGCAGGAAGGCGCGGCAGGAAATCGAAGCCCAGCAGGTGGAGCAGCAGGAGATTGCGGCACAGAAAATGATTGTAGATTCCTACAAAAACCTTGATCCGGACCAACAGAACCGAATGCGGCTCGAAATATTGAAGCGGGAATTAGAAAAATTACAGGAAGAACTTCAAGTAGGCATCAATAAGCTTGTTATACCAAACCATATGCCCGACCTGCTCAAAGAACTGTTGACCAGACAGGAACAGTTGCATCTTCTGCTCCTGCGGAATCAGCAGCCGGAACCTCTTTTACTGACACAAGCACAGCAAGGAGATGAGCAGAATCGGGATAGCGTGCAACCCATACTGTATCGCCACCCGCTTCATGTGAAGTTTCGTGGGGACTACATTACGTTGCTCCACTATTTACGTGAGCTGGAAGATTTGCCAAGAGGCATGGTCTGGGAAGAAGTCCATATTACAACCGATGTTTATCCCCAGGCAACGGTGGAGCTCAAGGTTTATACTCTGAGTCTTGTGGAGGGATGGATAGGTGGCTAGATTCTCTGTTATACGTATCATCGCTGCTTTGTTGATCCCAGGACTGTTACTTCTTTTCGCCTGGCCTGTATCCGCTCGGGCAGAGGAACTAGTAGATCCCATGCGCCCCACGCATTACCAGACTCCTCCATCTGCAAAAAAGAGTGAAGGGCTGACAGTTGATACAACTTCATGGAACTTGGCGGCCGTCCTCAGTGCCGCTGATCGTGTAATCGCCGTGATAAACGGCAAATCGCTGCAAAAGGGTGATGTATTACAGGGGTATGTGCTGATCAATATTGAGCCGGATCATGCCCTCTTACAGAATGGAGAAAAACAACTGGTACTGCGCAGAGTCGGCACCGGCTTGAAAAAAAACATTCGTTAATCAACATGCCGATCTATGTGCTCCTGCTACACGGGTGAGGGATTTCTCGGGAGGCTGACCGAAATTGGCGTTTTGGGGGAGCTTCCCGGATTGAAGGTGTTGAAAAAAGGAGTCAAAATTGAGATCTTTGTTCTTAAAACCATGGACGAACACCCCAGTCGCCGTGACAATTGTAACGGTGCTGCTGGCGCTTGCCGGGTGTGCTCCGCTGCCTCGCGGTGGAGCACCGGTAGAGGCTATCCAGCAGGCAATGGAGACACCTCCCAGCTCCCGAGAGCGCAAAGCCGCGCCACCACCACCGCCGGAGATACGTGCGGCGCTGATACCTGAAGGTCAGGGCATGACCGATACGTTTACGCCAGAGGATGCGAGTCGGTTCGATATTGCCGCCAGTGATATCCCGGCACAGCAGTTTTTTATGGGTCTGGTGGAAGGCAGCACGGTCAATATGGTGGTTCACCCCAGGGTCAGCGGAACTATCAGTGTTGATCTTAAAAACATCACTATTGCCGAAGTGATTGAAATTGTCCATAATGTTTATGGATATCCCTATATTAAAACGGGTGGTGTCTATCAGATTATGCCTGCTGATCTCCAGGCCCGGACATTTCAGGTCAATTATCTGGATATGGTGCGCACAGGGAGTTCACAGACCCGGATCAGCTCCGGCCAGATAACACAGACGGACAGTGATTCCAATCGTGATGATGCGGCTGATACAGACAATCTCGGCAATGGTGCTGTTTCCGGCAGTCAAATAGATACCGAATCAAGAGCTGATTTCTGGGGGGAATTGCAGGGCGCACTTCAGGGATTGATTGGCAATACGAACGGGCGGAAAGTCATTGTTCAACCCCACGCCAGTGCTGTCGTTGTTGTAGCGATGCCGGATGAACTGCTCATGGTGGAAAAATATCTGCAAACCATCCAAGACAACCTGCAGCGTCAGGTCTTTATTGAAGCGAAGGTGATAGAGGTCCGACTGGCGGATGGCTTTCAAAGCGGTATCAACTGGGGCGCCCTCAATGAATCGGACAGCGGCAAAACCGTTCTTTTCGGCCAAAGTGGCGGAGGGTCTATTTTTAATTCAGGTCTCTCTGAAAGTGCAGGCAACAGCGGCAGTCTCATTCCTGGGGAATCTCTGCCGGATGCTCTGGGAACCAGTGTCTTCGGTGGAGTCTTCAGTGCGGCTTTGAAATTTGATAATTTTCAGGCTTTTGTAGAAATGCTCGAAACGCAAGGAGATGTTCAGGTACTGTCCAGTCCGCGCATCTCCACTGTCAATAACCAGAAGGCGGTGATCAAGGTCGGCTCCGACGAATTTTTTGTTACCGATATCTCCAGCGATACAAACACCGGCACCACGACCACCACTTCAACCGACATTACCCTGACGCCTTTTTTTTCCGGGATAGCCCTGGATGTAACGCCTCAGATTGACCGTCTCGGAAGGATCACCTTGCATATTCATCCAACGGTCAGCGAGGTCGTTGACCAGAATAAGCGGATAAAAGCCTTCGGAGTTGACCAACAGCTGCCGCTTGCTTTCAGTACTGTTCGGGAAACGGATAGTGTGGTGCATGTCAGAAGTGGTCAGCTGGTGGTCATCGGCGGCCTGATGCAGGAAAATACCACCAAGGACGACGCCGGATTGCCGCTGCTTGCCAAGATTCCCGGCCTGGGAGCATTATTCCGTCATACCAAGGCACGCTCAAACAAAAGCGAATTGGTCATTCTGCTCCGACCTCAGGTGATCGGTGGTCCCGAAGACTGGGAAACGGCACTGGACGATCATCGCCGCCGGGTTGATGAGATAGCTCCACAGATGATGAAAAACTGGCGGCAGTTTTGATGGCGTCACTCAGAGCAAATATTTTCTCTCTCATTATCTGTTTTGCCGGGCATCACTGCCGAGATCTAGACAAGGAAGGCGTTTCGAGAGGCTTTCTCGTGGATATTTTCCGTGCCCATCCAGAATGTTTGTCACACCGCGGCAAACGGGGTATATCGCATGTATGAGGAGTTTTACGGCCTGAGGGAAAAGCCTTTCTCCCTTACGCCGGATACCGATTTTTTCTACCGAGACAGAGTGCATCAGGAGGCCTTGAATGTCTTAACGGTAGCCCTGAACAGCGGAGAAGGGTTTGTCCAGGTGGTTGGAGACGTTGGTACCGGCAAGACCCTGTTGTGTCGGCAGTTCTTACATATGCTGCAGAAGACGCATACTACCGCATATCTGCCCAACCCACTGCTTACTCCGCTGGAGCTCTACCGTGCCATTACTGATGATCTTGAGCTTAAGATACCTCCACCTGCAACAGCCCAGCAATTTATTAAAGCTCTTTTTACTGCTTTGATCAGCCTCAAGAAAGCAGGACGACCACTTACCGTACTCATCGATGAGGCTCAAGTGATGCCGATCAGAAGCCTTGAGGCGCTGCGGTTACTCAGTAATCTGGAAACACGGAAGGAAAAGCTGCTTCATATAATTTTCTTTGCCCAACCGGAGTTTGAACAGCGACTGGCCAAAGACAACCTCCGCCAGCTACGCCAGCGCATTACCTTCACCTATACCCTGAAAGCGTTGCCTTCAAGCGATTTGGCGGCCTATCTTGATCATCGCCTACGGGTTGCCGGATATCAGGGCAACAGCCTTTTTACGCCGGCGGCGGTTAAACTTCTCTATCGGGCCAGTAAAGGCGTCCCCCGGGTAATTAACCTGTTGGCGCATAAGGCGTTGATGGTTGGTTATGGCAAGGGAGCAGGGAAAATAACGGGACAAATGGCTAGTGCTGCAATTACGGACACTACCGGTGTACATACGGCAGCAACGTGGTTTTTCGGTCGTCGCACCCGGCAAATCGCCACACTGCTGATGAGTATTGCAATTGTAGCTTTTACGGTGTTTGCCTGGGAGATGTGGCGATGAGTTTGATCAATGAAATGCTTCACAACCTGGAGAAGAGGCACAAGCACAAACCACAACAGATGGCCGTTGTCGGTCCCGTCATGCCCGCTAAAACCGACTTGACTGGAGGAAAGATCCTTGGTGTGGCCGCAACTGTTGTACTGCTTTTAGGTCTTGTATGGGGAGGATTTTCTTTATTACCTAGCATGTCGGCCGAGAAAACATCGGCCGGAAGCTCTCCAGCAGAACAGATAGCATCGATCACTGCAACGGAACAACAGCAAAGTATCACAATTTCACCCACGACTGTAACGAAGGAAAAATATTCTGCCCCTTTATCGACGGTATTTTCCGAGATGACATTGAAAAAGATAGACGATGGCGCACGACTTTTCCTCAATTTTACCCGGCCGCCGCAATACAGTCTGGTGCAGAGTGGACGCGGCAATGTTCCGTTGATCATCGCATTTACCAAAACCACCATGGGCAAACACCTGGAAATACCGGAAGTGGTGGGCAGCGTGCTGGAGCGCATACGTTTACAGCCTGGCGAGACGAACCTGCGGCTGCTGGTTGATCTCACTGCCGGAACAGAGTTGGAGGGCTTTGAGGTTTTGGAAAACAGTGAAGTGGAATACAGTCTGGTTATGGATTTTGTGCAACAGATTCAGGCAATCAAACCGAATATTGAAAAACTGTCATATCCTTTAGCACCTCCAGCACATGAAAAGATAGACGATGCGGCCAAGGAAACCGAAACAGCTACCAATACGCATGCAAAACTGGATATTGCCATTTCACCACTCAAACAGGAGATAGTTCTCACAAAGAAGGAACGCCAGCCAAGCCGCGATAAACAGATCTACCAGATCG
>CAYUPL010000118.1:0-6531 GCA_964446655.1 uncultured Desulfopila sp.
GGGTCGTCCAAGGGGTCAGGCTTGACATCTGGGCATTCAGCTGGTTGTCATCATATTCATGGCGCGCAACAAACGAAAACATTATACCGCAGCCTGTTATCATGCCATTCTGCGTGGCAATAAAGGGCAGGATAGATACTGAAGGATGACCGGGATCTTTCCAGCAAAGCAGCTTCTCTTCGGAAAACTCTGCGATAACACCCATATGTCAAGCCTGACCCCTACTGAAAAAGGACGGGCGGCTTCTTTGGCTGATCTTTTTCACCCTTTTCAGCGAATCAAAGATATCTGCCGGAACCCGAAGGCGTTAAGGATCAGCCTGGCAATGACCAATGCCGTAATGACCGCGGCCATAATACACACCGAAAACGCCGCTGCCTGATTAACTGCTCCACGGTCTTCAAGCAGCAGGACCGAAACCGCCGCAACCTGGGTGGACGGCGTGATCAAAAAGATCACCGCGGACAAGGTAACCATGCTGCGCATGAAGAAGAACACCGCCACTCCGACCAAAGTCGGCCACATCAGCGGCAGGGTGATCTTGAACATGGTTCGCAGAAAGGTAGCACCCAGAGTTGCCGAGGCCTCGTCAAAAGTGCCGCTGATTTGTTTCATACTGGTGGCGGTGATCAAAAAGCCTTGGGTATGGTAGTAATAGACGTTGCAGATGGCAATTATGACCAACGTTCCGTACAGTGGGTACAGTGGATTGGATGGAGCGTTAAAGGCTAGGATATAGCCCAGCCCGAGAACCATTCCGGGGATTGCCGCCGGGACGATGCAGAGAAAGTACAGCGGCGAATCGAGAGCGGTGCGAAATTTTTCGGTCACATAGGCCGCCAACCCGGTGGCTACCACACCGATCGCGGCAGCCATCAATCCGATGGTGATGCTGTTCCACAGCGGCTGAATGCCGTTTTGCACGTCAAAGGAGTAATGGCGCAGGGACAAATCCATCCGGTATGGCCAGAGATGGGTGAAGCTGGCATAAACAACGATACCGACCACCGCAAGAATGGCGGTGCAAATCGCCAGGGCGTAGGCCGTAAACAGCAAATCGCGAAAGGTTGACCGCTGCAGGCTGAGTGGCTGGGATCCCTCCGAAATCTGGGCGTAGCTGCGCCGGTTGACCCATTTTTCCCCGGCAACAGCCAAGGCTACCGGCAGGAGAAGGACAACGCCGATAACTGTTCCCAGTTCAAAGTTGGCTTGACCGATGACCTGATTGTAGACCTCGGTGGCCAGTACGCTATAATCGCCGCCGATCACCATGGGGTTGCCGAAATCGGTGATAACCAGGGTAAAGACCACAAACGACGAGGCGATCAATGCAAAACGTGTCGAAGGCACGGTCACAGTGAAAAAGGTCCGTATGGGGCCCGCCCCGAGGATGCGCGACGATTCGTAGAGCCGGTTGTCGGCCAGGGCCAGCGCGGCGGAGAAAATGAGAAAGGCATAGGGAAACACATAAAGAACGCTGGATATGACGATTCCCCAATAACCATAGATGGAAAACTCGGTCCCGAGCGTCCGGTTCACCAGCCCATTGCGGCCTAGCATCAGTACCAGCCCCTGTGCCTGAACCAGAGATGGCGCAAACAACGGGATCAGCGCAATCAGCCGAAACAGGTTTTTCAACGGCATGCAGGTTCGCTGCACCGCATAGGCAAATGCATAGGCGAGCACCACGGTAATGGAGGTGGTGACCAGGGTAACCTCAAAACTGTTGTACAGCAGCCGCATAAATCGTTCTGTGCCGATTACCGCACTATAATTGGTCAGGCCAAAGCCGTCTGCGGTTTGGAAGCTGCGCCCGAGAATGTGCGCCAATGGGTAGAGGACAAAAACCAGCAGGGGAACGGCAATGGCTGCCGCCACCAGAAATTTAAACAGCGGTTCAAGGTTCCGGGGCCACCGTTGACCTTTGCTTAGTGCCATTCCAGAACACATAACGCTTGTGGCTCGACCGTGATGCCCCGGGTCATACCGATTTGCATATCCTCGTTAATGCCCTGCATTTCAGCGACGATGTGTATCGTCTCAGGGGCATTGTTTCCAATAGCTGGGCAGGAGCCGTTGCCTAAAACGCGCAGGGTTACCCGCGTCAGGTTGCCGAGATGGGTAACCTGATCGACCACCGCGTGCAAATTGGCGTTGCTGCCGGTATCAACACTCAGGTTGACATCCTCAGGGCGTATACCGAGGACCAGAGGCCGCGCGCCGCCGGGATGGTCGCTGTCGGCGATGGCTAACCCTAGACAGGAGGGGACGATATTCATACGGCCCAGGAATTCGGCGACAAACCGGTTGTCCGGTCGGCGGTACAATTCCATCGGCGGGCCAGTCTGCATCACTTGGCCATTGTTCATCACAACGATGGTATCAGCCATGGTGAGCGCTTCCTCCTGGTCGTGGGTCACCATGATTGTGGTTATTTTCAGGCGGCGCTGGAGTAGGCAAATTTCTTCGCGCAGTTCCTCCCGCACTTTGGCGTCCAGGGCGGAAAGCGGTTCGTCAAGGAGCAGCACCGCCGGTTTGGGGGCCAGAGCCCGGGCCAGGGCGATCCGCTGCTGCTGACCGCCGGAGAGCTGATGGGGATATTTTCCGGCTTGATCATTGAGGTGGACCAGACTGAGCATTTCGTCGACGCGCCGGGCGATTTCGTCCTTGCTCCACTTACGGCACTCCAGGCCATAGGCGATATTGGCGGCAATCGTCAGATTGGGGAACAGCGAATACGACTGGAACACCACCCCGAAATTCCGATTGCGTGCCGGGATCGGGGTGAGGTCACGACCATCGAGAGCGAGTGTTCCCGCATCGTGTTGTTCGAGGCCGGCAATGACGCGCAGCAGCGTGGTCTTGCCGCAACCGGATGGGCCAAGAAAACAGACCAGAGTGCCCCGCTCGATAGTAAACGAGACATCGTCCAGGGCTTTGAGTTCACCAAAGGTCTTGGTGACGTGACGGAGTTCAAGGGACATAAGCAACCATGACAGTTAAGATGAGCACGCGCCCCATCAGCTTGACAATGGCTGATGGGGCGCGCGTTGCTGCGGGTCAGCGGTGCTCCGCAAGGAACCCCGCCCGTGAGCTTATCGCTCGAGCTTTTGTTGCCATTGCTGAAGAATGCGGTCCCGATTGGCGGCCGACCAGGCAAAGTCCATATCCACCATCACCGAGCCAATGTCCTCGGGGAGACCGGCGGCGCGGAAGGATTCGGGCATGGAACCACCGCTGACCGTAACGATCTCCTTCCAGGAGTAGTATTCGTTGACTGCCGCATCGGAGAGCAACCAATCGATGAAGCGCTTGGCTGCATCCTTGTTCTTTGAGGTTTTGAGCAATCCGGTGGCTTCCAGCTCGTTGCCGGCTCCTTCCGCCGGGATGACCATGGTGATCGGATAACCCTCGTTGATGTTCTTGATGGCCCGCAGTGCAAAGGAGGCGCCCACAGCAAATTCCCCTGCGCTGGCCGAGTTGCAGGGCCGGGAGCCACTCTTGATATACTGGGCGATGTTTTGATCGAGCTTTTGCAGATAATTCCAGCCCTCTTCCTCGCCCTTCATCTGCAGGATGGACGCAATCTGCAGATAGCCGGTGCCGGAACTGGCTGGGTTGGGCATGACCACTTCCCCTTTGAACTCGGGTTTCAACAGGTCTTCCCAGGAGGTGGGCATGGGCAGATTCTTCCGTTCCAGCACCTCATTGTTGACGCAAAAGGCTGCCATGTATCCGGTGGTGGCGAACCAGCGCTGGTCGGCGTCGCGAAATCGCGGCGGAACACGCTCGATCTCTTTGGGCTGGTATGGTTCCAGCATATCGAGGATGCGCGGATCAACCATGTTGGTAACGGCCCACCCCCAAATTACATCATGACGAGGATTGGCGGCTTCGGCAAGCATCCTGGCATGTAGATCTCCGGTGGACAACCGCAGCAAATTCACTTTGAGATCGGGGAGATCACGCTGCATTGCGGCCAGGAAGGCAGCCGCTTCGTCCTCCTCATAGGAGGTGTAAACGGTAAGTTCTTCCGCTACAGCGGCGGAAAACGACAGCATGATCGCCAGGGCTGCCACGGCTACAAGCGATTTTTTGATATTGCTGAACATGAGATTCTCCAGTGGTTCGGGTTTATGGCTCGATGCCTGTTGTAGTTTTACACAAGAATATATTTAGTCGACAACAATGAGCATCAGATTAGGAACTCGTCATGTTTTGATGAGTCAGAAGCAAAGATTCCAACTCAGAAAGATTTCCCTTGGCCACCTCATATGAAAAACACAACTCAAATTTGAGATTACCCTGTTGGTGACTGTTTGTGTATGACCTCTGTTTGTGTACTTTTATCGACTGATTTCTGCGAGAAGATGGGCTATTTGGCAACTTGCATGATACCCGAATCAGATTCAAGCATTCAAAGTTTGAAGGTTTGTACAGAAATCAGACCTTGTTCACATAGTTGGAAGATGGATAGACAAGCCTTTCGGCATGAACGGATCAACTGGGATTTTTCGGCTTTTCAAACGCTTTCGATTATGATTATAGTTAAGTATCGACAAGAAAATGAAATGCAACAGCACTGGTTCTCCTGCCAGGGGTACTATTAAATGGACGATATAAATCTCGCCTCAATTAATGTTGATGGACCGGAAAACTATATTAATCGTGAGTTAAGCTGGCTCTCTTTCGCCCGCAGGGTGCTGCAACTCGTCGAAGACACATCGTTACCACTGCTGGAGCGACTCAAGTTCGCCGGCATTATGGGGATGATTTTTGATGAGTTCGTCATGAAGCGAATGGGCGGATTGCATCAAAAGATCCGGCAAAAACCCCGTCAAGTTGGTGACGATGGCTTGACTCCCTGTGAAGAACTGGAATTGTGCTGGGAAGAACTGCAACGGCAGATGAAGCTGCTGAGCAACCTCATAGAGGACGATCTTCGGCCCGCACTGGCTGCCAAGGATATCCATTTGCTCTCTTACACGTCGCTGTCGGCGAGAGATAAGGAGTACCTGCAGGCGCATTTCCGCAATAAAGTGCTGCCAATATTGACTCCTTTGGCCGTCGATGCTGCACATCCTTTTCCCTTTATCAGCAATCTCAGTTTCAACCTCGCCATTGTTATCACCGGGGCCCAGGGCCGCACCAGGTTTGTGCGTCTGAAGGTGCCGTCAAATCGATCGCGCTGGGTGAAGCTGCCGGATAGTCAAGCCCGATTCGTGCCACTTGAGGATATTATTGCGCATAACCTCCATGCTCTCTTCCCCAGAGCGGTGTCTTTTGCCACCTATTTTTTCCGGGTGACTCGGGCAGCCAAAGATAACCCTTGGGATCGGGCGAGGATGGACGATCAGCAAGCAGATGAACTGCAGCCGGGTAGTATCATCAGCATGGTCACCGCCGAATTGAATTTCCGTAAATTTGCAGGAATTGTGCGTTTTGAGGTCAGTGAAAACATACCTGCTGAACTTCTTGACTGGCTGGTGGCTCAACTCAACATCGATCACAATCTGGTTATGCATGTCCGTGGTCTAATTGGGCCTGGTGATCTTCTTACGTTTAAAGTCGAGGGCAAAAATGAGCTCAGGGACGTACCGCATGTTCCTGCAGATCATGAGCGACTGAGGAACTTGCCTGCCGATGTCCCGGAGGGGTTCTTCAGTGAAATTCGAAAGAAGGATATCCTTCTTCACCTCCCTTATCATAACTTCGATACATCAGTTCTGCGGCTGCTCCAGTTTGCTGCCGTTGATCCCAAGGTGCTGGCCATAAAGCTGACTATTTACAGGACTTCGAGCCGGTCTCCTATCATTAAAGCTCTTATGGAAGCGGCTCAGCGCGGTAAACAGGTTGCCGTTCTTGTAGAAATAACGGCTCGTTTCGATGAAGCACCAAATATTGCATGGGGACAGCAGCTGGAAAGGGTTGGCGCTCATGTAGTCTACGGCGTTGAGCGATTGAAAACTCATGTCAAGTTGGCCATGATTGTTCGTGAAGAAGAGGGAGGCATCACCCGCTATATCCACGTGGGCACTGGAAACTACCATACCGGCACAGCCCGCCTGTATGAGGATCTTGGCATTATCAGCAGTAATAAACAGCTAGGTGAAGATGTCAGTCGGCTGTTCAATGAACTGACCGGGGCAATTCCGGCACAGGAGTATTCGCTGCTGCTGGTAGCCCCTCACAATATGCGAGAACGCTTCACCGAGATGATCCGGCGCGAAGCTGAAAACAGTAAAGCGGGTAAACCTGCAGGCATTACGGTAAAAATCAATCAACTTCAGGACCAGCAGATCATACGTGAATTATATCTGGCGAGTCAGGCAGGCGTTCCAATTTTGATTATCTGTCGAGGGTTGTGCAGCCTGCGAGCCTCTTTTCCGGGACTTTCAGAAAATATCAGAGTTCGCAGCATTCTCGGCCGCTTTCTTGAGCATAGTCGGATATACCGGTTTGAAAACAATGGAGATCCAGCGTTTTTCATTGGCTCAGCCGACTGGATGAAACGCAATCTTGATAGACGCA
>CAYUPL010000119.1:0-6406 GCA_964446655.1 uncultured Desulfopila sp.
AAGAAGAAAAATAAAATCAGTCCCCTAGCTGCCGAGTCACTGGCAGCGCATGCGATTTGGCTGAGCTTCGTACGTAATCAGATTTTTCATTGTCTTGCTGTTTATGACAGTTTCACAAGAGTAAGGCACTGAAAGCGTGGGCGCGAACATCCTACTATATCATGTCTGCAATGGAATTGAACAAAAAAGTTAAAATATTTGTCTGGTCGGTTGCTTCTCGGCGGAATAGATCGATTATTCAGCAATACGGCGTGCTGGAGTCGCCGGCAACAATCCGGAATCATGGTTGACAAAAAGTCCACTTATGCTGATACCGGGGAAGCGCTGAATGAGGACTCCTATACAAACAACACAACGTGAGGCTGTCATGACCGTTATAGGCTATGTTTTTCTAAGAGAAGCGGACGCAGGGGGCATTGAAGTTGATAGACAGAGCACGAGTCTTGTTCAGTATGCCGAAACACAGGGAATGTGCCTGGATCATCTCTTTGTTGAAGAAGGATTTTCTTTGAAACGTGCCTTTGCCGAACGGAAGCAGGGCAGTGAAATACTGCGTCATCTTCTATCGGGCGATGCGATTATTACAGAAAAGGCGCACAACGTGTTCAGTTCAGCGCAGGCGGGGTTGCGCCTTATTACGACGCTGCAAAGTAAAGGCATTTCTCTCTACTGTGTTGACCTCGATGAGAACATTTCCTTGCCTAAAGAGAGAAAACTTGTTGTTTCGGAAGGAAATGGCGCCCTCATTAAAAAGGTATTGATCGCCCTGGCTGAATGTGAGTGCTGTCGACATGGTGAATCGATAAAGGCCGCCAAAAAAAAGATGAAAAAAGAGGGCAGGTACCTCGGTGGTCCTGTGCCCTTTGGTTGGAAAGTTAAGGAAGGGGCTCTGGTTCGAGATGCGGAACAGCAGAAAATTCTTCGTGAGATAAAGAAGATGCGGAGCGACAGATGGTCTTATCGTGATATAGCTTTACAGCTTAAAGACCGTTTCGGCATACAATTATCTCACGAAGGAATTCGCAAAATCGTAATGCACAACACCTAGCCTGACGTATCTTCCTTATCTTCCTGAAGCAAGCAATGGAAGCGCCAGTCTACAGACTGAGACTCCGATGGGTGAATATCTCTGCCTGTTCTCTCCTGTTGGCCAACCATCCCGTGACAACCTGCTGCTGCTTCAACTGCAGTATTGCATTGCTGTAACGGCTTTTCTCTTCGTCGCTTAAAGGCCCGGTGGGGATTCTTTTATCTGCAAACTCGATCACATAGAAGGTCTCGTTGCTTCGTAGAGGGGCTTCCGGATAAGGATGATTAGCCGACAGTTGAAAGGCTTCTTCAACCACTTCCGGAGGAAGAGAGTGTTCCTGAGAGTTACTTTTGCTGAGGTAGTCAGACTCCTGTATGCTGATTCCGAAACCTTCGGCCGCTTTTTGTAAATCCTGGTCTGCTTGCGCCTGTTCCAATACTTTTTCGGCGTCCAGCTTAGCTGACTCCAGAGACTGGGTCTCCTTGAAATCCGCCACAACTTTTTCTCTGACCGAGGCAAGCTCAGGAACAATCGGCTGTTTTTCCGCCTCGGCAAAAAGTATGGCATATCCTTGCGATGTTTCTATCAGCGAGCTCAACTCTTGTTCTCTGAGCGAGAAAGCCGCTTGAAGAAATTTTGGATCATCAGCGATGGATTGGGGAGGATTGCTTCTGCTGAAAAAATCCGTTTCCATCAGCTCGATCTCCGGATTGGCCTCCAGGTAAGCATCGAGACTTCCGGCGCTGATGATGCCTTCGTAGGCTTCATTCGCTGCCTGAAAGGCCAGCGGTCTGGCCTGGTCGGCCTGTAATCTGGTGCGAATAGAATCCCGAACCTCCGCCAGCGGCTTGGTTGTTGCGGGGATAATTTCATCGACCTTGATAATATGATAGCCAAAGGAGGTCTTGACGACATCGCTTATGCCCCCTTGCTCCAGGGAGAAGGCGGCATCTGCAAAGGGGGTGACCATCTGTTCCTGAGTGAAGAAACCAAGATCACCACCCTGGTCCTTTGACGGGCCTTCCGAATATGTTCGTGCCAGTTCGGCAAAATCAGCTCCATCTCGAGCAAGTTCAAGGATTTCCTCGGCCTTCTTTTGCTGACTGTTCTGCACTTCAGCGGTACTGTTTTCGTCTGCCATAAACAGTATATGTCTGGCCCGACGCTGTTCCTCTTCGGTATAGTCTGCTATATTTTCCTGGTAAAACTGCTTGATGGACTCTTCATCAAGCGTGATCTGTTGTCCGACAGTAGCGTAACTGAAGTCAAGGTATTTCAGTTTAATTTCCCTTTCTGTTTTGTAATTATCATGAACCGATGCATACCATTCTTGCAGTCGGTTTGCATCAATGTTAATTCCATCGACATAGCTTTCCGCCGACACCTCGGCATATTTTATGGCGACTGATGATTTTTCCAGGCGATAGAGATCAGAGATCTCAAAATCAGTGACGGTGGTGGCAAAATTGGCGATATTGATCTGTGCCTTTTGCGAAAGAATGTCAAACTGTATGGATTCTTCAAAGGAGACCGGCGTAAAACCGTTGGCGTTCAGCAGGGCATTGTATCTGTCGAGGTTGAAGGTGCCGTTTTCCTGAAACTGGGGCATATTTTTAATGGTTTCCTGTATCTCGTCGCGACTGACATGGATGCCCATCTCAGCGGCTCCCTGGCGAAGCAGGGCTTCTTGGATCAGTTGATTCACGACCTGGCTTTTTAAGCCTAAGCTTTCGACCAGGTCCTGCGGGACGGAAGATCCGAATTGATCGCGAATAGTATTGTACATGCGATCATAGGCCATCTGGTAGTCCTGAAAAGATATTTCTTCATCATTTACAACGATGGCTGCTTCACGATTGTTCGTCAGGTTTGCGCCGACGCCCCAAAAAATGAAGACTAAGGCGATGATAACAACGATAACCTGAATGACGATGGACTGAGCTTTGTTTCGAAGAATCTGCAGCATAAAGTACTCTGAGTCGATTTTGAGGTTGCAAAGCATCTGCAAACATGGCATGTGTGCATATGCAAGAATTAATGACACGGTGTTATTTAAGTGTAACAAGGAGTGGATTTACCCTTTCTTATTATTGAGTGCAAGGGAAAATCTTACAAAAGCCAAGTAAGCCTTAAACACAAAATGATTCTTCATTCACTTGACAAACCAGTCACCCTATAGTAATAAGCCTATTTAGTTTTAATTTAGTTTGATTTTAAAACGGTGCAAGCCATATAGAATAAATTTAAAGGAGGTTGTAAGATGCCAACGTTAGAACACAAAGGATCAACGTTCACAGTAGATGAAGATGGTTTCCTGCTTAAGGGCATGGATGAGTTCAATGAGGATTGGGTTGACTACGTAAAAGGCGTGGAAGGCATTTCCGAACTTACTGAGGAACATCAAAAAGTAATCGATGCCCTGCAGGAATATTACAAAAAGAACGGTATTGCTCCTATGGTTCGTATTCTTTCCAAAACCACTGGTTTTCCTCTGAAAAGAATCTACGAGTTGTTCCCCTCCGGACCTGGCAAGGGAGCCTGTAAAATGGCTGGACTTCCTAAACCCACCGGCTGTGTATAAGCAGTTTTTGTCTTGCAGACAAAAAAGGAGTTACCCGCAACAGAGGTAGCTCCTTTTTTTTTGCTCTCGCCTTTTCGTTGTCACATCTTTGAGTTGCCTTCTTCAGAGCTGCGCCGGTAGCCTTTCCTCAATCTCTTTTACTCGTATTTTATACTCGGCTGTCGATATTTTGGCGCCTCGTATTCCTCCGCGAAGGTTGATCTCTGCCAGAAAGATTGAGCCGTCCTCGGCGAGCATCAGGTCGAGGTGACCATAGGGAAATCGACCTCGTGTCATTACTTCCCGGCAGAGATTTTGGGCTTTAGGTGGGAGCGTATATGGCTGCGCCTGGCCGCCGCAATGCAGGTTGTTGCGAAAGCTGTTAGGGTTATCTCTTCTATAAGCTTCCTGATAATCACCCAGTACGATGACGCGAATATCGAGACTGTTCTGCAGGAAGGGTTGGACCACAAAAGGGTAGAGAAGGGTATTGCCGGCTGATTGATTGTAGACATCTTCTATGCTGTTGTAGAGAAAGACGCCGATGCCGGCATTTTTTCTGTCCTGCTTTACGATGACTTGAGCTGTTTTTGTGCTGTGAAACAGGTTGGTGGATTCAAGGAGTTGGTGGCGGTCATAGATAATGTAGGTTTGCGGGAGCATCCAAGGTTTGAGGATCCGGGCCTGAAATGTTTTTGATCTGGAGGCCAGTTGGGAAGTGGCTGACGGAATGACATCGATCTGCCGTTCGATCAGGTCGAGGAGTATGTGCTCTTCCCCTGCCCGCAACGGTATGATGCCGGTGACCACATCTCCTTTTCGGAGAGTCGGCAGGATGGTGGCGAGATCTTTTTTGCTGGAGATTATACGGCGTGTACTGTCTCTCAAAATATCATTTCGCGAAATCGTTGATGATAGAGGTCAAGGTTTTCTCCGCAGCTGCCGCAATAGAGTCTGACGTTTCCTAAGATTTCCGAGTTCTGGTCGTTGGCAGTGAAGCTTCCATCTTTGTTTTGAGAGTAATACGTGGTTATGATGGCATCTTCGGCAACTTCAAAAAACTCACTGTCGTTGTCGCAGAACGGGCAGGTGAGCCGGTTGACGATCTTTGTCCTTTGTGATGCCATAAATATGTGGTTTGTGGGAAGTTGAAACGTTATGACTGTTTTTTGGCAGAGCTGACCTGAGGAGTTGTCGGGGAAATATCTTTTGTGGTGGTGCCGGCGTTAACTGTGCTGCCGGGCTCCTTTGTCGCCGCTTTTACTTCTCCGTCGAGCCTGGTCCCGGGCTCAACCGTTAAGCTGCCCGCGATAATTTTTCCCTGAATGGAACTTCCTTTTCTGGCGGTGAGAATTTTTGCTTCAATATTACCGGTGAAGGTGCCTTGACAGATAAACGAGGAAACGGTGATGTCGCCGTGGATTTTTCCGTCTTTGCTGAGGATCAGATGTTCACCTTTGATGTTACCGTTTATCTGACCGTCAATCCGTGTTTTCCCTTTAAAGGACATTTCGCCGGTGAGAGTCATGCTGGCATCAATTATTGATGAAATGGCTTCGCTCTCGACCTTCTCAATCTCTTTTTCAATATCTTCTTTTTTACCGAACATGATCACTTCTCCAGAGGTGCTGCAGTCAAGTTGCAGGTCATGTCTGCAACTTTCATAAACTTTGCGGGATTAACGGCTTTGCCGTTGTGGTTGATTTCGTAATGCAGATGCGAGCCGGTCGTCCGTCCGCTGTTGCCGATAAGACCGACGGTTTGGCCCCGGTTGATAATATCCCCTTTCTTGACATGATAATTGTGCAGATGGGCATAGACGGAAACATATCCATTGCCGTGGTCGATTTTGACCATCTTGCCGAAGCCCCCGTTTGTTCCGGCAAAGATTACTTTCCCCTCTCCAGTGGCGATGACGCGGTCTCCCACGTTGCCGCGGAAGTCAATACCGCTGTGGAAGGCGTTTTTTCCATTAATGGGATCTTTTCTTTTGCCATACCAGGAAGAAACCGAGCCTGGGGCCGGTTTGCCGAGCGGCAGTGTCTGAATGGTTTTAAGGTATTGGTCGGCCCGGAAGATAAGGTCGTCATAGACACCGTTTTCTGCGGCAATAAAAGGTCCACCACTGTTTTTGGGGGACTCTGCCGGCTCTGTTTTCACCTCTATGCCGATATCATTGATTATGTTCTCAATAAATTCACTGCGCTGACTCAGTTCGCTCACGGCAGTGGTGAGGAGAAGGGCACGTTCTTCCTTGAAAGACATTTCCTGTTCGAGGTTTTTCTTCTCGAGTGCGGCTATCTTCTTGTTGCTTTCCAGTTCTATTCTGGAAACCAGCAGGTTGTGTCTTGTCTGGAGATCGCCGATCTCTTTTTCTTTTTCGGCAATTACCTGAGCAAGTCTTTTTTCCAGATCGCTGTTGGACTCTTGAGTGGTGGTAATGTTATTTTTGACGGAGGCCATCTTTTTTACCAGTATTGTATTATATGTATACAAACCCGTGGTAAAAAAGGCGGTGGAGAAAAGCGCGCAGGTGGTAACGAAACAGAGTGTAGCTGTGATGAGAAAGTTCTTTTTGGAAATTTTAAAGGAACGGGGGCTGTGTTGATCGCCGGCAATAATTATATGGTATTGTTCGCTCATTGCAGTTTTTCTCAATAGATTGTATAAAAAAAGCGTTGAGATCGTCCAGCTTTACACCGGTCGGACCCTTGGGATTTCCTTGTGATCCTTCAGTAATTACTCCGGGTTATAATCGTATGAAGTGAAAAAATCAACTTCAAAAACAATTTTTTCAATAGTGATCTGTGTCGTCA
>CAYUPL010000120.1:0-6068 GCA_964446655.1 uncultured Desulfopila sp.
AAAGTCCACCCCACCGTGCGACTAATGGCAAAAACAGGTGTAAACAACTCAGGCGGCAAAGGGTGACACAATTGAAACCATGGAAGATGCCTTTATCAGCCTTATTAAAGCGGCGGACACTCCTGCAGGAAGTGAAATAAGAGAGAGGCAAAAGGACAAAGAGCACAGGCGGGAACTTTATCTGCGGTAACACATGCCCGCGACAGACGACAGGTCACGGAAATGTTGAACAGGGGCGCCTTGCGAGGCTTTGTCGTCATATCACAGGATTTCGACAACAGGCTGCAGTCCCATGAAACGGCAGCGGAAATCCAGGTAATATGTGACGGCGTCTCACCCAATACTTCAAAATTCATCGCCGGTTACGCTCAGGTTTTGCCACCCCTGTTGAAAACATGCCTGGATTTCTTCAGGTAGCAGCCCAGGCGAACCCGCTCAAACATTTTCTCGTCATTGTCCAGGGCAGCTTTCTCAAAGATCTTTCCACCTCGCAGGTCTTCGCCGGCATCCGCCCCATGCTTATCATTTTTACGGTGACCTTCACCCTGGCTGTGGTCTTTGTTACAAAAAGACTCGAATAGGTTTTCACCCGGTACTGTACCTGTCCTTAGCCCGGATTTGTCACCAGCCGTTTCAACCGTTCTGGTCCTGGAGTAGCATGTCTGCCAGGGTAACAACTTTGCCGGCCATACCGGTCACATCAGTTTGTTCTGTATCGTGGAGAAAATAGAGACACTGGCACCTTTTAGCAAGATCGGCGGCATAGTCACGCAAAAACGCCTTATCTCCTTTACCAAGCTGCAAATCGGGCTCATCGAACAGCAATATCGGTCTGTTCTCCTCGCTGGTCTCTCTGCCGTCGACCAATGTTTCCACATAGTCTATAACCGAGGAAGCAGTAAGCCGTCCGGAGTCTTGATGACGAAGCATATGCAGTTTGGCGTCGTTTATGATATAAAACCGGGGAAGATGCTTTTTGACGCAGCTTTTCGCCAGCTGGAAATGCTCCTGGCGCTGGACGGTAAAACAGAGTTCATACAGTCTCTTTCTCTTCTCTCCATTTCTTTCGTTTTCCAGTACCTGCAATAAAGCATGGTGGAGACGTTCCCTGAAATCATCAATCACTCTGTCCGTTGGCTGGAGACTTTTAATGCTTTCCTGCAGAGATCGAGAAAAGGCGTTGCTGTTTTTCGCTGTCAAGGCCATAACTTCGCGACGTATTTCACTCCAACGGCTCGACCCGGCTATCTCAACAAAATTGACCCACCGGCTGTAGTCAAATCGTCTGCCCACCTCAATCCTGTCGGTTTCATAGAGATGGGGTGTGATTTCAGCAAGTTTTTCGACAAAACCCGGTTGAGCGGTAAAGATGGCAAAGGCAATTGTTCTTCGATGGGGGCGCACTCTTTTCTGGAACCTGCCCTGTCTGGTTATATGGGGATACTCTCGGAAAGGCTCTTCTTGCTGTATTAAATAGGGCGGATTTATGGTCTGCAAGGCCTCAAGAAAACCCTGTCGATGAAAGTCTTCAGGGAGTGCAAAAAAGGAGAGACCATCTCCTATTTCAAACCATTGTGAATCTATAACCTTGCCAAGACCACGTATTCGGATATTTTTCAGGACTACCGCCATATCTGTCATGAAAGAAGTGCTCCTCGGCGTAGATTTTGCGAGAGATCTGGAAGATGCCGACATTCCTCTCGAAGTCGGCATCGCCAAGCATCGTTCACTCTTTCTTTAACATACGCATTTCCAAGTTCTTTTCTATCCAAATCCCAATATTTTCCGAATGGTCAGGGCCAGATCCAGCCTGGTCAGGGGTTTCATCATCAGTTCACGTATACCAAGTTCTTCCGCCTTACGCGCATCGATTTTTTCGCTATAACCGGTACAGAGAATAATCGGGATATCCCGGCGTACTTCGAGAATTTTAGCAGCCAGAACATCTCCTGTCATTTCAGGCATATCCATATCTGTTATAACCAGATCATACAACTCCGCCTGTTCACAGAAATGCGTGTAGGCCGCAGTGCTTGAAACATATGTGAATACGGTATACCCTAGACTTTCAAGAATTCGGCTGTTAACCAGCGCCACCGACTCGTCATCATCGATATAGAGAATACGTTCGTCGCCACCGGGAAGTGCGCTGCTTATAATCTGGTCTTCCGTCAAGGTCTCGGTCTGGGCAACAGGAAGATAGACTTTAAATGTGGAGCCTTTTCCCAACTCGCTCTCCACCGTTATGGCGCCTTTTAAACCTTTCACAATGCCATGCACCACAGCCAGTCCCAATCCTGTTCCTCTTTCTTTTTCCCGCGTTGTAAAATATGGTTCAAATATTCTGTCTATCATTTCCTCCGGGATACCCTTACCGCTGTCTCCTATAACAAGCAGCATATACCTGCCGGCGGCTACCACCATTTTTCCGTTACTATGCAGGGCCTTATCCAATATTTTCGGTTGAAACGCTATAAAAAGGTCCCCTCCACCATCTTCCATGGCCTGATAGGCATTAGTGCAGAGATTCATTATGAGCTGATTGATCTTACCAGGCTCTGCGACAACAGCAGAGGATTCCTCGGTTATTTCCTGTCTGATTGTTATGGTGGCAGGCATCGACGAACGCAGCAGCTTGATCGCTTCTTTCACTATGGGACGCATATCGAGAGGTTTAAGCCCCTCGGCGTTATCACGACTGAAGGCCAGAATCTGATTCACCAGATCCCGTGCCCGCAATGCTCCCTTAAAAATCTCTTCTAAATCATTTTTAATCTTCTCCGGTTTATCCACGTTGTCCTTCGCCATCTCGGTATTCCCAAGAATAACCATCAGGACATTATTGAAATCGTGGGCTATGCCGGCTGCCAGTGTTCCAATTGCTTCAAGTTTCTGCGCTTGAGCAAGCTGCTCCGCCAACCGGCCTCTATCCCGCTCAAAGCGCTTCTGTTGCAGGATATCCCAGGTGTGGTTGAAATACAGAGACAATTGCCTGGCATCCGTATTGTCATAATCTGTTTTTTTATTGAGAACGCCCACAACTGCAACCATCTTCCTGCCATCAAAAATCGGCACACTGAGCTGGCGTGAAATCGTGAAACCTATATCGGCGGCAGAAGCATCAACAAGGGTTTTCTGCTTGTTTCTCAGCACATTTTTGCGGGCCG
Organism: uncultured Desulfopila sp.; assembly: GCA_964446655.1. Classification (GTDB taxonomy): domain Bacteria; phylum Desulfobacterota; class Desulfobulbia; order Desulfobulbales; family Desulfocapsaceae; genus Desulfopila_A. Next base: position 3,168 of record CAYUPL010000120.1, read on the forward strand.
CAATGCTTTTACGGCCGAAATCCGCCGCGTTCATCTTCTCCATGGAAAAACGGTATCGCTTGCAGAAATCTTCGATATTTTTAGACCAGAGGGTCAGCTTGATCTCACGACCTTCTTCATCTAGAATATGGAGATAGCCGATCTCGCTTCGTGTCAACCTGACCGCCTGCTCCAAAACGAATTCCAGCATCTCATTTTCACCCAGCTGCTTGAGGTTATGCACCTCGAGAAGAGAGACCAGCCTTTCTTCATTAATCTCAAGCAGTTTTTCTCGTCTTTTTATGGCAGTAGCCATATGACGAAAAAGGGTGGCGACTTTTTCAAACTCCTCATGAGATTGTTGAGAAATTTCAGCCTTGTAGTCACCATCAGCTACGGCTTGAATATTACTCTGCAAAGCCGTCAATGGCTTCACTAATCTTTTTGACTGGCGAACCGCCAGAACAAAGACAACACCTGCGGAGAGCACCACCGCCACAACAAAAAAAACAGTCATATTACGGAGAGGCTTGTTTGCCTCGGCAAGAGGTTCAACAATCATGACCAGCCAGTTTGTCTCTGCAATATTTGCCGTACTGCCGATAAATGCAGTATTCCCCAACATAACCTCATAGTTACCGAATATCCCTAACTGCGCCTCCTTGAAGGGAATGGTAGCGGCAATATTTTGTTGTCCTTCGAGCTTAGCTGAGCCGGGCCGATATACGGTTTCTCCGTATTCATCCACTACGATGGTTAAGGTGTCACGTTGCTCCCATCGAGATTCGATGTAACTATGCAAATATTCGATATCAACTATTCCAATAATAAATTGGTCCCCAGCGGAAGGGAAAATCAAGGCGCTGCTTTTCCGACCGGAAAATGGCGACACATAGGTGTTCGACCAATATGGACCTAATAAAAACTCAATATTGACAAAAATATTCAAACTGGCAAGATCACCTCCCAGGTGCTTTTTTCTTTCTTCATTATATTCATTAGTTAGACCGATATTGATAATTCGACGCGTCCTGTCGACAACATAAAGTGTTTCAATGTAGTCTGATTCAGTAACAATCATATCAAGAATTGCTGCTGTCTCAACGAGTTGCAGATGGTCTGACCGCAACAGAATGCCAACCTGCTCGAGAACGTTTAACGAATTGCGAAGATAGGAAGAAATTTCCGTGGCTACCGTTTCTGCGACTAATCTATTGGTTCGCTCACCATATTCCTCTATTTTCTGGTTGAGATAGTAGTAGCTGATAGTTCCAAGGCAAAGCAGGGGAAGAAAGGTTGCCAGCATAAACCCCAGCAGAAGTGATCGCTTGAATGTTTTGATTTTAAACATACCTGTAACTGTTACTGTTTTCTCAAAGGTATAAAACACAATGTCCCAGTCACCTTAAGGCAACCGGGACATCAGACAAACACCAACATTTCTGGCCGGCCTTTCAGATTTCAGTCTCCCAGACAAGTCCCAACTCGTCTGGCACTCTGCAACCAACTGTGATCAAGAGGAACTACCGATCGCTTCCCGACAACCTCTTCCAGCGGGACGGCCTCGGTGCTCTGCCCCTTCACTCCAATCATGGCCCCCGAAACACCTTCTTCAATATAACGTATACAGGAACTGCCGAGACGCGTGGCCAGAATCCGGTCGGCGGCAGAAGGGGTGCCGCCTCGCTGCAGATGCCCAAGAATGGTGAGCCGGGATTCGAGTCCTGTCATCTCTTCCAACTCCTGCGACAACCTTAGAGTATTAGTACTGCGCAAGGAAGCAAATTTTCCCAGCTCCTCTTCAGCTGCCTTTTTTAATTTAGTGTCTTTTTCTTCCTTCGCCTTGATCTTTTTCGCCTTGAACCTGGAATAGATCTTATAATCGGCCTTAGACAAGGCGCCCTCGGCAACCACAACAATACTGAAATTGTTGCCCCGCTGCTGGCGCTGTCGAATCGCCTTGGCAATTTCAATGGGATCATAGGGGATTTCGGGAATGAGAATAACATCGGCACCGCTGGCAATCCCTGCTCCAAGTGCCAGCCAGCCGGCGTTATGTCCCATTACTTCCACCACAATAATACGGTGGTGGCTATGCGCCGTGGAATGGAGTCTGTCAATTGCTTCGGTGGCTATTTCCATGGCCGTATGAAATCCGAAAGTAACGTCCGTCATGGCTACATCGTTGTCGATGGTTTTTGGCAGGGTAAGGATATTCAAACCTCTTTGCGACAACCTGTAGGCGTTTTTCTGCGTACCGCCACCCCCAAGACAGATCAGCATATCAAGATTATTGCGATAATAATTGTCGCAAATCACATCGGTCATATCGACGGTATCATTTCCCACCGGCATCTTATGTGGTTTATCCCGGCTTGTTCCTAAAATGGTACCACCCAAGGTGAGAATGGAAGAGAGTACCATAAGATCAAGTCGCATAATTCTGTTTTCCATGAGCCCTCGGAATCCATCACGAAATCCGACGATGTCCATATTGCCGCTATAAAGCGCCGTTTTGCCGATTCCCCGTATGGCGGCATTCAGGCCGGGACTATCACCACCGGCGGTCAATATTCCGATATGTTTGTTCATGTTAGCCTATCTCATCATGAATTGTTTTTTAACCAGACCCGCAACCCTATGCCGTATTGCGAAAATCATGGCTCTCTTGAGTTAGCGTTTTTCCCTGTTTTCTCGATCTTCACCGTGGTGGTCCATGCTCTCAGGATTATCCAGGTTGCCGGAGCGTGAACCTGCAACCATACCGTAAGGCTCTTCTTTGCCTAAGGAAGGAAAGCCACTATAATATGTTGTAGTTGACTTATCACTTTTATGCAACTTCTGCAAGAGCTGCAGAAAGGGTCGGATGGAGTGCAGGATAAGGATAATAACGGCACCTAACTTCAGGCCATAGGGGCTAGT
>CAYUPL010000121.1:0-6047 GCA_964446655.1 uncultured Desulfopila sp.
ACTTCCTGAAGGAATCGCTGCTCCGCTTCCGGCAACGCCGCCGGCGGGCGGGACGATGGTATAACCGGCTTGCGGATTGGAGGCAACAGCTCGAACGGTGTAGGTTCCTGGTGCAGTAAAAGTGTGCGTGCGGGTATGACTTTCACTTGTACCGTTCACGGCATTAATAAAAATGATGGAGGTGGTGCTCCCATCTCCGAAGTTGAAGATTAAGTCTGCGGTCGGTGGTGTGCCTGCCATACCGTTGATAGTCACGGTGGCCGTAAAAGAAATCGGCTCACCCGGAGATGCTGTTGTTCTCGAGGCCGAAAGTGTTACGGCAAAAGCATTGCCGACCATGGAGGTGAGAAAAAGAAGCAGCAGGGGTACTATTGTATTAAGGGACGTTGGTTTCATAATGTCCTCCCTCGGAGCCCGCCGGATAATGCCCTTTTTCCCCATATCTGCGTTATTTCCAGAAAATCAATACTCGCAATATCAACCGATATGGCTGTGCTTGATTTCCTGGAAACGCCTTGAGCTGAGAAAAAATGCCTATTATCCGACAAACTCCTAGAATGTATAGGGGAATGCACAGGAGAAAACCAGGGTTGCCGTGTTTTCTCGGTATGTTGAATCATAGATTTCATCTTCCTGACGCTTGTAATGATACTCCAGGGCGATACCGGCATCCTGCAGTCGCCACAGATTTTCGAACCGATAATTCAACCTGGTGTAGAAATCGGTGTTGTTCATTTTGACACTGTTGTCGTCCGTTTCAGTCCAGTCATAGGTGCCGCCTAGTTCAACACTCAGGGTGTTTCGCAGAAAGGCGGAATAGATATCAAGAGTGACGGTGTTGGTCGTGGTGCGTATCGCGGATGTGATATCTTCGGCAATATTGAGCCTGTAAGAAGGCAGAATCGATAGATACGTTGCATTGTAGGAGGGGACAAATTCCAGACTGTAGAGTCTGGTGTCGGTGTCGTAGTCCGTCCTGTCGTTTTGCTCGGAATAGGCCGAGCTGAAGGAGATGAACCAGGGGCCTTGGACATAACTTATATTTCCCGTCACCTGATAGGTATCAAGAGCAAGGGTTTCGATTCCTCCCGGTTCATCGTCCGAAGACTGGGTGTTATATTCAAGAAGCAGACCGGCGGGGAAGTGCTGCCATCCGGAGAATTGATACTCCATGCCGCTGCTGAGCGAGTAGATCCTGGCGAACAGTTCCTCGTCTTCCACATTATCCCAGAAATATTGCATCAGTACTTTGATAACGTGTTCTTCAAAATACGCCCCGCCGCTCAAATCAAAACCGGCCCAGTCTTTTACTGTTGAATGGTTACCGATTACTTCGTATTGCGGTCCGGTATAACTGTAGCCGGCCTGATACTCATAGTTGTCATGTTGGCCGCTGAAGCGAATGCGATAGGCCAGATCCGTTTCGCTTGCTGAATCCGATGTATCGTTATTGAAATCGCTGAAATCAAGTTCAAAGTCGGTCGTGAAAAGCTGCTCAAAGAAATCACTGCTGACAAGCAGACCGGTGACATCTCCTTTCCTGCCGTCGCCTTCCGACCAGCTACCCATGGAATCTTCTTTTTCACCACCTCTGGCATATATGGCTTTGGCGACAAGTTGTTTGTCGAAGAAAACGGTTTCCACCGAACCGCCCATTATATGATCGTTGGAATTAAAAGCGAAACCGAGGCCGTCAAAATCATAACCGCTTTCCTGCCCTAAGACACTGAAACCTTTGAAGGTAAAGCGTCCCATGGTCAGTCCGGCCTGGCCGCCTCTTCTGGTGAGATAATTTATGGTATTCTCCGACTCTTCAATGGTGGTGTCGCCCACTTCAAGATGGCTTTGATACTCTTCGCCGGAATGGTCGGCTGTAAAGAGAAAATCTAGAAGCCGGCCACCCTTTTTTTCCGGCTCCAGGATTGCCGCATTTTGGTTGTAATAGCGGAGGTTGGCACGCAGCGATGTCTGCATGTTTTTCTCCTTGATGGTTGATTGACTGGAAAGATAGGAGTCGAGCGAGGCGTAGGGGAATTCTCCCGTCGAAGAGAAACCACCTCCGCCGGAACTTGAAGTGTCACGCGAAAGGACGGTCTTCTGGGTGATGGACAAAGTGTTCTGTGACTGGATTTCCTCGAAGGATTCGCTTTGCCGCGAAGCAAAAACAAATTCTTCTTCCAGCACTACGCCATCCACGCCGACAGCTTGAACATAGAGATAATGCTGCCCGCTGCTGAGTGGCTCAGGCGGTGTAAACGAATAGATATTTCCCGTCTCCGATTCTGTTACCAGAGCGCTGACATCATTGCCGTCGAGGAAAAACACCCTGCCGTCTTCCCGGAGTGGCCGGCTGCTTCCTAAAGAGATCAATGGTTTTTTGGCGATGATCATAGCGCCTGGAGGAGGAGATATCAGCATCAGGCCTGATTGGGCCGCTTTTGCTGGAATCGCAGAGTAGGGTGAGATGGCAAAAGGGACCAGAAAAAAGCAGAAAGCGGAAATTCGTGTGCCGATTTTGATAATCATCATAGCGTAATATAATCCTCTGATTGGAGTTGATTCATATTACCTGACCCTGGCATAACGGATACTGCCGGGGCTCTCTCCACTATCTTCCCGGTGCAACAGGATAACTGCTTGATAATTGCAATGTTGTGCTCACCTGTTCATGGCGGGAGACTGACCCACTCTAACATGTTATATAGCCCAATGTAACAAAAAAAATATCATAGTCCTGGAGCGGAATTTTTTTTAAGGCACCGGAAGGACGTTCTTTTCCCCTTCTTTCTGCAGACTCGCTTATGGTGCTGTCAATACGATCAAAAAGTTTTATCGAAAAACAGTATAGAACTATTGTTTTTCAGGATGTCTCTTTGCTGTTGCGAGAGTTGATCGCCTGTAAAGATAATGATGTATCGTCCCTGAACCGATGGTCCGGAAATAATGGTTGCCTTGGCCTGCAGCAGAAGTTGCCTGATCTCGGCTTCGGTTGTTTCCGGTTTGAAGACAATATTATATGTCTCTCCGCTACCCTGATTCTGCAACACCGTCCTGTTACTCAGGGTTTCGTAATATTTTTCAGGGCTTGCGGGAAACAGAAGAACGACCAGTACCACTGCCTGCAGGGCGACAACACCCCAGGGCAAACTGAAGGAATCTTTAAGCCGGTCCACTATAGTATGGAGAGTAGCGCTATGCTTTGCCGGTCTTTGTAGCTGCACCGACTTTACCTGTTCTCTCGTTGCTGTTTTGTCGATGTCCGCTCTGATTTTAGCAAAAAGCTGAGATGATGGCTGGGGTTTTTCGTTGTCCAGGCCCTGATAGAGTGCTGCAAATTTTCTAAAATCATCCAGCTCTTGGCGAAGAGCCGGGTTATTCTGCAGCTCTTCTTCAAAACGTATTCGCAGCTCAGGCTTCAGCGTGCCGTGATAGTAATCAGGAATATAGTCGGAGTATGTTGAGGTTTCAGATATCATCAGCGTTGATATTTCTCTTTCGAAGTTCTTCTTTTAAGGATTTTTTGGCATGAAAGACCCTTGTTTTTACGGTATTTATCGGGATGTTGATCATACCGGCAATTTCTTCATAATTAAAACCCTGAAAAAAAACCAGCTCAAGGATCTCCTGATGGTTGCCGGAGAGGGCCGGCAGTGCCTTTTTCATTCTGGCATGGGTGTCTGTTTTTTCATAGCTGCGCCAACTTTCATGGTCAGCGCCAAGATGGGACTCTTCAAAAGGGGTCAGAGCCGGTCTTGTTCTGAACTCCTTGCAGGCCACATTTCTGGCGATTCCGATTATCCAGGTTGTCACTTTGCCTTCTCCTCTGAACCTGCCCGCCTGCTGCCAGACTATGGTATAGGTTTGCATAAGCACATCTTCGGCCAGGGATCCATTGTTGACGAATTTCATAACATAGCGGGCCACACGGCCGTAGGTCATGTCATACAATAGCTGAAAAGCGTCGCGGTCCTGCCGGGCAATGCGGCGAACCAGTTGCTTTTCTTCCTCTGTGGTATCCATAGGTGTCATTGCGGCGGAAAAAGGTTCATTGCTGGGGTAAAAAAAATACTATGAGTAGCGTTAGTACAACCCTAACGTGTTTCCGTTTTTTTATCCATTACTTTATGGCGAAGAGTCAGTGGGTTAAAGGAGGGTCTCAATCACGGAATCCTGGAACATCATCAGAGATGCTCGTGTTCCGTTGTGGGCTGGGAAGGGCGGAGACAGATTGTTTCGAAACAGCAGCTGATACTGATCTGCCTCCGAGGGGTGAGGGAGCCTGCCTCTCTGTTCAGCGTAGGCGGAAATCTATTGTTCGTTCCTGGCGGTCACGGTTAAAATAGAGAGAACCATGGAGAATAATGCGCAGCTCACCATTGCCCGGTCGCGGATAGGAGATGCCGCCCCTGTCGGAGAAAAGTGCTAACCGACTGGTCGCATCCTCCATCCTGAAATCGTCAGTCGCAGGCACCGTCAGGGTTGTACTGCCGAGGTTAACTGTCTCGCTTCGCATCTCGCCGGGCACCTCTCTGTCCTGTATGACCTCAATTCTGCCGGTAGTGTTGGCGAAGCTGCGGTTAAAGCAGTCCAGATACAATTGGGTCAGGGTATCAGCAGGCCAGTGACGGTCGATCTCGTATTGAAGAACGCCGTCCCCATAATAGGTCTCGCCAGGTGCATTGCTGAGCCGGCAGGTGGCGTACGAGCCTCTGGTCCATACCCGTTCACTGATACTATTGTTGGCATAGGTTTGCTCGACGATCTCCACCGGCTGATTGACCAGGACTCTCAAACTGAGTCCAGCGGATCTTCGCTCGTCGACAGTCGTCAAGGAGTGGATATGGCCAAGGTCGATCCATCCACCGGCTACGGGGACGTCCCGTTCTATCCGGCGAAATTCCGTGGAGCCTTCCCTGGCAACCATATAGGCGAGGCGGTAAGAGAGGACTCTAACGCCCGATGACGCTCTGGTAATGGCGGTGTTGACCTGTAGGCGGCCCTCTTCGTTTACTCGTAAAGCGGTCAAATGGAAATCAACTCCATTTTCGTCCGTCTCCGTAAAAGGAGGCTCCATAATGGAAATCGGGCCTCTGCTATGACCAACACCGCTATAGCGATTACGCACCTCGAATCGATAGTTGCCGTTTCCTATCGGCAGGGAATCGGTTTCGATCCGCCCTTCATAGGTCGCATATCCGTCGTCACTGGCCTGTCGTGGAACCATGTGGGTATACTCCGGCTCGTCGTCACGAAGCAGTTGCACGGTAAGTTCACTTTCCGGAGGACTATAGGTGAAACCATAAATGATCGGCTCACCTTGTATAACAGCGGTAGGAGATACGTTGAACCAGCTAAAGTGGGTCCGCAGCTCATCGATACCACAGTGCACTACCCCGGAACTCTCGGTCGACAGGCCGGCGCCACTAAGCCGCAGCTGGTAGCTGCCGTTCCGGTCGCGGCATGAGAATAAGGCGCTACATCTCCGGGACGGCAGTGCCTGTGTTGTCGAAGCGGGGGTGTCGACAGCATCATTACAGATGAGAGGAGCGGTCTCGATAACCGCCGAGGTTGATGGTTCGAGGAGTTCCAGCTGCCAGCGGTCAGGCGCTGCAGCCAGCGGTCCATAATAGGCCCATTCGAGTGGTGCAGCATTGGTCCCATAATCCCTGGTGTTGATATGCACGTTGCTCAGATCGCGTACGAAGTATAAGGTCGGTCGTCCGGGGCCACCGTATCCACCACCATCTCCGATGACTTCATCGGAGCCTTCGATTTCCTCCGCTTCGAGGGCAACAACACGAAACATATCGCTCAGGCCGGCGGCTCCGGAAACTTCATGCTCTGCGGAGATAAGATAATTGCCGCCGGAAATAGTGCCCGGCAGTTGCAGGTCTACCTGACGATATGGATTATCGGGTCCCGGAGGATTGTCGTTACGGATGGTCACGGTGGCAGCTACTTCGCCGCCCCTCATTGCCATAAAAACCACGGCGCCGCCCGGCGCCACCGTGCGGCTGAATCGGTAGCGGATGGGAATCAAACTACTG
>CAYUPL010000122.1:0-5954 GCA_964446655.1 uncultured Desulfopila sp.
GGTTTTAAAACTCATAGCTGTTTTCCCCCACTCTATACCAGGTTGTGCATCTAACAACCCCCTGACGATGATCAATCCTGGAACAGTATCTGGCTCCTTCGATGAAATACGTTCCCGGATAGCTTTCCTGTACCGCTACCACGTTTTGCGATCCGTCCGGCAGATAGGTGACAACGAACGGGCGGTTATATTTTGACAGTACGCCCGTGGCCACCGCCTTCTTTTTGAATATCTTTTTCAGTTCCATACCTTTAAGAGGCGTTCGCTTCCCCTCCATTTCCGTCTCTGCCATTCTCGCCTTCTCGGCGGCGCATCCTCCGTAAAAAAAGAGGATCGAAAGAACGAAAAAGACCGAAATGGTTCCGATACGTTTATCTGTTTTCATGGCTTCACCCTTATTGGTTAAGATCAATGTTTCTGCACTCAACATGCATTACCGGCTGTTTGGCCTGCAAAGAGGTTCCGACTTGCTCGTTGCTGAGATTGCTTCAGTACTGTTCGTATCCGAAGAGCACGAGAAGGATAAAGCCGCAACAGAAGACCCTGAATCATCTGATTGTCGGTTTTTCTTTCTTTACTCCCGTATCTCTGATCAAGCGATTAATCCTTTTGATAATGCAGTATTTTCTTGACATTCTCCCTCTAGCTCTTTCCTGAAATAAAAGCGTCTCATTAAATCCGCCCCAGGTAATCTTAGAACTTGAGGCTTCCTTTACTGTTTATCACCCATCACATTGTGACAATTAGAACGTTAAACACCCCATCTTACTTATCTCTTACATCCGTCGGACTCCAGAGGAGGACTATCAGGGAGGGGAAAAAACTACAAAGGAAAAGATAGAAGGAAAATCATCTAAAATGCATCAGACTTAGAGGAAAAATGAAAGAAAAAAAGAAAGGAGACTATCCATTGAGGGATTTCAGTCGCTCATTTTGTCAACTATTACGCTGCTGGTTTTGGCTGGAAAGTAAATCGCTGGTTCCATTTTTCCCTTAAAATCGCATTATAGGCTAAATCATGTGTTGTCATTAATCATTACATGAAGGCATTACAGTTATAAGGCGTGGCCCGACCCCTTCTGACATCTGACTCAAATGATTTGTTCCGGGTGTATTCATGAACATCCTGGATACATAGAGTTGGTAGGCCTCTAACAACTATTTGCTGAACTTCTTTCCTATATCAAAACCTTGAGCAATAACCTTATCAAGAGACCAGTATTCCCGGATACCGGAGCCAAAGACAAAAGGAGCGACTTTATCCATCAGCGGGTAGCCCTTTGCATTTACAGCATCGTCGTCAACTTTAATGTCCATTATCTCACCTATGAACTGGGTGTGCAGCCCGATCTCATGAGTATGCATGACTTTGCATTCGATGATGAGTGGAAATTCTTCCACATATGGTGCATCAACTACCTTTGAGCGTGTAGCAGTCAAGCCTGTATCTTTGAACTTGTCGGTATTCTTTCCAGAGGCGATACCGAAATAGTCGGCCTCTGCTACGTATTTTTCTGAAGGAACGCTAATGGTGTATGCTTTACGTTCCATAATTGAGCCATAGGTATATGTCGCCTTACGAAGCGATATCGTCACAGCAGCCGGTTTCGAGCAACAAATGCCGCCCCAGGCAATCGTCATGACATTAGATCTGCCTTCCTTGTCATAGCTTCCGACGCACCATACTGGATTTGGATATGCTAATGTGTTTGGTCCTATTGAGGTTTTCAACTTTTGCTCCTTTAACTTTTTACCCGCGACAATAACCGGTTTATCCGGTGCATTTACTTGTTGAACCGCTAAGCATTCAGCCTCAAGTAAGCCGTTACCGCCAAACATCCAGCAACTAATGCATTTTCGTTTATTGGGGTCGTTTATTTTTATTGTTTTTATTGGGGTCGGGCCACGTTTTTATTGGTCTTTATTGCTTTATCTTTATTGGGGTCGGGCCACGTCAACTAGCCGAATATATGTTGTTGTTGTCTCCAAAATACGTATTGTCGGTATCTATATCGTCCTTTTTGGCCCTTCTAGGGTTCAAAAAGTTTCAATTTTTAACTTTAGTTATACAAATTCATCAACTTAATCCAGTCCGCCCCCTACCCGTCTTGGCATATAAGAATATGCCAAGCACATACTTCGTGGTCTATTCCTAAATTAATTTTCCAAATTAATTCCAATTTACAATTTACTCATCAGGAAGCTGACTCTTTATTGTATTCGGGGCTTGATGGGGAGAGGAGCGACTGACCCGCTGCCCTTGTTTTTGGAATCCGTCTGCATGGTCATTGGTTTCTGGATATTCAGCTGGTCTATGAAAAATCCCTGCCAGCCACTCCATTTTCCTGGCGGCGCTCCGGTCCGGAAGCGGTATTCACCAGGACGATCCAAGGTGAGGACTGCCTTCGAGCGTTGCGCTCCTTGCTGTAGCCGCAGTCGCGGCTTCACCTCGGTGAAACGATTCTTCTCCTTAATCTGGAATTCAAATTCCGGTTTTTCTTTGGCACTATGCTCGACTTCTATCGTCACCACAATACTGCTGCCGTGCATCCTGAAGTGCTCGCCGTTGCGCGGACTGAGGACTTGCGGAGGCTGCAGTCTGATCTGCTGCGCCTGGCCTATCTGCGGTTTACCCGGTGGCTCTGGCTGCGGGTTGATCATTCTGCCAGCGGTGGTAGACTGGCTCGTCTGTCTCGGACCACCAGTTACCCTGAAGTTGCTCCAGGCGCCCCAAGGACCACTGTTTTTCTGGCGAAAACGGATACGGTACTGGCCCGGCTCGTCAAGGTCAAGCGACAGCAGGACCAGATCGCCTTCCTGCCGCATTTGAGCTGACGGGCGGACGACAGCCTTGAACGGGCCCGGTACTGATTGAATCTGTAGAATAAAATCAACCTGCTTGGCCTGACTATTTTTCACTTTGATATAGACCGGCCGGCCGACTCGGTACATAGAACTAATGGGCATAATTTCAAGCCTGGCTGGAGTCTGCTGCAACTGCATCTTGGCAACTGTAGATCCCGGTAGCTTGCCGCCATCCGGCACTTGGCCGCTCATCAGCTTTGTTCCCGCAGCCGGGGCGTTGATCTTGCCTGTCTCGATGTTTTTTGTCGTGCCTGCCTGCTTCATTTTTACGTCGTCGCTGCCTTTCCTGATCGAGCCAAGCGTATCATTGAGCTGTAGAGTTTGTTTATTCTGCAACTCGAGTATTGGATCAACGACCGGCCCTGAGATGTCTATCTTCGAACTCATCAGCGGTTTCCCCATTTTTTCAAGGATGCCCTCTTGGTCGAAATAGAGTACCGGATTGTTCTGTCCATCAATCGTCAGACCGGGGGAAGCAACCCGTAATGTGAACTCCGGGTTTGTTTCCTGTACCTTGCCGGCACAAAAGAAATCCGATGTCTCAACCATGAGCGGGTCGATGGGAGAAATGGTAAAAGTACACATTTCCAGTTCCGGATTCTGGCGCAGTTGATTGATCGTTTTTTCGGTTGACGTTACCAGCTGCTCATAATCGAACGAGTACTGCTTATCGGCGGTAAGCAGCTGGGTCGGCACATTGCCGTATAATTCCTTGTAGACCTGATTGAAATAGTAGACATGAGTAGGACGGTAGCAGGGGAAAGGCTGCGCCGTATAAATCTCTGCGCCTTTCTTTTTCATCGTAAGGTCATTCTTTTTCATAACCTGGACGTTCTGCTGCAGATTGTTTTTAGGTGAATAGAAGTTGCTGCCCATTTCCCTGAAGCGAACCATGATCTTGAGCTTTGCCTCGGCTGCCAGCTCTTTTGCATTATAATAGCAAGTCCCTTCATTCTCGAAGGCGTGCATGATATTGGTGCACTGGTTATAGGCATCGATGCTTGAGCACGTCAGGAACCCCTCGTTTTCCTTACACAGCTCCTGGTCTTCCAGATAATCGGTCGCTGCAGCTATAAACTCTGTCCTCTTCAAGGCATAAGCGCTCTCACAGACCTGATAATTGCTGGGCGTGAAATCTTGAGCCTCTTTAACGCCTGGAACCTTTAGATCGTTGGCGGTTTTCCAGCGATCGATATGCGCGAAGGCCCAACCTTTGGTGAAGGAGATAGCATTTTCACAGCTTTTAGAAATCCTGACTTTAGCAGAACATGAAGTATTAGCAGCGCATTGATCAATAACCATGGTGGCAAGTTCTTTAATCTTGGGCGAATAGGCGAAATAGCCATCTACCGTCACTTGGCGTCGCTGTTTTTCATGTTGTTGTATGTCGGCCGTCCACACAGCATTAACTTGAGGAGTAAACTTGGCTGCCGCCTGATCTATATGACTTTGTGTGTAGAGAGGAAGTTGAAGGAATCCATCGTCTTTATGCTCTTCATTAAACTCCTTAAGGGGCTTGTTCACCGAATCGAGCACCTGCTTCTTGAGATTGTCTAGCCAGGCGTCGTAGGTATACACAACCTTCTTTTTCTCATCCAGCCCATCGTTCAGGTACGACAGGAGATGATTGAGCAATATCATATGGCGAGGAGTCTTTGGTTCATCGTCACCCCAGCCAAAAAAGTCCAAAATGGCTTCGCCGGCGCCCAATAACCATTCAAGTGCCGCCGCGACACCATGATAGACATCAGAGGCGAGGTCCAGTATTTCTTGAACAATACCGCAGACGTCGACACCACCGACAAGAACACGGACAACGACACAGGCGGCCACATTGCTTAGCTTCCAGGCCAGGGACCAGTATGCTCCTTCGCTGTAGAGAATATAACAATCGATAAGCATGCCGATCTCGGAGGCGACTCCGCTTTCGTTATTGATTTTTTTGCCGAGTTCGCTGTCTCCAAAATCGTCAGCACACACGGCCACATCATAGTCGTTGTTGGCATCTACAAGACAGTTAACCAGACCTTCAGCTTCCCACATTTCATCTGTGCTTAATGGGAAGCCCATTTGTTCAACGGTAACTGGCTCGACTTCGTCTTCAAGATCTTTTAGAAATCCGACAAATGAGCCAAAGCTGCTTGCCTGCGCCGGCACAAGTGCCAGGAGGACAAGAAAGAAAGTAATCAGCAACGCTGCAGCCGTAGTCCGGGTGAATAATAAATATCTGCATTTCATTTTTCACCTCCACTGCCATTGGCAGAGGAAAGGCTCGAGGCGGCCGCTTTCAGATCGCCTACAGTGAAGCGCTTTCCTTGAGGTGTTTCAAGGAGGGTGTCGTCCGGTTTGCGTAAAATATTTTGCCAATACTCTTTATCAGTAGTGTTTTTAATCTTGATTGCACTTTTCTGGTATTTAGACTGTACGCCCGGCAGGTCCAGTTTTCTACCCGTCTCCACATCGAGAAAGGGCTTGAGATAGCGCAGCTGCGCTACCGTATAGGTCCTTCCGGAGGAGAACTCTATCGTTGTGTCGTCCGGAGACGTCTCAAAGATTCTGGAGAGATCAGCCATGCTCGTCACCTTGAGGCCGGTGGCGGCAGGCTTTATCATAACGGCCGGAGGTATTGCCGGCTTTGTGCCACGCGCTGCTTTCAGTTTTTGTGCAATGGCTGAAAACTTGCGAACGGTTCCCATTTTCAGCTGACGACCATCCTGCAGTTCGATCACGTCGTTGTCGCCAAGTTTGGCCATTTCGGCATTTGAGGTAGATGGCGTCAACATCAGCACCGGTTTACCGGTACCGCCACCAGCCGCCGTGCCTATACCCGATCCTGCCGCGAAGACGGGAGCCGTGTAGAACAGCACAGCTACTGCAGCACTAATGGCAACCAAGGAAGCCATATTCCAGGATCGGGGTGTTGCAGAAAGTGCGAGGAGGAACTGCATACCAAACGAAAAATCTTTAGGGGTAACTGACGTTTGGCTTAGACCTCCTCTTGAACAGTCGTTTCTTATGATGCAGGACATGGTGATACCGATCCTCCCAGAATGCGCCTTTCCGTTTCATGCGGCTGTTGTATTGTTGCG
>CAYUPL010000123.1:0-5916 GCA_964446655.1 uncultured Desulfopila sp.
ATTTATCCGTTTTGCTTCTGAGCCGGTTATTGCCGATCTGGACCACGATGGTATGGCTGAGATTATTTTCACATCCTGGGTGGAAAAAAAGAATTCGGGAGCTGTGCGTCTCGGACGACTGTATATCCTTGATTATCAAGGCAATGTCCTGCATGAGCTGGACCTGCCCCGGCCCAGATCCTCCAATGTCTACTGGAATGGCGCTCTTGCCGCGCCGACAATTGGTAATATCGACAGCGACGCCGACCTTGAGCTGGTCATCAATACCACGGCTGCAGGCATTGTCGCCTACGATCTGCCTGGGACCGCCGGAGCAAAGGTTCTGTGGCATTCCGGCAGAAATAAACAGTATCGGCATTCCTTCGATAAAGCCGTCATAGTCCCGTTTTTGCCGTTACTCCTGCGGGAGTGAGAAATTTCTATTTGGTGATCCTTGCATAGCTCTGATACTATATCAGTGAATTCGAATTATTGGGTTTTGTAATGTCTTTTTCAGGGAAGCCGGCTCTGCAAACTATATTGCTGTGCCGCTGAAAAAAAATGTATTGCCGAGTTGTGATGTTTTCGGAACAACCACCACGACGGAAGACCAGGGAGATTTTTTCCTGCTTAATGGCCAGAAACGTTTTATCGTCGGCGGCGAGGGTGCTGATTTTTTTCTGGTCTATGCCCGCACCGATCCTGATGCCGAACCCCATAAAGGTATTTCCTGTTTCATTGCCGAACGAAAGAAACACGCAGGCCGGGTTCGTGATCTGGAACTTGACGCCGCCCAGGCTCATGCAAGTGAGGAAAAGGTGTTTGAATAAGGCCGAAAGGCCTCCTGTTGCTCAATAATCTTCGATCTGCTTGCGAAAGCGGCGCAGCTGCTGCTCCCTGATGCGTTCGTGATCCAGGTTATAGATATCGGGAGGGAAGAGCAGGGTTGCAACCCCGGTGTCGAAGATTCGCTTTACCTCATATTCATCGTGCGCGACATCACGCTGGTAGATATAGTTCAGATAAGATTTGTTGGTATGGAGGATAAACTCGACTCGTAAGCCGCCAAGCCTGGCGAAAAATTTCAGCATCTGTGTTCCGGTGGAGCTACCCACCGCAGTGCCGGCATATTTGTCGCCGGTCAGGGTGTCGGAAATATCCTCTAACGTCATGAAAGAGTTGACTTGCAGAGCACTGTTGGTGAGGTGCTTCTGGAATTGCTTGACGTCATTTACTGTATTGAGAACAGCCATCAGACCAAGCTCGTCATCCACCGCCACTGCCGGATTTTTTTCGTTTTTGCGTAACAATTTGAGGACTTTGGCTTCCGGTGATTTTTTTCGAATGGTGACATAGAGGGGGTATTCCCTGCCTCTGGAGGAGAAACGTCTCCTTTTGATGAGAGTGATTTTCCTATCGGTCTGATTCTCCTGGGAATTGCGACCGTCTTCCTTGACCACTTTGACATCAATGCAGGCGAAGGTTTCAGGCTCGTGACTGCTGACGAGATAAGCGATTTCCAGCTCGCCGATTTTCATGGAAGGGCTCCATACATAGTCGTTAAGAAAGGCGAGAAAGCTGGAAAACTTGTTTTCAACATCCGTCTCTCTTTCGCGCTGATCAATGGAGCCGGCAAGATTCATCAGGGTCAGTTTGCGTTTGGCTTCAAAACGGGCTTTTTTATGGTACCTGTCGTTAAAAACGATGAGAAGCAGTTCCACCGGATTGCTGGTGATCTGGATTTCGTTGGTTGTTTCAATGTGGGAGGAAAAAGGGGCGAGAACTTTGGAGCGCAGGTAGGTGATAACATTGTTGGCCGTGCCGGCATACTCGGTAAGCTTGTTTTCGATCTCGGCAACAGAGCCCCTGATGCCGAACATATTACCAAGCAGAATTCTGGCGCGTTCCTGGCGCTTGTCCCGCTCTTCGGCGTTTGCTATGAGATGTGGAATCTCTTGAAATGACTGGATGTCGAGAAACTCAAAAATCTGATTGCGGACACTGCGGTATTTGGTTCTGTCAATCTGCTCACAACAGTAGGTGCGGGCCCAGTCCTTCGCGCTATGGGAAAAAGGATGAGCGGAGGGCACACTCTCCTTGCAGGCGAAGAGACCATCCTGCTTCAGGGAAGTGAAGATGGACTCTTTGCCGATAATTTTCATGGTCGTTGCCGGATCGCTGGAATGTATCACGGCCAATATCAGAACTTCTTTGTGAAGTAGGGTTGCAGAACTTCAGGCAATCTGATGCTGCCGTCTTCCTGCTGATAATTTTCCATGACGGCCAGCAGGGTTCTGCCGACGGCCAGCCCCGATCCGTTCAGGGTGTGTACCAGGGCGCTTTTATTTTTTCCCTCGGGGCGATAGCGGATCGATCCCCGGCGCGCCTGAAAGTCGAGAAAATTGGAGCAGGATGAAATTTCGCGATAGGCCTGCTGTCCCGGCAGCCAGACTTCGATGTCGTAGGTTTTTGTGGCGGAAAAGCCGAGATCGCCGGCGCAGAGAGAGACCACACGGTAGTGCAGGCCGAGAAGCTGCAGGACCTCTTCGGCATCGGCCAGCAGTGACTCAAGCTCCTCCATGGATGTTTCCGGAGTGGTGAATTTGACCAGTTCCACTTTGGTGAACTGGTGCTGACGTATCAGCCCTCTGGTGTCACGACCATGGGAGCCGGCCTCGGAACGGAAACAGGGTGTGAAGGAGGTGAGTTTTATGGGCAGATCTTTTTCGGCAATTGTTTCATCCCGGTAAATATTGGTTACCGGCACCTCCGCAGTGGGAATAAGATAGAGATCCCAGCCTTCGATTTTGAAGAGATCTTCTGCGAATTTGGGCAGTTGTCCGGTTGCTGTCATACTGGCGCTGTTCACCATAAAAGGAGGCAGGACTTCAGTATAACCATGCTTTTCCGTATGCAGATCCAGCATGAAATTGGTAAGGGCTCTATCGAGTTTGGAGGCAAAGCCGTTCAACAGAGAAAAACGTGCGCCGGAGAGTTTTGCCGCACACTCAAAATCCAGAATTTTGAGGTCTTCCCCTAATTCATAATGTGGTTTCGGGGTGAAAGAAAATTCCGGTTTTTTGCCCCATACCTTGATTTCCGTATTATCTGTATCATCCTTGCCGTCTGGTACGGAATCGTCGCAGATATTGGGAATGGCCATGACGATTGTTTGCAGTTCATCCTGTATGCCGGCGAGTGTGGCGTCGAGTTCCTTTATTTTGCTGCTGGTCTGTTTCATCTCCGCGATAAGGGGGGCCGCCTTTTTTTTGTCGGACTCGTCGCCTCTTTTCAGACGGGCGATTTCCTCAGAGGCTGAGTTGCGGAAACTTTTCAGGTTCTCAACGGCAGCCAGGATGTCAAGACGCTTTTTGTCGACGGTTATGAAGTTGTCCAGGATCTCTGCAGAGATCCCCCGTTTAGCGCTTTTTTCTTTTACCAGTTGGATATTTTCTCTGAGGAATCGTAGTTCAAGCATGGCGTATTATTGTAAGTAGTTGTTGGTGGTTTATGGCTTGGGGAAATGGCTGCTGTTCTTGCAGATATGTATCATGACTGATGGTTGAAAGCAACCTCTGTTACCATTGTTGATGCATTATCGCTCTGATATGTACCGGTTGCCACGTCATTGTGTTTCAGCTTCAATGTGAACCGGCGATTAGATGGTTACGTAATTGCCTTTTCACCAACGTTCTGCTATCTTCGCCCGGAGGTGTCTTGTCCTTTTGCAATCGGATTTCAGGCTGAAGTAAGCCATTTGATGTTAATATACGGATTATGAAATCACATAATAACTTGATTATATTTATAAACGATTTTCGTAAGTCTCTTCGAATGCTTGCTGTAACACTTGCCTTGACGACAACGGGGATTTTTTTTCTGACGCCCAGGTTGCTGGAAATGGTACAACGTCATCTTGCTGATAAACTGTATTTTTTTTCGGTGGCAGGTCCCTTCATGTCGCACGTCAAACTCGCTCTCTTTGGCGCGCTTTTTTTTCTCATGCCATGGTTGATGACGATTTTTTGGAAATCTCTGGGGAAACCGTTCGGACTGAGGGGAGGGCAACTTTTTTTCTTCATATTCTTTACCTGTATGCTTTTTTATGTAGGTGCGATTTTCTGCTATTTTGTGACGCTGCCTCTGGGGATTAATTTTCTGCTGGGATACAGCTCCGAAGAATTGCAGCCGGTGATTTCGGTGAGCCGATTTGTGAATTTTGTTACACTGTTTCTCTTCACTTTCGGCCTGATCTTTGAGTTGCCGATCTTTATGATCTTTTCGGTGAAGGTGGGGGTGGCCAGGCTGAATTTTTATATAAAAAATCGTAAATATACCATTCTGATTATTGCCATTATTTCCGCCATGCTTACTCCCGCCGATCTTGTGACAATGGTACTCATGGCTGTGCCGCTCTATATTTTGTATGAAGTCGGTATTATCCTGATACGAATGACGCGATCCAAAGAAGAGGTTTCATGATCGGGAAACCAGGCATTGTATTGCCAAGAAGGACTTGCCGGTTGATTATAACTGAATCATATGAAAAAGAAGCCCAAAGAAACACTCTCTCCGCTGCAGCAAAGAAGACTGCTGCGAATTACAATAGTACTGGTCTGTCTGGCGTTTTTATGGATTGTATTTGCGCCACATATGGGGCTTTTATCTTTAAAAAAAGAACAGCGGCGTCTTGAATCACTTGAGCGACAAAAGGTTGAACTTGAGGCGGAAATTACTGCCCTGCGCCGGGAGATCGAACGCATCCGGAATGATGCCGAATATTTTGAACGTTTAGCCCGAGAGAAGCATGGTCTTCTCAGAAAAAACGAGATGGTTTTTGACTTCGACAAAAACGATAACGACAGCAACTAACTCAAGTAAAAGAGAGAAGAGAGCCCGGCCGGCTCTCAATGTTTTATCCTCAGGAAAATCCTCCGCGTGGGCGGCAACCAGACGGAGTAGTTGTCTTTGAAGCCGGCCTCATCCCTGGAGCCGACATGAGCTTGCGTGTTTTGCTGCTGCCGCATTTCAGGCAGCTCACTTCTTTATCGGCGTGAAGCGAGAGTAGAGACTCAAAGACTTCGCCGCATGAGTCGCATTTGAATTCATAAAGAGGCATCTTCCCTCCATTGTCATAGGTATTGTTGTCGCCGTGTCGCCGGACTTCCTGAGGAACATAAACACTATTCCGTGAGAAGGGAAGACAGTATGTCGCAGTTTCGGCATTTTTCAGTCTTCTCTTCACTGGTCAGTCCTTCCACTTCTTCGCATTTGGTGCCGCTGAGAAACCAGCAGAGATGACCGCTCTGGAACTCCCATGCCGGGCATTCGAGCTTGAGATCGCATTGTTTCTTTTCCCAACAGGGTGTCAGCGTTTTGTGACGGGTTCGCTGTTTGCAGAGAAGAAAGAACATCTGACGTTCGATGTGCGACGGTATTTTACGCCAGCCCTGTTCGTAGCTGTGCACTGTTTTGAGCGCCATTCCAAGGAGCTCTGCAAGCTGCTTTTGGGTTTTACCAAGTTTTTTTCTTGAAACTGCGAACTCACTTTTATTCAAAACCGCTCCTCCTGAGCTTTATGTACTGTGGGTGAAATCTGAGTAGAAAATTCGGTACAGTAATGAGCATTTGTTTTTTTAGTTGAGCCTCTTTAGCAAACGGAAAAAAATTCCAAGAAAAGAAATTTTCCAGCTTTAGCCAAGTGTAGTATACCACAGAAGTAAAAGAATACATCTTAAAATATACTGATAAGTCGATTATTTTGTTTTTATATTCAGCACTTGTTGCGCAGTTAATGTACTACAATGTGACAATATGATCCTACAATGTATCACTGTCTGCGGTGGGAACAGGGAAGGAGAAACACACTACATTGTGTCATTTAAAGAAGATAGCGCAGATATCAAAAAAACTAATATAATGTGCATATGATACTTT
>CAYUPL010000124.1:0-5632 GCA_964446655.1 uncultured Desulfopila sp.
TGTTTTTTAGCATCTGGGCATATTGTCGCAGGGGCCGGCAGGTAAAAGGACGGCGAGCATCGTCGAGAAAGAGGTGTCCCGGTAGGTCAAAGGAGAGCTCTGGGAAATGCTGAGTGGAGAAATGGTACAATCAGGAGAGCTGGGTGACTTTTTCCACTAAAAATTTATTGTTCCACAGTTGTTCGAGCAGATCTTCGTTGTCATGGCCGTTTATCTGGATGGTGACAAGCTGATGGGTTTTGCTGAAACCATAATGCTGGTAAATGGCAAGAATTTCTTTCTGCTGCCTCTGGAAGACTTTAAGCATACGATAGAATGAGTCCGGTCCATGATCTATTTTGAGGTCAATTCTCGTTCCCGGTTTATCGGTAGTCATGATTTCGATGAAAGCATCCAGAACATCAGATATGCTTATGATGCCCACAAGTGTGCCGCCTTCCACCACGGGGAGACCGTCAATCTTGTTTTTCCGCATTTTTCGGGCGGCTTCCACCAACGGCTCATCCGCTTTGATTGTTAAGGGGGAGGATGTCATGACGGTTCTGATCTCGGTGTGATCGGCGAGGTATTCCACCTCATTGTTTCCCTCGGAGTCTAGAATTGACGGCATGGCCTTTTCCAAATCACCGGGACTTAATACCCCCACAAGGATGTCATTTTCGACCACCGGAAGGCGTCGTATCCTGTGTTCTTTGAACAATTTTCTGGCTTCTCCCAGGGTCTGCTGAGGGGTTATGGTGACAGGGTTGGTAACCATCCATAGGTTGACATTCATAGTGTTTTTCTCTTCTATCTTTGAGTGTTAGAGTGTTTCAGCGCCGATCTTGCTGTTTATGTCGCTGTAATGAAACTCGATTTTTTCGCTATCACTGTTCAGGATAAAATGGCCGTCGCTGTACTGCTTTTTTAAAGTTGCTTCACTGTTACCTATGCGAATAACGGCGCCTGATTTGATAGTGCCGTTGAGTGTGATTTTTTGTTTGCAGGAGTAACGCAGGGCACTGCTGCGATCCTGTTGCGGCGCTGCGGGCACGAGATTAAAAGAGGTCAGTTCCGTCATGGCATCTGTGAGCTCCTCTTCAAGCTCTTCGAGGTCCTCATTGCGGCCGTCCGGTCCAAAACGATGCTGCAGCTTGTAGATTTTGGCCTGGAGAAGATGGACATTCTGAAGGAGCTTGAGATAGCGCCGATATCGTTTTGGGCTCGTTGCTGCCGCTAAAAAGGAATTGGGGCTCGATTCCGTGTCTACATCGGTGACATGAATGGAGCCACCGGCGCATACATCGGAAGCGACGACCTTCGCCTCTCCTGTGCAGGTTATATCGCCGTTACTGTCGATTTCGCTGAAATATACTTCACGTCGGACAACGATAGAGCCGCCGCCGGTAACGGAACCATTCTGGCAGAAGGCTATGTCGACATCCCCTTCGGCAGCAATCGAAGCACCTTTCTGGAGGAGGCCGCCACGCAAAATAACATTGGCCCGGCCGATGATCGTGGCAGCTTCTACATTGCCGCCGATGACGATATCTCCGCCTCCCATTACCGTAAAACCGGGTTTGACAGAACCACTGATCTGAACCGCGTCTCGTGAGTCGATATTGCCGGTACTGTAATCGATATCGCCTGAGATAACGTGCTTTGAGCTGATCTTTACACCGGTGTCATTGATCACCGACAACACACCGGCAAAGGCGGCACGGATCTCACCGGAGGCGGTGTCGTAATGGATGTCGGGACCGGCTTTCAAAATAAGTTCTTTACCGGGTATCTGTGGAATTTCCTGACCGAAAACATTGACTCCAGCAAGACCGGTCGTCGCCGGCAGGAGGGTGGCTAATAGCTGTCCTTCGTCAACCCCGATAAACAAGCGCCGTTCCCGGTAGTCTATCCTGCCGTCTTTCAATTCTTTGCCTGGCTGGGAATCCGTGGCAATGGCCAGTCGAAGCCGGCCGTTTTCACCGTTGACGGGAAGTCGTCCACGGGCGACGGTATGTTCTTTGATCGGCTGTTGCTGCAGGGATACGAAGCTAAGGGCTCCTTCGATGTTCTTGGTTCTGATGCCGAAACACACCCCTGTCGATTTGAGCATTGTTACAATTTCGGAAGCATCGGGCAAGGGTTTTTCATCAGGAGAGGGATAGAGCGTCATCTTGACGGACCAGTTCTCTGCACTGATAGTGAAAAGTGGTTCGAGGTCAACAGTAATTTTTTCTACGGTGTCATCGGTTTCTCTGCCGACAGAGGGATAGCCCGGCTGGGACGCCAGCAGAGAAACTCCGTCAGCGGAAAAATCGACATGTCTGCCGGGAACAAGCAAGAGTTGCTTCCGGCTACTCTCTGAAGCCGGTGATGTTGAGTCGCCATTATCTTCGATTGCGGCCAGCAAAGCACTGGCCGGCATAAGCTCGCTCACCTGAATAATTGTTTTTTCCTCATCCGGACCACAAAGGATTTCGGCGCTCTTAAAAAAGATTTTTCCGTATAATGCCAAATTCTTACCTCGTTATCGGTAACTGAGTTCTGAGTCACGCATAGTTTTTACAAAGGTGTATATCCGAAGTCTTGGTATTCTAACATAAATTGCATGCAAAGGTAATGTTTAGGACATATTAAGAAACAATTCCCCGGAGACGAAGATCGCCACATTGACGGCCTAAAAACGGTCTTCGAGGCATCACATATTACACTCTGCTTCTATACGGAGCTCAGGCCATATCTGATGAAAAATTACGCCCAATAATGGGCGGTGTGCCGAATATTGGTCTTGAAAATATACCGGTAGAACATATGGCTTGCATATATGTTGCATGATTACAGCATGCTAACTGTAACATAAAGGGTTGGCTCGGTAATTGCTTTGTAAAGACATAACGATCCGGAACAACGTAGAGGTGATATATGGATGTGGAATTGAAATACGGTAAAGGAATGATATCTGTTCATCTGCCTGAATCGGCAGAGAGTCGAGTACTTGAACCGAATGAAATGGCTTCGCTATCTTCGATCCCGGATGCTCTGCGAGAAGCGCTGTCCGGTCTGGCTGACAACGACAAAAATATCTTACCTGCTGCCCACTGTACCTCTGTAGCTATCGTCATACCCGATGAAACCAGGCCGCTACCGGTGGGTGAATTTTTACCGGTTCTGCTGGATTGGCTGTTTGCTCAGCTGCCGGATCTTGACCCTGCCAAGGTATCGATTGTTATTGGTGGAGGGTTGCATCCGCCCCTCGATGATGTTGCTGCTAACCATTTAGTGCCACCTGAGGTCGCCAGAGGCTGCCGCGTTCTTTCTCATGACGCCAACAACAGTCTCATGGATGATTACGGGAGTACAAGCTGGGGAACTCCGGTGCTCGTTAACAGAGAATACAGCCGGGCCGATTATAAAATTGTTATCGGCCAGATTGATCCACACCAGTTTGTCGGTTTTACCGGCGGCGCGAAAGGCGTAGTAATCGGCTGTGGCGGAGCAGCCACGATCGAACATAATCACGGTTTGATGTTTCAGGATAATGCGGTGGTGGGAGTACTCCATGGCAATCCTGTCAGGGAAGATATCAATGAGGCCGGAGAGATGATCGGCGTTAATCTGGCTGTTAATTGTGTGATGTCGCCAACGAAGGAAGTGGTTGAGGTGCTGGTCGGCAGACCGTTGGATACCTTGCGTAATGGAGCAAAAACCTGTGCAGAACTATACGGTGTTTATATCGATCGTAAATTTGACATCTTAATAGCCAGTTGCGGAGGTTACCCTAAGGATATCTGCCTCTATCAGGCGCAGAAAGGACTTAATATGGCTTCCAGAGCTGTTAAGAAGGGAGGAAAAATACTTTTGCTTGCCGCTTCGACCAAGGGAGTTGGTGATGATGTCTATTTTGATTATGTATCGCAGTTCACCAGCCCTGAAGAAGTGCTTGCCGATTTTAAAAAGCAGGGCTTCAGGATGGGGGCGCATAAAGCCTACCTGTTCGGCAGCACCTTGACTCAGTATGACGTCGCGATCTGTTCCGAGATGGATCCGGGGATTCTGCAAAAATGTCATCTACGTGCTGCAGATCCGTCGCGGGTTATAGCTGAGTGGGTTGAGACATTCCCAGGAAGGCCGAAAATCGGAATTATTCCAAATGCAAATACAACCTACTTTTATGGGTTGCATAGTTCATCAACGACCTGACTCTGCTGTGGTCTGTCGTCCTGCGTGTATGCAGGTTGTAAAAAGAGCTGTTCATCCTCTCATGAAGAAGGTGGGGCGATGAGAGGATTTTTGTTTGAAGTAAGCGGAAGGATCGGAAACATTTTTTTGAAAACGGGTAAGGTCCTGTTTTCTTGATCGATTCTATTTTTATTTTACTAGGAGGAACACATGGCTATCGATTTTTTAGTTCATGAAGCCGCGGATGGCGTAGGCGTAGCGGTGGTGGAGGGCTTGGCCGCCAACCAGGAAATAACCGGGTGGGTCATGAAAGAAGATGAGACCATTACGGTCAAGATCATCAGTGATATTCCAATTGGGCATAAAGTGGCCCTGAAGGATTTTGCTGTCGGCGATACCGTCATCAAGTACAACACGGATATCGGCAAGGTGGTTGCTCCCATCAAGAAAGGCGAACATCTGCATGTTCATAACGTTAAGACAAAGAGGTGGTAGATAATGGATAATACAATTTTAGGATATCGACGTGAAAACGGCCGAGTAGGAGTGCGCAACCATGTTGTCATCCTGCCTTTGGACGATCTTTCCAACGCTGCCTGCGAAGCGGTGGCCAATAACGTCAAAGGTACACTCGCATTACCCCATGCCTATGGACGTCTACAGTTTGGGGAAGATCTTGATCTCCATTTCCGCACGTTGATCGGTGTCGGTTGCAATCCGAACGTGGCGGCTGTCATCGTTATCGGCATTGAGCCGATCTGGACCGACAAAATTGTTCAGGGTATAGCCGAGACCGGCAAGCCTGTGGCCGGCTTTGCCATTGAAAAAAACGGGGATTTTAACACGATTTGCGCCGCCTCGCGAAAGGCGATGGAGTTTATGCAGAAAGCCAGCGAATATCAGCGCAGCGAATGTGATGTCAGTGAGCTGTGGATCTCAACCAAATGCGGTGAATCCGACACCACATCCGGTATCGCCACTAATCCTACCGTCGGCAATGCCTATGATAAGCTCTACGAAAAAGGCAACACCCTTCTTTTCGGAGAAACGACTGAGTTGACCGGTGGCGAGCATCTCGTCCTTGAGCGCTGCGCCAACGACCAAGTTCGCAAGGATTTCCAATTCTATTTCGATCGCTATATGAAAGTCGTCGATGATCACAAAACCAACGATCTGTCCGACTCCCAGCCGACCAAAGGGAATATTGAAGGCGGGCTGACCACTATTGAGGAAAAGGCCCTTGGCAACATTCAGAAGATTGGTCGAAAAGCCCCGATTGTCGGCTGCCTGGAGAAAGCAGTCGCTCCTACCGGCCCCGGTCTCTGGTTTCAGGATTCCTCTTCCGCCGCGGCCGAACAGGTTACCTTATGCGCTGCTTCCGGTTTTGTCGTGCATTTTTTTCCCACCGGCCAGGGTAACATTATCGGCAATCCGATCCTGCCGGTTATCAAGCTCTGCTCTAATCCGCGTACCT
>CAYUPL010000125.1:0-5586 GCA_964446655.1 uncultured Desulfopila sp.
TTCAGAGCAATTATTGCACCCAGTTTTGCCGATATTTTCTACAACAACTGTTTTAAAAATGGAATCTTACCCATTACTTTTGTCCCCGAAACAGTCGATACCCTGTTCAGCGAGGCTCTGTCACAACCGGGTTTTGCCGTGGAAATTGACCTGGAGAAACAGCATATATATACCTCAACCGGCAACGAATACTCCTTTTCTCTGGACAGCTACCGAAAACGCTGTCTTCTTGAAGGTCTTGACGATATCGGCCTGACTCTGCAAAAAGAACAGGATATCGATCTCTTTGAAGATAGGCTTCGCCAGCAATGTCCCTGGTTATGCCGCGATCTTGACCAGAACCTGATCCGGCAGTAAGAGTATCAGTTTGAGGCCGCTTTGAATACACCAGCACCGCCATCTTCCTTGCTGGGCAAGGAACTCCCCTTACGTGCCGCATTATTTACGGTGTTTCTCTGTATCCTTTTTGGGGGCAACGCCGTTGCCATCAAAATCAGCCTCTCCGGTCTCGGCGTCTTTACCACGATATTTCTTCGTTTTAGTATCGCCTCTCTGGTCCTTGTGCTCTGGGCAGTATGGCGGGGGATGCCTGTCAAGGTCAACGCCAGACAGTTTCTGCAACTTTCCCTCATCTCTCTCATTTTCTTTCTGCAGATGTCCGGCATTTACCTGGGCCAGAACCTCACTACTGCATCACATGGTGTTCTCATAGCTAATCTTCTTCCTTTCGTCGTTATGATTCTGGCCCACAAATTCCTGGTCGACGAACGCATAGAAGCGAAAAAAGTCATCGGATTAACTCTTGGTTTCAGCGGAGTAATTCTCCTCTTTCTCGATACCGTCAATGTTGCCGACAGTGCCCTGCTGGGCGATTTTCTCATTTTCAGCGCTATTATTCTCTGGGGCTGCAACGTCATTTTGATCAAA
Organism: uncultured Desulfopila sp.; assembly: GCA_964446655.1. Taxonomy (GTDB): domain Bacteria; phylum Desulfobacterota; class Desulfobulbia; order Desulfobulbales; family Desulfocapsaceae; genus Desulfopila_A. The sequence goes on from CAYUPL010000125.1 coordinate 928, forward strand.
CGGATTATAGCCGACTATCATCCTGTGCAAATCACCATATTCCCCATGATTCTGAGTACCCCTCTTTTTCTGCTTGCAGCTCTGCTCTTTGATGACGAAATGATATCGACGCTATCACCTGCCATACTCCAGGCGCTACTCTATCAGGCGCTGATTACGGCCTCTTTCGGCTTTATCATGTGGAATACACTTATTCAGAAATATGGTGCCACCGCCCTGCATTCCTTTATTTTTGTCGTCCCTCTTTCCGGTGTAAGCCTCGGTGTAATTTTGCTGGGTGAGCCCGTCACTCCTAACCTTATCGCCTCTATCTGTCTTGTCACGACAGCACTATTCGTGGTCAATATCAGGTCTGGAAAAAAGGCCTGATTTTTCAAAAACACAAAAGGAGCCGCACCAGCCGATCCGGTGCAACCCCTTTCAGGAGAGACTGAAGATTCTCATGCCGCTTTTATCTGGAACAAACCCTGGCCAAGGCCCGTTCTCTAGGAACAGCTTCATTGGCAAAGATCATAATCTCGGGATCGGTTTCTTCTATGTGTTTTCTCATCTTTCTGAGCATATTACTTTCGATCTGACGGATACGTTCTCGGGAAATGCCGAATTTTTCCGATATTTTTTCAAGAGTTAAAGGATCATCACTAAGGAGCCTTCGCTCAAGAATCATTTTTTCCTTATCATTATGACTGTCGTCCAATTCTTCAAGCAACTTCCGAATCCGTCTTTTCATATCCTTCGTACAAAGAATATCCTCAACGGTTGGCCCTGAGCTGGGAATAAAGTCCTTCTTTTCGGCATCGGAATCGGGCCCCATCGGGCTTTCCAGCGAAATTTCCTCGTTATTCATGCGGCTGCCCATTTCGATTATGTCGGAGGTTTTGACATGAAGTCGCTCGGCAAGAACTGCCGCTTCGGCCACATATCCTTGGGCTTCCAATACTTTTTTTTCCTTGTTCAGACAAAAAAACAACTTGCGCTGAGCCTGGGTGGTACCGAGTTTGACCAGCCGCCAGTTGTTCATCAGAAATTTGAGGATATAGGCACGTATCCAATAGGTGGCGTAATAGGAGAATTTCACTCCTTTATAAGGGTCGAACTTCTTCACCGCCTTCATTAGACCGATATTCCCTTCCTGAACCAGATCCATGAAATTCTGCATCCAGAATTTCTGGAAATCCATGGCAACTTTGACCACCAGACGTAGATTTGCCGATATGAGCCGATAGGCCGCATTCTGATCATTTTTTTCCCTGATACGCAGGGCCATATCTTCCATCTCTTCACGGGAGAGCAATTCGTATTGGCCTATTTCCTTAAGGTACCTGTCAAATGCCTGGTTATTTCGTGTTGAAACCGCATTCCGGGGATGCAGAGCTATCAGAGGAAAAGTCACTTTTTGCATCGGTATTGCTGTTTTTTCTGTTACTGCCATATTCATAATTCTATTCACCCATGCGCAATTATTCTGTTGTCATCGTACACAACTGTGAGGTTGAATTACTTTACTTGCAGGAATTGTGCCTTTTTGCAAACAACTAAAATCGAGCAATATCGATGGATTGGAAAAGCAGCGCTGTCAAAATGGGATCGGATCTCCGGAAAGTGCGAAAAAAATACCCACTGTCCGGTTCAACAGGGAACAGTGGGTAATTTGAAGTACAACCTGATTCCGCCAAAAGGGCTGCTTTTTTCTTTTACATGCAGTTGCGGAATGTAGCAAAGATCGGTTGCACTATAAAACCAGGCGCAACTGTAGTTGCGGTCGGCTACATGATCGGTATCATGGCACTCATATAGGAGCGCAGCTCTTCTCCAACCGCTTCAATGCTGGTATAACGAATGGCTTCGTTGACTTCGATAAGCTCGAGATTGTCGACACTGTTATCTTTTACAACCAGTCCTTTACCTATGACATCGCTCTCGATATTCTTCATAAAATCCTGGAGCAACGGGATCGCGGCGTTGGCAAACAGATAATTGCCATATTCCGCTGTATCGGAGATGACGACATTCATCTCATACAGTTTCTTTCTTGCAATGGTATTGGCAATCAACGGAGTTTCATGGAGCGACTCATAGTAGGCGGATTCCTCCTTGATGCCTGCTGCTACCATAATATCGTATGCCAGCTCTACCCCTGCCTTAATCATGGCAACCATGAGAATACCATTGTCATAATATTCCTGTTCGCTGATATCGGCAGCCGTCGATTCTGATCGCTCAAAGGCGGTTTCACCGGACAGCTTGCGCCATCTGAGCAGGTCGGCGTCGTCATTGGCCCAATCCTCCATCATTGTTCGGGAAAAATGACCGGACATGATATCATCCATATGCTTTTCAAATAACGGCGTAAGAATCTGTTTCAGCTCTTCGGCGAGATAGAAGGCTTTGATTTTCGCCGGATTGGAGAGCCTGTCCATCATCGTGGTAATACCGCCATGCTTCATTGACTCGGTAATGGTCTCCCAGCCATACTGCACCAGTTTTGAGGCATAGCCCGGCTCGACGCCCTTCTCTACCATTTTGTCGTAGCACAGGATCGAACCGACTTGAAGCATACCGCAAAGGATGGTCTGTTCTCCCATAAGGTCCGATTTCACTTCGGCAATAAAAGATGACTGCAGCGCCCCAGCCTTGTCGCCGCCGGTGGCACAACAGTAGGCCTTGGCAATTTCCCAGCCTTTTCCCACCGGGTCATTCTCGCGATGCACAGCCAGTAATGTGGGGACGCCAAAACCACGCTTGTACTCTTCCCGAACCTCGGTTCCCGGAGATTTCGGAGCAACCATGATAACGGTAATGTCCTTACGAATCTCCATACCCACTTCGACAATATTGAAGCCGTGGGAATAGGACAGGCAGGCGCCTTCTTTCATAAGAGGCATGATTTTGGCAACAACATCCGAGTGCTGCTTATCGGGTGTCAAATTAATTACCAGGTCAGCCATGGGTATTGCTGCCTCATAGGTACTGACCTGAAAGTTATTTTCCGAAGCGTTTTTCCAGGACTGCCGCTTTTCCTCGATGGCGCCTTGACGCAACGCATAGGACACATCAAGCCCCGAGTCACGCAGGCAAAGACCCTGGTTCAATCCCTGGGCACCGCACCCCACAATAACAATTTTTTTACCTCGCAGGGCTTCCACCCCATTGAATTCAGAGGATTCCATAAAACGGCACTGCGACAACTCCTCAATCTGAAGCCGTAGCGGCAGTCGGTTAAAATAATTGTTTCCCATTTTTATCTCCTTGTTTAGCTGATATTTTTTTGGCGAAGTTATATTCCTGTCGGCAGATATATTGGCAATTCTTTGTTGCGTCAAGTGATTTATTCGTTATACTGTGTTGCAAAATGATCAACACCATCAATCGTTGTGCGCTCATTCGTCCGCCACCATGAATATACGAGAGTTGAAACTTTTTATCCACCTGGCAAACACACTGCATTTCGGCAGAACAAGCCGGGCCTGCAACATCACTCCATCCGGACTTACTCGAACCATTCAGCGACTGGAGAACGAGCTTGGCAAGAAACTTTTCAGCCGGGATCAGCGTTCAGTGCTTCTTACCCCATCGGGTACACTGTTTTATACCTACGCTGAACAGGTTCTGCAGCTGTGGAACAAACTCCAAAACGAACTCAATCACGACGCCACCCTGCGGGGCGAACTCAGCCTGTATTGCTCCGTAACGGCAATTCTCAAGTTGCCGGAAACGAGGCCATCATCACCCTGGTCAGTATGGGATATGGTATCGGCATTATACCGGAGCTGGTTCTGCAAAACAGCCCCATGAAAAACAAGATCCGCATTGTTTCCACCTCTCCGCCCTTGCAACCTTTCTCCATCGGCGTCTGCACCACCGCCGATTCTCTACGCAATCCCATTGTCAAAGCTTTCTGGCAGAATGTCAAGGCCGATCGCAAAGGAGCGCATCCATGACCACAATACTTCTCACCAACGACGATGGCTTCGACAGCGGTGGCATACAGGCACTCTGCAAAAGTCTCAAACAACTTGGCCGGGTTATTATGGTGGCGCCGGACCGGGATAAGTCAGCGGTTTCCCATTCGCTTACCATGCATCGGCCTCTTCGAGTAAAACAAATAGATACCGATATCTTTGCGATTGACGGAACACCTACGGACTGCGTTGCTCTGGGCCTGCAGAAGATACTGCAAGCCAGACCGGACCTGCTCATCTCGGGAATTAATTCCGGACCCAATCTGGGGGATGATATCTCCTACTCCGGCACGGTTTCCGCAGCCCTTGAGGGAACCATGCATGCTGTGCCCTCAATAGCCGTCTCCATGGCGGAACGTACCTCGAATTTCAACCGTGGTGCTGAAATTGCTACCCAACTGGCCTCGCTCACTCTCGCCAGGGGGCTTCCGGAAAATACCCTTCTCAACATCAACATTCCCACCACTAAGACTATAGCAGGAATACGAGTTACCAGGCAGGGGAGACGAATGTGGCGTAATGCCATTCAGGAAACCACCGACCCCTGGGGACGGACGCTTTTTTGGATAGGAGGCGGTTCTCCTTATACCGACTCAGCCACCGACACAGATGTTTATGCCATCTCACAGGGATTTGTTTCCGTAACGCCCATTCATCTCGATAAAACCAATCACGAGGGTATATTTCACCTCAAGGA
>CAYUPL010000126.1:0-5575 GCA_964446655.1 uncultured Desulfopila sp.
GCCGCATTGTCATTGATAACGAAGGCAATATTGCCACCGTCGGACCGGAAGGAGATACGGCAATCATTGCTCAACTCGCGATTGTTGATGTCGAAGACAGAACCCTTCTCCAGCCCGAAATAGATACCGCTTTTTCCCTGCCTCCCGGCACTCTTGACGTGCCGGCCGAAGAATTTTCTCTTGTGCAGGGCAGTCTGGAAATCTCCAATGTCAACATGACGGACGAAATGACCAAAATGATATATGACAACAGGCTCTTCCAGGCATACCATAATGTTCTGGAAGGATATTCCAAGCTCGGCGAAAAGCTCGGCGAACTCGGTTCGCTGGATTAATCAAATGACATACTATTGCAAAATGGAGACAGCATGATCCGCTCTCTTTACACCGGTACCACCGGAATGAACGCCCAGCAGTTAAACATAGACGTTATCTCCAATAACCTGGCCAACGTCTCGACAACCGGATTTAAAAAATCAATCAATACCTTTCAGGATCTTCTCTACGAGACCCTCAAGGTTCCAGGCAGTCCCACTTCGGCCGATACCGAATCACCAACAGGAATCCTGGTGGGTCTTGGTGTCAGACCGTCGGCTGTGACCAAGGTCTTCAGCCAGGGTGAGCTTATCCAGACCGAAAATGAACTTGATGTGGCCATAGAAGGATCCGGTTTTTTTCAAATAGAACTCCCTAACGGTAACATTGCCTACACCCGTGAAGGAGCCTTTAAACTGAGTAGTGCCGGAACCATTGTAAATTCCAACGGATATACGGTTTTACCGGCACTTACCATTCCTGAAGGGGCCAACCGTGTCAATATAAGTGATACCGGAGTGGTAAGCGCCGTGCTCGCCGGCGAAACCGAAGCTACCGAAATAGGTACCATGGAGCTTGCCATCTTTGTTAACAGCGGTGGTCTGGCCGCGGCAGGCAACAACCTTCTTTTAGAGACCAACGCTTCCGGAGCACCAGCCCTTGGGGCTCCCGGGGATGATGGCTACGGCCAGCTGATTCAAACTTTTCTGGAAGGTTCCAACGTTAACATTGTGCAGGAGTTGACGAATTTAATCACCGCTCAAAGAGCCTATGAGATTAATTCGAAATCTATTCAAACCTCCGATGAAATGATGCAAACCACCAACCAACTGGCCTAGATCGGATATTATGAAACACTTTTTGCTTCTGCTGATATTTCTTTTCCATAGTGCGCCGTGCTTTGCCTTGCAGATTACCTTTGCCAAAGAGGCCTCCGTGGCCACCGATTATGTGACATTGGGCGATGTTGTCGCCTTTGATGAGACCACTCCCATCACAACATCGCTTGCCACCAAAATAATCGGTGAATCACCTCCTCCAGGAGAAAGTCTGCTGTTCAATGCAGTGGAGATAAGAGACCGGATCCTGCGCCAAAACGCTCTTGCTCATAGCACTCTCTGGACGGGTTCATCGGTGATTGCCGTCTCACGGCCTGGTCAGGAAGTCCTGCCCGATGATCTTCTTGATGCCCTTGATACCTTTCTTGACAACAACCGACACGACCTGCCCCAGGCCGAAATTCGTTTTCTGCATAGGTCCCTGCCCCTGCCATTTATGGTTGCAGAAGGCAACCTTTCCATTGAGGTCATTCCTTCCAATCCGTCAATACTCGGCAGTTCCAGGTTCACCTTCATCGTACGGGTCGATGGCAAAACACGAGAAAACCTCTCCATACAGGGTACGCTGCAGGCTCTGGCTCCCGTTGCCGTCGCCAAAAGCTCCTTGCGGCGTGGTACCATTCTGACACCTGCAAATGTGGTCAGCAGTGTCAAGGATCTGGCAGAATACAAAGACCCTGTAACGGATCTTCGTACCGTGCTGGGCAAAAGGTTGAAACGTTCCGTCAGAGCCGACAATGTCATCAATGCCTCGGATGTGGATTTCCCGCCTCTCGTTCAACGAGGACAGCTTGTCAAGATTCTGTTCAATCAGAAAAACATCCATATCTCAGCGACCGGAATCGCCAATATGAATGGAAAAATGAACGAAATAATTCAGGTCCGTAATACCAGCTCGAACAAGCTGATATTCTGCAGAGTAACGGCGCCGGGCATAGTGGAGGTTGCAATCTGATATGAAAAAATACAGTATTATACTGCTGATCCTGCTGCTCTCCTCCTGTTCCGCCAAAAACCAGCAGAGCGTTATGGAGATACCTGAGCCGCTGGAAGAGATCCAAGACATGGAGGCCAGGCAACAGAATAACGGTTCACTCTGGAACACCGGCAACACCTCGCTCTTTGCCGATCACAAAGCCAAAAATATCGGTGATATTGTCACCATTACCATATCCGAACGAGCCAGCGCCACCAAAGAGGCCACCACCAGCACCGACAAGTCATCTAACTGGAACGCCGGCGTCCCCAACTTTATGGGTCTGGAAAACTCCGACCTTATTGCAGGCTGGGTCTCGGACTACGGCGTTGACTTAGCCAACCTTATCAATGCCAATGTCAGTAATTCCTTTGACGGTGGCGGCAAAACCGTACGCAGCGATAATCTCACCGCTTCGTTAACCACCCAGGTTGTCGGTAAATATTCCAACGGTAATTTAAAAATAAGAGGTGGCAAAGAAGTAACGGTCAACAATGAGGTTCAGATTATCTATATCACGGGTATTATCCGACCGGTCGATATTACCGCCGCCAATTCCATCAATTCTGAAAAAATATTAAATGCCCGCATATCCTATACAGGAAAAGGCGTGATCAGCGACAAACAGGAACCCGGCTGGCTCGGCAGAGCTGTTGATTATGTCTGGCCCTTTTAACACACGCTCTTCATCGTATTTTTTTAAGCAATATATCAAACTCAAGGGTTACCACAGAATATGAAAACATTACATATCACCGGAATTAGTATTCTTCTTCTGCTGATTTTTTGTGCCGATGCTGCTCTGGCGACACGCATAAAAGACATCGCCTCGCTGCATGGCGTTCGCTCCAACCAGCTCATGGGGTATGGCCTGGTCACCGGCCTCGACGGTACCGGTGATGATATGAAAAAAAGCGCCTTCACCCTGCAGGCGATTTATAACATGATGGTGCGATCCGGCATCTCCATCGACCCCGCCACGATAGATGATCTTAAAATCGACAATATCGCCGCCGTTATGGTAACCGCCACACTCCCCCCTTTTGCAAGGCAGGGCAGTCTCATCGATGTTCATGTGTCGTCCATGGGTGATGCCGACAGTCTCGCCGGAGGAACGCTCCTCATGACCCCTTTAAAAGGAGCGGACAATAATGTCTATGCCGTAGCCCAGGGCCCCCTCACCGTCGGCGCCTTCGCCTTTGGAGGGAAAGCCGCCAAGGTGCAAAAAAACCATCCGACCGTGGGCCGAATCGCCAACGGCGCCATCGTAGAAGCAACTGTGCCGGTACAATTGGGCCATGATGGAAAACTTGTCTATCAGCTCAATAATGCCGATTTTACCACAGCCGCCAGAATGAGTGACTCGATCAATCACATCTTCGGCGAAAATACCGCCTTCCCCAATGATTCCGGCACTGTCCTGGTCAATATCCCGGCACAGGATCAAGAAAACGTCGTTTCGTTTATTGCCGATATAGAAAGCATTGAAGTTGTTTCCGATTCCGTTGCTCGAGTGGTCGTCAACGAACGAACCGGAACCATCGTTATGGGCAAGGATGTCAAACTCTCTACCGTAGCGGTTTCGCATGGCAACCTCAATCTTGTCATCCGGGAAACAGAAGAGGTTATTCAACCGAATCCGCTGGCCGAGGGCGAAACAGAGGTAACACAGCAGACCGAGATTGAACTTACCGAGGAAGAAGGTCTGTTAAGCGTGTTAAATCTTCCCCAAGGCGTCAGTATCGGCGATATAGCCAACGCGCTGAATGCCATAGGAGCAACTCCTCGCGATCTGATTGCTATCTTTCAGGCGATCAAGGCATCCGGATCAATGCAGGGCGAACTGATAATATTATAACCAGGATACTTATACCATGAATATTCACAATGACCCGCGCATAGCCCATTCCGTCGCTTCAACGGCAAATCAAACCATCCCCCAGGTCAAAACGAAAAACCTGCAGCAGTTGCGAGAATCCGCTCGAGAATTCGAAGCCCTTTATATTTTTGAGGTGTATAAGTCAATGCGCAAAAATGTTCCTGAAGGTGGTCTTATCGAAAAATCGTTTTCCACCGAGCTTTTTCAGGAAATGCTTGATATGGAAATGGCACGAACTGCCGCAGCAGGAGAAGGCATGGGTATCGGCAAAAAAATGTACGATCAGCTCAAGGAGCATGTCAAATTCTGATTACGTACGAAACCCAGCCAAATCGCCTGCGCTGCTAATGACTCGGCAGCGAGGGGACTGATTTTTTTTCACGTTGTTTTGTGAAAATAAATCTGTCTCCCGGATAAAGAGATCATAGCTGAGGATTATACGTAATCATATATCAAATAAATCCCGCCGTCACAATGCATCTTCTTTTTTATCTAAAGATCTCCTCTTCCCCGTCCGATATAATATCCAGACAGAAACACTGTAGTGCAAAAAGGTAATGCAGGAAGCATAAACTTTGTTACGCAGGGAGGCGGCAGCAATGGTTCAAAAAATATCCGGTCAATTTCCGCTTGATCCAAAATTGGTCAATAAAACCACCATCTCTCCTCACGAGGAGAAAAAGGCAAAAGAAACCCCACGGCAGCAGGCAAACATGCAACCACCCATGGATACGGTAACACTTCAGCAAAACAAGGAGCCAAATATAACCTACAGCAGTTCTCTTTCCCCGGAGGATATGGCTGACAAAGGGTATGAAATGCTCCGCCGGCTGGTTACTACCTTACTGCAGGAACAGGGGGTTGACCATGAGATAGCAAACGGTAACTCAACCATCAATCTCCAGGAAATCACTCAGGAAGAAGCACAAGAGCTGATAGCGGAAGACGGTTATTTTGGTGTTGAACAAACCTCTACTCGTATAGTAGACTTTGCCATAGCTTTAGCCGGTGGTGATACCGGCAGGCTCAGCGCCATCAAAGAGGGTGTCGAAAAAGGTTTCAATGAAGCACTGCAGGCTTTTGGCGGCTCGCTGCCTGATATTTCCTATAAAACCTTCGATGCCGTAATGGAAAAGCTTGATATCTGGGCTGCCGAACCACAAGACAGTGAGAATAACTAACCAGGTGATGACATGAGTATTGATTTTTTGGGCATAGGCCGACCGGGACAGATAGGCGACATAAAAAAGACGCAGCAGAATCCTGCCGCCAAAAAAGCAGAGTCAAAACAGAATCCCGACCAGGTGCAGTTTTCCGCCGTTCTGCAGGATGTGCATAAAGCAAAACAGGCGGAATCTTCAATGAATACAGCACGAGCAGAAAAGGTGGAAGCCCTCAAAGCGCAGATAGCCGAAGGCTCCTATAAACCCGATCTGCAAAAAGTCGCCGCCTCTCTGCTGCAATTTATTGTTGAGGAGAAATAGTCATGCAGGCCGGAACAACACGCGACAACCTCCTGGCGCTGAAAGAAGCGATCATCCAGGAGAGAGAAGAAGCCATCAATCT
>CAYUPL010000127.1:0-5452 GCA_964446655.1 uncultured Desulfopila sp.
TTTTAATACAGTTAGTTATGCATTATTAAAAAAAGTTAAACCGGACACTACTGAGGAAATATATATTTCCTGCTCAGCCGTTCATATTCGTAAATGTTTGATGAATCTGGTTCTCAATGGAGCCGAGGCCATAACAGGCAGGGGGAAAATCGAAATTCGCAGTGAGTTGAGAGCTCTCTCTTCTGCAGAAGCAATGGTTCATTCACTGAAAAAGGGACCATATGCGGTGCTGGTTGTCGCCGATACCGGTCAGGGCATAGAGGAGGAAGATCTGCAACATATTTTCGAGCCTTTTTACACCAAGAAGGTAATGGGACGCAGTGGAACTGGGCTGGGATTGACCGTGGTATGGAATACCGTAACGGAGCATGAAGGCGCGGTCCATGTGAAGAGTACCGGGAACGGCACCACCTTTGAACTGTTTTTCCCCGCAGAAGAAAACACTGATTTTGTGCCTGAGCCGGAAAACACCCTTAGACATGATTTCAGTGGTGCGGGAGAACATGTTCTGGTGGTGGACGACGAGCCCCAGCAGCGTGACATTGCCGTAAAGTTATTGACTTCCCTTAAATATTCCGTGGATGCGGTACGCTGCGGTGAAGAAGCTGTGGAGTATATGCGACACAAGGGCGCCGATCTTGTGCTGTTGGATATGCTGATGGAACCCGGCATTAATGGCCGACAGACCTATGAACAGATTTTACGGATGCATCCGGGACAGAAGGCCATTATCGTGAGCGGCTTTTCCGAGAGTGAGGATGTCAGGACCGCCTTGGCCATGGGAGCAGGCGCCTTCATTTCCAAACCATTTAATATTGCTCAACTTGGTAGAACCGTTTATAAAGAGTTGCGTCAAGGTGGCTGAACAACTATCCCGGCGCATATGATGGATGAAGAGGTTGTGTCTTGACTGGTCTCATCGGCTTGCCTGGTGAAACTATGTGTCAGGTTGAGCGGTTGGGGATTCGCGATCAGATAATGACCCTGACTATTGCCGGATATCGTAAGCTTTACGACGAAGTGTTTCTGCAGATTGTCGAATAACCTCGTATCAGATTTTCTTTTTGATATCGATAACGGGTGTGCCGTCGAGAATATCGAGGCCGGAAACCTTGATGTGGTTGCCGTCTATGGTTAGAACCCGCAATTCCGACAGGGCAATGGGGTTGGGCCGCACCGGGCTGCGGGTGGAAAAGACGCCGCGCAGACCTCTGGAGGTGTCACCTCTGGGGTAGACCTTCAGCACCTCACGGCTCGACTTATGCAGCCAGAAAAGCACCACGATTGTCTGGCCGGCGGAGATGCCGTCAAGGCCGTCGAGATATGGTGGAAATATTTCGATGGTACCGACTTTGTCTGATTCGCTGTAATTTTTTGGCGCATCTTCAAGCTTTTTGATGTCACCGTGAAGCAATCCTATTATCTGCAGCGATGGTTGTTCCATCTTTTTTTCCTTTCGGTTCATGATGTTTGGCCGCTGGAGGCCAGGTATTTGAGGTGGGCCAGCACGAAGCTGATTTCACCATAGGTCGTTTCTGGAGGGAGATACTGTTTTATCTCTTTTTTTGAAGTGCTTTGCCTTTTTTCAATCTCTTGAGCCAATGCCGCAAGTCTTTCCCGGGTAATGAGAGCAGTGGCCGCTATCCTGCCGTTTTGTATGTGGTCGACCAGATGATTTTCGATGGTGGCCACGGTCAACTGACGTTGTTGGGCGATTTCTTTGGGCGAATATCCCTGGCGATGGAGTTTGAGCGTCTCTTCTCTGGTATCGGCTGGTGCCGGCGCTTCCCTTTTCTTCTCCGGCGGTTGCGGGGGCAGGGAGGATTCCGGCAGGACAACCTCTGTGATATGGTGTTCCCGGCGGTAGTCACTGATCATCTCCACCAGCTCGTCGCCATATTTCAGAGCCAGTTTCGGGCCGATCCCTCTGATTTTTTTCAAGGCAGCTATGGAATCCGGCAGATTGATCACCAACTGGATAAGGGTCTTCTGGTGCATGATTTGAAAATGGGCGACACTTTCCTCTTCTGCCTTGCGACTGCGCCATTGCTTCAGAGTGATAAACAGTTCCGGATGGGTAATGTCTTTTTCGCTGTAGAGGGCTTCCTGGTCCTTTTTCTTCGGCTTTGGTCTGCTGAGGGCGGCTCCGGAGACGGCCCGAAAATACTCATGTGGTGAAAATCCAGCGGCGCAGGAGTGGACCGCGGCCCGCTTGATGGCGGTTTCCTCTTCGAGCTGCCGGATAATTTTTTCGAGTTTTTTGCGCAATTCCTTATTGTCCGTATCCACCAGAAAACCGTTGTGCAATGGGGCAAGGATGGTGTCAATCCTGTCCTGGAAGTATGCCGAAGCTCGTTTGATCCTTTCCAGTATGACATCATCTTCTGCCGGGAGGGTCCCGTGCTGAAAGAGCCTGTCGAGTTCTCTACGGAAGTTTTCACCGACGGTGCAGATCTCGTCTGCTGCTTTGTGCTGCAGATCGGCAGGATCTCCCAAACCCGACACCTTGATGATATTCTGATTGCCAAGCAGCAACGACACAAAGTGTCGCAGCAGGGAGCGCAGTCGCGTAAAATCAAAGCATTCCAGGAGGAGGCGCTGCTGATATTCTGTTCTGGCACGCTGGAACCGGCTGGGGTCGTTTGCATTACTGTGGCCCTCGTTGCTGAATTTGAGGACGGCCGCGTCGGTCTTAATCGTTTGCGGTAGGAGCGGAGCTGAGAGAACCAGCCCCTCCAGAGTACGGCAGCGGCTCAATGCAACATATACCTGGCCGTGAGCAAAGGCCGCCTGAGCGTCGATAATGGCTCTATCGAAGGTGAGTCCCTGGCTCTTATGGATAGTGATGGCCCAGGCAAGGCGCAGAGGAAACTGGTTGAAGGCGCCAATCTTTTTTTCCGTTATCTCCTGTGTTTCCTGGTCGAGAGAGTATTCGATATTTTCCCAGGTGGCCGGTTCGACTTCTATTGTGTCTCCATCCATGGAGCATTTTACCCGGATGGTGTTTGGTGAAATATGGGAGATAGTGCCTATCTTACCGTTGAAAAAACGTTTTTCAGGAGATGGATCATTGCGGACAAACATGACCTGAGCGCCTTTCTTCAGTCTGAGTCGAGAGGAGGCAGGGTAATTCTGTTCGGGAAAATCTCCTTCGATTTCAGCATCGAAGACAAAGGGCCTGTCCGGCAGCTCTTCCAGCTTTTTGCTGTTAATGAGGTCGGCGTTTCGGTTGTGGCTGCACAGGGTGATATAGCCCTCGTCGTCAGCCGGGGAAAAATTGTGGATAGCACGCTCATTCAGCCTGGTAAGAGACGATGAGTCGAGCGCATTGTTTCTGACCTTGTTTAAGATCTCGATGAAATGGGAGTCCGCCTGGCGATAGATATGCTGAAGCTCGATGGTCAGGGTATCGGTTTTAGCCAGGGCGCTGCTGCAGAAAAAATAGGGAGAATTGTAGTAGCGTTGCAGGAGCTGCCATTCATGGCCTTTGGCAACCGGGGGGAGTTGATGGAGGTCGCCTATCATCAGCAGCTGTACACCACCAAAAGGGAGTGCACTATGACGAAAGCGACGCAGGATGGTATCGATACCGTCGAGAAGATCGGCTCGCACCATGCTGATTTCGTCGATTACCAGAAGATCGAGGCTCTTGATGATATTAATTTTCTTCTTGCTGTACCGGTATTGCGATCTTGAGGAAGTTGCATCAGGCAGAATGGGTCCAAATGGCAGTTGGAAAAAGGAATGCAGGGTAACCCCGCCGGCATTGATGGCCGCTACACCAGTGGGCGCGCAAATGACCATTCGTTTAGGACTGTCTTTTTTCAGGGTGTCCAGGAAGGTGGTTTTGCCGGTGCCGGCCTTACCGGTGAGGAAAATATTGCAGCCGGTTTCGTACACATATTGTTCAGCCAGTTGCAGCTCTGTATTGGTCACATTCATGGATGAGTAGTGGAAAAGGTATGTATTGAGATTTTCCCTGGAATGAAAATCGCTTGAGTGACGGTGTCTGCATGAATATTACACATCTATTGAATAGAACACAGAAAATATTCCAAAGCCAATAAAAAATGAGCACTTTTCCGGAAAAGGTAAAATATGGACGCCTTGGTGCAGACTCCCTATACGGGTTTTTACTGTTCGTGCCGACTCAATATATTTATAAAGCAGGATTGCTTCAGGATATTTTACTGCATCTTCCTTGACAATGTCGGTAAACTCCCAGCCATTGACGATGATGATATCAGGTTGTTGTTCGATGAGGGTCTCCATGGCGCCACGATTGCTGTCTTTACCGGAGCTCTGGCAGTGTTCGCGAATCAGCCCGAAGTTGCTGTTGTTTTTCCTGTAGTCCTGCGATACAACAAAATAAGTGAGGAAAAACCGGAATAACGAATGGGAACAAATCATTTTCAGGCAAAAAGATTCTCCTGAGAGAGAGCCGGGGCAGAGGAGAGAGATATGGCACGAACCAAAGTATACCAGGTGAGGGATAATCGGATTCGCTTCATGTGTGATGTTTGTGGTGCCAAGAGGAGTGTGGCTATCCCTCCCAATATTCGTTTCAGAAGTGTCAAATGTCACAAATGTTCCACCTTTTCACGGTGCGGATTGAATCGAAGAGTGCAACGGAGAGAAGAGCAGAGCGGCAAGGCGTTGATGATCCTCTCCAACGGTAAAGAGATAGCCATTGATCTGCATGATATATCACCTCATGGAGTGGGGGTAAATGTCGCCCCCGGAGTGGGACGTCAAGTTTCTCTGCGGGACCAGGTGCAATTTAAATGCAACTGGAACCCGAATCTTTTTTCCCAGGGGCGCTTTGTCGTTAAAAGCATCAAAGGTGATCGTATCGGCATTGAGAACGTTACCAAGAAAAGCTGGTGATAGTGCTTTTTAATGATTTTGATGTTAAGGTGCATTTTTTTTTGAATTACGATAATGTAAAATGGTCCTGCGGCCGATGAAAAGACGAGAGTCTTTGTTGTCGGTCTTTCCGGTTCGTTGTTAAATGTCTGTTATTATTTGCGAGGGTGCACATGTTCAAGAGAATCAAAAACGCCAAATTCACCACCAAGCTTTTTACGGCTATGCTTGCCGTGGTTGTCATTTCAATCCTGATCACCTCCGGCAACGCCATACGCATGTCGAAGGAAGGGCTCTATACTCTGGGAGAGGGGGCCATCGCCGATATTCATCAGAGCCTCTATAATTCCCTGGCGGCAATCGATGATAATATCAGACAGAAGCTGGATGGCGATCTCCTCTTGCTCGAGAGGCAGATACGAGGCAACGGCGCGGTGATGCTGGATGATTTTCGTATGATTCCCGCCACACTTGTTGATCAGATCAGTGGTGCGCAAACCACACAGGAGATTCCTAAACTGCAGGCAGGGCTTCTTTATCTCAATGATGATACAACCATTGTTGACGATATCATGGAGATTACCGG
>CAYUPL010000128.1:0-5396 GCA_964446655.1 uncultured Desulfopila sp.
TCGCCCCGGCAAAGGATGATACAGCAAACCATCATAACGAGGGTACCAAGCATGACAATCAACCGCAGTGTTGAAGACCATGGTATCCGCGAAAGATTGGAATGCCGGGTAACGGTGCGGTATAGCAGCCTGGAGGTCTCCCATCTTTCGCATAGCTCAGCATAGGCGCCCTCCCCTAACTGCTTAATTTCCCGCTATTGATTTCAAAAGGCCAGCACTACACGGCCAGTGGCTCGGTTGCGTTACTGGGGGTGAAGGTGGATACTGGAGCAATATCGGTTTCAGTCGAGCCAGCGGCAACCTGAAGCTACGACTCTGCAGGGGAGACGAGGGGACGGGGATACGGGGGGACGTTGTTTAATTGTTGAATTCTGACAATGGCAAGGGGTTTCATTTCTGCAGCGGAAGATTCAATATGCAGAAATCCAAAAAGATAATGCACCGGCTAAAACCGATGATTATCGCGTTATGCCGCAAGTTCAGGAGCAGGATGCAGAATGAAAGGACCCGACCCAAACAATAGCCACCCAATATGCAGGACTTTCCCTACAAAGGAGACACTATGATTGGAAACGACGTCTGGATAGGTTACGACTCGCTCATCATGCCGGGTGTCACGGTGGGAGACGGTGCCATCATTGCTAGTGGCCACATTTGCTTAATTGGATTATATCTGCTACTATTGAATTAAGAAGATCATTACAAAGTAGGCCAAAGCGCTTGATTGAATTAGTTACAAGCGTTGAAATATACGGCGGTAAAAATCTGAGTGGAGGTGTATCATGAAGAATTTTTCTGAGATTATTGTCTACTTTTGGTTCATCCCTGTCGTGATCCAGATCATATTGCCGCTAGGGATTTTTGTCTCCTGGCTGATAATAAAGCTTATCGCCTTGACATTCCCAAAACAAAATGTTGCCATGCCCGCCACTCCCCTACAAGAGTACTAGGTTGGCAATGCAAGTGATCGAGAGGTGACCAAATCGACACTATGCCGGAATTATAACGGGCGGTTGATTTTCGATTATGCGGAACAGCTTCGCCTCGCAGCTGTATCCTGAATTTTGCTGACCGTAAACTAAGTTCTGGTGTTACGTCTGTCATTCGCCTGAAAATAGCTTTTATCCTATCGTTTCCCATTTTTCTGCTGTCGCAACCCCCAAGATTGTGAACGTCCTGGGGTTGTATCCCTTTGGCGATGAGAAATTTTGCCGGCGCTTCCCTGAAAGAGCATGCTACTCTGCCTTTGTCTCTTCACAAAAAGAGTAGGAAGATTTTAATATCCCTGACCTGAATTGGGTTGGCGCCACCCAGTGCCTAATTCTTGCGTCATTGGTCAGATGCGCTGGTGAAAACGATGGCATTTGTTTTTCATCAGGAGCAATTCATACCGGATCCATGGTTGTGCAAAATGTGCGTTTAAACACTCACAACAAAATCTTTTGTATTTTTCTACACCCATCATTTTCGCACAGGTGAAAAAATATGCATGCCACCACATGTCATTTATTGGGCTAAAAAAAATATATATATTGGTTTACTATTGATTATATAGAAAATAGTCTCATTAACTTCAAAAAAGTCGCTTCAAAAAAGCACAACGTTGCGCCGCCGGAAGTATTGACTTTTGGGTCAAAAGATGGCTAAATATGGTAGAAGTTGCAAATGATTAGAAACAGTTGCTGGCACTTACGCACAACTGGCACACGTTGAATTCTGGAGGTTCCATGAAAAGAACCGAGTACAACGGACTTAAAAGACATCTGGAAACTATTACAGCCATCGCTGAAGGTTTATGGAATGGGTTTGTCGTTTCAGGCGTTTTGCTGGTCAGTGCCTTTCTCATGAACAGGTTCTGGATATTCTAGATAGTTTCCGTCCCGAAACCAGCATCTTTTGTTTGAGAAGAAGGTATGAGAACAATTTTACCATAGGCATGCAGTTGATATGTCAGTGCACTAACGGGGTCAGGCACTCTACCCTCTCCATGGCTCAATCGATCAAGATCGGTCCGAACAACGAGAGGAGAGAATACGATGCAGTTAAGCGTGATGCGGTAATGATGCTGCCGTTTTTTAATCGAAATTGCGTCTCGAGATTCTGGTAAAACATTTTTCCCGAAGCCCCCGGACTAATATGCTCCGATCAGCTGGAATTGTGCCAAAGGTTGAGTTCCAGGAGTTTAAGATTAATACGCCGGAGTTCGTTTTCCTGGCACTTCTTGTTGTTGATGTTGAAGGTCACACCGATAAACCGCTTGCCATGCTTATAATTCGAACTATGCATGATTTTTCCGTAATAGGCGTACCAGACCCAGGACCCGTCTTTGGCCTTCAGTTTAAACTCGCATCGGTTCAAGCGTTACCCCTGTCAAATGCTCATTGATCGCTGCCTTGACTAAGGGGACATCCTCTGGATGGACAAAGGCAAACTGGTCATCTATGCAGACAAGGGCCTCCTCTTCGCTATAGCCGAGTTCAGTAAATGTTTTAGATGCCTTGCGGGTAACCTCACCGGTAACCAGATCGTTCTCCCATAGATCAAGTCCCGCAGCCTCCACAGCAAGTGCCAGGCGATCTTTATTGAGCTCTCCTTCGTCAAGGTGGGCAAACTGCTTCATTGCCAGAAACCTTGTTAATACCCAAAAGCGAAACTTTTACCGCATGAAGAATATGCTCCCAGAGAAAACTCAAGCCCATACCTTCTATATGAACAGCCGCTTCTTCGATCCAATCGCTTATTTCCTCTCCGGCCTGAGCCTCATCGGTGATGGTCACTGGCAATCCTAAAATCATGATATGATGGTCAACATGACCTTATTCTGACAGGGTAGGATCGGCGAAGTACAGAGAATTGTTTAGAAATGGAGCAACTGCAAATTAGAGCTTACAAAGACACTCTAATCACTCCCAAGGGTTGATAACGTTAACACCTGCAGCTTGGAACGGACTGACATCTCGTGTCGCAACTCTAAATCGGTTAGTCGCTGCAATAGACGCAATGTACCCATCTGCTGCAGCAATTGCTAAGCCGGTAGATTTTGCTTTCGCCATGAGCTCAGCATAAGCGGTCGTGCAGTCCATATCAAAAGGACGTACGCGTCCGGCAAACAGCGGCAAAATTTGGTTTTCAAGACTGGCTTGCAGTTCTTCTCGTCGCTTTCCAACTGGAAGGTTTGCTACTCCAAAACGCAGTTCTGCCACAGTGATTGCTGATAAATAGAGCGTTTCTAGTGATTGTGCATCAATCCATTTAATAACACGGGCCTCAGGAGCACGACGCAACGGTTCAGAAATTACATTTGTATCCAACAGTATCATTCAAATTCCAATGTTTTGGCCGGAGATCTATCTCGGCTCTGTTCTAGAATCGAGAATTCATCATCGCTCAAATTGATTTTACGACCAATGCCGGCAAGTAAAGAACCAAGTTTTACCCTTCCTTCCGGCTGGACAGCATTTTCCAGTATCTCACGAATTTCAGCTTCGGCGCTTCGTCCATGCTGTGCGGCTCTAACCCGCAAAGCGCGATGAACCTCATCCGGTACGTTTCTGACAGTGACTGATGGCATGACTTCATCTCCCTCTTGTGCTTTATTTACTTACATTATATCACAATGCAAGTAAATAAAGCAAGAGTCGCAATCATTTTCAAAAATACCCATGACCGATGATGTAGCATGATCAAGTAGTCCAAGCAGGATATTTCCAGTGGCAGTCATAGCCAGGTTCCGGCCTTTCCTACTTAAGGTTCTTCTTGGGTGGTAGAATACGGCATTTCTTTGAAATTGCTGAAAAATGGAGTGACAGCAAACAAAAGCTTACCAAAGTTTTAAGATCTAAGGCTGCAACATGTCGAATCAAGTAGGCAATTCCTGAAAATTAAACGTTGAGGCGCCTTTTGCCTGGGTGGTGTCAATTCTCTTTGGTTGGCTGTTTCTATGGTGGACTCTGATGCAGAGAACCACGAAACCAGGAGAAATAGACTCCCGCCAGGCAGAGCAGAGCCGATAGGGTGAAAGTGACCTGGATGCTCTGCAGAAAGAGATCGTGGTTGTCTGCAGTGATGGGCGCCCGGCCAATGAGCAGTGCAAGAACCACGGTGGCCATGGCCATGCTCAGCATCTGGCCCAGCAGCCGCATGGTAGCCACCGCACCCGAGGCAAGGCCATAATGCTGTTTGGTTACAGCGCCCATGATGGCACTCATATTGGGGGAGCTGAACAGGGCAAAACCGGTACCCAGCAGAATGAGGTTGGCAAGGATAATATAAATACTGGTTGCAGGGCCGAGCGTGATGAAAACAGACACCCCTATGACGGTGAGGCTCATCCCGCCGGTGGCCGGGAGACGCGGTTCGATTCGATCGGACAGGCGGCCGGCCCACGGAGAAAGTAATGCCATCATGACAGGTTGGGCCATCAGCAGACTTCCGGCTGCCTGGGGTGACATCCCTTTGATATATTGAAGATAGAGACTGAGCAAAAAAGTGACGGCAAAGGTAGCGGAATAATTAAGCAAAGCCGCCAGGCTCGAAAAGGCAAAGGTTTTATTTTCCGTAAAAAGATGCATGTCAAACACGGGATACCTGGCGGAGAGCTGGTGTCTGAAAAAAGCATAAAAAAGGAGAATGCCGCCGCAAAGCAGTACAACGCCCAAAAGAGAAGGCAGTCTGGTTGCCCCGTATACCAGGCAGAAAATGGCAACCATGTAGAGCAGGCAACCGATGATGTCGAGACGTTGCCCCTTCTCACCAAACCATTCACCTCTGAGATAGTGCAGTGCTATAAGAAAAGAAAACAACCCAAGCGGCACCATAATGATAAAAATGGAGCGCCAGCCGAAATACTGGGTCAACAGCCCACCGGCAAAGGGCCCGACAGACAACCCGATATAGACAGCGGCAACATACATACCGATAACCCTGCCGCGCTGAGCCGGTGGAAAGATTGAGGTAAGAATGGCCATACCGGTAGTCACAAACATAGCAGCACCGAATCCCTGCAGAACGCGGCAGGCTAGCAGTACAGCTGCCGAGTCGGCCGGTATTGCGGCTCCTGAACCAAGAGTATATACAGCCAGTCCTGCGGCGAAGATCTTCTTGCGACCATGAATGTCGGCAATCTTACCGGCAGGGACCAGCCAGACGGCCACGGCCAGTAGATATGCCGTAGCGATCCAGCTGAGCTGCACGGCGTCCATGTCAAGCTCCGACTGAATTGCCGGCAGGGCGACATTGACGGCGGAAATCATGAATGGTCCCATAAACGAGGTCAGGGTGGCGACCAGCAGAGCGGATCGTTGCAGAACGGTGTCTTCTGAAGTGTCGGCGGATGGAGTCATAAAGGATTTCCGGAGTTTGTTGCGGCGAGATTGCTATTTCAATAAGAGAAAGCA
>CAYUPL010000129.1:0-5238 GCA_964446655.1 uncultured Desulfopila sp.
CAAAAACCAAGAGTATTGCGGTGCTCCGGCCTGCCAGCGCAAGCGCAAACGTCTGTGGCAGGGGAGAAAAATGGACAGTGATCCGGAATATCGCCATAACCAACGGGAGGCGTATGACAACTGGTGCGAGCGCAATCCGGATTACTGGCGGCGACGCAGAGAAGAAAAACGTCGTCAGGCTGCCTTGCCAGGTAAAAAAATACCGGCCAATGAACGTAATGGACCTGTCAAAATGGACACGTTCAGCCCCGCCTATTTACACGATATTCATGTATATTCAGGAGAGTATATCTTGGTGCCCATAAATGTCAAAATGGACGCGTTAAGAGTGAAAATCATCCCAGTTCCGCCAGGATAGCCTGATCGCCAAAAGGACTCGATAGGTCGTTCGCCCCTTCTCTGCTAGTATGACTGGAAAGGAGGTGTATTGTGATCGAAAAAAAACCTATCGTGGCCGATCGAGTCAGACAAATTAGTGGCAGTTTCGCCTTTATCGAACATCGTTTTTTGCGCAACGGTTTCTGGACCGCAATCAGTCATCACGAACGGCTGCTCTACCTTCTGCTGGTTCTGGTAGGCGACCGGCGGGGGTTGTCCTATTACAGTTTCGACAAGATCTGTTCACTGTTGGCCATCAGCTGCGACGAGTATATTGTCGCCCGCAACAGCTTGATCGACAAAGACCTGATTGCCTTCGACGGTCTGCTGTTCCAGGTGCTTTCCCTGCCGCAACAACCGGTGTCGCCGGTGAACAGGTCCTTGCAGGGCGAGACCGATATGAAGTCCTGGGACCCGGCCACCATCAGCCGGATGCTCGAGCGGGCTCGCGGAGAAAACCGATGAGCCGTGCGACACGGAGGGGTCAGGCTTGACAATTGGGCATTCAGTTGGTTCTCATCATATCCATGGCGCGCAACAAACGAAAACATTATACCGGGGCCTGCTATCAGCCTGCGCTGCCGCCCGCTGCACATCGTCATCAAAAGTGAAATAAACAAACTTCCTTTCATCCCCGATCAATCGAGCCAATGTCGTCTTTCCGCACTGCCGCGGCCCATGAATCAACACCACCGGTGTGTAACACAAGAATGGAGATAGCGGGGATATAAATTATCATTTTTCATAACGGCTTTGGGTATCCTGAATGCTGAACAGTTCCTTCGGTATACCCATAACGATAGAAGTCGTCCATGCAATAGGAACGACTGTGGGGGCTGGCCCAGTAATTTTTCTTGGCAATGCCCCGCTTAACATCAGGTGTTATGCTTGAGAGCAGGCTGTTTAAAGTACATAAATACAGCAGTTAACGCCAAAGCGATCAGCGTGGTGAAAGAGAGTACAATTTTGATTTCTTTTTTCATGTTGAGCATTATTCACATAGAAAGAGGCAGAGTAAAATAAAGTTGCTACTCTACCTTTTCTCTGCACCCTGTCCCCTTCTTCTTGATCTGGTCCTTTTAATGATGAGCAGAATATTCATCTAATAACCTGCGAATCATTTTCTGATACTGAGTGTTATGCTTTTTTGCTTCCTTTTTAAAGAATTCAACACTCATTCTGCTGAGAGAAATTGTTACTTTAACAGTTTCTTCTTTCAACGCAAGTTCTTCAGGCGAGGGAAGAAAGTCGGCAGTAACTCTTACCTTACCAATCGGCTCATCTGTATATTTTATTTTCTCTTTCATATATCTTTCTCCCTTTCCGCCAGTACCCGGCACCAATGATTCTTATTTTGTGTTTTCGATAAGTGAATCTTACTGTCAAAATCCCCTCATTGACCTTGCCAAGGCAATAATATCTCTTTTCATCCAGGCTATGTTCGAGATCCTCTAAAATAACACGATGGTGATCGAGGAAAGCATATTGCGCCGTGGCAAATGAAACACCATGTTTTCCATGTTTATGTGACTCTTGGCCGAGTCCCACTCAAAATCAGATATTTTCTGCATAAAAATATGGTATGGTACAGTAAAATTTTTGTCAATACAAATATATGGCTAATTGTATGTTTAGAACCTCTGTTCAAAGGGCTTAGCGAAAGCGGCAATGATGGCTTTAGCGGTGTCTTGAATGAGTTTCCTAATTACGTATAAAACTCAGCCAATTCTGTGAGCATAGACACAATTATTGATAACAAGCGAGAATTACAAGTCAGCACGGTCGTCATTCCCGCGTAGGCGGGAATGACGGAAAGAGCAGCTGAGTTTCATACGTAATCAGGATGAGTTTTCTATCCTCAGTTGCAGGATACAGGTCTTCCAAGGTCTGAAATGCTTGTCCCTGCTAACCACCTGGTTCCTGTCAACAGAGCGGCCGTCGTTGTAAGTAAAGAGCAGTTGATCTTCACTGTTCAATTGGCACCGGCGAACACGTCGGTCCACTCGAGCGGCCGGTTCACCATTTATTTTTTCTTTAAATACGACTTAAGATCTCGGTAGTAATTTTCATATGGACCAAGCATGATGAGCTCAAGGTCTCCACTTGAAAATCGGCATGATACAAGGAATAACACCCCTTGAATTTTGAACTTGTGAACAAAAACTCCCCTTAAATCACCTTTTTTCTCTACACCGACTTCAGGGTCAGAGAGGATTTCTTTAACAGCAACGTCTAAATCCTGTTTTTGTTTAGGTTTTAACTTCTTAACCTTTTTGGCGAAAGAACTTGATTGATAGATTTTCATTTTGGATCAACCAAATTGATATTCTTCTTTTTCGCCTTGATTTAATTCCTCAATGCCTATCAATATTTCTTTAATCAGGTCGTAAGTAAGGTCGGGGTTTTCTTCGGCGTATTTTCCAATTTTGGCCCAATGCTCAATTTGTCCAGTTAACGATCGGTGATCAATTTTGCTGTATTTACGAGCATCTTTTAATAGTGATTCTGATATCCTTACAGCTGTGGGCATTTTGCTACCTCCATATTTTTTGAATTCAATTCACTCTAACAACAAACGTAGCAAAACGCAATTATATGATTCATTTTTTACCTTGTGGTTCACGTGAACATCTGCGGCTTTTCCGCAGGATGCTATTGTTGGGACATTTTCTCTAACGACCAATTTTTAATCAGATTTTTTTTTATAAAAAACGAATATCATTTTTTCCCATTGAACGTTTTCCGGTAAGATTAATATATTTTTCACATGTTGATCGTTTGAATTCAGTGGAAAACAGGGGGTACGATGGGATTTATGAAACACCCAGTATCGGAATTTACAATGACATTTCGATAACAATAACCGGTGATTTTCCACCGCAATGACTTGGTCGGCCCGTTGCCGGGCAAGCGCTTCGGCCTTCTGTCGTAAATCGGCGGCGTCTTTGGCGCGGTTGTCCTTATTTGTCATAGGTTGCCCTCGTTATTTTCAGGCGGTAAAGTCCTGTTTGCGCCGACATTCATTCGTTCCCCGCTTTACTGCCCGCTGACATCCAGTGAGGCGCAGGTGATCCCGACCACTACGCCGGCGGTATCGTGCAACGGTTCGACGGTCAGGTCATAGACAACGGCCTTGCCTGCAATCGTAGTCCGGACGTTTTGCCGCGTGCCTTTTCCGGTTTCCAGCACCTTTTGCTTGATGGCCGTCAGTGCGGTGGCCTCCTCTTCCGGCAAAAAGTCACCATCGGTCTTGCCGATGACCTGTTCCGCTGTACATCCAAAGGTTGGGTTGTGAATCCAGGTGTAGCGTAGGTCCACGTCCTGGTTGAAAACAGAAATGGAAGCAGCGCTGAGGGCAACCCGCAGCCGCTCTTCGTTCACCCGCAGCGCCTCCTGAAGTTTTCGCGCCGCCGTTATATCCACAAAGGTGAGCACCGCGCCCTCGATGACGTTATCTATGGTGCGGTAAGGCTGAATGCGCATAGTGTACCACCGGCTCTCGGCGGTCTGCACGTCGGCCTCCTTGGGAACCAGGGTGTCGAGCACTGCCTGCGTGTCCTCCTTGAGGTTGCCGTAACCGGGCAGGTTGGAGACAATGTGAGACACCGGCCTGCCGATGTCGCTCTGGATAAGGTTGATGATTTTTGTGGCAGCGGGGGTGAAGCGCAGGATGCGCAGCGCGCGGTCCACAAAGACCGTGGCGATTCCGGTCCCGGCCAGCAGGTTGTTCATGTCGTTATTGGCGCGCGAGAGGTCGGCCACCTTGGTTTGCAGCTCGGCGTTGACCGTTGCCAGCTCCTCATTGACCGATTGCAACTCCTCCTTGGAGGTTTCCAGTTCCTCGTTGGTGGATTGCAGTTCCTCGTTGACCGACTGCATCTCCTCGTTGGACGACTTGAGCTCTTCGTTCGACGTCTCCAGCTCTTCGTTCGACGTCTCCAGCTCCTCGTTGGCAGTCTGAAGATACTCCTCCTTGGCCCGCAGCTCCAGCGTCAGCGCCGCAATACGATTGTCGGCATCCACACCGACCGACTTTTCTGGTGACGACTTACCGGCTGGCCCATCAGGCAATGATAACGTGTCACCGACCATGGGCGCCTCTACCGGCTCCAGAATGACGAGGTACAAGGGCGGCTCGGGCGAGGCAGTAGGGGCAACGGCCACCGGACGGACAACCACATTGACGGTGGTAAAGTCGCCGTTGGTCTTCACCCGCACTCCCGGGAACCGCACGGTTTCCCTGATTTGCGCGGCTTTGTGCAGGGCCGTGGTCAGGTCACGCCGCAATCCTTCCCGGGCCATTTTCAAAATGTTGCTGGATCCGCTTTCCCCGGGGGTGGGTTCCAGGTACATGCCGGTGCGGCCGTGGAGATAGAGTATATCCCCCCCGGCATTGACCAGCGCTCCGGCCTGAACAACCTGTTGCAGCAGGGCCTGTTCGGTCATCTCACGCAGCGGCAATTTGCGGGGATGGACCGTCTTCCCGCCGGGAGGTAGATGCTCTGTAACGGGCGCCGTCATGGGCGGCAGGAACCGCCCCAGGCCAGCGCGCTGGGCGCCAAGGTAGTCTTCCTTGCGCTGGTAGATCTTCTGCTTGCGGTCCAGCGCTGCAAAGAGATCATCAAATTCGCCCACGGTTTCAGAAGTCCCCAGCAAGAGATATCCGCCGGGATTCAAGGCGTAGTGGAAGAGGGGGATGAGCTTTTTTTGCAGGGTACCATTCAGGTAGATCAGCAGGTTGCGGCAACTGATCAGGTCCAGCCTGGAAAAGGGCGGATCTTTGATGACATTCTGCTCGGAGAAAACCAGCATGTCCCGGATGCCTTTGTGGATGCGATAGGCGCTGCCGCCCGGCTCGGG
>CAYUPL010000130.1:0-4836 GCA_964446655.1 uncultured Desulfopila sp.
CGAGTCACTGGCAGCGCATGCGATTTGGCTGAGCTTCGTACGTAATCAGATTTTTTTTATAACTGTGAAAAATTTGTATTGGTAAGTATCTCAGGCAACCTGTTCGACGGAAAGCTCCAGCGCTTCCCGCAAGGCATCGCCCCGGTCGGTCTGTTCCCAGGAAAATTTATCTCTGCCGAAATGGCCTGCCACGGCAGTGTCTCTGTAGCTCCAGCCCTTCGGTGTGGTCAGCTCCAGGTCTTTAATGATTTCAGCCGGTCTGAAGTTGAAAATCTCCTCGGACTCGAGCACTTGCTGGAGCTCTTCCTCGTCCACCTTGCCCGTGCCGAAGGTGTCGACATTGATGGAGAGAGGGTGAGCGATACCGATGGCATAGGCCACCTGGATCTCACATTTTTCCGCCAGGCCCGCGGCCACAATATTTTTGGCGGCATACCGGGCATAATAGGCGGCGGAGCGATCTACCTTGGAGGGGTCCTTGCCGCTGAAGGCGCCACCGCCGTGACAGCCGACACCGCCATAGGTGTCCACAATGATCTTTCTGCCGGTAAGTCCGGCGTCACCATGAGGGCCGCCGATAACAAACTTGCCGGTGGGGTTGATGAAATATTCGGTGGAGTCATCCAATAGTCCTGTCGGTTCGAGGAGTTGCCGGCTGACATCGATTAGATCACGACGAACTCTTTCCTGGGAAACCTCGTCGGTTTGCTGTGAAACAACGACGTTGGTGATACGAATCGGCCGGCCGTCTTCATGAAGGACGGACACCTGGGTTTTGGCGTCGGGACGGAGATAGTTGATCACACCTTCTTTACGAATATTCTGCAGGTGCTCAAGCAGTTTGTGGCTGTAATGGATGGGGGCAGGCATCAGTGACGGTGTTGCCGACGTGGCATAGCCAAACATCATGCCCTGATCACCGGCGCCCTGTTCTTTAAAGAGGCCCTCTCCCTCACTTACCCCCTGGGCGATATCGTCGGACTGGGCGTGAATACGGCTTAAATAGTCAAAAGTGTCGCAGGAAAAAAGTAATTCCTTCCGGTCGTATCCTATCTCTTTGACCACCTGCCGGGCAATTTTTTCAGGATCGATTCCATCCCAGCCGCTACAGGTTATTTCACCAAGATTGACGAGAAAATTGGTACCCACTGCGGTTTCACATCCAACTCTGCTTCGGGAATCAACCGCCAGACAGGCGTCGAGAATTGCATCGGACACCTGATCGCAGATTTTATCCGGATGTCCTTCGCTTACAGATTCACTGGTAAAGACGTGTTTGTTGCGTAACTTACTCATAATTAACCTTTGTCTGAAGTTTGCATTGTATTGGTGGTCCGACCGGTCGTGGCGGCCGGACGTCTTTTGGCAGCTTTGGGTAGCTCTGTCTGCCTTAAGCAAAAGGCGTACCAGGCGTAATTAGAAGAAAAATGATATGACTGCAACGCTATGAATCCAGGCATGATAGAGAATTGATATCCTCAGGTCTCATATCCAGACAGCAGGCACTACAGCGATACTGCACCAATCTCAGCAGTTGTTGGGCAAAAACAAACCAGTAAGTGATTGACTAGGGGGAAAATTGTGCAACATTTGCTCATTTATGGTTGTGTCGACCGTCTCTTTCGCTAGTATAGCTCCTTGAGTTGCAGTTGCCGGAACTTTTTGAAAAATGTATTATCCCGGTAGAATTGGGCTTCTGTGTGGTTTAGGTCGACAGCTGCTAAAGTGAGAAAATAGTGCACGGTTTTTGCTGTGGGATGATGAATGTAACTGGTCGGCACAGAGAAAAAGGAGCTGTTGCTTACTTCACCACCAGCACCGAACATGGCGCTGTCTGCAATACCCTGTTGGTGACACTGCCGACAATGAGGCTTGCCAGGTTACTCAATCCTCGTGATCCCATAATAATAAGGTCACATTTTTCGATGGTGGCAATATCTGTGATGGCAGCACCGGCGGGTTCTTCCATGAGCCGGTCTTCCGCCGGAATGTCCGCTGCCTGGAGACGTTGCAGATACGGCTCGATTACCTCTCTGCTTTCTTTTGTTACTATGGGGATTTCCCGGTCTCTGGCAGGCTGGCCGATGATGTTGGAAAGCTTTCTATGACAGTGCACCAGCAGAATTTTACTGTCTGCCTGGCTGCAGTACTCAATGGCCTTGTCGACTACTTTTTCGGAATGCTTTGATCCGTCAATGGCCACGAGAATAGTTTTTTTGCCCATAATTTCCTCCTTCTGCAAAAGGCTGAACATGTTGCTGCGCTTCGAATGCTCGAACTTTGGCCGAGATCCCGTATCTACTTTTGCGCTATCGCGGCACGAAACCGATTCATCGGCAAAAGAGCGGCGACTATTACATATTGTAGCAGAAAGACAGGCCTGCAGACAAGGTAACAAACCGGCTTTGCCACAGGTCGAAGATGTCGCGGATACGATCCATTTTGCGAAAGCCTGTTTTCCGGCACGCCATATGCTGGTGAGTGCCGGCAATATGTCCCATACAAAATTTCAAAGAAACAAAGGAGAAAGATCATATGAACAATAAAAAACCAAATTTCACCATTGCCGGCGTCGGTTCTCCGGTGGTTGATCAGGTGGCGCAGGTGCCTTTTTCTTTCCTGGAGGAAATAGGCGGGGAGAAAGGAGGTATGGAACTGGTGGATAGCACCGGGGCCGGCGATATGTGGGCCGCAGGTTTTCTCTATGGTCTGGGAAGAGGTAGAAATCTCCAGCAATGCGGCGGATACGGCGCTCTTCTCGGAGCGGCGGTGGTACAGCACGAGGGAGCCTCGCTTCCTGAATCAGAATGGAATCTTCTTCTTAATCAAATAGGACGGTAAAAAGAAGCCGGCCCGATAGGCTGCCATTACGTTGCGGCGCTCTGCCTGCGTAGCGCGCCAATGCGTTTTGTTGGCGCGTAACCGGGCAAAAGATACTCAAATCTTTATGGAGGTCGTACCAGCAACGCTTTCAAAGAGATTGATGGCCATCCTGCTGCAACAGTAGTCCTTGTATTCTTATGAAAACGTGTTAGTTATACACTACTGGTGATACTATATTTGCCGATGGACAGGCGATGTGATAGCTTCAACAATTGTTATGAGTGGAGAAAAAGCAGAAAAAATACGGATTATCTGCGTTGATGAGGGGAGGGAACTGGCTTGTCAGGTGGGTGCCATCTTCGATGAGGATCGAGTATCTCTTTCCTATGAACGGAGTCTTGATGAGGTTGGCGACCGCTTCGAACAGGAGGCCTTCGATCTCATGCTCTTTTCCAGTTCCGTTGCCTACCGCCGCGCGGAAGAGGCTCTGGAGATTCTTGAACTGGTCTGTGCCAAATGTCCCGGCACTCCGGTGCTGTTCTTTGCCCATCCCGGAAAACTTAAAATTGCCCATCAGGCCCTGCGGGCCGGAGTTTTTCATTACTCTCTACTGCCGGTGAGTAACGAGGAACTCAAGCTTCTCATCGAAACCGCCCTGGAAAGACGCCCTCAACTCGGGCCGAATATGCTGCTTCGTTCCGAAGTAGAGAAAACCACCTTCGAAAAGATGATTGGACGCTCGACGGCCATGCGTCAGGTTTATCGGCAGATTCGCCAGGCTGCGGCCACCGATATTCCGGTACTGCTTTCCGGAGAAACCGGTACCGGCAAGGAGCTGGCTGCCCTGGCCATTCATGAGCTGAGTGTACGCTCGGAAAAGCCCTATGTTCCGGTGCATATCGGCTCCTTGCCGACCGATCTGGTTGCCAGCGAACTGTTTGGCCATGAGCGCGGTTCCTTTTCAGGGGCCACCGCTCTGCGCAAAGGTTGTTTTGAAGTGGCTGACGGCGGCACCGTCTTTATGGACGAAATTGCCACAATCGATGAAAAGATGCAGATCAGTCTGCTGCGTCTGCTGGAGACCAGCGAATACTGCCGTATCGGCAGTCAGGTGAGTGTTCCGGTGAATGTCCGCATGATCGCTGCATCAAATGCCGATCTTCCCGAAGAGATTCGCCAGGGAAATTTCCGCGAAGATCTTTA
This sequence comes from uncultured Desulfopila sp., assembly GCA_964446655.1. GTDB lineage: Bacteria > Desulfobacterota > Desulfobulbia > Desulfobulbales > Desulfocapsaceae > Desulfopila_A. Next base: position 4,027 of record CAYUPL010000130.1, read on the forward strand.
CTATCGTCTCGATGTCCTTCAGGTCGTCATGCCGCCCCTGCGGGAACGCCACGGCGATATTCATCTCCTCGTTGATCATTTTATCAAAAACGCCTGTGATACCTTTCAGAAAACCATTCGCGGCATCTCACCCGGTTTTATCAGCTGCCTCGAGTCATATCCCTGGCCCGGCAATGTCCGGGAGTTGAAAAACGTCATTCAGCGAGCCGTAATCTCCTCCAGCGGCGATATCCTCGATTCCAAGCAGCTGCCGTCGCGCATCAGCCGCTATCGCAACAAAAACACCAAAATGACAATTCAGGTCGGGATGACCATTGCAGAGGTGGAAAAGGAGTTGATAATTCGAACCCTTGAGCATGCCGCTCATAATCGCAGCCGCACCAGTGAGGTTCTCGGCATATCGCGGCGCTCTCTGTATAATAAAATGCAGCGTCATGGCATTTATCAACCAAAATAGCCGATGCACATGCGAGGCAAAATTTAAGTCAGGATTTCTCCCGGATTTACCGCAACAGAGTTTTGTGGTGGACCGACTATTGAGGTGTTGTTTATGTCCGGCTATACGGCCAATGTTATCGCCCACCACGGAGTGCTGCAAGAAGGTGTTCATTTTATCCAGAAACCGTTTACCATGCAGGAGCTGGGTGAAAAGATCAGAAAGACCTATTCAACGCCATATTCCTTGAGTTTATTTAACAGGGTCTGTCGGGCAATGCCAAGCTTTTTGGCGGTTGCGCTTTTATTGTAGCCGCTCTTTTCCAGGGTTGTTGTAATGACTTCGCGTTCAATATCGCGCAGGGTGCGATTGTC
>CAYUPL010000131.1:0-4769 GCA_964446655.1 uncultured Desulfopila sp.
AAGAAAAATATACTTGTTAAATTCCCGGTAGCAGCTCCGCCGGCCCGGTGTTAGTTTTTATGTATTGAACAAGGAGTTAAAAGTATCACCTCTCTATGCATCGGAACGCTATCATATGGAAGATCGATTGTTTCAGGAAAAATACGAGGCTATATCCCGAAAGGACTCCTCCTATGAGGGCCTTTTTTTCACGGCGGTGAAGACCACAAAAATATTCTGCAGGCCATCCTGTCGTGCGCGTACGCCAAAAGCAGAAAACGTCATTTTTTATGAGACGACTCAGGAAGCCATTCAGAATGGATACAGGCCATGCAAGGTTTGTAATCCGATGGAGAAGTTGGGAGAAACACCCCAATATATAAAGGCAATAATACAAGAACTTCAGCAGGATCCGTATCTGCGCATCAAGGACCATACGTTAAGAGAGCGGGGGATCGATCCGGCACATATTCGCAGATGGTTTAAAAAACATCACAATATCACATTTCATGGTTATCAGAGGATGCTCCGCATAAACAGTGCCTTTAACAGTATTCGAAATGGTGAATCCGTTACCGATTCAGCTTTTGACTGCGGCTATGAGTCTTTAAGTGGTTTTAGTGCAAGCTATCGCTCCATATTTGGAGAAGCACCAACAGGGTCTGATGAAAAGAAAGTGGTGAATATCGTCAGGTTTACCACTCCCCTGGGGCCAATGTTTGCCTGTGCGAGTGATGCAGGCATTTGTCTGCTTGATTTCACCGACAGGCGAATGCTTGAAACTGAGTTCAGGGACATCCGGAAAAGGCTCAATGCTGTAATTCTGCCTGGAAAGAATCACCACCTTGATCATGTTCAGAAAGAGTTACACGAATTTTTTTCCGGAAAGAGAACGACGTTTACTGTTCCTCTGGACACTCCGGGAACCGAGTTCCAGCAAGCGGTATGGCGAATTCTCCGGGACATTCCCTATGGCGCAACCAGGTCATATAAAGAGCAGGCCGAAGTTCTAGGCAATCCCAAGGCTGTCAGAGCCGTAGCCTCTGCCAATGGGCACAACCGGATCAGCATAATTATTCCGTGCCACCGCGTAATTGGTTCAGATGGAAGTCTGACCGGGTATGGTGGCGGGCTGCACCGTAAGCAATGGTTGCTGGATTTCGAGAAAGCAAATATGGCGGAGCAAAACAGTATCACCAGCGAATGCCCCTTATGAAAGGAGACAGAGGGGGCATTCGTTTTCTTGTTTATTATGAGGGTGTTGCAGGGCTAAGACATTAATGGTGGCAATTGCTCCCTCCGCCACAGGCTTGATTTTCATTCATTACCGTCAGTTTTCCTGCTGCAAAAGCTGCGGCAACATCGCTTACCAGGGTATATTCATTTTTGGGAGCGAAATAAACGGTCATGCCAAGTTCAGAACATATTGCCAGGGGAGTTGCACCCATACCACCAACAATCATTTTTTTGACACCGGCTTCGGCTAATGCTCTGACAGGAACCATACAGCCGCCTGAGCTGTGGGCAACATTTTCATGGGTGCTGACACCAACAACCTTATCCTCTTCAATCTCAAGAAGAGTAAATATATCGGAGTGGCCGAAATGATCGGAACGACCGGCTTCCAATCCTCCAGGATTATTAGAGGGTACTGCAACTTTGTAGGACGACATGACTTTCACCTTCTAAAAAAGTAATAATTTTAACGTGACGGAAAAACATAAGAACACATTGGAATATTAACCATTTTATGGAAATCGACACAATGTTTATGAGATATCCGAACTAAAGAGGCCTATACTATAATGCTTGATACAGGTTGAGCAATAGAGCAACGAAAATTTCAGTAAAAGAGAATAAAGAGAAAGACTTAATGATCACCATGGGACGGTGACGAGAGTATCCCTTCATTAAAGGTCATGGCGGCGAGAATGGGTTTGCATGGGACAATGAAAGGTGATACCGCCTCAATTTATTTGTCGGCATTCCTGGAGACAAACTCGATAAAGGTTCGAGCGATGGGGTCGGAGTCAAATAGTGGAAAAAGCTTGAGACGGAGATCATCACACTGCTTTTCGAAATGATGAGATTGCCATTCCTGATACAGTTGAATCAGGCAATCTCCGATGATTTCAGGTTGCCTGGAGAGATAGATCAGTTTGGAGTCGGCGTCGTCGATTTCTTCTCCACCGCGCTCACCGAAATGGCTGTCGAGGCCATGCTGCAGGTTCTCCATGGTCACCGGCCCCATCCATACACCGCTCACGGCTACTACCGGTCTGTTGCTTAGAATCGCCTCAATCGCGGCAGTGGCACCGGCACAAACGATGGTCGACTTGGCGAAAGAGGACGTCGGGTCAGTTCTGGCGCCGAGTATGTGGATCACTTTTCGGCCGGCTCTGAGGTTGTTGCGCCATGCCGCCAGGCGAAAGGCATGTATTCTACGGCCGCCGCCGACAATATGTATTTCCAGCTCCGGAATATGCTTTGCCAGTTCCGCGCCGTGCCAGACGAGATATTTGATTGCCGGAGATTTCCAACTGCTTAGTCTGCCTAGGCAGAGAACCCGGAAAGGGTCTCTCGGAGGAAGCTTACTTGCTTGAACCATTGCCGTTATAGGACGCTGGAGCAGAAGGAGCGGAATAGCGGTATTCAGCTTTTTTAGTCCTTCATAGATAGGTTTTTCAGAACTGAGCCAGAAGTCGCCCGAGGCTATCAGGGCGTCCATGCCTCTGTTGCTGTTTTTTCTGGGCTGGATAGGATCATGGAAAATGATGACCAGTTTGGCGCCGGTCTTCTCTTTAATTTTTCTGGCAAAAGGAAAGGATCTTCTGGCATCTGAAATGATGAGATCTGGTCTGAAACGACAGGCATCCTGCAGTAGAGAATTACTGCAGACTGTCAAGGAAAGACGTTGCAGTACCTTTACATCATGGTCGCGATGGCGGTTCTGAAAGCCTTTCAGGCCTCCCCAACGCCCAACTACGGCGACATTATGGCCGATTTTACGGAGCGCTGCAGACATATAGAGATTGTAAGAGGCAACTCCATCAATAATAAATCCCTCGCAAACAAAAAGTATATTCATAAACTGGCTGTCACTTAAAGACAGGCTAAGAAGACGGCAGTGTATAATAATTGGATGAGCCATCCTTTTGTAAGCTTGTCCGGATTTTTCTGTAATTTCTTTTCCGTCATCTGAATGAACAAGGAATCTATCTTTTTTTTGTTGTCCTTTCAAGTAATTTTGTACTCTTCAAGGCGTCGCTCAATAGAGTCTCCCCGGAGAATGGCGACCCGTCAGCCTCGAAATAAACTTTTCCTTGCATAGTTCCGGAGTCACGTCAACAGATCCCTTCGGGCGAAAAGATCCTCGCCCTAGTCCTGCCCTAATTGACATTGCAGGTATTAATTTTCCCTGAAGAACCAATATATGGGAAAATTGAATACTTTGACGGTCTTCTCTGAATGAGAAAGTCTGGAGTTTCATCAGCCGGGTCGAATCGCCGTTTTACGAACCAGTAGACTGGCGTTGCCGATGTAGCAGAGAGGTTCCCGCAGTGCCGCGATATACTGCAGCGCTTTCTCGCAGCTCCATTGCTCCACAGCCATTGTCGAACAGATATATTCTTCCAAGTCGGTGACCATGATGATGCGGATACGGCTGGTTTTGCTCATCATGGCCAGTGCCGTGCCGCCATTGCCCTGATAGTCGTCCAGCAGATGATGAAAGGCCTTGGTAAAGCCGCCTTTTTTATACCACGGCAGGAATGTCTCGGAGCCCAAACCATCCCGACATTCGCTGAAGATTATCAATGTACCGCCGTCTTCGACAAACATGGCGCCATTATGGATGGCCTTGTGGCTCTGAATGAAGTTGATATCTTTGGGATATCCACCGCAGGAAGCTATCAGCAGAGGTACGGCACCGTGCTGTGACTCACAGAGAGCGCCGTGGATCTTACACGCCTTGAGGTAGTTGTCCCGTTCCGATCCGACGACGACATCGCAGAGTTCTCCACGGGAATTCATAATGCCGTGGATGGCCAGATCCGCCTCTTTCTGTGCTGCTATCTCAAAAAGGTCTTCAGCCAGTGGGTTATCCTGCAGAATGCCGGGACGGCATCCCGGCGCAAGCGACATGGCGTCACGATCGAGGTAGAGGCGGTGATTGGCATATATGGAGTGTCGCTCCCCGCAGCCGGGAAAGATCAGTTTTCTGCCGCCGCCATATCCGGCAAAATAGTGATGGCATATGGGGCCCATGGTAATGACGCAGCTCGCCGCCAGGATGTCCCGGCGCAGACGGATGGGAACGCCGCGCGATGTTGTGCCGCAGTCGGTGAAGAGACTCCGGTCGGTGCAGTCGTGATGTAGAAAAGGGTAGCGGGTATATATCTCGCCGTAACCGGCCAGACATTCTTCGTCGCTTTGTCGCGGATGGGTGCCATAGGCAATGAGAAAACGTAAGGCATCTTCGGCAAGGCCATGTTCTTTGAGAATATCTATCAGGATCGGCAGATACTGCGGGTATCCGCAGAGGCGTGTTTTATCGGCGACAATTATCACGGTGTCACGTAAATCAACCGGGTTATGCTGCAGCCTGTCTCCGATGAGAGACTGAAAATATCCGGCCGAAATCCGCTGTGCCGGTTCTCTGATAGTAAGAGATTCCGAGCCGGCCGGCAAATGAGCGGCCAGAGTCTTGTCGCCGTATGGTATATGAACAAGCATATCGGCCTGGTCAGCGCATTGAGAAGTCCGCGCCCATATTGAGTCCGAGCTCAAAG
>CAYUPL010000132.1:0-1068 GCA_964446655.1 uncultured Desulfopila sp.
TACGTAATCAGAATCTATTTTGTGGTACAATACGGTGATCTATGATTATCATAACAATTGATCGATTACAAAGGATTTATTTTCCCCAGGCATTTAAAGGATAATACCGGGCCATTAGGCCGGTGTTGGTCTTTTTACAAAAGACACGGCACCGCGCCTCACTTATCAGAGAGTTTGGTGAGGCAGTCCCGGCTCCTTTATCACCCAGTGTTTAACTTATGCCTGGCATAAAAAACAGCACCATAATATTTCAGTTTATCCTATGAAAAAGAAACTTCTGGTCATTGAAGATGAAAGTTCGGTCGCCAAACAGATCCGTTGGGCCCTGGAGCCCGAATATGAAGTAACTATTGGGTCAGATAGTGAACAGGCAAAGCAACTCCTGGGCTCCGGGCTTTTTCCGGTAGCCACACTGGACCTCGGCCTCCCCCCTCACCCCGACACTCCCAGACAGGGCTTTGCTCTTCTGGAAGAAGCGGCGCATCTAGCTCCAACTACCAAGATTATTGTGATCACCGGCAATGCCGAGGAGGAAAACGCCATTAAAGCAGTCTCACTTGGCGCCACCGACTTCTATGCAAAACCCATAGATTTGAAAATACTGAAGATCATCCTTGACCGCACCTATAAAATTCATGAATTGGAAGAGGCCAATCGCCATTTACTGCACCAGGCAGGCCAAAGTGGTTCTCTTTGCGGCATGATCGGCATTTCACCCACCATGAGCAAGGTCTTCACTCATCTCCTCAATGCCGGCAAGACCGACTACCCGGTGCTTATCACCGGCAATACAGGCACAGGAAAAGAAATGGCCGCCCAGGCGGTACATTCCCTCAGTCCAAGGGCCGGGAAGCCGTTCATTATCGTCAATTGCGGCGCTATTGCCGAAAACTTGATCGAGAGCGAGCTTTTTGGGCATGAAAAAGGCTCCTTTACCGGAGCGACCGGACGCCATATCGGTAAATTTGAACAGGCCAACCGGGGAACCGTTTTCCTTGACGAGATTGGCGAATTACCACTGCATCTGCAGGTAAAAATTCTCCGGGTGCTGCAGGAATCAACTATTGA
>CAYUPL010000132.1:1168-4588 GCA_964446655.1 uncultured Desulfopila sp.
TCTCGACTCAACCCCCGCCCCGGAAGAGCAACACAACCAGACCTTAAAAGAAGCCAGGGACAAAGCTGAAAGAGAAGCGATCCACCAGGCGTTAGCCTTAAGCGGCAAAAATATCAGCCAGGCCGCCAGACTTCTCCAGGTCAGCCGGCCGACCTTGCACGATCTTCTCAAAAAACATCATCTGAATGTTGATTAGTAACGTGAGTCCGGAAACCCCCTTCCATATTTCAGCAACACTACTTGCCTCAATACTGACAGAAATTCCGACACCATTACTGCTCTGTGGCGACGACACTGGCAAACAAGGTATTGTGATGGGCTGATAATCTGGTAGAGGCTGACTTGAAATGGGATCAGGATGTTAACAGCAGCAGGTGAAAGAGAGAGGCAGCGCGAAAGTGCTATGAAGGACATGTAAAAAAACCCGACACATTGTGTCGGGTTTTTTCTCGCTCAAATATGCTTTTAGGGGCGATAAACTATTTCATCCGCTTGCGGCGGTAAAGAGCCAGACCAGCCAGGCCAGTGCCGAAGAGCAACATGGTCGCCGGTTCAGGAACAGGTGCTACATCCATGTCAATACCCACTGTGGTAATAGCAAAATCATTATAATGCCACCAATCATCAGTCGGAACAGCGCTTATTGTAACGTTCCCCCAGCCCCATTCTCCAAAAGCAGCCAGCTGGATCGGAGAGAAATCATAACTGTAATGGTACGTCTGCCCTCCTTGGCCCCATCCTCCTAAATATCCGGAAATAGTTCCTAAGTTGAAAGACTGTGATCCGTTGCCATATTCATTCCAGGCCATCAGCTCCATACCCGCTTCTTCCCATGTCCAGTCTTTAGAGTAAAAGTCAATATAGAGGGTAGCGCTTTCCCAGGTGTATCCTGCGGCCCCGGAAGCATCCGCAGCCAAGCCCAGAGACGAATCCGTTCCAACACCATACACATTGTTGTTATACCAGAAATCAAAGCCAAAATTATACGAGCTATTTTCCCCAATATATTGATAGCCCGTATACTTCTCTGTCAGAGTCAAGGCGCTTGCGGTTGTTACCATTACCGCCAGCACTGCCATAACAAATATAATAACCAATCCTTTTTTCTTCATTTTCACGCCTCCATATATTTATGTTCCGTCGGAAATTGACTTCGTATATGTGCTGCATTCAATTATCTACAGAACCCTTTATGCAACACTTATGCCACACAATAATTCAACTTATATTTCAAATAGTTGAATTGCTAAATCGTAACAAAGGATAGTTATTGCCTGAAGATTGTAAAAAATTCCGACACCCTCTCTCCCAGTACGAAACAGTTTCGGCATATAAAAGAGGATCTTCCCCTGCGCATGGTGAAGCCCGTCACCAGTACAATAATTAGTGTACTTCGTTTATTTTGCGCTGTTTTCCTGGCCTACTGAGAAAATCGACCATAGAAAACAGATATCGGGAGACATCCTATAGAACAGAGATGTTTTTGTACAACCGGAAGCAGTGTCCTTACGTACCCTAAAGTCCGCTTCAGGCGGAAAACCCACTTCTCACCCAATCCGGCCGGGGAGGCAGTCTGACAATAAATTGCGCCCCACCTTCATTTCTGTTTTCGGCGGTAACAGTCCCTCCCAGATGGGTAATTGCCCTTTTAACCTGCCACAACCCAATTCCGCTGCCTCTATGCTTTGTAGTTTTAAAGGGTTCAAAAAGACGTCCCGGCAGTAGTTCCTCTGCAATTCCAGGCCCGTTGTCGCCTATTTCCAGGGCAACTCCGCCCTCACCGTGCCGATACATTGTTATCCAAACCTCGTCTCCACCAGACTCACAGGCATTGATAAAAATATTTTCCAGGATGGAGGCAAGTAGCTCTGGGTCGCTCTCTATCTGCAAGGATTCTTCCGCATCAACCTTGATATCCACACCGGAAAAGCTCTTTGCTCTCCTGGAAAAATAGTCCCGTACAAACCGGCCGATATCAAATACCCTGTATTCAGGTTCAACTTCATCCCTGAGTATCCCCAGGCGCTGCTCTACCCTCGCCATTCTCTTTAAGGTATCATCCACCAGTTCCAGCATATCCTGTTGAAACTCGGGTTCATGAATATGAGCCGGAGCATTTTCCCGAAGTAGAGAAAGCATGGTGGCGGCATTTTTAATATCATGCAGAACAAAGCTGGACAAGCGGTGCCAGGCCTTTTGCTCACGCGCATGGGCAAGTTCTTCCGCCATGCGCACGGCAAGCAGAGCAGAAGCCGCCTGAGTGCCCAGTGCGGTAAGCAGATCAAAATCATCATAACCATACCGCCCCCCGGTAAACTCAGGCCCGAGTCCAATTAAACCGATGATACGATTGTCGATGGAAATTGGTGTAATAAACCGGAGGTTCAGTTCTGCCAAAAAAGAGGCTTTAGCTGCCAAACCTTTTTCCGGCTCCGACTGAGGTTTCACCTCGTGTTCATCATAATACGAGTGCATCTGCAGATAGTTTATCAGAATATCATCCGCCGGTATATCGTAGGGATTTTTTTGCCGGTCTCCGCCGGCCGGTGCGGAAATCAGGACATATCTCCGCGAGACTTCAGTCTGTTCAAGCCATATATAGATCTCTTCGGTATACAGGCTTTCGTAGAGAACATCACGCAACGCCTCCACTACGGCGGATTCGCTCAAAGCTCCCTGAAGCTTCCTAGTAAAGGACAGCCACTCGTCACGATACTCGTATTTATTAATATAGAAATGCGTACTGATAAAAAAATGTATCTGGCGCCGAATTCTGGAGGAAATCAACAGGATGGCTAGCGAAACAAGACCTGCAATAAGAAGCAGCCATTTGAAAACAAAGGACATTTCCAATCCATAATGCCGCATCAGCAACGAGATAAAGCCAAACCCCAAAAAATATGCGCCAAGCAACGTCGGCGCCAGAAAGGAATAGACCACTTTGCGGGAGACAAATATCTTCCGATTGAGCAACCGGTGACGGAAAACCGCATAGCCAGTCATCCCCCACCCTAAGAGAAGCACCGCAGCAAGAAGTTGAAGATGCTCTTCAGATATCAACAAAAAAGTAAGACGATAGGAGCCGGACCAGCCCATTGCCCCACAAACCAGAGTACAGCCGAGCACCATGAACTTATACATCCATCGGTCGGCGCTGTTTAAAGGACGCCAGAATTGTTCAAGTCGCCAAAAAAAAATAATTACAGCAAGGAGAATAAAGAGATTGAGGAAATAGGCCCAACTGAACAGAGCAAAGGTGAAGTCCAAGCTGGAAAACTGCCCCAGAGATGTTGCCGCGGAAACTAATGCCACCGTTGGCAGAAAAAGCAGGGGAAAAACAACCGTAAGCAATCGGAAAAACCAGGTCCCCATAAAAAGAGCCCCAGTGCTCCCGGCGAGGTTGGCGGCAAAAGTCAGCCA
>CAYUPL010000133.1:0-2286 GCA_964446655.1 uncultured Desulfopila sp.
CCAGAGCAAAAAACATCAACAGCAATACTATCGGGAAGAAATATCGTGCAGTCATCTTGTATTCTCTTTTTCTATATTTTTGTTTGAGCAGCATAGTCGAGTTCTCTGTCGTCCATCGATGCTCCGGCACAAAACAGCACAGGCGGACTCAATCAGAGATTGGTCCGCCTGCCGTCAAAGATCCGTTTCTCACACGAAAGTGTTAACTCAGGAAAAACGTTATTCTTTATAAATATATCTGCTGTGTAAAATGTCTACCTCTTCTTTCGGCTTGTACCCTGTTTTCATACTCTCCAACGAACCGGCGATGGCAAATACCGACATATAGAAATGGGTCAGATAAAAGGCGACAATGCCCATGCCGAGAATGTTATGGATAATGGTGAAAAGGCGCACAGTATCAAGCTGCGCACCAAAACCCCAGATTATGTAGCCGGTATAAGCCATTATACCGCCACCCAGAGTTGCAAACCAGAAATACATCTTCTGCCCTGCATTAAATTTGCCGGCAGGAACCGGCTTTTTCGCCTTGCTCAGATAACCGCCCATGATAAACATCCAGGCAATATCATGAGGCTGTGGCAACATATCCTTAAACCAGAGCAGAAACATCAACAGGCAGGGCACCACAAAAACCAGAGCCGAAATAAGATGGACATATCTGGCAAGACGGATGAACGTCCCTCCTCCGAAAAACGCGCCGAAAATAATGAGCAGCCCGGTGATCACCAGAAGTGAAAAGGAAACTGCGGCGATAAAATGGACAATTCTGGCGTATTTGCTGAAAAACAGTATCTGCTCACCGTCGTGATCAAAATGCTTGGCACCGATGATCAGATAATGCAGCAGAAAAACGGCAGGAACAGCAATGACAATCGCCAGAAAAATATTGCGAAACCACTCGCCCTGCAGCAGAGTGAAAAGGTGGCCATAGCCCTGCCAGTCTCCGGCGATATTCTGCATCAACTGGCCGAAATACGCGGCAATTGAACTTGTCAGGCCAAACTGCAGCATTTGGTCCTGAGCATAGAGCGTTCCCGCAAGCCCTGCTGCAAGCAGCATCCCCAGCAGAAACACAGATGCGATACTTCTCTGCATATCATGCTCCAGTAATACTAATTTAAAAATAATTTCTGAAAAGATTCAGAATGAAATACGAGGCTGCTTTTCTCTCTAAAGCAGAAAAGCAGCCCGTTCCGATAATGTAGCCTTTGCCTGCGGCCTATCCTTTTTTGGGATAGGCCTTACTCCAGCCCCAGGCGTTGACACCGGAGCCTCGAGCAAACACTCTTTCCCGGTAAACATCGGCAACCACATCGGCATCACCTGCCAGTAACGCTTTAGTAGCGCACATGCCGGCACAGAGCGGCACCTTCCCTTCCGCTATACGGTTCTGACCGTAGAGATGCTTTTCTTCCTGGCTGAAGGTCTCTTCCGGTCCACCGGCGCAAAAGGTGCATTTATCCATGGCGCCGCGTGCTCCAAACACACTTCCGGACGGGAATTGCGGCGCCCCGAAAGGACAGGCCATAAAACAATAGCCGCAGCCGATGCAGGTTTTTTTATTGACGAGGACAATGCCGTCATCACGCTGATAGATAGCATCAACCGGACAAACCGCAATACAAGGTGCATCGGCACAGTGCATGCAGGAAACGGAGATGGACTTCTCTCCGGGTTTGCCCTGGTCCAGAGTGATCACGCGGCGGCGATTGACTCCCACAGGTATATGGTTTCCTTCTTTACAGGCGATAACGCACCCACTACAATCGATGCAGCGTTCCACATCGCATAAGAACTTTACTCTTGCCATGTCATTCCTCCTCATCAGGCCTTGCTGATTTTACACAGTCCATCTTTGGTGGCCTGAATCTGCGTGATAATATCATATCCATAGTTTGTGACGACATTGCCGGACTCACCAACAACATATGGCTCGTGCCCCTTTGGATATTTATCAACGAGTGACTCGCCCATAAGAACACCTGCAAAGTGGTATGGCAAAAAGATTGTCTTATCATCAACTCTTTCCGTCAGGAAGGCCTTTACCTTGATCTTGCCGCCCTCGGGAGACTCTATCCAGATCATCTGGCCGTCACGGATACCAAGGTTATTCGCCAGTCGGGGATTCACCTCGGCATACATTTCCGGCTGCAACTCAGCAAGGTACTTATTACTGCGTGTTTCCGCCCCTGCCCCCATATGCTCCACCATACGACCGGTGGTAATAACATACGGGAATTCCTTGACCAGCTCGGGATTCTGTTCGCTTTCGAATCTGGTATC
>CAYUPL010000133.1:2386-4572 GCA_964446655.1 uncultured Desulfopila sp.
TTTTCGGTACGACCGCTGGAATCATAGGTTTTTTCCATTCCAAATCGATTCCTGAACGGTAAACCGCCTTCGGCCACCGGTTTAGAGATGTCGTAGAGAATAGGTGTCCCGGGATGTTCTTCGGTCCAGCATGGCCACGGCATACCGTAGTATTCTCCGTCGCATGGTCCACCATTGGCCTGCAGGGTATCGATATCAAAGGTATGCCAGTTCTCCATATGTTTTTTGATCCGCTCAGGAGTCTGTCCATTGTAACCGATGGTAAGTGAACCGGATCCCAGCTCCCGGGTAATATCCTCCGGCACCTGCTTGATGTTCTTGTAGAACTGCTCGGCAAATCCCAGTTTCTTCACCAGCATCTCCATAATCTGGTAGTCGTCCCGGCTGTTATGGACCGGATCGACAACCTTGTATCGCCACTGGATCTGCCGCGAGGTGGAGGTGACACTGCCCGAGGTTTCATACTGACTGGCACTGGGAAGCAAGTAAATGTTGTCCGTATCACAGGAAGCGGCCGCCATGGTAGGAAAAGGATCGACCACGACCAGCAGATCAAGCTTGTCATAGGCCTGCTTCACCTTATTAAACTGGGAATTTGAATTGGAACCACAACCCCACTGGATCATGGCCTTGATAGGCGTATACTGATGGATTTTTTCATCCTGATTAACGCCTTCATACCAGCGTGCCAGGGTGAAACCACTTTTTTGCATCCACTCCTGTGACTTGAATCTCGACACAATCCAGTCGAATTCGACATCCCACACCCTGCACCAGTGCTTCCAGGCCCCTTCGCTGAGACCATAATAGGCAGGCAGACTGTGTGACAGAATACACATATCCGTGGATCCCTGAACATTGTCATGGCCACGGAAAATATTGGTCCCACCGCCGGATTTGCCCATATTTCCCAAAACCAGCTGGAGGAGACAGAAGGTTCGAACGATGGAGCTTCCTATGGAGTGCTGCGTTCCCCCCATACACCAGGTCAGGCTGGTCGGTCTGTTTGTGGCCAGCAATTTAGCGACATGCCGGGTCTGTTCCGCCGGAATACCTGTTACATCTTCCACCTCTTCGGGCGTATACGCTTTGGCAACCTCAACAAGCTCTTCATAACCTGAAACACGGGTTCTGATAAACTCTTTATCTTCCCAGCCATTGGCAATAACTTCGTTAATCAAGCCGAGCATAAAGGCTGCATCCGTTCCCGGACGAATCCGCACAAAATCCGTTGCCTTGGCAGCCAGTTTCGTCCGGCGCGGATCAACAACTATAATCGGCGCATTGTTTTTCTCTTTGGCATGCAGAATATGCTGCATTGAAACCGGATGCGCCTCCGGTGGATTGGAGCCGATAAATATGAAACTCTTCGAATGTCTCATATCGTTCAGGCTGTTTGTCATTGCACCGTAACCCCATGTATTGGCGACACCTGCCACCGTTGCGGAGTGTCAGATGCGGGCCTGGTGGTCGACGTTATTGGACCCCCAGAAAGCAGCGAATTTCCTGTGCTGGTACGCCATCTCAGTTGAAACCTTGGCGCTGCCGTTAAAATGGAGAGCATCCGGGCCATCCTGTTCGCGAATCGCCAGCAGCTTGTCGCCGATTTCATTCATGGCCTGGTCCCAGCTGATGGTGGTCCATTTGCCATTCACTTTTTTCATGGGATGCTTCAGGCGTTTGGGGCTGGTGACCATGTCTATTGCACCCGCTCCCTTACAGCAATGGGCGCCTTTCGATACCGGATGATCAGCCGCGATATCCTGACGGACCCAGACACCATTGTGTACTTCCGCCTCAATACCACAACCGACGGAACAGTAGGTGCAGATGGTGTTGACTTTTTTCGAGCCGGCATAGGGACTGCTTTTTCCCGAGGCAGCCTGGACCCTGGTGGTCAGCTTGCTGGTCATGGCAGCTCCTGTCAGAGCGGCCGTTGCCGCGGAAATCTTCAGAAAAGATCTCCTGGCAATTTTGGGGTTTAGAGTAATCCTTTTACCGGTACTTTCGATACCGGTCTTGGAGGATTGACGAATTTTACATCGTGCCATGTTCTAGTCTCCTTCATTGCGTAGTCGCCACTGCCGCCCTTTGGTCGGCAATTTCAGGTAAAATACAATTCATTTTCTGATTACGTACGAAGCTCAGCCAAATCGGATGCGCGGCTAGTGACTCGGTAGCTAGGG
>CAYUPL010000134.1:0-2881 GCA_964446655.1 uncultured Desulfopila sp.
AGCGAGTTCCATTCCAGTTCGAAGAAGACGATGTTTTTTTCCACCTGGCTGAGTATCTCTCGTATCTCCTGATAAAAGGCGCCGGCCGGAGCGTTATCCACCTGGGTGGTGAAGTTGAGAAAAGCGAAGGTCGCCAGTTTACCGAGCCGGGTCTGTAGAGCCTCAAGTCGTGCAACCAGGGCATATAACTGCTCCGGCGGCAGGTCGGCGATTGTGCCCTGATGGTGCAGGGCAATGTCGCTGCCCTCGTCTTTGCACCAGTTGATATCTGCCGCCAGGGTCGTATCTTCGACTGAGGTATAGAGGTCGGTCAGGTTCCAGATAACTGCGGTTGTGCCCAGTATTTCGTTGAGAGGTTTTTCCGTCGTCATGTCGCTCAGCTCCGTAATCGCGAGATAAATGGTCCCACCGCCGCGGCACCATCACTGTCAACCAGGCGAATCATGGCTGAGCCTATTATCGCCATGTCGGCCTTGCCCTTCAAGGCTTCGATATCCTCTTTTGATCTGATGCCGAAGCCAACCGCGATGGGCTTGGTGGTGGCTTGACGGCAACGCTGGATATATGTATCGAAGTCGGTATCGAGGGTTGACTGTTTGCCGGTTACACCGCGTCGGGCGACACAGTAGATAAAACCGCTTCCGGCGCTGTCCAGCTCTTTCATGCGCTGCTCCGTCGACGTCGGCGCAAAGATGAGAATGGGGGCGACGTTCTGCTCTACGGCGCAGCGAAAAAAACCGGTGCTTTGTTCCGGAGGCAGGTCGGGGACGATCAATCCCTGTATGCCGGCGGTAGCGCAATCTTTGATGAATTGTTCTTCTCCATAGGTGAAAATGATATTGTAATAGGTCATATAGAGAAAGGGAATGTCATGGGTTTTCGCCATCTCGGCGCCGAAAGACAGGCATTGCTGCACATTTGTCCCCTTTGCCAGGCTGTCGAGGTTGGCCTTCATGATAACAGGGCCGTCGGCCATCGGTTCGGAAAAAGGGATCTGCATTTCGATGCAGTCAACACCGTTTTCCACCATTTGCCGTACGACCTCCCGATTGACCTCAAAAGAGGGGTAACCCAAGACAATATGGGTCATGAGAAGTATCTCTTTTTGCCGGACTTTGCTTTTTAACTGATCTTCTAGGAGCATGTTTCACCACGGTTTAAGTATACTATGCGCCGGAGGCGTGGGAAGAGTATTACCTGTATTTATTTACTGTATTCGAGGCCGCGCTGGATGATGAACTCTTTCCAGGACGGATCGTCAAAGGCATGAGCAATGGTAAAGATATCCTTGTCGCCCCGTCCCGACATGTTGATGATGACGGCATCTTCCTTTGATAACAGCGGAGCATCCTTAAATGCCTGCACAAAGGCATGGGCCGATTCCAAGGCGGGAATGATTCCTTCTTTTTTCATAGTCAGATCAAGGGCTTCGATAACCTCTTGGTCGGTGGCCGACTCAAACCGGACCCGGCCTTTATCCCAGAGATCCGAGAGGATGGGTGAGACACCGACATAGTCGAGGCCTGCCGCCACGGAATGGGTCTCCATCATCTGACCGTCACTGTCTTGCAGGAACATGGTGTGGTATCCCTGAGCAACGCCGGGGGAGGCACTGTTGCCGCACAGGCGGGCAGCATGTTTGCCGGAGTCGAGGCCTTGCCCGCCTGCTTCAACGCCGACAAGTTCCACTCCCTCCTCCTCGAGGAAGCGGCCGAATATACCCATGGCATTGGAACCGCCGCCGACACAGGCATAAACCTTTGCTGGATTTCTACCGTGCTGTTTGTGTATCTGTTCGATGGCCTCATGGCCTATGACCGATTGAAACCAGGATACCATTTCCGGGAAGGGGGCTGGTCCACAGGCGGTACCAAAAACATAATGGGTCGAGTCAATATTGGTGACCCAGTCGCGAAAGGCTTCGTTAATAGCGTCTTTAAGGGTCCTGGCGCCATCTTTTACAGAGACCACCTCAGCGCCCATTTTTTCCATCCAGAAAACATTGGGACGCTGACGGGCCACATCCACTTCGCCCATGTAGATGGTACAGGCAAATCCGAATTTGGCGGCCATGGTGGCTGTGGCCATACCGTGTTGACCTGCGCCTGTTTCGGCGATAACGCGCTGCTTTCCCATACGCTTGACGAGCAACCCCTGCCCCATGACGTTATTAGCCTTGTGCGCTCCGGTATGGTTGAGGTCTTCCCGCTTGATATATATCTGGGCGCCGCCGAAATGGTGAGAGAGGTTTTCCGCATGGGTCAGAGGTGTGGGCCTGCAGGAATAGGTGGACATAATATCCAGATAGTGTTTCCAGAATTCAGGATCGCTTTTGGCTTTTGTAAAATAGTCGGCAAGCTCGACAAAGGTCTGGTGCAGCACTTCAGGGATGAACGCTCCGCCCCAGTTACCAAAATATCCGTGTTTGGTCATGTTGCTATCTCCATGGAAAAACCGTGGTGCAGCCAAGCGGCGCAACGGCTTTGTGGTTGTATTCGGCAAGATTCGCGGGGGCACGTTGTAATGATCCTGATTTGTCAGACAACCATACCGGTCCGCCAAAATCCATTTTGTCTTTTACGCAAAGACGTTGACAGCAGAGTATACACTAAATTGGCCATTCTTCCCAAGAAAGATTCTCCCGTTATGCCGAGGTGAGCTGTTTCCGGCAAACGGCGGCAAAATCTTCGGGATAGTGTCCGTTGATAAAGCGGAGCTGAGCTTCACTGAAGGCGCCCGGCGAAAAAGGCAGTTTCGGCAGCAGAGAGTAGAGCAGCGGCTGGTTAAAACGGTCTCTTGCCGCGATCCGTTTGGAATATTCAATGGAGGTCACCATTTTCGCACCGAGTCCGGCAAATATCTGCTGGCTTTGCAGCAGTGC
>CAYUPL010000134.1:2981-4177 GCA_964446655.1 uncultured Desulfopila sp.
GTTTCTATTTCGGCGGCGATCATGTCGCCGCAGCAGAAAGAGGGCATGGTACCGGCGGAGCGGTTCAGGTCGTGCGCATAGGTTGCCACTTCTGCCGGAATAGCGGCGTACTGTTGATGAATCTGCTGATGCGAGGCGTGCAGACGGTAGTCGGTGGGAGAGTAGTCGAAACCGAAATTCCAGCCCCACAGGGTAGCGAGGTTCGGACCGCCTTGCCGGTCTAGCTGCTGCAAAAGGGAGAGGCGCAGTGTTTCGAGATCTTCCGCCGAGTATGGTTTGCGCTGCTTGGTCTGCAGACCAAGCAGTGTGGCGAGATGAACATACATACGTTGATAGTAAAGATGTCTCAGGCCGTTCATGTCTTCCCTGCTCAGGTCGCTGATGGCATAGCGTACGGCGTCATCGGCCATGTTGGCGGCATAATGGCCGCCGGCGATATAGGAGTTCCGTCGCAGATATTCGAAGACATGGCTGTCTGTGCCGGAACTCCATTCTCCCACTATTTCACTGGCGCCCTGGGCGCCGGGGCGCAGGACCATCGCTTTTTTATAGTCATCGGGCAGGGAAGGGTTGTTGGCCACAGCCTCAAAAAGATCGTGGTCGGCAATATCTGCACGTCTTCTGCCTTGGGGTCCGTTGATGTACCTGAGTCCCGTCACCCGGCCGTGGTGGTCTTTTAGAATACGGCAGCAGCATTCCGCCAGTTTTTTCAAGTCTTCCGGATCGGTCGAACAGGTGGCCAGCGTGAGAAGGAGAGGACGTGGTAAAGAGGAGAGCAGATCGGCCTCAAGATTGTGCTGCTTCAGGAAATGGTGGAAAGAGAGGGGTTTTTTTTCGGGCAGATACATTCTGGAGTGATTGGCGGCGGAGGCGTCTGCCCAGCTCTTGTCAATATAGGTAACACCCCTGAAAGAGAGGGGGTTTGGTATCTCGAATATCCAGTTGGCCTGGTCGACCGATACATCTGTGTCAGGGAAATTACTGCTGTTGTCAACCTCGGTGCCATCTTCAAAAAAACCCAGTGGCTCGATATGGTGGGCAGGGCGCAGATTGGTAACAGAATAGGATGGTTTATGAATACCGTAGATGAATTTTTTTTCCGGGGTGACACAGTTCGTGTAAGTCTTCATGGTGGTGTTCTCTAGTTAAACGGATTACAGGATGGTTTCAAGTATCTTCCCTGTCCTGCCAGATTT
>CAYUPL010000135.1:0-4164 GCA_964446655.1 uncultured Desulfopila sp.
AAACCCTGCATATCGTCAAGTATGGCGGTCTGGGTTTCCTGGCCCAGGCCTTGGTACACACGCAGGGTATCTCCAATCGCCTGGCCATTGCCTTTGTCATTGCAATTTCCATATTTGACGAGGTCATTCAGCACTTTCTGCCCTACCGGGTCGGTGATCTTCGTGATGTCGGACTCAATATCGCCAGCGGACTCTGGGGTGCTTCGATTATACTTATCTGTGCTAAAAAGAAAGAGAAGAACCCGGGCGAAAACTCTTGCCGATAGCATGGAGAGCCGGCAGTAGCCCAAGCAGAATCAGGTGATCAAGGACAGTAACAAGCGCCATTTCCGACACCTTTACTCAGCAGACCTGAGGGAATTTTCAAGGATTGCCTTCTTGAAGGTCCATGGCGACCAGCTCGGCATAATTGCCGTTGCGGCGCATCAGTTCCTCGTGGGTTCCCTGTTCCGTGATGCGCCCACTCTCCATGACGATGATGGTATCGGCTCGGCGAATAGTGGAGAGGCGATGGGCGATGACCAGGGAAGTATGATTGGCAAAGCTCTCCGCGATGGCCTGTTCCAGGATATTTTCCGACTCGGTATCGATGGCGGCTGTCGCTTCATCGAGAATCAGAATTGCCGGTTTTCTGCAGAGTACCCTGGTGAAGGCAAGGAGCTGTTTTTCGCCGGTGGAGAGCTGCTGGCCGCCTTCACCGATCCTGGTGTCAAGACCCTGGGGAAGCTTATCGACGAATCGTGTCATACCCGTCTGCTGCAGGATTTTCTCCACCTCTTCTCTGGATGTGCCGGTATCCATAACGATATTGGCAAGCAGACTATCGTGCAGAATGAAAATGTCCTGAAGGACAACCCCTATATGGCGGCGCAATTCCTGCAAGGGAAACCGGTTGATATTAACGTCGTCCAGCAGAATCGCCCCTTGCTGGGGTTCGTAGAACCTGAGGAGCAGGCTGACCAGAGTGGATTTGCCGGAGCCGGTGGTACCCACCAGGGCAACGGTTTCGCCATGGTTGATCTGCAAATCTATACCCCTGATAACAGGATCATCGTCCGTATAGGAAAAATGGATGTCTTTGAAATGGAGATCTCCTTTGACGTTGGCTGCCGATACGGTCTGTTCCGGCAATTTCAGACTGCTTCCGGTGTCAAAGAGCTGGAAAATCCGCTCAGCTGATGCCATTGCCGACTGGACAATGGAGTACTTCTGGGCAAGTTCCCGTAGTGGCTGGAAAAAGAGGCGCATATAGGACAGAAACGCCACCAATTCTCCCAGGGTAAGCTGCTGTCTGATGATTTCCGAACCACCGAACCAGAGAATAAGGGCAATAGCAGTCGAACTCATGAACTCGGTGAGCGGCATAAAGGTACCGAACAATCGTATCTGGGAAAGGTTGCGCTGCAGATAGCCCCTGCTGAGATCATCATGCATCTTCCCGGTTTCTTCCTGTCTGCCGAAGATCTGCAGGGTCGACATGCCGGAAATTGATTCGGAGAGGAAGCTGTTCAGCTTGGCCAGCTGGTTGCGGATCAGACGAAACTGTGCCCGGGCCAGCCGGGCGAACAGTTTGGTAATAATCACGGCTAGCGGCACAAAGATGGTCATGAGCAGAGCCAGCCGGGCATTGATCAGGAAGAGGACCACCAGAATGCCTGCCAGGCGAAGCAGATCGTTGAAGACCGTCACCAGCACGGAGGTGAACATCTCATGCATGTTCTGGATGTCGTTGGTGAGCCTGGTCACCAGCCGGCCAATGGGGTTGGCATCGAAAAATGAGGGATCGAGTCCCAGCATATGCTGAAAGAGATCCTGACGGATTCGGTGCATGATGGACTGACCGATCCACTCGAGAGTAACTACCTGAAAAAAATTGGCCACCAGATTAAGGAGAACTACGGTGAGAAAGACCGCGCTGATGATGGTGATGCCGTTGAGGCGTTGGTCCATCTCGATATCCGTGGCGGTGATGTAGGAGTCAATGGCTGTCTGCATGAGATAGGGCAGAGTAAGCGTCGCAGCGGTGATGACAAAAGAGAGGACGATGGCGGCCAGCAGTGCCAAACGATACTTTCTGCAGAAAAAAAGGATGCGTCGCCACAGGTGCAGGTCTCCGAGGACGGCCACGGAGCTGTCTTCTTCATAACCGAAGTTTTTCATTCTTTTTCCCGCCCAGGTCGCATATCATTCCGTGTCTGTTTGGTAAACATTGCTCTGTAAAAGCTACTTTGTTCCAGGAGGTGGTCATGGGTGCCGTCTGCGGCGATTGTACCTTCTTCCAGGACGATAATATGGTCGGTCATGCTGAGGAGCTTGATCCTGTTGGAAATGATCACCACGGTTTTGCCCTGCAGATGTTCTTTCAGTTTGGCAAAAATCTCATGTTCTGTTTCCACATCCACAGCCGACAGGCCGTCGTCGATGAGGAGAATGGGGCGATCCACCAGCAGGGCCCTGGCCAGGGCGAGGCGCTGACGCTGCCCACCGGAGAGTTTGACACCTCTTTCCCCGATAACGGTTTCATATCGGCGTGGAAATGTCTGAATGTCGTCATGAATGGCAGCCAAGCCGGCTGCTTCCTGCATGGCCTTATCGTCTATTTCGGGATTGCCCAGTTTGATGTTGGCTCCAATGGTGTTGGAGAAAAGTACCGGCTCCTGGGCGACGTAACCAACATGAGAACGAATGGTGTCCAGCGGCAGGGAGTTGACATCCTTGCCCTCAAAAAAGAGGCTGTTGTCCGGGACGGGATAGAGCCGCGCCAGGACTTTGCAGAGCGTGGATTTGCCGCAGCCTGTTCGGCCGGTGACACCATGAATGCCGGGACCTATTTCCAGGCTGATATTTCGCAGCACTGCTGTGTCGGATGAGGGGTAGCTGAAGGTGAAGTCCCGCAGGGAATAGGTTGGGTTGGAAGAGCTGAGTTTTTCTCCGGGCGGGTCGATGAGAGCCGGTTTTTCGCTCATGAGCCGGTCAATTCTGGTCAGTGAGGTTATGCCCCGTTGCACCAGGTTTGTCACCCAGCCAATGGCCATCATCGGCCAGATAAGCATGTAGAGATAGGTGATAAAGGCGACAAAGTCTCCCATGGAAATCGCGCCGCTGATCACCAGGCGGCCGCCGAAAAAAAGAATCAGGAGCATGCCCATGTTACCCACCAGGGTAGCGATGGGAAACATCAGGCCCTGAACCCGGGCCACCTGAATATTGCTTTTAACATATTTCCTCCCCAGAGTGTCAAACTCTCTGGTCTGGAATTTTTCCATGGTGTAGGCCTTGATCAGCCGCACGGAAACAAGGGTTGATCTGGTGAATTCGGTGAGCAGGGAAAACTGTTCCTGGACGGTATTGAAGCGACGGTGCAACCGTGCTGAGAGAATACGGGTAAAGATAGCAAGAAACGGCATGGGCAGAAGGGCAAGCAGGGTCAGCTCAACATGAATGACGGCCATGAAAACGATGGCGGCTATGGTCATCACCAGAGCATCCACCGCTGCCACTAGTCCCATGCCGCAGGCCATCTGCACAGCGGTTAGATCGTTGGAGGCATGAGCCATGATATCGCCGGTGGTGCGGGTTTCAAAAAAGGTTTCGTCCATTCTGACAATATGGGAAAAGATACGATTGCGAATGGCTCTTTCCAGGTATCTGGAAAAACCTATGATGGTGTATCGCCAGACAAAGCGGAGCAGGGCCACAAAAAGTGCGATAACGACTATAAAAAGAGCATAGCGGAGAAGTATGTCCTGACCGGCAGTGTTGTCGGCTAGACTGTCGACTCCTTTTTTAAGAATTCTGGGGATGGTCAGTTGGAGAAAGTCGACGGCCAGCAATGCGGTAAAACCGATAAACAACCTCAGTTTATATTGCTTGAAGAGAGGAAGGATATGACGGAGCAGCCGACTGAGCGACGGAGTGTCGGTGTTCAGGCGGTTGGCTCGCCGGCTTGATGTCTGAGAATCTTTCACGTGATGAGGACTTGCTCGAGGTAGTATAAATTTGAGACGGTGCTCGGCGGTTTAGCGTCTGGCCCGTGCCTTTCCGGTTTTGGCGGATCTACTATGGTATCTGATACCATCTTTTCTCAAGACTCTAAAGTGAATTACAGAATATCAGGTTTTTTTTAAAGTATTATCCTTTTGCATACCATGATTATACTAGTGT
>CAYUPL010000136.1:0-3888 GCA_964446655.1 uncultured Desulfopila sp.
GATGACCGGTGAAAAAGCGCCCCTTCTGCTTGGCGCACTCCTGCTCTGAAAGACGTGTCAACCCCTGTTTGGTAACGCAATACCCGGGTTTTGACCGACAGTGTAAAGCCGCCTCGGCTTCCGAGAGATAAAGCAACCGGGGAGCGTCGCATTGCTGCTGCCGGCCAGCCGAGGAGAGTGCCGTAGCTTTCCCGTCCCGGCAGCACCAGCCGCAAGCGGCTGTCGCCTCCTGGCGGGTCTGATAAGCCACGCCTCGAAACTTTCGGCAGGCGGCTGAAGGGAGCCGCTTGATAGTGCCGTCGACACAGCAGTAGACCTGCAGGCGGGACTGCGCGGTCCGGGCTTCGATCAGCGAGGGATAACCGGTTCCGCCGGAGCTTTGGCATTGTTCGGAAGGCACCTCAATGATCCCTCGGAAGGTTAGGCAGAATACCGGAAGTTTGCCGCATTGGGCCCTGGAAGCGACCACCTGTCCCTGGTCTTTAAGGCAATGTTGATACTCTGTCTTGGTACTTACCGATATCGTCTGTCCTTCGCGGCAGCAGAATCCGCAGTGCTTCGCGATCTCATTCTGACTGAGGCCGCAGGAATCCGGGTCGAGCTTGATCCGGTCGCCTTGCCTTTTGACCACCCGTCCGTTATCACAGCAGTAGATGACCTGGGAAAGGCGCTGCTCGATGCCCGGGGCTTTCTTGATCTCAGTCGGCAGCGATGGAGCCGTGGACGGTTTGACCGGTGGAGCTGTTTTTTTGACAGTTTCCAGTTCCTTTACCGGCAGCGGCAACAAAACGGTCTTCTCCTTGGTCGCCGCATATACCGGGCAGCTGAAGATTATGACTGTCAGGAAAGTCAGGAGGCAAGGTGTCGGATTAAACCTTTCCATGGTTGCACCTCCGGGAGGTGATGGTGATGTCGAGTAGACCGATTTCTTCAAACGTCCTGTAAGACGCCCCAATCGACTTTCTGTAACGTCTCGTCGCACGCGACTACTACGTGTCGTGGGGTTTAGCCTCCCAGAAAAACGCCTGTTGGCCTCGGCCCCTCTCAGAACCGTGCTTGCGCTATTTACGCACACGGCTCCTCATAAATACACTTTCACGGCGAAGTAAACAGGTTCACCGATACTCTCGGCTTAGGTAGTGGAAACCTAGCAAGAAGCAGCATAAACTTCTGCCAATTCATACAACCTCGCTTCCCTCGCCTGTTGAGCCACTTGAACAGAAGTCTCCGAACCGCTTCGGCGTAACGCATCAGACCGGATGAATTGTCTGTTACCCCATAGTACGCAAAATGGCCGCTCAGCTTACTTGCAACCTTCGCCATCAGATCACGGATGGGTAAGGTGCGATTTGCTCGAAGCCACTCCTTAAATATTCGTACTTTGGCAACAAACTTCTTCCTAGCGGTTATCCGCTTCATCCGAAACCAGCCTCCTTTCTGTGACCGGCTGCAGTAGTGTGTAAACCCGAGAAAGTCAAAGGTCTCGGGTTTTTTCACCTCTCCTCCTGGCCTGGGCTTTTGCTGATGGCCCAAACTCAAGAATCTTGGTCTTTGCTGGGGCTAATTCCAATCCGAAATGGATGAGGCGCTCTTCCATGTCATGACGAAAGCGCCTTGCCTCCTCTTCCTTCTGAAAGCAGGTGACCCAATCGTCCGCGTAACGGATAATCCGGACATTGCCACGACATGTCGGGCGATATCTCCTTTCAAACCAGAGATCAAGAACATAATGGAGATAAATGTTAGCCAATATCGGTGAGATGACCCCACCCTGCGGGGTTCCTTCATCACTGTTTTCGACTACTCCTTTCTCCATAACTCCGGCCTTCAGGAACCGCTTGATATACCGCTGCACCCGCTTATCGGCTATTCGGTGAGCCACAAACCGCATCATCCACTCGTGATCAACGTGATCAAAGAAGCCCTTGATATCGGCCTCTACGATATAATTGACCGGTTTCTTTTCCACCTCATAGCTCAAGGCGCGCAAAGCATCATGACAACCACGGCCAGGACGGAAACCGAAGAAGTCCTCAATAAAATCCTGCTCGTATATCGCCGTCAATATCCGCGCCAGCCCCGCTTGAACCAGCTTGTCCTCAAGGGCGGGAATGCCGAGTGGACGCTTCTTGCTACTCCCGGGTTTGGGAATATACACTCTGCGTACCGGCAAAGGAGAATAAGACATCCGGTGAAGCCTCTCGACCAATACAGTCAGATTCTCTTCCAGTCTTTCCCCATATTCCGCTTTGGTAACCTGATCAATACCCGCGGCTGCGTCTCCACGCAGCATCGCAAAGCATTCCCGCAGCAATTCCTTGTTCATCAGATGAAATAGACTGGTGAACATACAACTTGGATCCCTGCGGGCCTTCTCCGCTATACGCTGCAGTTTTGTTGACACCGTTTCACTATTTCTGTGCATAGCTGGTGTTTCCCCACAACATTGTTATCTATGTGGCGCCCTTTCCTCCAGCGGCATTACCCGCCTTCATCGGTACTACTGCGCCATCCGACTCCCTGAATCTCGTCTGCCTTTCTTCCTTTATTATCAGTCGTCCAGCATACTCACTTCCCTGTAAGAAGAATCAGGGTCTCCCGGGTTGCCGCACATTCTCAATGTCCAACATGCCATGGTCTCAGACCCCGGGGAGGCAAATAATGGCTTGCCATTGGCGCCACTACCCATATTGACTTCCGTGTAACTTAGCACGTCGTCCCTCCCGACAAAAGCATTTCGGGGCTCAATCCCTTCAGCCTTTCGGTTTACGGCCTGCTGACTCGCTGTCCTACGCTTAATCTCCGGGATTACTCCCTTCGATCCAAGGACTCGCTACCCGGTGGTCGGCCAACCTTCCGGGACGGGATTCACACCCGCTAGAATGTACGACCTTGCCCGGCCGCACAAGTCATCGCTTTGCGCTTTGTAAGCCCACTCTAACTTTTCTGCAAATTCATTTCCATCTGCCATCAATATCAAGTAACATATCTTTTTTCAACCGTACTTTCAAGCAATTTTGCGCTTTCAATGTGCTACCCAACGGGTATGCTGAAAAGGTTGACTTCTCACCGCTGTTCCAGCCCATTTTGAACAAAGGCATCCATTGGTGGTCATTGACTTTTTTAAAAAATCAAAAACCGGCTCATCATATCCGGGCCAGCCGTCATCATATGGTACAATTCCGGGAGGCTCGAAATGTTCGGGTGCGGCCCTCGGTGGCGCTCTCTGGTTTTTCTTCTCTTCGAAGATATTCAGATGGGTGAGAATCTCGAAGTCTCACAGGTTCGCTTATCTCTTTATCACCGTCTTCTTATATATGAAATTGATAATGCGCATTTCACCAGTGCACTTGGGGAAAGTAAGGGGGTCGACCTCCCATACCTTTTCGATGCACTCACGCCACATCAGTTGTGGTATTCGCTTTGGCTTGTAGTTTCTGACATCGATGCTGTCTTCTATGGTTTCACTCTCCCTTTCAGCCGTCTCTTTTTCCCTCTCTTCCTGTTTCTTTCTGTCCCCGCGCATTCTATTCCAGTACCAGCCATACATCCGCGTCAATTGAAAATAGGGCTCAGGGACATGAATCTTGATGTCATAGCGCTCTACCGCCTTGCCGACATACTCTAAAAACTTTTCACGATCTCTATTGCTTTTAAAGATATCCGTGTCGTCGTTTCCTCGGTGCATCACGTGATAAAAAGCACCCGGGGATTCTATTCTAAGTGGTCTTGCCATTCAGTAGACTGGTCGCTGAAATAATTCTTGGGGGAGAAATCTCATTTATTTTTTTTTTAGTCCACTTAATTAAAATCCAAAAATGCTGTCAATAATTAATAAAGGGTGTTGAAATGTATCCTCTAGCCAAATCATTAAGCTAATCCCTGCTG
>CAYUPL010000137.1:0-3882 GCA_964446655.1 uncultured Desulfopila sp.
GAAGTGAAAAAATCAACTTCAAAAACAATTTTTTCAATAGTGATCTGTGTCGTCAGCCACCCTGCCTGCAGGATGTCCATTGCAATGTAGTGACAAAATATCCCATTTTATAAACGTTTCAGAAAGAAAGAGATGTAGAGATTGATAAATATGTCGAATTTACTTACCTGCCACTCCCTGACCAAATCCTTTGGCGCCCAGACGCTGTTTGCAGACATCGATCTGGTGGTGAACAGCGGCGACAGGATTGGTTTGATCGGTCCAAACGGATCCGGAAAATCTACCTTGCTCAAGATTTTTTGTGATCTTGAAGAGCCCGATCAGGGCACAATTCAGAAAAGCAGACATCTTCAGCTTGCTTATCTTGCCCAGGCCGATATATTTGATGAAGAATTGAGTGTTTTCGAAAATTTGAGCCGTTTTCTCGCAGGCCATAAAATGGAGGCCCTTGAGATCCATAATCGTGTGCAGGAAATGCTCAGTCGAGCTGAGTTTGGCGATGATTCTCAGCCGGTCAAGATGCTTTCCGGGGGATGGAAAAAGAGGCTGGCGATATGTCGGGTTTTGTTGGCTAAGGCCGAGGTGGTGGTCCTGGATGAGCCGACCAACCATCTTGACATAGAAGGTATTATCTGGCTGGAGAGACTGATTGCCGGTGGTTTGAGTGACGGCCCGCAGGCCTTTATCCTGGTCAGTCATGATAGACAATTTCTGGAGAATTGTACCACCAGAATGATTGAGCTTTCTGCTGTTTATCCAGGTGGTTCGCTGCAAGTTGCAGGCAGCTATACCGCTTTCCTCGAAAAAAGAGAGGAATTCCTGCAGCAGCAGATGAACAGGGAAGACCGGCTGAGCAACAAGGTGAAAAGGGAGGCTGAGTGGCTCAGCAGAGGTCCGAAGGCACGCGCAACCAAGGCCCGTTATCGTATTGATGAGGCTCATCGACTCCAGGAAGAACTGAGTGAAGTAAAAAGCAGAAATCGCTCCACCGCAAATGTCCGGATCGATTTCGGCGGTACAGGGCGAAAAACCAAAAAATTGCTGGAGGCGGTGGGATTAAGCAAATCCTATCAGGGCAAGATACTTTTTTCCGACCTGGATATCCTGCTCTCCCCCGGCACAAGACTGGGACTTCTAGGTGGCAACGGCTGTGGCAAGTCAACATTGATGAAGGTGCTGGCAAGTGGCGGACAACCGGCAGAACTTGAGCTTGACAGCGGTGTGATTACTACTGCCGACAAGGTCAAGATAGTCGAATTTGAACAGGATCGGTCTACCCTGGATGAGTCGATCACTCTGCGCCGGGCGCTGGCGCCTGAGGGGGATTCCGTGGTGTTTCGTGACAGATCCGTCCATGTAGTGTCCTGGGCCAAGCGTTTTCTTTTTCGCCCCGACCAGCTGGATACACCGGTAGGTGAGCTTTCCGGCGGAGAGCAGGCCAGGATTCTGATTGCTTCCCTGATGCTGCAGCCTGCCGATATCCTTTTGCTTGATGAACCGACCAATGATCTCGACATCGCCTCTCTTGACGTTTTAGAGGAGTCTTTGGTGGATTTTGCCGGTGCATTGGTTTTGGTGACGCATGACCGCTTCCTTCTCGATCGGGTCTGCGACAACCTTATCGGTTTTGACGGCAAAGGAGGAACCTGTTATTTTGCCGATTATCAGCAGTGGCTTACTCATTTGCGGGGCCGGGAGAGTGGCGAGGTGCGATCGGCTCCAAAGAAAGTGACGGACAAAGTGCAGGAGCGCAGCAGAGCAGGCCGGCTCTCCTATCTTGATCAGAGAGAATTTGCAGGCATGGAGCAGAGAATAGAGGAGGCGGAGAGTCGGGAAGAGGAGCTGCGCGCCAAGGTTAACACACCTGAAGTTGCCGCCGACCCCGTCAGGTTGGAAGATTTTTGGAAGCAGCTGGAGAAGGTGCAGGCCGAGATAGAAACATTATATACCCGCTGGAGTGAGCTGGAGGAAAAAAAACAGTCGTCCTGATGTCAATCAGGCAGGAGTGAAGGTGTAATTGTTTTTACCGATACGCTTGGTGTAATACATGGCGTCATCGGCTTTTTTCATCAGCACTCTGCTGTCTTCTCCGTTTTCGGGGTAAATGGCGATACCGATACTGGCACCGATGGTAATCTCGATATTGTCAATGACAAACGGTTCGGAGATGCTTTTGACGATCTTTTCAGCTACGTTGGCGGCGGCAAAGCGGTGGTGCACCTCGGTCTGTATCACCAGAAACTCGTCTCCGCCGATACGGGCGACCGTGTCCACCTGGCGCAGCTTCTCTACCAGTCGCTCTGCAACCTGTGTCAGGACTTTGTCTCCTATGTCATGGCCATGAAGGTCGTTGACGTCTTTAAAGCCGTCAAGGTCGATAAACATTACGGCAGCCATCCAGCCTTTTCTCCTGGAAAGGCTGAGAGCACCGAGCAGTTTCTCTCTGGCAAGGCGGAGATTCGGCAGGCCGGTCAAGGGATCATGGTTGGCCAGATTACTGACTGTCTCCAGAGCTTCTTCCAATTGTTTCTCGGTATGTTTCAGGCTGGTGATATCGTAATAGGTGAGCAGTCGGCCGTCGTCGGGCAGGGCAACGCATTGATAGCGCAGGCAGGTGCCGTCCGCTCTCTGCAGTTCCATCGGTGCGAAGCCTGCCTGACGAATTTTTTCAACCCGTTCCTCTATGTAGGCAGGCAGATCCTCTGCTTTGATATTGTAGAGTCCCGTGCTGCTGTTTTTTTGCATGAGCTCTTGCAGAGTAGGCTGCCGGTCGGTGAAATCTTTGGAGAGCTGCCAGAGATTGCGGTAGGCCTGGTTGACGATACATGCCTTTAAGTCTTTGTCGAGCAGCAGCACTCCGTAATCGATAGTCTCTAAAACGGCATTGAACTCATTGAGGGTTTTGGCAAGCATTTGTTCGGTATTTTTCTGTACGGTGATGTCCTGCAGGATACCGATGAAAAAAAAGCTCTGCCCCTCCTCTATGGCTACCAGATTAAGCAGGATCTTCCGGTTTTTGACCTGCAGAGGAGTCGAATAGCTTGACTTGAAGTTGCTGCGCCCGTTGGCGCCTTTCTTTTTAATGCTGTCGAGCCAGTCAAGAACTCCCTGTTTGTCCTGTCCTGTGAGGTAATCGATGAGGCTGGTGGACAGGATTTTCAGAAGTACTTTGCGAAACAGCCTCTGTGCGGCCAGATTTGCCTGAACGATCTGGCCGGTGTCATCGAGTTCCACCACTGCCTCGGCAACATTATTAAAAATAGCCTGGTAGTGTTTTCTGGCAAGAAGAAGCTCCCGTGTTATTTCGCGGGGAAAAAGGGTGGTTTCCCCGACGGTCTGCTGATTGCGCCGTATTCCTTTTCTGTATTGCTCAAGAACATGGGTAACGTGCTTTTTCAGGTTGGCCGCCGGACCTTTGGCGATGTAGGCATCGGCGTCAAGGTCAAGGATGGTGTGATTGTCCTCCAGAGAGGTAGAAGAATGTACGGCGATAAATATATTACATAACCTTTTGTCTTTACGGATAATAGCGCAGAGCTGATCACCGCTTACCTTCGGCATGATAATATCGGTAAAAAGAATGTCGGGTATTTCATTGTCAAGCTGAAGTAATGCTTCCAGGCCATTGGATACCGTAGTTACCCGGCAGCCCTCCGCCTCGAGATGCAGGGCAAGGATTTTCAGTATGGTAAGATTGTTCTCGGCGACGAGAACGTTGTATGTATTGTTGTTCATATCTTTTTCAAGAAGTACCCCGGAGAAATCGTCAAAAAAAACAGGAAACCGAATAAAACAGTATAATTATACTCATCACGAACGTGTCGGAATTACAGCGATTCGGTAAGACCGCAATACATTCTTTTCGTTACAATAGCATATATT
>CAYUPL010000138.1:0-3773 GCA_964446655.1 uncultured Desulfopila sp.
GCCATGTCGACAATATAGCTGAATTGGTTAACTTGTCAACTTCTAAGCCTGACCCCATGAGGTTTTTTATGGTTTCCCGAAGAAGAATACAAAGCAAGGTTTTCTCGAAAAAAAATTGATTTGATTTTTCTTGCGTACTACGGTACGCAAAGATATAGTAAAAGGAGAAAGGCGAGTGGCAAGACTAGCACGACCAAAAGAAATTATTGTCTTTGAAAAGGATGGGAAAGAGCCTTTTTTTGATTGGTTAAACGGTATCAAAAACAGTACCAATAGGCAGCGTATTCTTGCCGGAATTCGACGGCTGGAACAGGGCAACTATGGGGACTGCGGGTCTGTTGGAGAAGGGGTTAGTGAGCTCAGAATGTTCTTTGGTCCCGGATATAGGGTTTACTTTGGAGAAACCGCGCAAAGCATCGTTGTTTTGTTGTGTGGAGGGGACAAGGGAAGCCAAAAGAAGGATATCAAACAGGCCAAAACGTATTGGAAGGAGTATTTGACCAATGAAAAAATATAGGACGTTCAATCAGGTTGAGGAATCTTACTTCCGTGAGCATCCGGAAGAAATAGATGCCTATATCAACCTTATCTTTGATGATTTTTCCAAAGATGGGGACACAGGAGCGCTGCTTTCTTCACTTCGAGTTCTGAGCCGCGTGAAAGGCGTAAGCAAAATTGCTGAAGAAACGGGTCTTAGCAGGAAAGGAGTTCAAAAAGCACTGTCCGAGAACGGAAACCCGGAATTTGCAAGCGTCAATGCGATCATGCAAGCCATGGGCTACAGGCTCATTCCGCGAAAGCTCCATCTGTAGCCTAAGTCATTATGAAAGTAGAGAAAATGTTCCCTGCATGTAGAAGGGTTGCTGATTCTTTTTTCACGCAGTTCAGGGGAAATTAATCTGTCTCCCGCCTTAATCAGGAAAGACTAGCAAAGACTCGGAAAGACTGTACATTAATCTTCCCCCTTAAACCGAGGGACAAATGAAAAACAAAGATGAAATCTTAGACATACTATTGCAGAATCTTTCTCTCTTGAAAAAAAAATACGCGATTAAAAAGATAGGGGTTTTTGGCTCTGTTGCGAGGAAACAAAATAGGCCAGATAGTGATATTGATATCTTGGTCGAATTTTCCAAGCCGGTAGGGTTCGTACACTTCATGAAAGTCGAACACGCGCTTGAGGAATTACTTGAGGCTGAAATTGATTTAACCACACCCAATGCTTTGAAAAATTATATCGGTGAAAGGATTCGGAAAGAGGTTACCTATGTCAATTGAAAGAATCATTGACGATTATTTGAATGACATACTTGATTCTATTGCCGATATTCGTGAATTTACGAAAGGCATGACTTTCGAGCAATTTTCACAGGATCGCAAAACGGTAAATGCTGTCATCAGAAGCCTTGAAATTATCGGGGAGGCTACCAAAAAAATACCTGATTCCATCCGTCAAGCAGACATAAATGTGCCGTGGAAAGAGATAGCAGGAATGCGAGATAAGCTGATTCATGACTATTTTGGAGTTGATCTCGAGCTTGTCTGGATCACTATTCAGGAAGATATCGAAAATTACGATTTCACCATCAAAAAACTACTCAACAAAGTCCAATAATCATGTTACGACCGCCTGTGCCGAAGGAGGGTATCCATTACCGGAGTGGGAAGAGATCGGACCCGTCCTTCGTGTCACATTTGCGCCTCATCCACAAACAACAACCGCATCGGTGATTCAGGAAAAGGGGGATGTCCCTGTAAATGTCCCTAATCACTAACCACCAACCCCTAACCACTGCAGTCAAGCCACTAATCACTAACCACCAACCACCAGCCACTGCAGTAAAGCCACTGCAGTAAAACAACCGGAGCAACAATGCGTGGCCCTGCAACCATAAGTCGAAAAATTAAACACTCCCTCCGTATAGACCGTGCCATCCGTCTTGTCTGGAAGGCGAGCAAAAAATGGACCATCCTGTCCATATGCCTGACGGTCGTGCAGGGATTTGTGCCGTTGGCAACGCTTTATGTCATCAAGCTCATAGTCGACACCATCGGTGCCGCGATTCAATCAGGAGATGCCGCCAGCTATTATCAGCGTGTCGTCTTCCTGGTTATTGCCGCCGCGGCCATTGCAGTTTTTCAGGCGGCAGTCCGTGCGGCGGGCAGCTATGTGGCCGAGGCGCAGAGTACTGTCGTCACGGACTATGTCTATAGCGCCCTGCACAAAAAATCCATCTCGCTCGATCTGGCCTATTACGAAAATCCGCAATATTACGACACCCTCCATCGTGCACAGCATGAAGGGCCATATCGTCCCACAAAAATTGTCAATGGTCTGACGCGAGTCCTGCAAAGCGGGGTCTCGCTTATCGCCATGGTGGCGCTGCTCTTCATGTTTCACTGGGCGGTTGGTCTTCTTCTTTTTGTCTCAACAATCCCGGGCGTTGTTGCGCAGGTGGTCCATGCGCGTCGACAATATGAATGGCAGAAGAAGCGCACCCATGAAGAGCGAAGAGCTTCGTATCTCAGCAGTATTCTCACCATAGATGCCTTCGCCAAAGAGATCCGTCTCTTCGACCTGGGCCAATTCTTTGCCGATTCTTTCAACAGCCTCCGCAATATCCTGCGCCGGGAGAAGCTGGTCCTGAGCTGGAAAAAAAACATGGCGGAGTTTCTGGCGCAGTTTTTTGCCACAGTCATCGTCATGGGCTGCCTGCTGCTGATAGCCCTGCGGGCCCTGCAGGGGAGTATCACCATCGGTGATATGGTCATGTTCTACCAGGCTTTCCAGCGAGGGGTCGGCTACCTCAAGGATCTTCTCTCCAGTGTTGCTTCTCTTTATGAGGACAACATGTTCGTCACCTATTTTTTTGAGTTTCTCGATATCGAAAATCGTATAGTCGATCCGGTGTCACCCGTTGCCGCTCCCGATACTTTTGTTACAGGGATTACTCTAAAAAATGTCTCCTTCGGCTATCCCGGGCAGCGCGGCAAAGTGCTGCAGGATATTTCCCTCTCTATCGGGGCAGGGGAGGTGGTGGCCCTGGTTGGCGCCAACGGGGCCGGCAAGAGCACCCTGGTAAAACTGCTCTGCCGCCTCTACGAACCCGACAGCGGCACAATCACCATGGAGAATCAAGAGCTGAGCCGTTACGCCGTCAAAGATCTGCGCCGCCGTATCAGCGTGGTCTTTCAGGATTTTGCCAGATACTATCTCACCGTCCGCGAGAATATCCGCCTCGGCGACATCAGGATCCCCACCGAATCAGACAAGATAGAGGAAGCCGCGGCCAAGGCCAATGCCGACAACTTTATCGACAAGCTCCCCAATGGCTATGATACCGTCCTTGGCCGCTGGTTCAACGAGGGCGAGGAAATCAGCCTGGGCGAGTGGCAGAAGATTGTGCTGGCCCGCTCGTTTCTCCGCGATGCGCCTCTTATTATCCTCGACGAACCCACCAGTTCTCTCGATATCCAGACCGAGTATCATCTCTATACCAAGTTCCGCCAGCTGATCGCCGGACATTCCGCCCTCCTTATCAGCCATCGTTTTTCCACTGTGCGTATGGCCGACCGGATCTATGTGCTCAGCGATGGAAAAGTAGCAGAATCCGGCTCGCATCAGCAGCTCATGGCCATGAACGGCATCTACGCCGATATGTACACCAAGCAAGCCGCCTGGCTCGATTCACCAAATTAACCCCGATTAGGGGTCATAGTAGTGGGGTCAGGCTTCGAAGATATCAAGTTTGTTTTCCAAGCAAAGTTTTCAA
>CAYUPL010000139.1:0-3504 GCA_964446655.1 uncultured Desulfopila sp.
TTGGCGGTCAGAGCGGTGGGGAAGGATAAGGTTTTCTGCCTGCAGATGCCGGAAGCTCACTCCTCCGAGGATACTCTGGCGATAAGTACGCGTCTGGCACACCATTTTGGTGTCGAAACCCTCCACGAAGATATCACTTCGATACTTGAAGCGGTCGGCTTTTATACGCGCTACGATGAGGCGGTGCGCCAAGTAGTAACCGAATATGGCCCAGGCTGGAAATCGAAGATAGTTATCCCCGATCTGAGCAGCCATAAAGGGTTTACTTTCTTCTCCCTGGTTGCCCAGGCGCCCGATGGCACCATAATAAAAGAACGGCTGCCGCATAAAACCTATCTGGCCATCGTTGCGGCAACCAATTTCAAACAGCGCATTCGCAAGATGTTGGAATATTACCATGCCGACAGGCTCAATTATGCGGTAGTGGGGACTCCCAATCGCCTGGAATATGATCAGGGTTTTTTCGTAAAACTTGGCGACGGCGCCGCCGACATCAAACCCATTGCCCATTTGTATAAGTCGCAGGTCTACGCCATGGCCCGATTTCTCGGAGTACCTGCGGAAATATGCAAACGGCAGCCGACCACCGATACCTATTCACTAAAGCAGGGTCAGGATGAGTTCTATTTTTCTCTGCCCTACGCCGAGATGGATCTTTGCCTCTATGGTAAAAACAACGGTATTTCACTTGCCGAAGTAGCCAATGCAACCGGCTTAACAGAGGATCAGGTTACAAGAGTGTATCAGGATATCGATACCAAAAGAACAACCACCAGATATTTGCAGCTGGAGCCCCTGCTTGCCTCTCCGGTTGTTGAAATAAGCCATACCATACCGGATTGAACATAGAGACGAACAATATATTTCCGTGCAGACCTGATATTGGGCTCTGGAACGGTGCTCAGGTTATTGCCTGAGCACAGGCGTTTCTCCCATTCCAGGGAAAGACACTATCAGCCGTTCTTTTTCTTTTCTATAAAAGAAGCCAGCTGCAGGACGCTGTCGAGGTTTTCCGGGACCAGCTCTTCGTCTTCCACCTTAATGCCAAAGTTCTCCTCAAGCCACTCGACCATTTCCAGAACCCCGGTGGAGTCGATAATTCCCTGCTCGAGAAAAGAGGCCTCGTTTTGCAGCTCATTTTCATTCGCGTCAAAGAGGAAATTGGTAAGGATGAAATGTCTGATTGGGGCAATATATTCTTGCATTGTTCAGGTCTTCTCAGTTGAGTGTTGTTGGATATTTACCCGTACATTGCTGAGATTCTCAGCTTCTGGAGGGCGAAAATGTCTGACAAACCTATCATAAATAATCTGTGTTGACAATATTCCGATAAAGGCCATATTCTCTTTAAAACCCTGGCGGCCTTTTTTCCTGCATTTTTGCAGCAGAAGAGAAACCGCTTCCGCCCGGAAAAACCCGGCGTCCCGCAGCAGAGCTTCCGAGAGATAATGCTGCAGATATTCCGGTTCCCGATCGCCGAAAAAGCTGAGGATGTCTGGAGCCATATAGGGTTGCTTTTTTCGTTCGGTTATAGCTTGCGGCAGGATGTCCCGCACCGCCTTTTTCAAAACATTCTTTTCGTTCAGCACTTTCATTTTCATGTTCACTGGGATCCGTCCGGCAAATTCAACAACCCTGTGATCCAGAAAGGGAAAACGGCCCTCAACGGAGTGGGCCATGCCCATGCGATCTCCCTGAGAAGAAAGCAGATAGTTGCCCATCAGCAGTTTGGCTTCAAGAAACTGGGCCCGCTGGAAAGCATCCATCGGCGCCATAGTTTCCATCAGATGGGCAAGCCGGTCTTCCGGCGGCCGAGCCTGCTCCGCTATTTCGCGTCGCAGAAAGCGGTGTGTGCCCGAGGTGGTCTTCCAGCGCGGACGATGGGCATAAAAAGGGTCATCGGGGTCGGCCGCCGTGTCAAAAAAGGTCTGGGCATACTCCGCCGACTTGGCCGGGGAAAGGGCCAGATAGGGGTAGAGGCGTTTAAGCAGCAGCGGCCGCAGGGAAGACCGCAGATTACGGTGAATAAAGGCGCGGATTTTAGCCTCCTTAAAGATATCGTATCCGCCGAGAATTTCATCGGCACCCTCACCGGTCAACACGACTTTATAGTTATTTTTACGCACAAGACGGGAAAGCAGGAAAAGAGGCGCCGGCGCGGTACGCACAACAGGAACTTCAGTATGGTAAATTACATCGGGAAAGATGGCGCCGATATTAGCATAGGTGCAGTGGACCACATTGTGATCGGTACCGAGGAATTCGGCCATCATCTTCTGTTCACGACTTTCATCATAGACTTTGTCGGCGAAAGAGACAGAGAAGGTCTTTAACTCATTATCAGTATAGTTGCGTATGATGGAGGTGATGGCAGACGAGTCAAGGCCACCGCTGAGATAGGCTCCGACGGGAACATCGGCGCGCAGTCGCAAACGCACGGCGTCGATAAGCAGCTCACGTAATTTCTCGGCGTAGTACTGTTCGGAAAAGGCGCCCGGGCCGTCGCTGCATAACGGAATCTCCCAATATTGCTGTGGACTCCCGACACCATTGCGGTCTACCCGCAGCCAGTGACCTGGAGGAATCTGATACACAGACTCGAAGACGGTTTCTTCTCCGGCCGGCATCCAGAAGGTAAAGATATCGCAGAGGCAATGTGAATCAAGACCTCGGGGAATGGAAATATCACCGCTGAATATCGATTTGATTTCGGATGCGAAATACAAGTTACCGTTGTGTAACGTGTAAAAGAGCGGCCGGATGCCCATGCGGTCCCGAGCCAGGAAAAGTTCCTCTTTTTGCCTGTCGTATATTGCCAGGGCAAACTGGCCATTGAGCCTCTCCAGGCAGGCACTACCCAGATCTTCGTAGAGATGGATGATGACTTCGGTGTCTGATTGTGTCGCAAAGCGGTGGCCTTTGCGGATCAGTTCTTCTCGTAATTCCAGATAATTGAAGATCTCTCCGTTGAAAACTATCCATAACGATCCGGTCTCATTGCTCAGCGGCTGCCAGCCCTCCGCCAGATCGATGATAGAGAGCCGTGCATGGGCCAGACCGACGCCCTGGCCATGATACAAACCATAGCCGTCGGGACCCCGATGCTGCAGAGGCGCTATCATGCGCCGCAGAGTCGATTCATCTGCTTGGGTACCGCTGCTGTTTATCTTGAAGAATCCTGCTATTCCACACATATATTCCCCTTGGCGTGGTGTGGTCGTCCTGCTGAAAGGTAAGCCGCTTTGTGGTGATACTGCTCCGATTGATCCCATTTTGGCGCTTCGTGTAAAAGCACACCCATCCATTTCAGCAATTCTGGAACAAATCGTGCAAGCGACAAAATACTGCCATTTTAGATTTTGCGCAGTATTAATTTCCTGATTACGTACGAAACTCAGCCAGATCGTATGCGCTGCTATTGACTCGGCAGCTAGGGGACTGATTTTATTTTTCTTCTCCGAATCCGGGAGACAGATTTATTTTCACACAACAATGTGAAAAAAA
>CAYUPL010000140.1:0-3498 GCA_964446655.1 uncultured Desulfopila sp.
TAACTATAATTACTGATGCAGCGCAACGACACGGAACAGCCATACGGCCCAATCATCGCAGAATATCTCCTGTTGGTTCAGGATATTGAGCAGGAACTGCAACGAGTTGCTTCTCTTTTTCCCAAAGACCTCCTGCAATGCGGTCCCGGGTGCAGTGATTGCTGCATAGAGTTCAGTGTTTCTCCGTTGGAAGCCGCAATTATAATTGAAAATCTGCCGAACTTTGCTATCGGTGGAGGCGCTACCCCACCCAGCTGCGCTTTTCTCAGAGAGCAACGCTGTAGCATCTACAGGATACGCCCGATATTGTGCCGTACCCAAGGAATGCCCATTGGCTATATTGACACGGCATCAGCGTGCATTGAGGTTTCAGCGTGCCCCATGAATTTTGCCGAAGATTACCCGCTGGCCGAGAATGAACTTTTTCTAATGGACGGTTTCAACAGCCGTCTGGCCGAGCTGAACCAGCGCTATTGCAGAGCCGCCGGCCTCGACATACAGACCAGGACTCTCCTGGCGACACTCCTCTGAATTCCGGGCTAAGCTTTTTTAAATTTCGCTTCTATGTCGGCAAGCATATCGCGCTTCTTTTTATCCATCTCAATCTGGGTGAAATAATCCGAATAGCAGCAACAAAAAGATGTGCTTCATTGTAGGTATCCATGGCGTTCTCTTTCAAATTTTTTTCAAGAGGTTTAATCAATAGTGATTATCATTTCTTAAACAGTGTATCATCAACCTCAACTAAGCCCAGCCGTCGGACATGAAAGACCGGCAGTCGAACCATTTTCTGAGACTATTATGGCTAAAAAAAAAGAAAAAACCAAAGTAAAGAAAAAATGCTGCGCCAAATTTAAAAAGAAAGGAAAATGCTGCAGCAAATGCCCAATAGCTGTTACGTTGCAGAAAAAGATTGAAAAAGCCTCCGGATAGAGATATTGCACCGAAACGATAGAAAGAGTTTGAGTTGAATATAGGGTATTGATTTTGTGCTGCTCATGCAGCGGAAACGGGGACTGTCGGAGAACGCTTCCAAAAGATTATTCTGTTGCAATTCATGCAAAAGAATTATAGTTTTTCGTGGTGGAAATCAGGATTATTTAAGTTTTATGACCAGAGCGCTTTTCCTTTTCCAAGGGGCAAGCTACTGAACCCAGCCCAGCTGAGATGAAATACATCGCAAAAATACTTACTATATTATGAAAGATCTCATACCTGACTACATCAAAGAACTCGAGAACATGGACGAAAGCGAAAAAATGGATTATGCCGTACATGAAATGGAAATGATCTATAGATCCCGCTGCGTTGATGTTCCCTTGACGTCGAACGTCAAAGTGGTGGAAATTGAGAAAAAAGAGCAAAGCGAGGAAGAAGGCGACAAATAGCAATCTCATTTCCATTTTGACAGAGCGCTTTATTGGAAAAACAGTCTTTTTCCAAATCAGCCGGCCCTTGTTTGTCGCGTTACACTGCAGCGACTCAAACAACATCCCCGTAGGTCCCAGCGAGGCAATACCTCTGCTTGATTACACATGTCGGGTACATCTCGGCCTAAAGGCCTCACTTACTACTGATAATTCAATTGAAATTATTACGGAACTATGAACAGTCACAAACTTCGTGTTGAAAAAATCGGCGGCACCTCGATGTTGCGATTTCCGGAAATACTCAAAAACGTGATCCTTCATCCACCGGATGATATTTATGGACGTATTTATGTTGTCTCTGCCTACGCCGGTATTACCAACGACCTTCTTGAGCATAAAAAAACCGGACAGCCCGGCATTTACCGACTTTTTGAAGATCAGGAAAATTATCCCATCAAAATGCTTGGCTTACGAGAGCGCCTCTTTGCAATTAATCAAAATTTTGTCGAAGTAGGGCTCGATCTGGAAACAGCCAATGATTTTATAGGTGACCGCATCGACGAGGCCATTAATATTTTGCGTAGCATGGATAATGTTCTTGCCTCGGGATATGTCACCAGACAGGAGCTGCTCCTGGCTGCACGAGAGTTACTCGCCTCCCTGGGAGAAATGCACAGCGCCTTCAACTCAGCAAACATCCTGCAAAACAAGGGTTATGCTGCCACCTACATCGACCTGAGCGGCTGGGACGACAGCAGGCAACTCACCATCGATGAACGGATCAAAAACAGTTTCAATTCTATCGATCCCTTTTCAACTATCTGTTTCGCCACAGGATACACCAAAGGAACCGAAGGCATCATGCGAGAATTCGATCGTGGTTACTCCGAAGTCACATTTTCCAAGGTGGCTGTTCTTCTTGGTGCAACCGAGGCGATTATCCATAAAGAGTATCACCTTTGCTCCGGAGACCCTTTGGTCTTAGGCGAAGAAAACACGGGACCAGTCTGCAACACCAATTACGATGTGGCCGATCAGCTTGCCGATGTCGGTATGGAAGCCATTCATCCGAAAGCATCTAAACCGCTGGAAATCAAAAACATACCTATCAGAGTAAAAAACGCGTTCGACCCGGAACACCCCGGCACCCTGATAACAAAGGATTTTATCGCACCTCAGTCCAAAGTGGAAATTGTGACCGGCTCAGATTGTGTTGTCTGCCTGGAGATGCATGATACCAGAATGGTTGGTGAGGTGGGATTTGATCTTCGTATAATGGCAATATTCGATCGTAACAATGTCTCCTATATTTCAAAAATGACCAATGCCAACACCATTGATCTTATTATTGAAGAAAAAGACTGCAGCCCCAATCTTCTGGCCGAGCTCGACCAGATGCTCGAGAAAGTTACGGTAAAAAGTGTCGCTATTGTCTGCGCCATCGGCTCCAACATTGCACAAC
This sequence comes from uncultured Desulfopila sp., assembly GCA_964446655.1. Lineage (GTDB taxonomy): Bacteria > Desulfobacterota > Desulfobulbia > Desulfobulbales > Desulfocapsaceae > Desulfopila_A. Next base: position 2,833 of record CAYUPL010000140.1, read on the forward strand.
CCGGCATCATGGCCAAAGCGGCTCAATCCCTGGCAGCCAAGGATATCAACATATTAGCGGTCTCGCAAACAACCCGACAAACCAATATGCAGTTTATTGTTGAACGAAGCCAGTTCGCCAACGCCCAAAAGGCGCTGCATTCTGCACTTTGTAAATAGAATGGAGAGTACGTAAAATATTGTGTTCGATTTCTCCGATATCAGCCCATATACCGCGTCAGGCAGCAAAGCCGCCATTAACCATGATGTGCTGTCCCGTCACCCAGCCGGAACGCTCATCCAGTAACAGCATCACCATACCGGCAACATCATCTACCGTACCAATCCTGCCCAAAGCAGACAGAGAGGCAAGCTGGGCTATCTTTTTTTCTGATTTTCCCTTGCGGAACAGTTCGGTATCGACCGGCCCCGGAGCAATGGTATTAACGCGTATACCACGTCCCCCAAGTTCCTTGGCAAGCACTCTGGTCATTTGCTCCACGGCACCCTTTGTGGCCGCGTAGGCGCCATAGGTGGGCAGCATAACTCGAGTCACGGTAGATCCTATATTGATGATGCTGCCGTTATTCTCCATCGACCGCGCCGCATTACGGCAACAGTAGAACACTCCTTTAATGTTGACGGCAAAGATTTCATCAATTTGTTCCTCGGAAAAATCTGCAAATTT
>CAYUPL010000141.1:0-3424 GCA_964446655.1 uncultured Desulfopila sp.
TAGAAGCAGCAACGGTCCTCGTCGGTAAGAAAGACCGGCTGGCCTCCGTTACCGCAGAGAATGCCGTGGTAGAGGCCACCGGCGAGATGAATGCGAGGTTTACGTGCCATGTCGACAATATAGCTGAATTGGTTAACTTGTTAACTTGGAAGCCTGACCCCATGAGTGCATGACCCCATGAGTGCACTGCAGTTCCGGTGCTTTCGCATAACGGTGCAAGATTCATTTCTGACAAACATTACACGAAATCAGGAAACATACCCCGGCAATCTCTTTCCTGATTACCTATAAAACTCAGCCAAAGCTGTAAACATAGACACAATTTATTGATAACAAAGATAAATAAGATTCAACACGGTCGTCATCCCCGCGTAGGCGGGGATCCATGCATTCTGGGGTTCCTGTCCCTGAATTTCGTTTACCTTTCCCGGTAAAACAATAACGTTTCTCATTAGTGGCTTAATACTTGCAAAACTATAAACAAGATAAAAAGGAGTGCATTACAAACAGCAGCAAGTGGCAATGTGTTCTGCCCGCGCGACAAGCAGCGACATATTCCTCCAGGGGGAAAAGAAAATGACAAAATATAACTATAAAAGGCAGTGGGTAAAACCGGAGCTGACAATCCTGTTCCGCAGCACAACAGAGGAAGCCGTGCTTTTTGCCTGTAAAAACAAAGAGGTTCATGGAGACGCCGGGCCCAACCGCCATAATGTGTGCGCCAGTCCCGGAAATGATAGCGCGGCCTGGTGCCGGCAAGAGAATGTATCCTGAGCACAAAACTTCTCGATAGTATCCTTGTAATTACAATTACATAAAAGTAATTCTGGAAACCATAATTAAATCATGTGCTGCAACAGTACTCCCCCTCTTGTCGATGGAAAGACTACCCATGGAGTAATTGTTGAAACGCTCTATTGCCACGAGCAATCCTGTTTACAAATTTCTTTGCAACAGCAATATAAACAAGGGTTCGAGGTATAAATAAAAGCGGCACAATACTTTCTTAACTCAACAGAGTCTGTCAGCCATTGATTGTGTTCAGCAAGGAGAAATCCAACGACAAAGTCAAAACTCAAAACCTAACACAACCTCTCATCTTATTAGAAAATATATAATGCACTCTCACACGATTAAAAAAAACTTGATAAAGTCTCAGCTCAACATCCTCTTGAAATATGAAACAGAAGAATCTATCCTGGCGATGTCTAAAAAGGGTGATGTCTTTTGGGCGGAGAGCCTTGCGGAATAAAATGCGAACCTTTCCCTACATTAGCCTGCAACCAAGATGCGATCTTCTGCCGATAGTATCGTGCACCTTATTACTGCCGATGTTTCTTTTTTCTATTTACTCCACCTCTTAGATACTGTTTAATACCATCCCTGACTTTACGGAGAAGCCAGGTAATTATGGACACGAAATTTAACAGAGTTAGGTGAAACATGTACACCAGGTACTATAAGGTAGCAGGCATAACCATCCGATTCGATTCCGCGCTGCCCATAGTCGAAAAGACCTTTGCGCCAAAGTTTAAACTCTTTGAGGTCGATGGGCCAGGTGAGGATAATGTCCATCTCATTCATCACTTTAATCTACCGGAAACAGTCGATTACGGCCTGCAGGTCTATAAAAAATCCCCCTGGGTCATTTACAAAAATGATATACAGTGGACCTATATTCTGGAGACATCGCCTGATCCCGCCACCAAAAAGATAAGGCAGATCAGCTTTGCATCCCCCGACCATACGAAGATGGAAATATTCAACGGCCCTTTGGTGAAAGATGCCTATGTCCAGGGACATGGAGGATCGTTGACCATGGCGCCCACCGACCAGATACTTCTTGCCCGTCTGCTGGCCGACCGAAACGGCTGCTATCTCCACTCCGACGGTATCAATATGGATGACAGAGGATTTCTTTTTGTCGGCCACTCGGGGGCGGGTAAATCGACCATTGCCACCATGCTTCAGGATAAAGGGGAGATTCTCTGCGACGACCGTATGATAATCAGGAAATGGCCGGACGGCTATTGTATCCACGGCAACTGGAGTCACGGCACCTTGCCTATTGTTTCGGCAAATTCTGCTCCCCTTAAGGCGATTTTTTTTCTGGAACAGGCAGACGAAAACAGTATCGTAATCAACGAAAGCCGCATGGACAGTATTTCCAGACTGCTTGGCTGCCTTATTAAACCCATGGTCACCAAAAACTGGTGGGAAAAAATGCTGACCCTGATCGAGGATCTGGCCGATACGGTACCCTGCTACCGGCTCAGATTTGATACAAGCGGTAAGATCTACGACAGGTTGCAAGAGCTGTAATGGAAACTTCCACGTCCTACATCGTTCGTAAAAATCTCAATAAAGAACGCCTCTGGCAAAACAGCGGACCAAAACTGGGACGCCTCGATATCGAGCTGACCGAGCGCTGCAACAACAACTGCGTCCACTGCTATATTAACCAGCCGCAGGGGCAACAGGATTTGATCGAAGAGGAGATGTCCACCGAAATGGTCAAGGGCGTCCTCGAGCAGGCGGCAACTCTGGGGTGCCTCTCTGTTCGTCTGACCGGAGGGGAGCCTCTTCTGCGAGCAGATTTTCAAGATATCTATCTCCACGCCAGAAGAAAAGGGATCAAAGTGGCCCTCTTGACCAACGCCACCTTGATAAGTCCGGAATTGGCAGCCCTTTTTAAAAGATACCCTCCCGGTGAACCTGTCGAGATAACCCTCTACGGCATGGAAGAAAAAAGCTACGAGGCCGTCTCCAGAGTTAAGGGCAGTTTTGCTGCGGCCATGCAGGGAACCACCTTGCTGCTGGAAAACAAAATCCCCGCCATCTTCAAATTCATCCGCCTCCCGGAGACCGAAAATGAGATCAGCAAGTTCCAACAGTTTGCCAAGCAGTATTCCGTCAATGGCAAAGCCGGCGGTATCTCGATGGATTTCAATCTGCGCGGCAGAAGGGACAGCGCCCAGAAAAACACTCGGATCAGCAAACTCAGAGCAACTCCGCAACAGACCTTGACCATCCTCAGCAGAGATGCAGATGCCTATAGAAAAGGGCAGCAACAATTTGCCCAGAAATTCATGCGCCCAGGTGGAATCGACCTTTTCACCTGTGGTTGCGGCAAGGGTGGCTCGGTGGATGCCTATGGCAGGCTGCAGCCCTGTCTACTCCTCCGCCATCCCGGCCTGGTCTACGACCTTCATGAAGGTACGATCCAGGATGGTCTCGATAACTTTTTTCCCAAGGTATTAAAAAAGCAGGCCCAGGATTCTCTGTATCTGGAGCGCTGCGCCATCTGCTTTCTCAAAGGCCTCTGCAACCAGTGCCCGGCCTGGTCCTGGATGGAAAACGGCACGCTCGACACCCCGGTGCAATATCTCTGCGAAGTCGCCCACGAACAGGCCCGCTTCCTCGG
>CAYUPL010000142.1:0-1734 GCA_964446655.1 uncultured Desulfopila sp.
TTCATCGAGCGCCTAGATTTAGAACAGGTAAGCGCAGACTCCGAAATTACTCATTTCTGGACGGACACGAGTTAACCTCTTTGGCACACAACACAAGATTGGGATTCCATGAAAATATTGATATGCAGCGACCTCGACAGAACCATCCTGCCCAACGGCTCCCAGCCACATTCGCCCCAGGCCCTGCCCATTCTGCATCGCCTGGCCGATCGGGTCGAGGTGACACTTGTGTATGTCAGCGGACGAAATAAAGCCCTGTTGCAGTCCGCCATTACCGAATATGGCATCCCCGCGCCCGATTATGCCATCGGCGATGTGGGCACCACGCTCTACACCCCGAAGGAGAACTGGCAGCCATGGCAGGACTGGACGGCGGAAATCTCCAGGGACTGGAACGGCAAGAGCACCACTGAACTGGCCGATCTTTTTCGCGATCTGACTGCTCTTAAGCTTCAGGAAGAAGAAAGACAAAACAGCTACAAGCTGAGCTATTATACCGATATCGCCGTACATATAGTCTCACTGCGGCGGAAAATGGCAGAGCGCCTGGCGGCAGCAGGGGTTCACGCCGCAATTATCTGGAGTATTGATGAAGAAAAGGAATGTGGTCTGCTTGATGTCTTACCACAGCGGGCCACCAAGCTTCATGCCATCCGTTTTCTTATGCAGAAACAGGATTTTACCAATGAACAAACGGTCTTTGCCGGGGATTCCGGCAACGATCTGCCGGTTCTTACCAGTGGCCTCAATGCCATCCTCGTCAAAAACGCCTCGGCAGAAATCAGAACAGAGGCCGTAGAAACCCTATCAAAAAAAGGTTTGCAGCAAAGACTCTATCTGGCTGAGGGTGATTTTCTCGGCATGAACGGCAACTATTGCGCCGGGGTCCTGGAAGGTATAGCTCATTTTCTGCCTCAAACAGCTGCCTGGATGCATGAAAAAAGATAAGTACAAGGCAATATCAGTTTGTTGCCACGCGACTTTTTCTTTGCTGCAGCTTTCTGAAGAAATGTCGTGCCGGCCAGTAGCTGATTATGCCGCATGGGAATGCTATAATCAGCCCGCCAGCCAGCAAAGTAATCATAGTCTCATATCCCAGATTACCGAAAATCTGAAAAGCCTGCCAGGCACTCGGCGCATTCTGCATCTCAATTACAGCCATGTGTATGCTCCCCGGATGTATGGAAAACGGGGTAAGCATGTTGCCCACCAAGGCACTGCAATAATAAAGAGGAAGAAACGTCAAGGGATTGCAAACAATCCAGCTGCTTATCAATGCAGCAACCACAGATGATCTGGTGAAAAACGAAAGTACCACTATCAGCGGGGTCTGCAGGGGAAGAGTCGGCGTCATGCCGACGAACACGCCGATCGCAGTGCCGACTGCCAGATACTCCGGGTCACCCTGGAGACGCTTCAGACGGATATAATGAAAGCGTATAAGCCGCCAGAGATTCATGTTCTTGTTCTTTTTCCCGGAAAAGGGTGATTACCGCCAAGCAAATGTTTTTCAGCCCCCAGCCTCGTCAGCCTATCTTCTTTACACAATATTTTCCATACTATTTTCCTGCCGGACAAGGCCCACTGATTGACAAAGCTTTCGGAGAACGTGATAGTCCGGTTTTATCCCAGGGTATCATTCTTTGACCAGAAGAACAAAACGAGGTCCATCCGGCTATTCCTGAAACATCTTATCTCAAGGCCTTTCCGGCCCGCGTTCTGTAAAAAAAAGGG
>CAYUPL010000142.1:1834-3411 GCA_964446655.1 uncultured Desulfopila sp.
AGGGACCACCTATTTTCTCTCCTGAGGAAGAATGAGATTCAACAGAAGCCCCAGTATACCTGCCAGGCCTATTTTTTCGATGGCGAAACTGCCGGCGCTGAAGGACATGCCACCAATTCCCGCCACCAGAATAACTGCAACAATAACCATATTGCGAGGCGTTGTCAGATCGTCTCCGGCCTTCACCAGAGTGTTGATACCAATAACGGTGATCATGCCGAAAAGCAGGATCATGATTCCTCCCATTACGGGAGTGGGGATGGTAGCCAACAATGCCCCAATTTTACCGACAAAGGAAAGCAGGATGGCAAAAAGGGCCGCCCAGGTCATGATGGCGGGATTAAAGGCCTTGGTCAGAGCAACGGCTCCGGTCACCTCGGAATAGGTGGTGTTTGGCGGACCACCGAGACAAGAGGCCAGTGAAGTAGCCAGTCCATCGCCCAGCATGGTGTTTTTTATACCGGGATCTTTGAGGTAATCCTTGCCGGTTATGCTGCGAATGGCGAGAACATCTCCGAAATGCTCGATGGCAGGAGCAAGAGCAACAGGGACGATAAAGAGGACCGCCTCCCAGCGCCACTCGGGAAAAACGAAATTAGGCATGGCAAACCAGGCCTTCTCCGCCAGCGGTGCCATGGAGATAAGCGCCGGTGCTGTCCAATTCTGCAGCTCACCGGGATCAAAAGAAGCCTGTATGGAAGCGGTAAATCCGACAAGATCCAAAACAATTGAAGCGCCGTAACCGGCCAGAATACCGCAGAGAATAGGAATAAGTTTAAACCAGCCCCTGCCGAGAAGTGAGGTCAGCGCCGTAGTAGCAAGAGCAATGGTTGCAATGATAACCGCCGTATTACTGGGCACCAGCCAGGCCGAGCCATCGCCGGTCCGTCCCATGGCCATATGAACCGCAACCGGAGCAAGTACCAGGCCGATCACCATGATGACCGGTCCGGTAACCACCGGCGGCAGAATACGATGGAGCATCTCCGATCCGAATATCCGGACAATGAAACTCAAGATAACGTAGAAGACACCGGCAGCGGCCAGGCCGCACATGGTGGAAGGGATGCCCCAGGTCTGCACACCATAGATGATCGGAGCTATAAAAGCAAAAGAAGATGCCAGAAAAACGGGTACTTTCCCCTTAGTGATGATCTGAAAAAGTAGCGTTCCCACACCAGCGGTAAACAGGGCCACATTGGAATCAAGACCCGTTAAAATCGGCACCAGGACCAGAGCACCGAAGGCGACAAATAACATCTGCGCCCCGACGATACCGTCACGAAATCTGAATATATAGTCTGAATTTGGTTTTTCTTCCGACATAGCCCCTCCCCCTTGATTTTCACATTACACCGTCCCCACCGCCAGAATTGGGTCCGACACGGTCTTTTTCAACCCCACTCTACGACAACGGCCCTCTTGCTATTTTGTGCCGAATATTTTATCACCGGCATCACCCAGGCCGGGAAGAATATAACCCACTTCATTGAGTCGCTCATCCATGGCCGCCACATAGATTTCAACATCAGGATGGGCGTCCATTATCCTCTGCGCCCCTTCCGGAGCTGCCACAA
>CAYUPL010000143.1:0-3396 GCA_964446655.1 uncultured Desulfopila sp.
GAAAAATAAAATCAGTCCCCTAGCTGCTGAGTCACTGGCAGCGCATGCGATTTGGCTCAGCTTCGTACGTAATCAAAAAATATTTTAATCCGGAAACTGCAAGAGAGACGATGAATTTTTCGAATAATTAAATTGTTAGCATACTCCGCGGGAGCAGTATGGGAAAAATTTCAGATGCACTAGGAAAAGCCGGGCATGCAGAACGAACCGGGCCGGGCTCTGCAGCCAACGTGGAGAAGCGGAGACGGCCGGAGGTTGTACGATCTGCCCCTGTTTCTCAGCCGGATGCCCAAAAAACTGAGATACCAACACTGGAGTCCTGGGATAAACGTCTTTCCGCAGCGGTGCATGAAGATAGGTATATACCGGAGATTTTTAAAACACTTCGTTCACGGATACTTTACCCGGATGAACAGTACAGAGTTCCACGTACGATAATGATAACCTCCACTGTTCCGCAGGAGGGCAAGAGTTTTGTCAGCGCTAATCTCGGTATTTCGCTGGCGCAGGGTATGGACCAGCATTCTCTGCTGGTCAGCTGCGATCTCAGAAGGCCTACGTTGGCTAAAATGTTCGGCATTGAGGAACGGCACGGCCTGGTTGATTATCTCAGAGACACCAGAGAACTCAACGGACTGATACGCAAAACATCGATTGCCAAACTTTCGCTGCTGCCAAGCGGCAAGCCGCCGACCAATCCCGCAGAGTTGCTGAGTTCCTCCAGGATGGAGGCTCTGGTGAAAGAGCTGTCCCAGCGCTATGAAGACCGAATCGTTATTTTTGATAGCCCACCATTCCAGCTGGCGCCTGAATCAACCGTTTTGAAACAGCTGGTGGATACCGTGGTGCTGGTGGTGCGCGAGGGCAAAGCCGGAAAACATCAGATTAAAAAAATTGTCGAGGAAATCGGCAAAGAAAAATTACTCGGCATTGTCTTCAACGCTCACACCACCAATGTCGTTGAGAGATCCATGATGAAAGGCTATGGGAGTTATTACCCAACGGAAGGATACGACTACAAATAGACTCCCATCTTAAGCGCTTTATTCCTGCGCCAGTTCAGCCAGTAGAGCCTTGGCCTCCTCTCTTTCCGCAAACGAACTGTGATTTTCCAGTGTCTTTTCCAGGATTTCAGCCGCTTTTTCGCTCTGCCTGTTCCCTTTCAGGGCCAGCGCCAGATGGTAGGAGATGGTCGGATCGTCCGGCTTCTCACTGAGTGCCAGTTCAAATTGTGGTATGGCAAGGGTATACGAGCCCCTGAGGTAATGTATCCAGCCGAGAGTATCCGCGATATGTGGTTCGGTGGGGAATTCTTGTTTGGCCAGCATGGCCAGTTGCAATGCTTCTGCCGTATCACCACCCGGCGTAGAGGCGATAAGCCAGGCCAGGTTATTGGCGGCCGGAGCAAAGCCGGGCTGTATTTCCAGGGCCTGTCTATAATACTGCATTGCTTCTTCAACCTCACCGTCGGATTCGGACAACGCCGCCATTCCCATATAGCCATGCAGCCATTTTGGATTACGCTCAATCATGGAGCGATACTTCACCATGGCTTCATCTGTTTTATTGAGCCGGGCCAACAGTTTTCCGGATACGGTGTAGGCTTTGATATTATCGGGGTCCAGCTCAACAGCCCTGTCATATGCCGCGAGTGCCTCCTCGTCCTTTTTTTGCTTTTGCAGTAATTCACCTAAGAGAAAGTAAAGACCACTGCTTGTCGAGGCTTTTTCCAGCTGGCTGCGGACAAATTCCTCGGCAGCGGGAAGGTTGTTGCGGTACCGTAAATGCACAAGCAGGAGAACAGCCTTGCTGTTTCCAGGGTTATGCTGCAGGACTTCCTCTAAGTAGGCTATGCCTTTTTCCTGGTCGCCGCTGCGAATTGATGCAACTGCTAAATCGCCAAGTACTTCTATATTATCTGGTACTTGTTTGTGCATTTCGCTGAGCAGCCTGATTGCCTCTGTAAATTCTTTTGCACCCATCATTGCTTTGCTCATGATTGATGCGGCTCGAAAATTTGCAGAGTTTAATCGCAAAGCGATCGCCGCCTCTTTTTTGGCTTCCGCAAAATCGCTGTTTGTTAGATGCAACTGGGCCAGGAGAGCATGAGATTTGGAGTCGGTTTTGTTATGTTCGATAGCCGTGGCAACGGCATACTGGGCTAAATCTATCTGCCCTATGGATAAACGTGCCAGGCCGAGATAAAAATATGGTTCGGCCCACTTGGGATAATCTTTATTGAGATTCTCGAGAATGTCGATGGCTTCAAACTGGTTCTGCTCTTTCAGGAGAAAACGGGCTTTGAGCAGATTGGCCTCACCATGGTTCTGGTTTTCCGCCAGGACTTCATCGAGGAGTTGCCGTGAGGAGTCAAAATCCTTCTGTTCAAAATAGAGTTTGGCAAGTGCCGCATTTATGTCTGCATGTTCACCAAGCTCGGCGCGTGTTTGCGTCAGTATCTCAACGGCCTGGGTTAAAGAACCTTCATTCATATAAAAATCAGCGAGCATTAAACGGTAGCGGGTGTTGTCCGGGGCCGTTTCAATCACTTTGAGAAGATCCTTCTCTACGCCGGCCATATCGCCTTTGCCGCGGTGAAAACCGGCCATCAATAAATGGGTCTGGGGATTGTCGGGAAATTTTTCCGCTAATTTTGATACTACTGCTTCTGCCTTGTCGGTTTCTTGCCTGCTGTGGTAAAAGGCAAGCAGGATACTGTAATTGTTGAAGTTATCTTCTCCAACACCGATTGCTTTTTCAAAGGCTTTCTCGGCTTCGACAAAATCCTTGGATGCGGCATATATCCGCCCCTTGATATTCAGAAGTTTGTCCGAGGTGTTTACGTCTGCACCGATCCTTTGCAGGGTCGTCAGTGCTTCCTCATAGTTTCTTTCAATAAGCTCAAGGTTGGCAAGTAATGCCAGTCCCTCTGTATTGCCTGGATCTTTTATTAGAACCCGCTGTAGTAAGGGCCGGACTTGCTCATTTTTTCGGGTGATCAGATATAACTCCGCAGTCTTCAGGCTAGCGTCCAGATTATCATGATCAAGATCAGCAGCTCTGATAAGATGGTGTTGGGCGTTTTGGATGTCTTTTTCTTTCAGATACAGTATTCCCAATTGGTATCTGGCGTCTGCATAGTTTTCGTCAATCTGGATAGCATTGCGAAGCTCCAGGATTGCCGCGCTGTTTTCCTCCTGTTCGATGTATTCAAGCGCTTTTAGATAGTGGCTTTCTTTTTTATCTTCCGGAGAGGAACAGGCGGCAAGCAGAAGAAAGACGAAGAGAGTACAACAGTATGCCATATGTTTAAAAGTGGTCATGATGTATTTTCCCAATATAAAATCTGATTACGTATAATCCTCAGCCATGATCTCTTTATCCGGGAGACAGATT
>CAYUPL010000144.1:0-1510 GCA_964446655.1 uncultured Desulfopila sp.
CCAGCGTTTTTCATTGGCTCAGCCGACTGGATGAAACGCAATCTTGATAGACGCATGGAGTCTATTGTTCCCGTTCTCGATCGTGAGATCAAGGCCGAACTCGAAAGAATTCTTGAGGTTTATCAGAGTGACAACACCTTCTCCTGGGAAATGCAGCAGGACGGCAGTTATGTCAGGTGCCGGCCAGCCGAAGATGAGCTGCCGCTCACGGCCCAGTGTGCCTTTATTATTTCCCAGACACCTGAATAAAACTCTTTTTTTCGCTACCATTTGCTTTTCAAACGATTTCTCAACATGACCACGCCATATTCATTTTCACGGGACTCTGCATCCTAGCCGGTTGCAGCGAAGCTCACATGAGCCGGTTTATGACATCCTGTGGGATGTCAAGCTCAAGGGATCAGTTGTTGATCAGTTCAAGAGAGCGTGAGCCCCAGTTGAGCACAGCTGTGCGTTTGAACATTTTTCCGGCAAGCGATGGAAATTCGGTGCTTAATACACCGGCTGCAAAACGTGACAGGAATTGTGATTTAAGCTCCGCCCGGGCCCGGTCGACACCAATTTCATCATAGGGAGCAGAGGTCAACAGCAGAAAGCCATCATCGGGGATGCGGCCGGTAATCATGTTGTTTTCAATTATTCCGGCGGCCTTACGTAGCGGATCGGCTAAATCAGGGCTGTACGGGCCGATGATAAGCGCGACATTGGGAGTATGGAGAAAGTCAAAGCCGCGGCCCAGGCAAATCATCCATTCCCGGTGCTCGATATCGATGGTACGCTGCTGCAGCTTCGCAAGTTCACGTACCTGGGCAATTCGTTTAAGATTGCCGTGAAGCAGCGGCAGGAGATCTGCACGCATTTGGGCCGACATATCGGGGAGCAGGGAGGCCAGCCGAGGCTCAAGGCCCTCTGCTTTGGAGGCTGAAAAAGTGGCAAGATCGAGCACTGCCCCGTTGTTTCCGTGGACTACCAGCGCCTCGTCGTCGGTTTCAAAGCCGCACACCAGTGGATAGACCGTGCTGTGGCCGCTGCCGAAAATGTGTTCGACCTGACGGCGGATCTCAAGTGTATGGGCAATTGCGGCGGCGGTGTTGTAATTAAAACCGGCGCAACCCCGCTGAGGATTTCCTTTTGACCAGTGATAGGTGATCAGGAACAGTACGCGTCTGCCGGTGCTGGTCATTCGCGAAACATGGTTGGACAGCACCTCACCGAGATATGGCCAGCCCAGATCGAATATTCCACCGAGATTGCGGAAGGGCATAAGAATACCGGTTGGCGTGTTTGTGGCGATTGGAATGTTAATCCTGCCATCCATGCATTTCAGCACAGCTATTGCGGTGGGGTGCTCGGCGAGATACCGTTCGCGCGCCAGCCAGGCTTCGGGACTACAGAAGATGTGGCCATGACGGTGTGCCAGTTCAAAGAGCCAGTTAATACGGTCAGTGATAGATTTTTTGTGAATATCGCTCATATTTCCACTCTGAGTTGAGGGTGACACCCATATGTC
>CAYUPL010000144.1:1610-3368 GCA_964446655.1 uncultured Desulfopila sp.
TGACCCCTGTTTCTTGTGACCCCTGTTTCTTGACCCCTGTTTCTCCCTGTTTCTCTCCATGGCTATGAAAGATAAAACTATTAATCCATATCCCAAGGATTAAGTACCGGGACGCCTGTCCTTTTGAAATCTCCGACATTGCGAGTGACAACAGTCATACCGTGGACCAGGGCCGTGGCCGCGATTAATCCATCCCGGACCGGATGGGGATCCGGAACGTGTAGTTTTGCGCTCTGTAGGGCAACCGCCAGGTCGACCTGCAGAATGCGGCCCTCGAAGGCCGGCAGGACATGGCTGTTCATCCATGTCCTGAAAATGGCCCCCTTTTCAGCATCGCGTCGTTCGGCAAGAAGCACCCCGACCTCTAATTCCTGAATCGTTACCACTGAAAGAAAGAGGTCGGGCGTTGCGACACTATCTGCCCACTTAGCAACATTTTCATCGGCCTTGCCTAGACGGACTTTTCTCAGTTCAGAAACTACATTGGTGTCAATAATAAACATTATGAAAGCTCAGCAGGACGAGGAACCTCACGCATCCGGGGGATTTCCAATTCAAGGTCCTCAATGCCGGGCATAGCCAGAAGATCAGCAATCTTCTGCCCGCTACCGGAAAGCTGTTGATACTCTTTCATACTCAAGAGAACATGGGCCGGACGGCCTCTGTCGGTAATAAATACCGGGCCTTTATTTGCGGCCTTTTTTGCCTCGCTGATATGTTGATTGAATTCACGGCTGGATATGGTCGTGACAGTCATAATGCCTCCTTCTGAGCTTACATGTAGTAACGTTACTATATGCGGTGCTGTTATGCAAGAATAAATCTCAAAATTGCAGCTTTCGAGCAGTGCAATCAAGCACAATCAAGGAGTCAGGCTTGACATTTGGGCATTCAGTCGGTTCTCATCATATCCATGGCGCGCAAAAACGAATTCATTATACCGGAGCCTGCTATCATGTCACTCTGCGTGGCCACAAAGGGCAGGATCGATACTGAAGGATGACCGGGATCTTTCGAGCAAAGCAACTTCTTTTCGGAAAATTCTGCGTTGACACCCATATGTCAAGCCCTGTTTCTCCCTGTTTCTCCTTTGCCTTTACCTTCTGATCCTATACTTAACATAAAAATCAAATGAAATATTTTGGGCGTTTTCAGGAATCAGTACGCTTTTTTCAAAGCTGTTTTGTTTCCAACCATGCGAACGATATGGAGATGTATAAACATACTCTCCGGCCATGATGGAACCTTGTTGGTTGAGAAACAGCAGGCGAATCTTCATGAAATCTATACTTCGATTAGGATACACCTCTCCTTCAATGGTAATTTGTCTTTTATCCGCCAAATATGCATAGCTAAGCGATTCTCTTCCCTGTGTGTACGTTCCCTGTTGACGCTCTCCACTGACCAGCGCAATACGTTTTTCCGGAGTGACAACTCGGTTTACCCCCGCACAGCCAACTAGAACCAGGAGAAGACTTACCGTAATACATAACAATACCCGTTGTCGGCCTCTACAAAATAATAATACATCCATCCGTTCACCTCTTTTTTTCAACCATCACATAAAGAGACTTCCAGCCCACGATGTGGACTACAACTCTAGTTAACAGTATATGACTGAAACGATGGATAGCCAAGGACAGCGAAACAAATTCAATCATTCACCTATTATTTTTCAGTAATGTCCGATTAAAGCACACAAAGGGTCAGGCTTGACATTTGGGCTTTCACCGCAGTGCTTCCCGCAGAGAATCCACT
>CAYUPL010000145.1:0-3245 GCA_964446655.1 uncultured Desulfopila sp.
TTTCACAAAACAACGTGAAAAAAAATCAGTCCCCTCAGTCTTTCCTAGAAAAATTCAATCTGTCTCCCGAATAAAGAGATCATGGCTGAGGATTATACGTAATCAGAAAAAGAAAAGAAGGAGAAGGAATGCTAACAGATACAGAAACAGAAATACCGTCAAAAACTACCTTGGCGGCAATTAAAGACATTGTCTCACAGGCTGCCGCCACGGAACAAAACGATTATATGATCGCCGATATCTCACAGGCGCAATGGGGCCGCCGCGAAATAGAAATAGCCGAGCGGGAAATGCCCGGTCTGATCGCCACCAGGGAAAAATATGGACCGGATAAGCCTCTGCAGGGCGTACGCATCATGGGCAGCCTGCATATGACGGTACAAACCGCCGTCTTAATTGAAACCCTTACCGCTCTGGGAGCAGATGTCCGCTGGGCAAGCTGCAACATCTTCTCCACCCAGGACCATGCCGCAGCGGCTATTGCCGCCAACGGTATCCCCGTTTTCGCCTGGAAGGGTGAAACCCTGGAGGAATACTGGTGGTGCACCCTCAAGGCCATGACCTGGCCGGACGGCAAAACGCCGCAACTGATCGTGGATGACGGCGGAGACGCCACCCTTCTCCTCCATAAGGGATATGCCGCCGAAAAGGACCCCTCCCTTCTCGATGTTGCCACGGATAACAAGGAACTCCAGGTTGTCCATCAGCTCCTCAAAGAAGTCTACAGTGCCGACCAAAGCTTCTGGAACCGGGCCGTACAACAATGGCAAGGCGTTTCCGAGGAGACAACTACCGGAGTTCACCGTCTCTATCATATGCAGAAGGAAGGTTCTCTGCTGGTACCGGCCATCAATGTCAACGATTCCGTGACCAAATCAAAATTCGACAATGTCTATGGCTGTCGCCACTCACTGGTGGATGGTATCTGCCGCGCCATGGATGTGATGCTGGCCGGCAAAACCGCCATGATCTGCGGTTTTGGCGATGTCGGCAAAGGATCAGCCGAATCTCTGGCCGGACAGAAATGCCGGATACTGGTATCCGAGGTCGATCCCATCTGCGCCCTGCAGGCCTGTATGGCCGGCTACACCGTGTGCCGGGTCGAAGATGCTCTGGCCACGGCAGACATCTACGTCACCACCACAGGGAACAAGGATATCATCACGGCTGAGCATATGAGCAAAATGAAAGACCAGGCCATTGTATGCAATATCGGTCATTTTGATAATGAAATCGAAGTAGAGCAGCTCAACGCCTTTCCGGGCATACAAAAGGTCCAGATTAAACCCCAGGTGGACAAATACACCTTTCCGGACGGTCATTCCATCTATCTGCTGGCTGAAGGGCGATTGGTCAATCTTGGCTGCGCCACCGGCCACCCCAGCTTTGTCATGTCCAATAGCTTTACCAATCAGGTGTTGGCACAGATGGATCTCTGGCAGAACCGGGATTCACGCAGTATTGGAGTATACACCCTTGATAAAAAACTGGATGAAGAGGTTGCCAGACTGCATCTCGATAAACTGGGAGCCATACTGACGCAAATGACTCAGGATCAGGCCGACTACATAGGTGTACCGGTGGAGGGACCCTATAAGACGGACCATTATCGGTACTAATCAACCGGTTTTACCACGTATTACAACAACAAACGAGACGAAATTCCAGTAAATCATGGATCAGGAGCGGCCTGCATATCCTGCAGCCGCTCGCTATCCCATTACCCCAATGGAGAAGATATGACACAGGAAACTACGATACAGGAAACACCGGAACTATGGAAGGCCACCTACAAAGCAACCACCTCGGACGAACTGTTACAGGCCTACAGCAAATGGGCCCATCTCTACGACAAAGACACCCTCGAAGTGATGGGATACGTTGGTCCTAAAGTAGCGGCAAACATGCTGGACTTTCACCTTGAATCAGCGGACAGCAGAGTACTGGACGCCGGCTGCGGTACCGGGCTGGTGGGCGAAATACTGGATCAACTCGGCTATGCCAATGTGGACGCCATGGACTTTTCCGCCGATATGCTCTGTGAAGCCGAAAAAAAAGAGATCTACACCAAACTCTACCAGGAAGATATGAACGGCAGACTCAATATCGCCGACAACTGCTATGACGCCACCATCTGTGTCGGCACCTTCACTTTCGCCCATGTCGGTCCGCACGCCTTCGATGAACTGGTGCGTATCACCAAACCGGGTGGCCATATCTGTTTTACCATTCGCGACGGCGCCTACCAGGAATACGGGTATCGTGAAAAAATGCTGGAAATGGAAGCAACCAAATGTTGGCAGTTGCAGGAACTGCGTGAGGAGGATTATCTCGTCAAGGAAAATGTAACGGCCAAGTTTATTACCTATCAAGTCCTGCAAGGATAAACCGAGTTACCAATACGATTCCATGCAGATGTTTTCTGCAAAAGCATTCGAATTCAACAAACAGGAAGGAGCCGAGAATGGTCAGTGACAACAAGACCCTGGACAAAGTATACACCGCCAAAAACCACGAACAACTGATGGATGCCTATAAAGACTGGGCATCCGATTACGACACCGACACAGTAGACCGTTTCGGCTATGTCGCCCATGTAGCCTCAGCCGAAGCGCTCGACCGGGTTCTTGACAGCAAGGATGCCGTAATCCTTGATGCCGGCTGTGGTACCGGCCTGGTGGGTGAAGAACTTGTTAAGCGAGGCTTTACAACAATGGATGCCCTCGATTATTCAAAAGAAATGCTGGACGAAGCCAAACGGAAAGACATCTATCAGCGCCATATGCAGGCCGATTTGAGCAAATCCCTCGACATCAGGGAAAACAGGTATGACGCCGTGGTCTGTACCGGAACCTTCACCTATGGCCATGTCAAGGCCAATGCTTTCGACGAGCTTATCCGCATCACCAAACCGGGCGGCATTATCTGCTTCACTATCCGTGAGGGAGCCTATGAAGACTATGGCTACCGGCAGCACATGATCAGCCTGGAACAACAGCATGCCTGGGAAATTCTCGGCATGGAAAACACCGAATATTTCACAAATGAAGGTATTTCCTGTAAGATGTGTACATACAGGGTAATGAGTTAGTGTCTGTCCATAAATGGCACTTTTGCCCTAACTCGTCGTTGCTCTCAAAATTTAATCCTCGGAGGTAAGCGAAGACTCCGATATCAGTTATATGCCTGTGGTTAAATTCATCGAGCGCCTAGATTTAGAACAGGTAAGCGCAGACTCCGAAATT
>CAYUPL010000146.1:0-3236 GCA_964446655.1 uncultured Desulfopila sp.
GGCCGAGGTGGAGTTTTCCACCTTCAACTTTGAAGAAGCAAATGTCGAAAAACTCATCTCGTTTTTTGAGGCATACGAGGAAGAAGCTCTGCGGATTGTGGAAAAGGGGCTGATCCTGCCTGCCTACGATTATTGCCTGAAATGTTCACACACCTTCAACCTTCTCGATGCGCGCAAGGCCATCAGTGTGGCGGAGCGCACCCGGTATATCGGCCGCATCAGGAACATCGCCCGCAAGGTGGCGGAGTGTTATGTCACTCAGCGGGAGGAGATGGGCCATCCATTGATGAAATAGATCTGTGCCGGGTTTCTTTCCGACTATTGTCATGTTTTTAACTACTTCATAAGTTCGGTCTCTGATCGCGTTGTAGCGTCCCTTTTGTGGATAACCCCCTGAGTGCCGGATTGGGAAAGAAGCGACATGATATAGAGAGCGGTAACGAGCAGGGCGCAGAAACCCAGGAATTTGATGGTCTCCGTCGGCTTTTTATAAAAAAAAAGCACCAGTAGAGCACCAAGACCTATGCTGATAAAAATGTTATCGGTAAAAAAAGAAAAGACCAGTGAAGAATATTTTTCAAAATCAATCATGATGTCCCTGCCGCAGATGCTTTAAAAAATTTGCTTTGCCGCCTGCTGTTTCTTGTGACCAGCCTGGCTCTTTTTACCTGCCCAATGCTGTGCATGTTTCTTTGTCCCTTCCTCCTGTCACTGACATACCATAACTGGAAGACATTGGAAAGAAGAAGGGATATACAATATATGGTACCTGCTCTCCGCCAAAAGCACGTCTATCCTTATTATCTCGTTGTTATGTCTTTATTTTATTGCTTTTCAGCGTGTGATATGTAATGAGAAAAGTGTCAGATAGAGGTTTGATATGTTTGCAATTGAGAGGATACGATGGGGTTTACGCCTGTAATTGGGAAATCTATAAAAAAGCAGCTTGAAGAACGTGAAGAGCAGATACTCTCCAGGCACGCCGCATTGAATAAAAACTCACGGGGCAGGCTTCATCCCGAAAGGGATTCCATCAGCGATCTTCGCCTGCCCTTCCAGCGAGACAGAGATAGAATAACCCACTCGAAGACCTTTCGCCGACTCAAACATAAAACGCAGGTGTTTCTCGCTCCGACGGGAGACCATTATCGCACCAGGCTCACTCACGTACTGGAGGTTTCTCAGATAGCAAGAACCATCGCCTCGGCCCTTTGTCTTAATGAGGCGTTGACCGAAGCCATTGCTCTGGCCCACGATCTCGGCCATACGCCCTTTGGGCACGCCGGGGAAGCAACCCTCAATGAGTTGCACCCCACCGGTTTCCGGCACTATATTCATAGTCTCAGGGTGGTGGACTTTCTCGAAAACGACGGCAAAGGGCTTAATCTTACCTTTGAAGTGCGCAATGGCATCGTACGTCACTCTAAAGGGCGAAACGAGATACTGCCCAACGGCAAAAAAGAGCTTGCTCTGACGCTGGAAGGCCAGGTAGTCCGTCTTGCCGATATAATTGCCTATGTCAACCATGACATGGATGATGCCCTGCGGGCCGGTATACTGAAGTCCTCCGACTTGCCAAGCAGTATCAGCGCCGTTATCGGCAAAAAACATTCTCAGAGAATTTCGGCCATGGTGCGGGATCTCATCGTCGAAACGCTGACGATAGATGACGGCAGTCTGCATGCCAGCACTAAGATGCTCGAAGCCATTGCCCGTTTGCGCTCTTTCCTTTATGACAATGTCTACAGATTTTATAAGGTTCATAATGAATTTATTAAGGCGCAGCGTATAATTCGGGAGCTCTATAATTACTGTCTGGACAAGGGCTTGATTAAAAGGCATGGAAACGGCTGGAAGGTCGTTGAGGGGCCGGACGAATGGCTGGATGAAAAAACAGCGCATAGAAGAGTTTGTGATTTTATCGCCGGTATGACGGACAGATATGCCCTTGATCTCTATGATCACCTTTTTATGCCGAAACCCTGGACCGTGCGGTAAGCATCCGATCTGCGCTACTACGGCCGCGCGAAACCGGATATTGCCGCCGACCTCATCACAAGTTCCTGCAAAGAGTCTGCATGAACCGATAAAAAGATTGAATTTCCTCCACTTCACAGGTAGTCTCTTCTGTTGCCTGGAAGAGAATGTACAGCAAGGAACAGGGAAAAGATATGTCTGTATCTCCTGAAAAGAGATGCAGATAGAAAAAATTATGGAAAGATACTACGACGTACAATAGAGATTATGGAAAAAAAGCTGTTGAGTAAGGCATATGAGTTTGCCGAAGTGGAAGACAAGTGGCTGCAGTACTGGGCGGAAAACAAATGTTTCAATGCGGAGATGGAAGAGGGCCGACCCGCCTTTTCCATCGTCATTCCTCCTCCCAATGTCACGGGTGTTCTCCATGTTGGTCACGCGCTGAACAATACTATGCAGGATGTGTTGACCCGCTACCACAGAATGTGCGGTGACAATACCCTCTGGGTTCCAGGAACGGACCACGCCGGTATTGCCACGCAAAACGTGGTGGAGCGGCAACTGGCTAGCGAAGGCAGCGACAGGCATGATCTTGGTCGGGACAAATTTGTTGAAAGGGTATGGCAGTGGCGGGAGGAAAAGGGCGGTACCATTATTCATCAACTGAAAAAACTGGGCTGCTCCTGTGACTGGTCGCGTGAGCGTTTCACCATGGACAAAGGATTGTCGTCCGCCGTTCGGGAGGTCTTTGTCCGTCTCTACAAAGAGGGTCTGATCTATAAGGGAGACTATATCGTCAACTGGTGTCCGCGTTGTCACACCGCTCTGGCCGATGATGAAGTCGAACATGAAGAAACCAAGGGGAAACTCTATCATATACGATACCCTTTCGCAGACGGTTCAGGCCATGTCGTCGTTGCCACCACCAGGCCCGAGACCATGCTTGGGGACACGGGAGTGGCTGTTCATCCGGAAGATGAGCGCTATAGCCATCTTGGTAATATCGGCATTCGTCTGCCCCTTACCGACCGTATTGTGCCGGTGGTTTTCGATAATCATGTGCAGCGGGAATTCGGCACCGGCGCTTTAAAGGTTACGCCGTCGCATGACCGTGATGACTACGAAATAGGGAGAAGGCACTCCCTGGATCTACTGAAAGTCATCGACGACAAGGGGATGATGAATGAAGCGGCCGGGGCCTATGCCGGGTTAGATCGTTTCGCCTGCCGCAAAAAGATAGTTGCCGATCTTGAGCGTCT
>CAYUPL010000147.1:0-3033 GCA_964446655.1 uncultured Desulfopila sp.
TGTAAAAGAGAAGGTGGCTGGCCTTACTTCTTAGAAAAAAACATCCAGTACTAGTCTAAACATCCTACTTTCAAAATGCCTTGCGGCTTTTCCAACGGAGTTGGAAAACATGTATTCAAATTACTAGATTAAACGCATTACTTCAAAAATACCTTTCGGTTTAGCTAAAAAAGGCCAGCCACCTTCAAGAAAAATAATACTTGAATAGGACAAATGCTGCAAGAAAAATCGGCCTGCAACCGGCAACTCAAAGGGGAATTCATAAAAGGATTCGTCTATTTACTTTATTTGTTATACCTCCAGGTCGTCGTTCTGCTGTACGGCAATCTCGGCTGGGAAGAAATCCGGGCCATGAAAACCCGCCGGGTTATCCGCCTCCCGGACCGCTATTCCACAGCTGATTTGCAGATATTTACCCGGTAGTCTTCTCAATATTGGTGTTTTTCTCAAATCTGGTTTACATATACCGTAGTGAACCAACCCAAAATATGAGGTGATACTGTGGAAATGAAAATGTGCGATCTGCCGGGTGTCGGCAAAAAGATCTCCATGCAGACTGCGGATGATGATAAGCTGGTGGTAATCATACATCATTCCGGCAAGCGTGATCTCTATTTTTTCAAAGAGAGTGACGAAGATGAGGCTGACTATTTTATCTCCCTGACAAGTGAGGAAACGCGCGAGTTGGGCGCTCAGCTTCTGGGGGCAACCTATCAGCCCGTCGATGATGAAAAAATGAAAATATTCCAGAACCAGCTGGTCATGGAATGGATCAAACTCAAAGCGGAATCTCCGGTTGTGGGCAAGCAGATTGCCGAGTCACGCATCCGCACCCGCACCGGCGCTTCCATTATCGCCGTAATGCATGGTGATGATATGACCGTCAGTCCCGACGTGGACTTCGTGCTGCGGGCTGACGATACCGTAATGGTGGCCGGCAAGAAAAATCAGATTCTCAGTTTTGAAAAACTGGCGTCGGGGAAACCCGGCGAAGGAGAAGCTTGATGGGAGATGTCTATTTCCCGGTACTTTTTATAGCCGGAGGAGTGTTTATCCTGCTCTTTCTGGTTGGGTGGATCGGCATGAAATTCCGCATCCCCGGAGTGGTCCTCTATATCCTTTTAGGCATCAGCCTGGGCGGGTATTTTTCCGGAAATGAACTGCTCTATCTGGCCGGTGAGATAGGTATTGTACTGCTCTTTTTCATGCTGGGGATGGAGTTTCCGATCCGTCGTCTGGCCGGTATTGCCGGCAAGGTTGCTCCTGCCGGAACACTGGATGTTGTCCTCAACCTGTTTTTAACCATGGGGATATGCATGCTTTTCGGCCTGGACTGGATTACTTCTTTTCTTGTCGGCGGAGTCGTCTATGCCACAAGTTCGTCCATAACCGCCAAAATCCTGGAGAGTTCGAAGCGCATGGCCAACCCGGAGTCGGAGTTCATCCTTGGCCTGTTGATATTTGAAGATATCGTCGCCCCGGTGGCAGTGGCCGTACTGGTGGGTTTGACGGCAGGAACGGCAATGACCGGGATGATTTTCGCTGTGATTATAGGTAAAATCGTTATTCTTCTCATTGGAGCGGTGCTCATTGGTAATCTGGTTTTCAGCCGGTTGAGCAATTTTGTTGATAGATATATCAGCAAGGATATCTTTATTCTGCTGGTGGTCGGTATTGCACTTGCCTATGGTGGTCTGGCGCTGATGCTTAATTTGTCCGAGGTTCTGGGAGCCTTTCTGGCAGGCATCATTCTCGCCGAAGTGCGCCGCACAGAGAATCTGGGCAATGCCGTTCTGCCCATTCGCGATCTCCTGCTGCCGCTGTTCTTTTTCTATTTCGGCACAACCATCACCTTCGGCGACGGCGTTCCGTTGCCGGCCCTGCTCATTACTCTACTCTTGTGGTCCATTGCCGCCAAAATCGCGGTTGGTTATGTCGGCGGCAGGATGTACGGCCTCTCCAAAAAAGTGGCACTCCGTGCAGGCATCTCTTTTACCCAACGGGGTGAATTCTCTGTTATTATAGCTACCATGGCTTCCGATACCATTCGTCTGTTCAGCGGTGTCTTTATTCTCTCCTCCGCCATGATCGGTATTCTGCTTTTCCAACTGGCGCCAAAGATCACTAACATGATCTACCCGAAAAAAGAGACAGGGAAGAAATACAAGGTTCCCGGCGGGGAGATTTCCTGAATCAGAATGATTTTTCCCCTGCTTAAGTCAGGAGACAAGGTATTTTACATTGACTTTCGTTGAAGTGTAAAGCGATAATACGCCAAGTATTTTTAACATGTCCCGAGCTTGCACCATGGCATGATTGATCTCCGGCCTCGCATGCCTGGTTTGCGCTGCACAATCTTGTGTTGACTGCAGGCATGTACACTTTCTTCAATTGGAAACAGATGCGATTTTTCTATAGCTGCCTTCTCTTTGTTTTCCTGTTTTTCTCTTTTGCCTATCTGTATTTCCTCTATGAAACAGCCGGTGACAGGGAAAAATTCACGGATCATGCTGCCGTGATATCAGGCGATATCTGGGCTTTTAATGAAGCCAATGCTAAGGTTTACCTCAACCTTGCTTTGCAGCGGGACCATTATAAATCTCTTTCGGTAAAAGACCCGCTGGGGCGGGATTTTTTGACGCTGGAGAATACTTCCATCAACAGGTTCGATGCTTTCCTGGAAAAGCTCCATCTCATCACGGTAAAACAGCTTGAGACTGAAATATTTCATACCGGCAGAGATATCGGCACTCTTCGGGGAGAGCAATATGTTCGAATAGTCTACCCTCTGCTTTACGGTGGTGTCATCATTTTCTTCATAATTCTGCTCGGCAACCTTATGGCAGGATTGTTTCATAACAGAAAAGAGCTGGCGCAACAGGTACGCGAGAGGACCAAAAATCTGCGAGAGAGTGAACGGCGTTTTCACGACCTTGTCAACCTGCTGCCGGAGATGGTCTGGGAGACAGACAGAGATGGGCTTGTACTCTATGCCAACCAGATGGCTCAGGTACGTTTAGGCATGAATACCTC
>CAYUPL010000148.1:0-2959 GCA_964446655.1 uncultured Desulfopila sp.
CAGCTTTATGCTGAGAGGGGTGAGTAGTTACCACAGGGGTTGCTATTCTGGCGGTAATGGCCTGGTCGCTCATGCGCAACACGAAGCGTTGAGAGGGGCTGCCGGTAGAATATTATCATGTAAAAGATGACAATAGAGAGAGCTTTTCCGTTTTCCTCGCTCCAGCCCGGCAATCCTGCTGATGACTTCTGAATTTTTAGCTCAGCCGGCCATTTCTTCTTTCATTTTCTGCAGTGCAAAAGCCTCTCTTGTTTTGCGTATATACCGATGATATGTTTTTATCGCCATTTTCTCAAAAATGGAGCGTATGCCTGCAGTTGGTTTTTTAATACGAATAGTTGAACGGTTGTAGATCCTGCCTCCGTGCGTAGTTGCGGTAATTTCATTTTCTGCCGTTCCGATGGAATCAGCAATGACCGCAAAGAGATTATGTTCCTCCAGGACCCGTCTTCTTGCCTCTTCGATAAAGGGGAGCCGATCCTCATATTCATTGTTGGCCATATGAAAACGAATAATTTCTGCTGTACGTTCCGGTTTCCTGATATCTATGGGGATAAAACTCTCTTTGGGGAAATAGTCAGTCGCATTGGGAGCTCCGTGGTAGAATGGCAGCGTGCGTCCAAGAAAAGCATCCGGCAGCTTTTCCGTCATATGGTGATTGTAGACATGATTTTCTACGGCAATGTGATATTTGAAGGGATCAAGCGCTTCCGCCTTGTCACGCATCGGATTCACTCCGTGGCCGAAGATGGTAAGTTCATCCAATCTTTCTTTCAGCCACCAGGTGAAGGAGACGCGTTCGGAATGCAACGTAGTTTTGCCGCTTCGTGATGAGCAGACTGTTGAAATAGCCTCTGTTTTTTCAGGAGGGAGTGCGGCTGCCATATCATCCCAGCTGGTGCAGTCACCGTCCCAGGAAGCCAGACCATAGTGCCAGAGAAGACCAGGGTGGCGAAAAAATACCTGCGGATGCCGACGCATCGCCCATGGCTCCTGAAAAGTTACTATACAGCCGAACTGCTTCAGGTAGTCGACTCCGAAGACGGTAATCGTCGACGGCTCCCCGGTCAGCAGCATGGTTCTCTCCCGGGGGCAGGCTAACTGTTCCGCGGTGGCGAATCTGGAACCGTCTGAAGGCAGATCATGATATACCACCAGCCAGTCATATTCCCGGCAATCCACATTAAAGGTGAAATGACAGTTGTCCCACCGGGGAGTAAGATTGGGAAACTGGCGGATAAAAGCGGCAGCGGATCGCCCCCTGGGAAAGCCGCGGTGCATGAATTTTACCACAATTTTCATTTTGCTCATTGAGTTCGGCTCTCCTCTTATCTGTCGAGTCTGTATTGACGGCCTGCCTGTAAGATTGATTGACTGACACACCATACAGAAGATTTCTTAAGAAACGGTTAAGATAGAGATAGTATTCTTTTCTGGTCTTCTTCGAAAGGAAGGGGTCGAAAGGAAGGAGTCGGACCGAGTTAACCCTCTGTTTATTCAGGAAATATCTCAAAAAAAACAAGCCATTTTCATCACTTAGATGGCTCTTTTAAATTCCAAAATCAGCAATGTAAGAGCTGTCAGGTTCTCGTAAGATGCTCATGCCGGCTTGTAATCATTCCTGAACCTTACGCCCGACTGCCCTGCAACCAAGCTCTTCCTTGATTTTCTCCACGTACTTTTTCCGGCCCACAGCCACATTCTCGCTCCACTCAGGCTATCGACAGGTCTCTGTTGTTTATATTTGCTAGGTATGATTCGGTCGTACATGATTTTTCAGAGGGATATATTTTTTAACCTCCCTTTCTATTTCCTTTCCTGCTTTTTCTTGTGCTATTTTCAGGTTAAATCTCATTTGAAGATTTAACCAAAATTCAGGTTCAATATTGAAATATCTACTTCAATGATAATCTACAATTTCAACATCATATGTGTCTCCTTCTTCCCATTTGAAACAAATACGCCATTGAGAGTCTATTCGTATGTTGTACTGCCATCTTCTATCACCTTTTCATGCTTCTAAGCGATTGCCCGGAGGAACTTTTAAGCCATCCAGTGAGATGGTTGCATTGAGCATTTCCAACTCAATGCGCGCTTTTCTCGAAATACTTCTGAACCTCCTGACATCTGTGTCATTGAAGAGTTTCTCCGTATCTTTGCATTTAAAGGTCTTTATCGTTTCTATATTTTATAACGCATAACGTCATGCATCAACCATTGCTTATGGGTCAGAACAAGTTATTGGCAAGATAAATTCAGTGAGATATCCCATGAAATCGGTTCAGGGAACAAGAGTCAAAAGCCGACTCGCCCCCTTTTCTCCCCTTTTTTTTGGTTTTTTATTCTTCATATGGCCCTCTCAAGTAATGCTTTGTAGCTTTTCGGCTGGGGATAACGCTTTTCAGAAAGATTTCACCTTCATTTTCAACGTAAGGAACAAGCCAAGCATATTCATCAATCTCGACAACGAACATGCGCTGATTCGGATAATTGAAATTATTGGGACGAACCAGCTTTTTCTCTTTATTTGTTGGGCAATACGGCTATTTTATTGCTACCAACGCTTCGGCTTTTCTTCTCGCCCCTCTTGTTTTCGGCAGGCTGGCTCGCCGCGTCTCCCTTGTTACTTTATTGACCATCAGCTACTCAGACGTACTGCTCTCTTCGCTGGTTATGGCGAGTGCTCTGCTCCCTCAACCCTACGGCCTGGCCGGGTCCATGTGGTTTCTCACCTTTTTCTTTGCCTTTGGCCGCCCTCCCGGCAACAATCTCATACTGGAACAGGTGGATAGGGATGCCGGGTCCGCCTCCTCTCTTATGGTCTTTACCTTCTTTATCACCGGAGCCTGCTCAATGTGGTTCATCTCTCTTGACTGGCAGAACCCTATCCGTCTTCTGGGACTGCTCGGTATTGCCTCTGCAGGCATAACCCTTCTCGGCTGACTGGTAAGGATTGGAT
>CAYUPL010000149.1:0-2924 GCA_964446655.1 uncultured Desulfopila sp.
AGCGGTCGTAAGGGGGGGCATAGCGGTCGCACAGAGGGGGGCATAGCGGTCGTAACAAGGGGGCATAGCGGTCGTAATTCGTTTTTTGAAAATCCTCTGAAACACCCATGGATAAAGGGTTTCAGAAGGTCGTCGTCCGATGCCTAATCTTTTTTAATCTATATTTAATCTTTTAGGGGATGAAATCGGCAGAAAGGAGAAAAACAGACATGACATGTCCGGCATTCAACAGTCAACATCTCACCAGCGAGGAAACGTGGACGATTGCAATGCAATGGGTTGCTGCCAACAAAAAGCTTATTCGACAAATCGCCTCGCCATATTTCAGTTTTATGGTTGGCGATTATGAAGATCTCTATCAGGAAGCAACACTTGCCATATTCAAGGCTTTCATTTGCTCAAGAAAAAAAAGAACACCTGAGCAGTTGATTCCGTTTTTCCGGGTAATCTTCAAGACCAGCTGTATCAAGATGGCTTCCGGAATTATGACGGTTCATTGCCTGGAGGACTATTTTCTTCCCCGGCAAGAGCACTCCGAAGAAGTACAACAACCCGACAGCAAAGACATTGAGAAGGCCTTGAAGATGATCACCAAGCGGCAACGGGAAATTTGTCTGTGGCTTCTCCAGCAACCCACTCCCAGCAGCGCAGTCGACATTGCCGCACAATTCAAGATCTCCAAACGGCAGGCCTTCCGCCTGGTGGCAACCAGTATCGCAAAAATTCAGAGTGAGATGTCCTGATGAATGTGACTGAATTTGCCAAAACCTCCCCGTTACCTAAACGCGTTCTCCTCTATTTACAGCGTGAAGGAGTCATTACAGACCCCTTATCCGCCGACGATTTAACCGCTTTGCACTTCCTCGAACGGATCTGGGGGAAAAAAGAACTGCTACGGGCCCAGCTGAGTTCTCTCTCGCTGAAGGCACGGCTCAGTTTTCTGAGAACAGCGGATCTGCCAACCAAGTGGGAACGATACGCTTCCAGCAGATGCTACAACCTGGCTCCGGGAAAGAAACTCGAGATGACCATGCTCATCGAGGAAATCCAGACCACCTTCTCGTTTGTGCTCAGCAGACAACAGATCCGGCGGCTGTATACCATACGTAACCGGGTCCAGGTTGCCAGGCACCGAGAAAAAATCCGGACGAAAAAAGAGCAAAAACTCTCTTACACAGCACAAACAAATAAGTAATAAACACCATTTATTGCCACTTACTCTTTTGAAAAAAGATATTTTTTCCAGCTGAAAAAGTACATCAAAAGGCGGGTAACTAGTCACACCATCAGAAAAAAGAAAGTAGAGATGAAAACAACAATCCACATCATACAACTCGCACTGGCTATCCTCCTGCTGCCGCCATCACTCTCAGGGGCACTGGAGATCCGTGAGGAGGTATATGAATTCCGGATGGAACCAATCCGCAATGCAACTGTGACCACATTCGTTATGAACAACTCTTCTCAAACCGACACAACAGTACCGGCACGTTCGGAGGCTCTGGCAATACATTTTGAAAAAGGAAGCGCTGCTCTGACATCCCGTGCCGTAACTTCACTGTATACCGGCATGCAGTCTCAGGAGATTACAACAGATACTCCCCTGGTCGTTACCGGGTATTCCTGTGCCCTTGGCTCATCCCGTCTAAACCTGATGCTGTCATTACAACGGGCTATTACCGTGGCACACTCTCTTCTCAACCGGGGGTATACCATATCCGTACTGCAGGCAAAGGGGGAAGAGGATCCCGTTACCACCAATCCCTTGCACTTTTCCAGGAATCGCCGGGTTGAAATCACCAGACAACCATGAAGATGAATTTCTGGATTAAACACGTCGTTTTCAAACAATTACTTCGAGGAGGAACCACTTCATGAGCTTCAAGGAACCGCAACTACACTACGAACCACAGGTGCGCCGCACCATATTTTGGGCAGCATTCGTAACCCTCTGCCTGCTCTCCTCCAACGCCATGGCAATGACGGTACCGGCAGCGGGATCCTTTGCCTATGATCTGTATGACATCGGGGTGAACCAGATCCTGCTTGGCCCGATCGGTTTTGTGGCCGGGGTCGCCTGTATGGTTTTCTCAGCCATACTGGCCATCCGGCAGATGATCTTGCCGGCGGCGGGTGTGGTCTTGGGAGGGGCATTTCTGCTCAAGGCCGATGCGGTGGTACAGACCATAGGCGCCACAATCATCTAGCCACCGAAACAGCATTAAAGGCAAAAGGGTACAATGAGCGACAACAATTTCACCCACAGGTTTCCGCAATACCTCTCCCGGCCGATCCAGATACTCTGGTTTGAGACCGATGAACTGGTCCTCTGCCTGTTTACCCTCACCCTGGCTCTCCTCTACGGTAACATCATGTGGCTTGTATTCCTGGTGAGCCAATACCTGTATACCCGCACCAAAAGGACGAACTCCAGAGGTTTTCTCAAACATCTCCTCTATATGCTCGGCTTTATCCGGATGAAGAATTATCCTGAGTATTTTCAACGGGAGTTTCACGAATGAACACCAATATCTTCCTGCAGAAAACCAGTAACCTCTTTGTCGAAAACAGGCTGCTGAAATTCACCGTCCTGGTACTGGCTCTGGCGGCTATCTTCAATTCATTGCTGGTATACCGGTCGGTGAAGTATCAGAGAGTCGTGCTGATTCCACCGAAGATGACAGGGACAGTGGAGTTTATCCAGGGCAAGCCGACAGAGAGCTACACACGGGATATAAGCAGGCATATCGTCAATCTAGCGACCACCTACTCCCCACCAACGGCTCGGATGCAATTTGAAGACCTTCTTTCCTACTACGCGCCGGAGTCCTACCCCGAGGCCTCAAATTCCTGGTATTCCCTGGCCGGTAGAGTGGAAGAATCCCAGGTCAGTTCCGTCTTTTACCTGGAAAAAATCAGGCTCG
>CAYUPL010000150.1:0-2743 GCA_964446655.1 uncultured Desulfopila sp.
CAGACCGGAAAAGCGGTTCATGATTCGGTGGCGGCGCAGACCAGGCGTATCATGAGAAATATCAAGGCGATTCTTGAGGCGGCCGGTTCCGATCTGGAAAAGGTTTTGCGGGTTGATATCTTTCTGAGCTCTATGGAGCATAAGGATGAGTTGAACGGCGCCTATCTGGAATTTTTCCCCAAGGACCGACCAGCCAGGAATTGTGTCGGGGTCCGCAATCTCGATGACGGTCTTGATGTTGAAATAGAAGTGATAGCCGGCGTTTGAGAAAGGCTCAGGGCCATATTCAGACGATGCGATTCTTCTTCTCTTTCTGCAGGAAGGCCTCGAGATTGAGCACGGCAATTGCCAGCAGACGTGCTCGGGCCTCCCTGGTGGCCCAGGCAATGTGCGGGGTTATGCAACAGTTCTTTGCCCTGAGCAAAGGGGTATCATCCTTGAGTGGCTCCTGAGAGAGAACATCCAGACCTGCCGCCCTGATTCTGCTGTTGTTCAGTGCCTCAGTCAGCGCTGCTTCGTCCAGCAGCGGTCCTCGACTGCAGTTAATCAGTATGGCGGAACTTTTCATGAGAGCAAGAGTGTTCTCATTGATTAATGCCCTGGTCTCGTTGGTCAGGGGACAATGCAGGCTGATGATATCGGCCCGGCGCAGCAGCTCCTCAAGTGTCACATGAGAGATATGGTCCGGGAGCGACTGCGGTATGGTGCGGGTGTGAATCAGTACTTCCATACCGAATGCTCCGGCCAGTGCGGCTGTGGCACGGCCGATTTCGCCATACCCGATGATTCCCATCATTTTGCCGGCCAGCTCGACCTGAGGAGTGAGCTGGTAACAGTAGTCGTCGGTTCTGCCCCAGCCTCCCCCAGCTACATCCCGGCAATGGCCGGCGACGTTGTTGGTGATATTGAGAATGTGGGCAAAGACCATCTGTGCTACGGAAGCGGCGCCGTAGCCCGGCACATTGGTAACGGCGATGTTTCTTCTACGGGCTGCTTCGATATCGACAACGTCATACCCTGTGGCAAGCACACCGATATAGCGCAGCGCCGGCAGCTTTTCCATAATGTCATCCGTCAGGACGGTTTTGTTGCTGAGGAGTATTTCGGCGCCTTCGGCGCGAGTGATGATTTCATCCCTGCCGGTGCGTTCGTAAACACTCAGTTCGCCCAGAAGCTGCAGCCCACTCCAGTCCAGATCGCCCGGATTAAGAGTATAGCCGTCAAGAACAACAATTTTCATGGGCATGCCTCATCTTACTGTTCGAATTTCTCTTTTAACCGGCTTCAACTTCCTGCAGCATGGAGTCGATCAGTTCCAGGCCCTGATTCCAGAAAGTCTGGTCATTCAGATCAATGCCGAAGGGTTTGAGGAGATTGTATGGAGTGTCCGAACCACCGGCGCTGAGAAGGTCGAAATATTTTGCAATGAAACCATCTCCCTCCTGTTCGTAGAGGTTGTAAAGAGCCAGAACAAGCAGTTCACCAAAGGCGTAAGAGTAGACATAGCCTGGTGTGGCCAGAAAATGCGGAATATAGGACCACCAGATACCGTAGTCGTCTGTGAGGGTGACGGCGTCGCCGAACATCTGTCCCTGAGTTTCCAGCCAGTAGGCGCTGAGCTGTTTGCTGCTGAGTTCCCCTTTTTGACGGCGTCCCTGGTGCATGGCCTCTTCAAAGCGATTCATGGCCGTCTGGCGGAAGACAGTGGCGAAGATCGATTCCAGTTTCTGACAGATATAGGCTTTTTTTTCGGCCGCATTCTCCAGCAGGTCGAGCTGGGACTTAAAAACCAGCAGCTCGGCGAAGACCGAGGCGGTTTCCGCCAGGACAAGCGGAGTATCGCTGTAGAAATATCCTCTGTCCGCCGCCAGGGCCTGATGCACCCCATGACCTAATTCATGCGCAACGGTGGAAATATCCCGAAGTGTGCCGCTGTAGTTCACCATGACATAGGGGTGGATTTCGGGGATACAGGGATGCGCAAAAGCGCCCCCTCTTTTGCCGGGCAGCAGAGGGGCGTGGATATAGTTTTTCTCAAAAAACTGTCTGGCTGTGTCGGCCATGCGTGGTGAGAACGAGGCAAAGGCATCCAGGACGATGGCGCGGCCTCCCTGCCAGTCAATCTGTTTGGTCGGCAGTGCCGGCAACGGTGCATAGCGGTCATAGTCGCGCAGGTCGTCGAGGCCGAGTAATTCTTTTTTCACCCGGTAATATCGCTGTACAATGTCGTAGCGACCTGTCACCGCGCTGACCAGGGCGTCCACGGTGGCGTCTTCTACCTGGTTGTCCAGGTTCATGGCGCTGATCCAGGCGGAGTGGCTGCGCAGACGGTCGGTGATCATTTTTTCCGCCGCCAGGGTATTGAAGATGTGGGTGAGGAGATGGCTTTGTGATGTCAGACCTTCAGTCATTTCCGCGGCGGCCTGTGACCGTACTTCGCGCTTGTTGCTGTACAGGTCGGTGAGCACTTCCTCTTCGGTTCTTTGCTTCGTCCCGAAACGGAGATGGCCGAAAACCTTTTCGAACAGTGTGGTCCAACTGCTGCGTCCCACAACCTTTCTCTCGATAAGAAGCTTTTCTTCCGCTTCCGACAGCTGATGCGGTCTGTATCGCCGCATTGCAAAGAGATAGTGACGATAGGGGCGCAGTGCTGCATCCTGCAGCAGTGCATCGACCTGCTCATCCGGCAGCGAGTTCCATTCCAGTTCGAAGAAGACGATGTTTTTTTCCACCTGGCTGAGTA
>CAYUPL010000151.1:0-2576 GCA_964446655.1 uncultured Desulfopila sp.
ATACCAAGGAGAAAGATATTGACAATCCTTACGTAAATTTGTAGGAAAATCAGAGAAGGTTGGCCGTTATCAAGGGGATTAAGCGACTGATCAACTGTTTATGGAATGACACACAGGAGACAATCGGCTTCACGGTTGTCGGCGAAGGTGACGACATGCAAGGTTGATCACTTCATTGCAGAAAAACAAAGAAAAAATTACGAGGACTGTCATGAATACAACGAATCTCCCCCCCGCCTCTTTGCAAGCTGTATCGGCGCTCATTTTTCTCTCTTTACTCTTCAGCGGATGTTCCTTCTTCCCCAGCGAAGTGCGCTATACAACAAATACCAAACATTATACTGTTGCCAAGGATGATGGAGCCGAGGTCTACACATCTCCAGCCGGTAAAGGGAAACACAGCCTTACCGAGCATTATACCGTCGGTCCCCATGACAGCCTCACCGAACATTATATTCTCAAAGAAGGTCCCTACCGAGTAACTCAGCCGCCACCTTCTGCATCATCTTCAGGAACAACAGGCGGGACAGCAGCCTCGAGCGGTAACGATCTGGGAGAAAAAACGCTGATCATTCTCGAAGCTTCCGATGTCCTCTTTGATTTCGATAAATATGTAATTAAAAAGGAATACTTTCCCGAGCTGAATCGATGGGTTGCTTACTTCCTGGAAAATAAAGGCATCACCGCCGAAATCCACGGCCACACCGACAGTATAGGAACCGAGGCCTACAACCAGAAACTCAGCGAAAGACGGGCTCAGGCGGTAATCAACTATCTGATCGAGAAAGGTGTTGATCCCGCCAGACTGGTCAGCAAGGGCTTTGGTGAAAGCAGCCCTGTCGCTCCAAACACCACCCCGGCAGAACGTCAAAAAAACCGGCGCGTCGAGGTAGAACTATAAATTACCGGTAGGCCGATACATGGAGCTGCAATAGTTGAACTTTGAAATCCGCACTTTCCTGGTCGGCCTTGATCCACATTCTGGAAAAGAAGACAAAATACAGATACTTTATTTATTAGTAGTGTGAATCGTGGTTGGCTTTTGGGGACATATCAAGACAAAGCCTGCTGGACGACAACCTGTTCATGATCTACTCTTTTTACCGAGGAGAAACCATGCATAGTAGCGACGAATTGTCCGAAAGTCTGCGAACCAACCGTATCACCCGCCGCCAGGTCCTCTGGCTTCTGGGCGTCGGCAGCCTGAGCGCCTGCTCATGGAGCCTGCAGGGCTGCGCCACGTCGCCGGTGACCGGCAGGAACATTCTGGTTGGCATGAGCGAAGCCCAGGAGCGGGGGATCGACGCCCAGGTATCTCCGCATCAGTTTTCCCGCGACCTCGGTCCGGTGCAGGATGGCCGGATCAACAGCTACCTCGGCGATGTCGGACAAAGAGTCCATTCCACCAGCCATCGCCCGACGATGCCCTACTCTTACCGGGTGCTCAATGCCAACTATATTAACGCCTATACCTTTCCCGGCGGAGCAATGGGCGTGACACGGGGTATCATCACCGAACTGGACGATGAGGCGGAACTCGCTGCCCTGCTGGGCCATGAGGCCGGTCATGTCAATGCCCGCCATGCCGCCCAACGACAAGGGCAGACTCTGCTGGCCCAGGTAGCAGTGGTCGGCCTCTCTGTTGCTGCGGCAGATTCCGGCTGGGGCGGCCTGGTCGGCCTTGGCAGTCAGCTGGGCGCCAGTGCCCTTCTCTCCAGTTATTCCCGCGACAATGAGCGGGAAGCCGACGCCCTCGGCCAGGAATATATGGTCCGCGCCGGTTATCCGGCCGACGGCATGGTTGAACTGCATCAGTTGCTGGTCGATCAGGAGAAAGAAGAGCCCAGCCTGCTGGCAACAATGTTTTCCACCCACCCCATGGGAAGCGAACGCCGCGACAACGCCAGGGACCTGGCGGCCACCCGTTACGCCGCCAGTTCCGGCGCCGACCGGGGACGGGAGCGATTTATGGACAACACCGCTGCGTTACGCCGCATCAAGCCGACCATCGATGCCTGTAAACACGGGGAAACGGCAATGGCTCAGAAAAATCTCGGTGAAGCGGAAAAGCAGTTTCAAACCGCTCTGAGCGCCACTCCGCAGGACTATGCCGCCAACATCCGCATGGCACAATGCCTGCAGGCCCTTGGGCGAGAAGACCAGGCAGCGCGTTACGCCGATAGCGCCAGAAAGATCTACCCCGAAGAGGCCCAGGGACATAAGCTTTTTGGAGTACTCGCTCTAAGCCGGGGTGAACCCTCGAGCGCCTACAACGCCTTTGATCAGTTTGACCGGGTTTTGCCCGGAGATATCGGCGTAACTTTTCTCAAAGGTGTGGCCGCAGAGGGAATGGGTGACCGGCAACGTGCCGGGAGACAGTACAGCACCTTTCTGCAGCAGACCCAGCAGGGCGAGGCCGCCCAATATGCCTATCGCCGGCTGCAGCAGTGGGGGATGGTTCGCTGATATAACCCCCGAACCGGGCTTCTCAGCTAAAGCGAAGCCCGGACTACAAAAGAGAATCTGATTACGTACGAAGCTCAGCCAAATCGGATGCGCTGCTAATGACTTGGTAG
>CAYUPL010000152.1:0-2573 GCA_964446655.1 uncultured Desulfopila sp.
GGTCTCTTTGCTTCCGGTGCGGCAAGTATGGCCTGCCACACCTCTTTGACTATACTGCTGGTTGCCGAGTCCGGCGCAAATTCAATCAATGTTTTTCCCTCTACCATGGCCATGGTAAAAGCCTTATCGAAGGGAATCTTCGGTAAGATGACAAGGTCTTCCGCGGCGGCAAATTGTTCTATTTTCTCCGTCATTTCCAGATTGATGTCATAGCGGTTGACGCAGAGCATCGCCTGTATGCCAAAGTGATTGGTAAGGCGGGTGACCCGTTCGACATCATGCATTCCTGAAATGGTTGGTTCGACAATGATAATGACGGCTTCTGCTGCAGTGATGGAGGCAATAACAGGACACCCGATTCCTGGAGGACCATCGGTGATGATCAGGTCAAGACTGTTGTCTTCAGCAAGTTGTCTTGCCTGGCGCCGGATGACGCTGACCAGCTTACCGGAGTTCTCCTCGGCGATGCCGAGTCTGGCATGGACCATGGGACCGACACGAGTGTCGGAGACGAACCATTCGCCACATTTCTGTCGGGGAAAATCTATGGCTTTTTCAGGACAGAAGTCGACGCAGACACCGCAGCCTTCACACTGAATCGGGTCAATTATAAAGTCGGTCGATATGGCCTCAAAGCGGCAAAGTTCTCGGCAGGTACCGCACTGCGTACAGTTATCCTGATTGATGACGGCGAGGTTGCCTCCACTGAAGTCATGACGTGTTACCAGGCTGGGCTGGAGGAGGAGGTGAAGATCAGCTGCGTCTACATCGGCATCACAGAGAACGGGATTCTCGGCTAAAAGCGCAAAGGCGGCCGTCAGGCTTGTCTTGCCTGTACCACCCTTGCCGCTGATGATGACATATTCTTTCATGAAAGACTCCCTGCTTGTATAACCTGTTCCCTGATTGTTTCAAAAAGGGTTATAAATCTCTCTTTCCATTCCGGCATTTCCTCGATGATGAGGTGGCCGCGGGAGTAGAGGGCGGCAATGTCTTTGCTGAACGGTATTTCCATCAGGATAGGAAGATGTTTTTCCCGGGCATATTGATGCACACCGTCATCGCCGAGGTTGGCCCGGTTTATCACTAATCCGCAGGGAATGCCCAGCTCCAGCACAGTTTCATGGGCCAGTTTGAGATCATGCAGACCAAATGGCGTCGGCTCTGTTACCAGAACAATATAGTCGGCCCCGTGCATAGAGGCGATTACGGGGCAGGATGTACCCGGCGGAGCATCGATGATCACTGTATCGCCGTTTTTCTCAAACTGTTTTCGCAGTTTCTTGATGAGAGGAGGTGACATTGCCTCTCCAATACGCAGAGTTCCGTTATGAAACTGGATTGGCCCTCGAGTTCCTGTGGCGATGTGGCCGAGTTCACGTTTCCCTTCCGAGAGGCATTTCTGCGGGCAGACAACCAGACAGCCGCCACAGCTATGGCACAGCTCCGGAAAAAGAAGGAAAGATTTTCCCGCAATTGTAATGGCATTGAAGCGGCAGATATCAATACACTTTCGACAGAGGTCGCAACGACTCTGGTCGATCTGGGGTAAAAGGGTGTAAATCGTTTCCTCTTTTTCCGTCTGCGGCTGGAGAAACAGATGGGCGTTTGGTTCTTCGACGTCACAGTCAAGAAAAGTGACTTTGCTGTCCAAGGCAGCGGCGAGGTTGGTGGAAACTGTTGTTTTGCCGGTTCCACCTTTGCCGCTGGCTACACTTATTATCATTTCATTTCTCCTGTTTTGGATGGCGGGTACAGCGCAGCCAGTGACTCCAGTTTTGCGAGAAAACTCATGCCATCCTCCTTTGTCGGAGGAGAGGAAAGTTGCATTAAAATCCCATAGCCTTCCGTAGCATCGTGAAATGCGTCTGTCGATCGTGTACTGATGATCCCCATGTTGAGCATGGGGTTGTGCATGATAAGATCCTTCAGGGCGACCAAGTCAGTATCGTCTGCTATGACTGCCTCGACGTCCTGAGGACGTTGGCTGACCAGCTGGTTGAATTGTTCTATTGTCGCCACGGATTCAATCTCTTTACCGTTTTGATGAAGGCATTTGCTCAAAATCGTGGTTGCTGTCGGCTGCAGACCTAAAAATACTATTGCCATGGTATCGGTGTCCTTTTTCCTTTTTTTTACAACATTTTCGACCTGTAAACCGCGGTGCTCCGCCATTGGTCAGTACCTGTGAGACAGCAAGCGCCGTGCCGGAATAGAGCAAATGATGCGGCATACAGGAAAAGCCGCATTTTCGGACAAATGCACATAAAGAGTGTGGGCGGGGATTTTTTAAGACGGGTTTGGTGATGCGTTGTTGCGACGGTATGCGACGGCATGTGGTGCATACCGTTGCAAAAATGCGACGGTATGCAGGGGCTTATCCGACATCTGGCCCGGATTTCTCATGAACATTGTGCCGATTTTCATAAATTAAATGATATTCCAATATGTTCAAGCAGTCTTCTTTCATATGACAATCATACACAATGTTCACCGAAGGCCAGCCGATCTTACCGTACCTGCAGCGTTGCCGAAGCAAGGTGCATAGACTACTATAGCACCTTGCTTCGCGC
>CAYUPL010000153.1:0-2356 GCA_964446655.1 uncultured Desulfopila sp.
CGGAGTCGGGACTTTCGAGTGCTCAAGCTTGCTTGAGCTTTGGTTCGAGGGTTGAGGGGAGCGTCGAAAAGCGCGGTCAGGCTGCAACCGGACTCAGCGGTGCTAAGAGGCTGTCTAAAAAGTGGATGATAACAAACTTCCTGCGCTAAATTCCGCCCTGCTTCGTTGCTCCTCAGTTACGTATCTATGTAGATATGCGCCTTCGTCGCGCCTCACAGGGCCGAAATTTTTCTTGAAATTTTGTCACCACCACTTTTTAGACAGCCTCTAAGAATCTCCTTTGATTGGGTTTCATAATCTGTCTAGTTATGACTTTCCGATTAACCTAATTGTCACATTTCCGAAATTGATACTTTTTGTAGGTAAGACATGATCGCCACGAAAACCACTTAAGGATTAATATGTATGTGTGGATAGGCATTGCTACTGTTACAGTCGCAGCGACGATTGGTCTGATCTATGCAGCCAATGGAGGGGGCCGTAATGTGACTGAAAATAAGTCTTTTCAAGTGCCCGGTGCAGGCTGGGTCACACTACCTGATCGATTTGTCCAAGATAATGGGGCCAGACACCTGGTGCCACTGGAAGTCCTGCTTTCTTATGGCAAGCGCAGTTGGAACATCGGCGGTAACCAGAAGATCGTCGAAGCCCTCGCCGTGGGCAGTAAGAGCAAGTTTGAAAGCGGCGATGAATTTCGCAAACAGGCTGCCCATTACCTTGGAGATGCGGATTGGCGCGGGCCGGCAATGGATGAACTGGAGTGGCAGCTTACTGAGAACAACGGGATTTTCATGCAAGAGGCAACATTAGCATCAGATACCAATAAGCTTGTCCTGCTTGCCGAAAACGCGACCAAGCCCGTCTGGGTAGCCGCTTTTGTGCAGGCAAAGCGACGCGATCAGGCAATTGAGGTCATGCGTATGGCTCTGAGCAGCTACTCGGAAATAAAACCGCTTGCTAAAGCTAAATGAACATCGGAACCTGTTACATCTTTTCCGTATCGATTGTATTGAGCGGTGCTAGCCTACTGGTCTTTTTAGGTGGCATGATAACTGATTAAAATGTTATAGGCTTCATTCATGAAAATGATAGCACCGACTCTCATTCTTATCGGCCTGGTTTTCGCGGCCTGGTGGTATTATCGATATGTCACTTTGCCTGACCGGCTGATCGCAGAAGCCCGGTGGGGCGAAATCTCGGGCAGTGAACCGGGATTGAAGCATCAGCATGAAAAGTTAAAGTCAAAGGCAGCGGAGGTCATTGCGCAGCTGGGAGACGACGAATTCAAGGCCCGTGAGAGCTTCGCCAATCTGCTGGCCGGTATTCGATATTTTCAGCTTACCTCAATTCATCAAAATGTGGTTCAACAACAAACACGCTACTCATGGACGGAGCCGGATCAGGAAATTGTCGATCTCTTGGTTCAATTATACCTGGACGAATGGGCAGTAACAAAGGAACAGGCGCAAGAACGGATTCAGGAGCGACTACTAGCCATCTCTTTGCGAGCCGGAAAAACTGACTTCCTGACCAATGAGGCCTTCACCCGTCGCTGTTGGGAGCAAGTTCCCGGATATGCAAAGCACCCGCTCTCTTTTAATATTTCTGATCTATTGAGGATTGCGACGACTCCGGCAGATGAGGCAGCTGATCAATATTCAGGATGGTATGGAGTAACCTCAGAGGGACGGGAACAACGGCAGAGGCAAATGATGGATAGATTACAAGAGTGGGCGATTCCGGCCTTAGTCGCCGCGGCCAATGGCGAAGAAGTGCCCCAGAAGGATATTGGTCTGTACCGGCACACAGCCCTCAGCTTTGGTTTGGAAGTTGAATAAGTCAGCAGACTTTTTTTCAGGGGCTCAGCCCATGACACATCGATTTCGATCTACTGAGTTTTTTCGTCGCTTACTATACATTTGATCTGTCCGATATTTCGCCTAAAACTATTAGCATGAAAAGTTTGCTTTCTTTACTGTTAATAGGCTCGTACTTCCCGTTTTCTGCCATGGCCGAAGACCCGCCCCGTGTGCTCTACCTTTATGGCGATGTGGCGGAGGACGGCACCGTGCCTTCTGGCGATGCTGAACCATTCCACCAAATGCGCTTGAATGATGCCGGACCGCGCGGCATGTCCCAATTCGCCGGGGCCATACGCAATGTCGGCTTTATCATTGATGAGGCGTATGATGCCGAGCTGCGCCTTAAGCCGGAAGTCTTGGCGACAGTGAAGGTGCTGATTCTGGGATCGAACCAGCGCCGATTTACACCTGAGGAGGCGGAAGCACTGGGCACATGGGTTAAATCCGGCGGGGGTGTGGTGGTCTGGTCGGACAGCGCTTTCGGCGGTCACTAC
>CAYUPL010000154.1:0-2162 GCA_964446655.1 uncultured Desulfopila sp.
TTTAATCTGTCTCCCGGATAAAGAGATCATGGCTGAGGATTATACGTAATCAGATAACAGATTGATCAACGCTTATAGTATGCATAAAAGGGAAAAATGTTTTATTTTGTCGCAAGCATGCATGCACCACTGCGGCAGCATACAATCCTGCACCTTATGTTGAGGTATGTGACCAACCAATATATACAGTTACGCATTTCTTGCCAACCCATGTTTTTGTGACCGGCAATCCGGCACACGGCGGGCCAAACGGCAGAAAAGGAATGTTATTTACGAACAAGAGATCACACAATTACAGGAAAACAATGGAATCAATTTCGCAACTATCCGTAATAATATTGGCGGCCGGAAAAGGTACCAGGATGAAGTCGGCTAAAGCAAAGGTGTTGCATGAAGTGTTTTTCCAGCCGATGCTGCATCATGTTCTGGAAAGTGTCCGGCCGCTGGAGCCGGCACGATGCCTTGTTGTCGTCGGGCACCAGGAGGAAGCGGTTCGGAAGTCTCTACGCCATCATGATGTCGAGCTGGTGCGTCAGGAACATCAGCTTGGTACGGGGCATGCGGTGCAGATGACTCAGTCGGCGGTTCCTGAAGGTGACGGAGTGGTGATGATTCTTTGCGGCGATACGCCATTGATATCTTCGCAATCACTGCAGGAGATGTATCGGAACCATCTGGCCTGTCGGTCGGTGCTGACGGTTATGACCACCATCGTGGCTGATCCCACCGGCTATGGACGTATCATCTCTGCTGGAGACAGTATTCTCGCCATTGTGGAAGAGAAGGAGACCGACGAGCAACAGCGGAAAATACAGGAGATCAATGCGGGAATTTACCTGGTGGAGAAGATATTTCTTTTTGAGGCTCTGGCAAGCCTTACACCGGATAACTCTCAGGGAGAATTTTACCTCACCGATATTGTCGCATATGCGGTGTCGCAAAAGCAACAGGCACAGAAATATCTCAACCCCGCGGCCGATGAGGTGCTTGGCGTGAACTCCAAGGTGGAGCTGGAGGCCGCCCACAGGCAGTTGCAGCAGCGAAGGAACCAGGAACTGATGCGCCAGGGCGTCACCATCCATGACAGGGCAACAGTGACGGTTTCACGCCAGTCTGAGATCGGCAGTGATACTCTACTGCTTCCCGGTGCCTTTGTCGCCGGCCACAGTACCATCGGATCAAACTGCATAATCGAAAACGGTGCGATTCTGCATGATTGCACCGTTGGAGACAACACCCGCATAGGGGCGTATTGTGTGCTGAGAAACTGCAGGATCGACAATGATGTCAGCCTCCCGCCAATGACGCTGA
Source organism: uncultured Desulfopila sp. (assembly GCA_964446655.1). Classification (GTDB taxonomy): domain Bacteria; phylum Desulfobacterota; class Desulfobulbia; order Desulfobulbales; family Desulfocapsaceae; genus Desulfopila_A. The sequence goes on from CAYUPL010000154.1 coordinate 1,312, forward strand.
GAGAGCAATAACCCATTATCACCAGAGGAAAAAGTTTGCAAAGTCGGCAGGTGAAAAGCCTCTTTTGCTTTTGTTCTCCTCAGATTAAAAGGTTTTCAGCCGGCAGGTGCGGGAAAATCTTTTTTGTGAGGTGCAATGGCTGCGCCAAGCCAGGCAATGGTTTCGCCGAGGTTTTTCATATTGTTCAGTCCCTCCGCGTCACCGGCAACATCGCCCTTGTCACGGCCCACTCCTAAGTTCCAGTAGGTTGAGCCTGGAACGATCATCTGGTTCATGAGAAACATATGATTTATGGTATCGAAAACGTGAACGGCTCCTGCCCGCCTGACTGCCGCGACAGCAGCGCCGATCTTACCCCGGAAAACACGATCATTCGCCAGGGCAACGTAGCCGGAGCGATCGAGGATAGCCTTCATTTCACTGCTGACATCGGTAAAATAGGTGGGAGAGCCCAGGAGCAGAGCATCGGCTGCTGCCATTTTGCTGAAAACCTCATTAAAGAGATCGTCGTGGGCGATACACTGCATGTTTTTCTTCTCCCAGCATTTCCGACAGGCAATGCAGCCTCTCACCGGTTTACCACCCACTTGTATCAGCTCTGTCTGCCAACCGGCAGCAGCAAGTGGCTCCAGGGCGGCATTAAGCAGCATTTCAGTATTACCATTTTTTCTCGGGCTGCCGTTTATAGCCAATGCGTACATAGTTTCTCCTTATTTGGAATTGATTCTGTGTTTTTGCAATGAAGCCTTTTCTCTTGATAAATAGTATATCAGCATCAGAGTTTGAACTACAGGTGTGCTTTGTCATTGTTATATATATCTTAAAATAGGAACGGCCTGATTTGTCAAATA
>CAYUPL010000155.1:0-2113 GCA_964446655.1 uncultured Desulfopila sp.
AGATTGTGCCAAAGAGTTGGAAATTGTAGATCGTAAAAGTCTTTCAGCTGCAGCGGTAAAGGAGCCCAGCACCGGTGTTCAACTGGAAAAACAAGCAGGAGGTGAATCGTATAAAAATGTGGTCGATGCCGGGTCGGATTTTGTTGCCAATGTTTCGCAAAAAGAAAGCTCAGATGATGTTGTGAAACAGCAGGGTGCCGACAGTTCGACAAACCACCGCGCACAATTGGTGTTGGAGACTGAAAATGCCGGATCAGCTGAGAAGGAAAAGTGGAAAAGTGTTTACCCCATGACAAACCAGGCGAATAGGCTCAATAGGGCATGGGAAAAGGATGAATACGACATATCTCTGCTCAGCAGCAGGGCGATGGTTGCTGAACTGAAAAGGCATGTGAATGCGGCTGAAGGTATTGGTACCGGTGTTGCGGTAAAAGATACGGATGGTGGTATACCGGCAGACTTGGAGGAAATGGGTGAATCAGGGCAGAATCGATCTTCGAAGAGCAAAAAAATTCTGTTTGCAGGTTTTCTTATTCTTATCCTGGCTGGAGGATATGGTTACCTGAACCCTGAAGGGTCATTTGTAAAGCTCGAGTTTGTCAACCAATTTATAGATGATGCGAGGAGGTGGTTCGACAGACAACCGTCGATATCTCCTCTGGAAAGAGAAGATTCTGTAGAAACAGCAATTCCCGGTCAGAATTCTGCATCTTTGGACAGAGCTGCCGATCTGCCCCCCGCCGTTGCATCGAATAAGGTGATTATCCAGTTTCCCGCCGACTCCAGTCTGCCGAACGAAAGATCTTTACAAGCCCTCGACAATCTTGTCGGGGTAGCGTCCGGCAATCCTTCTTCTGCTATCACCGTCTCTTATTTCTCTCCTGACCTGAACAATGCCACGATAGCCGATATTTTTTCCGAATCAAGGGCAAACACGGTAAAAAGTTATCTGATGGGTAAGGGTGTCAGCGGTTCAAGGATTTTTGTCCGGAAGAAAGGTACAACGGAGATGGGAGAAGTGTCGGGGGATGGAGAGAGGCTTACCCCGGCAGAATCTGTGCTCGAGGTTGAAGTGGCATTGTAACCGGCACTGCCGCCTTACTTGATCAGTTTGATGCCGCTATCGGTGGACAGTTCGGCCAGCTCGCGCAGATGGGCGCGCTGCACCGTGGCGACAATCTCTTCAAGTCGTGCCGCAATGGCACGGGTGGGCAGATCCGCCTGGACTCCGCAGTGAAATTCCGTTCCTTTTTTGCCGCGAATTTTGGAAATATGACGAATGGTGCCGGTTATGCGAAGCTCCATCATGTCATTGATGATAATTTCCATGGAACGCTGCTCGTCGATGACGAAATCCTGCTGCTGTTCTTTCCTGATGGCGAAGGCAAATCCGGAAACACTGACATTGAGGAGCTTGGTGGTAATGGTTTTCTGTTTTCTTTTGCCGATAACCATCAGTTTGATATCCATCTTTTTGGGGACTTTGGCCCTGAATTCCCGGGAGCCCCGCACGATTCTGGCAATAACCGGATAATCGAGACGTAAAACGGGAAGATCCTGTATTACTTCCTGATCCTGATAAAAGGTTCCTACTTCGACAGCGTAGGAAGAGGTGAAAAAACGAAGCAGGACTCTGTTGGAGTAGCGGATATTATAATTGCCCATGCCCGGCTCGAGAGGCAGCATTATCAGGTGGGACATGGCTTTGAGGTAATCACCCGGCTTATATTTTTTGGCGGCTTCCGTCTCGTCGATCTCATCGTTTTGGGATGGATCGGGCGGATGGTCATGCACTCTGCTGAAATACACCTGGGTGATGCCGTTTATTTCCACCTCGACAAATTTTTCGTCGATAAATGCGGTTTGCAGATAAGCAAGAATATCCGAAGGCTTATACATGACATTGCCGTTATCGAGCTCTTCTTCGAGAGTCTCCACAGTATAGACGATATCACCGAAAAAAAGGCTGAGCCTTTCCAGGATGCGTTTGCTGAGGGATTGGGTCTGGTCCTGCGCCATTCGTTTTTCCGTCTCTTCAGTTGATGGTGGTATGGTTTCCCGGGCATATCCTAGCATCTGCACACGGATGTTTCCAGTGAATAGTGCAATATGG
>CAYUPL010000156.1:0-2018 GCA_964446655.1 uncultured Desulfopila sp.
TTTCCGTCCACATGGGCATTGGAAAACGTATCATTGTTGGCCACCCAGGTGCCACCGGCGCCTTCAACATCGGGACCGCAGGCCGGATAAGCAGCACAGGATTTATCATGCAGCACACCGGCGGTCACCAGTATCTGAGGGCCATGACACACGGCCGCAATAGGCTTACCGGCCCCGTCAAAGCTCCGCACCAGCTCCAATACTCGTTTGTCGAGGCGCAGGTACTCCGGCGCGCGACCACCCGGAATGACAAGGGCGTCAAAATTATCTGCCGTAATGGTGTCGAAATCCGCCGTAATCATAAAATTATGGCCTGGTTTTTCGGTATAGGTCTGATCCCCTTCAAAGTCATGTATAGCGGTTTTCACCGTCTCTCCGGCCTTTTTCCCCGGACAGACCGTCTCCACCACATGACCGACCATCAGCAGCATCTGATAGGGAACCATCGCTTCATAATCTTCCACAAAATCACCAACCAGCATCAAGATCTTTTTTTGTGCCATAGTTTCTTCTCCTTTGTCTGAAGTTCAAGGGAAGCGACCCTTGTTACACTCATCGGGGCCGGAACAGTTGCGGCTTGCGCCAGTTTGTATCAAAACCACGCTCCTGCAACAATGCCGCGGCATTATCTATATTCACCCCAATGGAATCAATGCCGTGAGAGTCGTCACCCGGCACCACGGCAATACCCCGACGAAGAGCCCGCTCCAGGATCGATGCACTGACGTAGGGCTCATCCGCCCCTTTCAACAATGAACGCAGATTATAATCGAGGATGAGGTCACCACTTTTGATAAAATCGAGGTTTCTGCCTATCCGGTCTGCTATCTCCTTTTTTTCCAGCCGTTTTTTATAGTCCGGATCATAGAGACGGATAAGATCAAAATGGGCGACAACAGCGGGAGAAAAGCGCTGCAGCATACGATACTGTTCGTCGAAATAGCGGCAGTACAAAGCATCCAATCCGCCCGCGTTCCGCGCGGCTCTGTCATATTCGTCCTGCGAATAGTCAAAGGGAATATCGTTAACATGATGAACGGAACCGACAAGATAATCCAGCCGAAACTCATCAAGAAGCCGGGCTACCAGATCATGAGCCCCTTGATATGTTTCAATCTCCATGGCCACAAAAACCATCAGCTTATGTCGATACACTTTTTGCAGACGGCGCCCCTCCTGCATATACGCCCCAAAGCGCCGGCGGAGCAACTCTGTGGTCAGGCCCGCCTGTCGCTCCTCGGGATAGAGAAATTCAGACCCTGCGGGAGGCATATGTTCCGTAATCCCTACCCAGGCAAAACCCTGGTCTATATATGCACGCACTATCTCTTCCAGCGATCCGGTTGCATGGTTGCAAAACTCGCCGCTGTGGCCGCCGTGCACCGACACCCTGTCCGGCTTTGTCGTTATCATGGCAAAGTCTTTCCACTTTAAAAAAATCTGTTCTCGCAGCTCACCTGCCAAACATTGTCTCTCACCACTCGCCTGCCGTTTTTACAGCAGATCCACGAAATAATATACTTTGTCTTAGCATAACTCCACTATGTTACACAATGGTCCGGATTCTATTTTTTTCTGATTACGTATTAAAGGACAGAACCCTTCAGCACAACCCCCAGCGGCCATGGGTCGGGCCAAAGAGCTCCCAGGAGTCTTTGCCGTTTTCCGCAAACCATTTCTGAAAGTCAAGATCCGGCCTGGAGGAAGAGAAGGGAAAACTGAGGTAATAGCGGGCACACTCTTTTCTATCGGTTTTCCGGCTTATCCGGACCTGAGGACATATCCCTCTTACTTGCACAAAGATACTGTCCATCTCATCAAGCTGCCGCAGTGGTACGGTAAGAGTAAAAGAATATTCCCGCGTCATCTGCCATACCCTCCTTCTGTAGTACTACTGTTCTCGTCACGACCGCCTCATATACTATAGCAGAAAAAAACACTTCGACCATATCCTGTTTTGTGCGGACGAACTGATGAGCAAATATCCAATTGCAATTTTTGCTGTTCTGCGCTTGTAT
>CAYUPL010000157.1:0-1819 GCA_964446655.1 uncultured Desulfopila sp.
TCGGTTGGGGTAGCCATGGGAGTCGCCGGGTCGGATGTGGCGCTTGAAACCGCCGATGTCGCGCTAATGACCGATGACTTGAGCAAGCTCTCCTATCTCATACGGTTGAGTCGTAAGACCGTAACTGTGATATATCAGAATATCGGATTCTCAATTTTTGTGAAGATCATTTTCCTGTTGGCCATGGGGTTTGGCATGAGCAGCCTCTGGCTGGCCGTCTTTGCAGATATGGGCGCGTCTTTACTGGTGACCGCAAATGGCATGCGCCTGATGCGGCAGGCATGATCACCTTTCGACCATTTATAGAGGCGACATCAGAAGTCTCCATGGTTGCTTCTTCCTGCGTTCCCGGCACTCACCGGCTATGCCCTGGCTGCCTACCCTGCCTCCAACGGCTGCGGGGGGTACCTAAGCTGCTTACGGCGGTATCTATATTGTCGTGGCGATATGTTGGCTATGGGGCGTCGAAGGGATACGGCCGGATAAGTCGGATTTTGGTGGCGCTACTGTGGCGACGATGGGTGAAGGGGCTACTCCAACAGGCAGCAACAGGGCTGTCATCAGCCTCTCATGGTATCCTGACGGATTTAAGCTCTTCTACTGTCATTTCGCAACGATGACAATCAAAAACAAGGCGATACTCGCCGGATTTATCCGCAAGCGTAAAAGGTTCTGTAAAATCGCAGTGGTTTTCCTTTGCCTCCTTCGGACATACCCGAAGTTGTCTTTTAATGCAATACCTGCAGGTCATCAGTTTTTCCGGTGACTGTCTCTCCCCGGCCAGGACCGCGCCATGGCGGACGTAGAATGCTTCAGCTTTGGAATTGGTTATATTGTCGCGATAGCTGAGCTTCCCGCCCGGCCATAATGCTGCAGCAGGATGTATCTGCACCTCCGCTCTTTTGTGATGGCGCAGACGTGCCGGCAAATGCGCGGCAAAGGCCTTGCGGCGCAACTCCTTCACAAGGGAGCCGGAATAGTATCTCTTCGGGTTCACCTCAACTTTGGTCGAGCTCACGATAAAGATTGTGTCTCCACTTTTCTGTACCTGTCGTACAATATTCTGCAGAGTTTTCTCCGGTTGGTCGGCGGCAATTTCGGCAAACTCGGCAGAACAGCAGCTGGTAATACCATCCTCATCAACGATTGTAAAAGAAAGTCCCGTCGGGATCTCGGTTACCGTTACAGCCACCTCTATTTTGCGGCACTTCCGGCTGTTGTGCAGAGACCGGTTAAATTGTACGTCATTATTGCGATATATTTTTGCGCCGGGTAAGGGGCTGATCTTGCCGTGAGGATGAACCCAGCGCCCTTCCACCCGGTTGACACGAAAACCGACAAGATTGTTCTGATTGTCGAAGTAACACAGGCCATCACCGTTGTGCAGGTCGACCTCTGTTATGATTTCAATGCTTCTTTCCTTGATGGCGCCGACACTTCCTATTAGCTTTCCGATGGACTTTGGTGTTGCGGGGAAGGCCGGCCTGTTTTTCCTGTTATGAAGGAAATACTGGGTTTGACCACGATGAAAGGTTTTTTCTGCATCGGGTGTAAAGGCAAAATTGCATTTCCCGGAAGATGCCGGCTGCAGCACCCTGTTACCATCCAGAATACGGTCGAGCCGTTGCCGATAAAGGGCTGTAATATTTTTGACATAATTGCTGTCTTTCAGACGTCCTTCTATCTTGAAGGAGCGGACCCCGGCAGTAATGAGGGCAACAAGGCTGTCTGCCGGATTAAGGTCTTTGAGGGAAAGAAGATGTTTTTACGACCAGCAGCGCCCCGCCGGATACCCATCCTGAAAACAATACAATTATTC